>NZ_DAMAPU010000010.1:25510-112363 GCF_032071645.1 Superficieibacter sp.
TCCCCGGCCCTCTCCCGGCGGGAGAGGGAGTGGTTAGTGCCACGGGCAGAGTGATAGGGATTACCCGGCCTGAGGGTGGCGACCAACCCAATGACCACGCCAGGCAGTCCCCTCTCCCTTGAGGGAGAGGGTTAGGGAGAGGGGGAGAGTACAAGCCACGGCATCCTCCCAATCCCCTATAAATATTACTTCTGCGCGGCCAGCGCTTCTTTCACCCAGCCGTCAAACTGCTGCTGGTGGGCTTTGATCCAGCCGTCAACGTGACCCTGCACATCCGCTTCTGATGATTTGCCGTTATGCATCATCGCATTCTGCGCGTTGATATCCGCCAGGGGCAGTTTCATCAGCGAGAACAGTTTCGCCGCCGCCGGGTTTTTCTCCGCCCAGGCTTTGTTCGCCACGATATGCATGGTATTCACCGGGAAGCCGTAGTTCGCGCCATTCGGCAGTTTGGTATCAATCCCTTTCTGTTCGCCCGGCAGGGAGGAGAACGGGACCTGCAACCAGACCACATCTTTGCCCGGTTTCATCACATCGCTCACCCAGTACGGCGTCCAGGTGTAGTACAGAATCGGTTTGCCTTCTTTAAAGCGGGTGATGGTATCTGCCATCATCGCTGAGTAGTTACCGTGGCTCACGTTAACGGTCTTCGCCAGATCGAACGCTTCGTTCTGGTGATTAATCACCGCTTCACAGCCCCAGCCCGGTGAGCAGCCCATCATGTCAGCTTTACCGTCGCCGTTGGTGTCAAAAATTTTGGCGATTTTCGGATCTTTAAGCTGGGCAATATTGGTGATTTTGTACTGTTCAGCCGTTTTTCGGTCGATCAGATAACCCTGCGCCGCACCGTTAACAAAAACGCCTTCGCGGTAGAATTTCTTATCACCGCCAGCGGCAGCGTACATATCGTCATGCAGTGGCTGCCAGTTTACGGCGGTGAAAGTGGCATCGCCGGAGGCAATCGAGGTATAGCCGACGTTGTAATCAACTTCGCTGGGCTTACTGACGGTGTAGCCCAGTTTTTCCAGCGCACGACTGACCAGCAGCGTCTGGAATGACTCTTCAGAAATGGTGCTCTGGACCGGCTGAACCGTAATGCCTTTCCCCGGCAGATCGGCAGCAAACGTGCTGGTGGAAACAAGGGTGGCGAAGGCTGTGGCAAAAATCATGCTATGTCGCATCGTTGTTCCTTTTTGATTAAGTGAGGTATTTCAGGCCCGGCGTTGCCGCCGGGCAAATGACATCGTTATTTGATGAAAGGACGGGTGACGACACCCAGCGGGCCGGTGGCATACCAGCGACGGTTACCACGGCTGCGTGAATCGCGGCCGACGGCCTGGGTCAGGCGGTCAAGGATGATGGCGAGGATCACGATCCCGACGCCGCCAACCGTGGCCAGACCCATATCAAGACGGCCAATGCCGCGCAGTACCATCTGACCCAGACCACCTACGGCGATCATCGAGGCGATCACCACCATCGACAGCGCCAGCATCAGGGTCTGGTTGACGCCTGCCATAATGGTCGGCATCGCCAGCGGGAGCTGAACTTTAAACAGCATCTGATGCGGGCTGGCCCCAAAGGAACGCGAAGCCTCGATCAGATCCGCCGGCACCTGGTTTATCCCCAGAATGGTCAGGCGCACAATGGGCGGCAGGGCGAAGATGATAGTGACCACCACGCCCGGCACGTTACCGATCCCGAACAGCATGACGATCGGCACCAGGTACACAAACGCTGGCGTAGTCTGCATCGCATCCAGCAACGGACGAATAATCTTCGCCGCCCGTGGACTGCGCGCCAGCCAGATCCCCAGCGGTAGCCCAAGCACCACGCAGAACAGCAGGGCGGTCAGCACCAGCGCTAACGTGATCATCGCCTGCGACCACGCGCCAATCGCGCCAATGGCGATAAGCGAAATCAGCGTGGCAACGCCCATGCCGAGGCCGGAAATCTGCCAGGCAATCAGGGTGAAGACAATAATCGCCACCGGCGCGGGCATCCCCAGCAGCAGTTGCTGGAAGCCGTTGAGGATGTAATCCACCGGCACACGAATGCCCTGGAATACCGGGCGGAAGTGGACGACCACCCAGTCGATGCCCTGTGTTACCCAGCTATCAAGCGGGATCAGCGTCTTATGGAACGGGTCCATAATGTTGAAATGTTCCGGTGCAGGTGCCGGCGCGCTATTGAGCCAGTCGGCGCTACCGCCGCCGTCCGCAGGGGCACCGGTCGGTGAACCCCATGCATCAGCGGACTGTGCCGCGCTGTCGGTCGCCTGTGCCGCGCTGTCGGCGGCAGGTGCGGTATCCCACGGATTTGATTGATCAGCCATTGTTAGCCCCCTCGCGATCTAAAGACTGGAGCAGCATCCGTTTTGAGATGATGCCAAGGTACTGTTGCTCTTCATCCACCACCGGTACGGCACAGGGTGCCTGACCGACGTGAGAGAGCAACTCGCTGAGCGGCGTTTGCGCATCCACCGCAAGCGGGGAGTCGATTAACGCCGTGTCGATCCCCTGCTGCTGGCGTAATGCCGTTTTCAGCGAATCGATGGAGACAATGCCAACAAATTTATTGCCGCGTTCAATCACATAGCCATATTCCCGGTCTTCATCCTCCAGTAATTTGAGTGCCGAACGGGGGCCAAAACCAGGCGTTCTGCGAATCAAACCAACCGGGCTACGACGGGCAATATCTTTCGCGCTGAATACCTGACTAATATCCACGCCACGGAAGAAGGTGCGCACATAATCATTCGCCGGATTATTCAGAATTTCATCCGGCGTGCCGACCTGGATCACTTCGCCATTTTGCATAATGGCAATCCGGTCGCCAATTCGCATCGCTTCATCAAGATCGTGGGAAATAAAGACGATAGTCCGTTGATGTTTCGCCTGTAATTTCACCAGCTCATCCTGCATTTCGGTACGAATTAGCGGGTCAAGTGCAGAGAAAGCTTCATCCATTAACAGAATATCAGGATTGATAGCCAGCGCGCGGGCCAGGCCGACACGCTGACGCATCCCGCCGGAAAGCTCATCCGGGTAGCCATGCGCGTAGTTTTCCAGCCCCACCTGACGCAGCGCGTCCAGCGCTTTCTCCTGGCGCTCCTGCGCACCCAGACCCGCCAGCTCCATACCAAAAGCGGTATTATCGAGCACGGTCATGTGCGGCATCAGCGCGAACGACTGGAATACCATCGCAATTTTCTTCCTGCGCACCTCGCGGAGTTCGGCATCAGAGATTTTGGCGATATCGACGCCGTCAATCAGCACCTGTCCACGGGTGGGTTCAATCAGGCGATTGAGAAGGCGTACCATTGTGGATTTACCCGATCCGGATAATCCCATGATGACAAATATCTCGCCTTCTTCAATGGCCAGATTAGCGTCTTTAACGCCAAGCGATAGCCCCGTTTTTTCCAGAATTTGCTCTTTCGAAAGTCCTTTTTCGATGTATTTGAATGCACGCTGGGGATGCTCACCAAATACTTTGTATAGATTCTTAACTTCTAATTTAATTGCCATGCAATAAAAGGATTCCCGTTATTTAATTTTGTCGATTTGCTACCTGTAAGAAATAATCACCGCAATATACCCTAGCACACTGAGAATCTGTGACAACCCTCTCGCTGCGCCTGGCACGGATATTGCGTGGTCAGGATCGGCGGGATGTTCCCGTGATATAAGGGCTGAGAGCTAATTGAATAAAAGTGATATTTTTTGCGATCCACAGCAAAATCGCGCCTGAAATCGGATGATTCAAACGAAAGGGGACAACAATATGTACTGTATCGCAAACTGAAATATTTGTGTGATAATTCTGCAGTCTTTGAGAAATATCCGGGCAGGCTTCATGGAAATATAACCTGCCGAATAATTGAGAATGTTCTTAACGTCGGGTGGAATCGCGCACCATCAGTTTACCCGCCATGGTCACCTGTGTCGCCGCGTCTTCCCCGTCGCACAGATACTCAACCGCCAGACGGCCTAACTCCGCGTAGGGGAGCTGCACGCTGGTCAACTGGGGGATCACCTGGCTGGCAAAACGCTGGTCGTCGTAGCCTGCCACCAGCACGTCCTGGGGAATGTTTATCTGCAATTCTGCCAGCGCCTGATAGCAGCCTAATACCATCCAGTCGCTGGCGCAGAAAATCGCTTCCGGCGGCGTGGAGGCCGTCATTAACTGACGGGTGGCGCGATGCGTTTCGTCTATTCTCCAGTTGGTGCTGACCACCAGCGCCGGATCGAACGGGATGCCAGCCTGGGCCAGCGCATCTTTATACCCTTCCAGGCGGTGATGGGTGGCGTCCATCCAGTATTCGCCGGTGATATGCGCGATCCTGCGCGCCCCCTGAGCGATAAGATGCCCGGTGATTTGCCGCGCGTTGGCGTAATCGTTAGGAAGAAAAGTGGGAAGCAGCGGATAATTTTTGTCGTAAACGTTCAGCAGCACCAGCGGCACAGAAGTGCGTTGATCAAACAGGGAAAAATTAATGGCGCTGGTGACGGGGGAGGCAAGAATAATCCCGGCGCAGCCGCGTTGCGTGAGCTGGCGAATGATGTCCAGGGCGACGTCAACATCATCGCTGTAATCATACAGCGTCAACAAGACATCATTGCGCCAGGCGGCATCGCGAGCCTGGTTAAGCGCGTCAACGAAGGGATCGTAGCCGGGCATGGAGTTGATCAAAATGGCGATCCCTTCCTGACCTTCATGCTGATGCGGCGACGGGATTTTTTTGTAGCCCAGTTTTTGCGCCGTCTCGATCACCCGCTGGCGCGTTTCGTCGCTCAGCTTGATCGCCTGGGAATTATTCAGCACTAACGACACCGTTGCCTGGGAAACGCCCGCTTCACGAGCAATGTCGGTCATCGTGATTTTCTCTTTCTTTTTCATCCTGTTCGCCAGTGTTTACCTCTGCTTTGGGCACTATACCACAGCGTAGTGACGGCGGCGGGGCGCGGGGAGTTATAGCGAAAAATTGTGATCCACGTTGTAAATATTTTAGCCACCGCTTGCGATGGCGCGCCTTCAGTAATAATTATTAGCTAATATTTATTACGTAACCTACTGAAGGAAAAAATATGCGCCAACAATGGAGTCAGGAACAGGCAAACCGCTGGTATCAACAGCAGGGGTGGATGTGCGGCTTTAACTATCTGCCCCGCACCGCCATTAACTGGACGGATATCTGGCAGGCGGAAACCTTTGATGCGCCGACCATCAAACAGGAGCTGGGCTGGGCGGCGGACGTCGGCTACAACACTCTGCGAATCAACCTGCCGTTTATCGTCTGGCAGCATGACCGCGACGGCCTGATTGACCGCATCAATACTTTTTTGACTATCGCGGCAAAACGGGGCTTTCGTACCATGCTGACGCTGATGGACGACTGCGGATTCTCCGGCGACGAGCCTTATCTCGGTCCGCAAAAAGCGCCGATCCCCGGCAAACACAACAGCCAGGCGGCCGCCAGTCCGGGACGCGATAAAGTCTGCGATTATGCAGTATGGCCGGAAATCGAGCGCTACGTGCGCGACATTATTGGTACCTTCCGCAACGATGAGCGTATTTTCGTCTGGGATTTATATAACGAGCCGGGCAACCGTGGCACCTTCGCCAGCGGGATTGAAGAAGTGCTGTACGATGAAAAACTGGAACGCTTCGCGCTGGAGCTGATGACCAAAACTTTTGCATGGGCGCGGGACGAAGATCCCTCCCAGCCGCTGACCGTCGGCGCATGGCATCTGCCGCTCGACCCGGATCAGCCGGACGAAACGCTGTATGACCACCCCATCGATCGGGCGGCGCTGGCGCTTTCCGACGTGATAAGTTTTCACGCTTATATCGGCACGGCAAAAATGGTGCGGGTAATTCGTTACGTAGAGCAGTTCGGCCGTCCGCTGTTTTGCACCGAGTGGCTGGCGCGCCAGGTTGGTGGGACGTTTGAAGGGCAACTGCCGCTGATGCATGGCTGCAATGTGGTGCCCTATCAGTGGGGGCTGGTGCGCGGTAAAACCCAAACCTACATGCCGTGGCCGATCTTTGTAAAAGAGCGTCGGGATTATTCGCACTTGTGGTTCCACGATGTGTTTGATGAGCACGGCATTCCGTTCTGCAAAGCGGAAATGGATCTGGTATCACGTCTTTCCCGCATTGGTCTGCATCCACGTTTCTGACGGCATTAAGAAAAAATAATATTTCATATTAATACTCCCCGGTATTTCTACCGGGGCAGTAAGGAGTTTCTATGTCTACGGCAATAAAGATACCTCAAAAAGAGTTATGGTCTTATTTCGGTTACGGCGTAGGTCAATGTTTTAGCTTTGGATTGGTTGGCTCATTTATTAATTACTTTTATACGGATGTGATGGGCATTTCGGCGCTGGCAGCCAGTACTATATTTCTGATTGCCAGAGCCTGGGACGCCATTCACGATCCGTTAATTGCCAGTGTTATGGACACGCTGAACAGTCGTTTCGGTAAATTTCGTCATTTCATGCTCATCGCGCCATTCTTAATCACCATCATGACGCTGGCCTCTTTTTATAATATTGATGCGCCGGTCAGCACCAAAATAATTTACGCTGGCGTGACCTATATTTTGTGGGGCACGCTGTACGCGATATCTGACATCCCTTTCTGGTCAGTCTCATCGGTGATGAGCAATGAACCGCGCGAGCGAACTAAGGCGGTGACGGCAGCGGTGCTGGGCGTTAATGCGGGTTGCGCGTGTGCCAATATTTTCTTTCCCCGCCTGACGGCATTTTTCGCCCCGTACTCGACCGATCACGGCTATTTTCTGGCGGTGCTGGTGATGATGATCATTGGCATGTTATTAATGCTTAATGGCTTCTTTAACGTTAAGGAGCGCGTGCCGCCCAGCGCCGAAAAAGTCACTATGCGTGACACCTTTCGTAATCTCTGGCATAACAAGCCGTTGTTTATTGTATTAGCATCTTTCTTTTGCTGTATTTTGCACAATATGGCAAACGGGATTTATATCTACTTTTTTATTTATAATATTGGCAACGTAGGGCTTCAGGCAGTCATCGGGGTTATAGGTATGGTGGCAGCGCTTGCCTGTTTATTCGCACCGGTATTAACCCGCCATTATAAGAAGCGCACGCTGTTTCTGGTGATTTGTGCACTGGATGTGGTGGTGCGGATTATATTGTGGTTCAGTGGCTATCACAGCCTGACGCTGTTGTTTATTCTGCTGGGACTTAGCGCACTCTTTATGACCATGAACGGGGTTTTTACCTCTGCGATGATCGTCGATACCATTGAGTATGCGGAATATCACACCCATAAACGCTGTGCAGCGATTACTTTTTCCGGGCAAACCTTTACCGGCAAAATGTCAGTGGCGGTCGGCGGCGGGTTGATTGGCGTTTATCTGACGCTGATTGATTATGTTCCACAGGCGGCTACGCAAACCCCGGCGGTACTGAGCGGCCTGTTTTTTGGCATTAGTTTGCTACCGGCGGTGGGATCGGTACTGCGGATGATCATCATGTGGTTTTTTGATTTCACGGAAGACAAACATGCTGAAATTAATCGCCTGCTGGCCGAGCGCCGGGCGGCGCAGCCGGTAGTGAATACACCGTAATAACAATTTGCTGCCGGGTAAGATGACGTGCCCGGCAGCCCTGGGATCAGAAATTCCAGTCTTCGTCTTCAGTTTCCACCGCTTTGCCCATCACATAAGACGAGCCGGAGCCGGAGAAGAAATCGTGGTTTTCATCGGCATTCGGCGACAGCGCCGCGAGGATCGCCGGATTCACTTCCGCCATCTCCGGCGGGAACAGCGGTTCGTAGCCCAGATTCATCAGCGCTTTGTTGGCGTTGTAGCACAGAAACGCCTGCACATCGTCCTCCCACCCGGTCCCGGCATACAGATCCAGCGTGTACGCCAGTTCGTTATCATAGAGATCCATCAGCAAATCAAGGGCGAAGTTTTTCAGCGCTTCACGTTCCCCGGTACTGACTTTTTCCAGCCCTTTCTGATACTTATAGCCGATGTAGTAACCGTGAACGGCTTCATCACGAATAATCAGCCGGATCAGGTCGGCGGTATTGGTCAGTTTACCCCGGCTGGAGAAATACATCGGCAGCCAGAAGCCGGAATAAAACAGGAACGACTCCAGGAAGACGCTGGCGATTTTCTTTTTCAGCGGTTCGTCAGCGTGATAATGGGCCAGAATAAGCTGGGCTTTACGCTGTAGCGGGGCGTTTTCTTCGCTCCACAGATAGGCCGCGTCAACGTCCCGCGTCTGACACAGCGTCGAGAAAATCGAGCTGTATGAGCGGGCGTGAACCGCCTCCATAAAGCTGACGTTCGACAGCACCGCCTCTTCGTGTGGCGTCAGGGCATCGGCCATCAGCGCGGGCGCACCGACGGTATTCTGGATGGTGTCCAGCAGCGTCAGGCCGGTAAACACGCGGATGGTCAACTGCTGCTCCGTCGGATTCAGGCTTTGCCACGCCGGAATATCGTTGGACAGCGGCACTTTCTCCGGCAGCCAGAAGTTGCTGGTCAGACGGTTCCACACTTCAAGATCTTTATCGTCCTGGAGTTTATTCCAGTTCACGGCGCTGACGCGCGACAGGCGGCTCATCCCTTTCTCCTTACAGTGCGCATGATACGCAGCCTTCAATTTCGGTGCCTTCCAGCGCAAGCTGGCGCAGGCGAATGTAGTACAGCGTTTTGATGCCTTTCTTCCACGCGTAAATCTGCGCTTTGTTGATATCGCGGGTGGTGGCGGTGTCCGGGAAGAACAGCGTCAGCGACAGCCCCTGATCGACGTGGCGGGTGGCTTCGGCATAGGTATCAATAATTTTTTCCGGGCCGATTTCATAGGCATCCTGAAACAGCGCCAGATTCTCGTTGGTCATAAACGGGGCAGGGTAATACACGCGCCCGGTTTTGCCCTCTTTGCGGATTTCAATCTTCGACACAATCGGGTGAATGCTTGAGGTCGCATGATTGATATAGGAAATAGAACCGGTCGGCGGCACCGCCTGCAAATTCTGGTTATAAATGCCGTAGCGCATGACGTCATCGCGCAGTTGCTGCCACATTTCGCGCGTCGGCAGGGTGATACCGGCACGGGCAAAGAGTTCGCGGACTTTAGCGGTTTCAGGCTGCCACTCGCCTTCCAGATACTGGCGGAAATAGTCGCCGCTGGCGTAGCGTGAATTCTCAAACCCGGCGAAACGCTGATTGCGCTCGCGGGCCAGCATCATGGACGTATTCAGCGCGTGCCAGGTAATGGTGTAGAAATAGAAGTTGGTAAAATCCAGTCCCTCCGGCGACCCGTAGGCGATGCCCTCGCGCGCCAGATAGCCGTGCAGATTCATCTGTCCCAGGCCGATAGCGTGCGACGCCTGGTTGCCTGCCGCCACCGACGGCACCGAGCGGATGTGGCTCATGTCGGAAACGGCGGTCAGGCCGCGCACTGCCGCCTCCACGGTACGGCCAAAATCCGGCGAATCCATGGTGTGCGCAATATTCAGCGAGCCGAGATTACAGGAGATATCGTGCCCGGTGCGGGCGTAGTCCAGATTTTCGTCGTAGGTGGACGCGCTGTTCACCTGCAAAATCTCCGAGCACAGGTTGCTCATATTAATGCGCCCGGCAATCGGATTCGCGCGGTTCACCGTGTCTTCAAACATAATGTACGGGTAGCCGGACTCAAACTGGATCTCCGCCAGCGTCTGGAAAAAATCGCGGGCGTTAATGTAGGTTTTACGGATGCGCGGATCGGCGACCATTTCGTCATACAGCTCGCTGACCGCAATATCGCCAAACGGCTTCGCGTAAATGCGCTCCACGTCATACGGTGAAAACAGCGCCATCTGCGCGTTCTCTTTCGCCAGCCGGAAGGTGACATCCGGGATCACCACGCCAAGCGAGAGCGTTTTGATGCGGATTTTTTCGTCGGCGTTTTCCCGTTTGGTATCCAGAAAACGCTGAATATCCGGGTGATGGGCGTGCAGATACACCGCGCCCGCCCCCTGACGTGCGCCAAGCTGGTTGGCGTAGGAAAACGCATCTTCCAGCATTTTCATTACCGGGATCACCCCGGAAGACTGGTTTTCGATGCGCTTAATTGGCGCGCCCACTTCGCGCAGGTTGGAGAGCAGAAACGCTACGCCGCCGCCGCGTTTGGAGAGCTGGAGCGCCGAGTTTACCGCACGGCCAATCGACTCCATATTATCTTCAATGCGCAGCAGGAAGCAGGAAACCAGCTCGCCGCGCTGCTGTTTGCCGCAGTTAAGGAACGTCGGCGTCGCGGGCTGAAAGCGTCCGGCCAGCATCTCATCGGTCAGTTGCTGCGCCAGCGCAGTATCGCCCTGCGCCAGGGTCAGCGCCACCATCGTCACGCGGTCTTCAAAGTGTTCAAGGTAGCGTTTGCCGTCGAAGGTTTTCAGCGTGTAGCTGGTGTAATACTTCCACGCGCCGAGGAAAGTCTGGAAGCGAAAACCGCTGGCGTGGGCGTGAGCAAACAGATCCACCACGAAAGCGCGGTCGTAACGGGCCAGTACGCTTTGGTCGTAATATCCTTCGCTAACCAGCCAGTCGAGCCGGGCATCCTGATTCGGGAACGAAACGGTATTCGGCACAACGTGCGCGGCAAAAAACGCCTCCACCGCCTGATGATCTTTTTCAAACTGGATGCGGCCGTCTTTGTCGTACAGATTCAGCATCGCATTGAGCGCATGGTGATCCGGTCCGGCCTGCGCTACACGTTCTGCGGTTGTCGTTGCCAAAATTCGCTCACTCCTTTTCGCACATTGTCGATATCACGCTGGGTGCCCATCAGCTCAAAACGGTAGAGCCAGGGAACATTGCACTTCTGCGCTACCACGTCCCCGGCGCGACCATAGGCCTCGCCGAAGTTGCGGTTGCCGGAAGCGATGACCCCACGGATCAGCGCACGGTTATGTTGATCGTTTAAAAATCGAATCACCTGACGCGGTACGGCGCCAGCGGTGCCACCGCCGCCATAGCTCGGCACAATCAGAATATAGGGTTCGTCCACCCGGATCCGTTCACGCTCATTCAGCGGAATGCGAATCGCAGGCAGCCCCAGCCGCTCAATAAAGCGCTGCGTGTTTTCTGAGCTGCTGGAGAAGTAGACGAGGGTGCTCATGCGCGGGCAGCAATGGGATCGGCGCTTAAGCGGTTAATCATATCCGGGCGGAAACCGGACCAGCGGGTTTCCCCGGCAATCACCACCGGTAACTGGCGGAAGCCTTGCGCGCGCAGAGTCTCAATTTCTTCCGGCTGAACGTCAAGATTGACCATTTCAAAAGCCAGCCCGCGACTTTCCATCGCCCGTTTAGTGGCATGGCACTGAACGCAATCATTTCGAGTGTAAATAATAATGCTCATGATTCGTATTTCCATTTAGAATGAGAGTGGCGGCGCAGGATGTGCGTCGGAATATGTGTTGCTCTATAAGATGAGATACTAGATGTAGAGAACTAAAAGTTCAACCATACAAGATATAGTATTTTTAGATAAGTTTTGCCTGGCTAATGAACGTAGCGTGGGAGAGGGCGCTGTGACTGGTCTGCGCAAAACGAAGGGGGTTAAAAAAAGAAAACCCCCGCAGGCGCGAGGGTTTTGGTCAAACCGGATTGCTGATTAACGGCGACGCAGGCTTAGCAGTGCGCCGACGAAAATACCTACCGCAGCGGCAGAGCCGACGCTGCACCACGGCTTATCACGGACAAACGATTCTGCGCAACCGATGGCATCGCGGGCGGCCTGACCTGTACGGGTCCGGCCCTGAGCGCGCGCACGCGTCTCTTTCAGCAGCGCTTTCGCTTTACGACGCGCTTCTTCCGCTTCACCTTTGGCATCGCTGCCCCAGGATTTCAGTACCGACTCCAGGCTATCCGCTAATTGGTTAACGTCATTCTGGATATCCTGCACGCCATCATCTACATCGTTACGGTTCGGTCGATTAAACATAGGATCCTCCATTGATTTCGATGTGGGTTTAAGTGTAGACCAGCTTTTTTCACCCTGAAATCAAACGCAGCGCGAAAGACGCTTTTATGGACTTTTCTGAAAGCGAGGACAATGCTGAATACGTTAAGGTTGCGATGCAGTAAAAGATAACGAGGAAAAATTATGTATTTACGACCCGATGAGGTGGCACGCGTTCTTGAGAGAATGGGCTTTACAATGGATGTGGTGACGCAAAAAACCTATGGTTATCAGCGCGGCGATGACTACGTGTATGTCAATCGCGAAGCGCGGATGGGCCGAACGGCGCTGATTGTTCATCCGACCCTGAAAGAACGCTGCATGTCGCTTGCGGATCCGGCCTCGGATATAAAAACCTGCGATCATTATCAGCAATTTCCACTGTATCTGGCAGGCACCCGTCATGAACACTACGGTATTCCTCACGGTTTCAGTTCGCGAATGGCGCTTGAGCGTTTTGTGAAGGGCGTATTCGGGGATTATCAGGTGAACTAACGACCGGCAGCGCCGGTCGTCTCACGTCAGGCTTTTGCCTGCTGGCAGGCACTCACGCGGAACAGGCGGCGACAGTAATCAAGGAAGTAGCCGTATACCGCCCCCATCAGCATGGATATCACGATATTCGAACTCACGGCCGCCACAATTTGCGGCCAGCCAGCGCCAACGGTCAGCAAAATCGCGATATAGACCGGCGACTGAAACGTCACGTAGGCCAGAATATCCGCCAGATTTCTTATCCATCCCGCCGGACTTATCCGCCGCATAGCGCGCACCACGGCATCACGATAAAACCCGTATGGCCAGGCAATGATAATGTTTACCGGAATCGCGACCAGCCGCGATGAAAGCGACTGCTCAAACGTCATTCCAGAGAGGAATATCTCGATCAGCATGTTCACAATGGAACAGTAGACAACCATCGCGAAGGTGTCTGCAACCGCGTGACGCAGGCGTGACTGCGCAGAGAACATCTGTCGGCTCCTGAAAAAGTAGGGGATAAATAGGGTAAACGGGCTTCATCGCAGCGTTTTACGATGCATGACGCTTTGGATATAGATTATCTGCCTGGTTATAAACTCACAACTAGTGAAATATTTTTATTTATTGCTTTTATTTGGATAAATCGCTTTGCGGGTGTGCGTTTTTTGTTCGTTTCGCTATTTTCGTTGCTTCAGGTTTATAAAGTTATTTAAATCAATGTGTTAATTAGAATTCATTAATATTATTGATGAGAAGCGGCAGGTTCTGTTTCACATTTTTTAGCACAGGATCGCGGGCGGACGGGTAAAACCCAGGGCAAAGCATTTTTCATGCGTGCTTTGCGTTTTTACCAGAGGAAAATGCTAGCAAAGGTAACGGATAGCTATGCAGGCAAACTGCATGAAAAAACGGCGGCGGGGACGTTTTAGCCGCCGTAAACGGTCGGTGCCGCCGGGGGCGGGCCTGGCGGGTTCCTCAAATTCACGTCACATTCTCCGCAGGGGCATGTGCGCCAGCAATATTTTGTTCAGGTAGAAGATCTGGCGCTGGGGGCGGAAATCGGCGCGTTATTGAATGAGTCCCTGTCTGTGCACCCGGAACGACCAGTCAGTACCTTCAGGGTGCAGCGACGGTCAGCGTGCGTTGTAAAGGCAGCAACAACAGAGCGGGGAGGGAATGTATGAATGCGTCGTGCGGGCAGGTTCCTGCTGGTTTTCAGCACACGCCAAAATCACCGTCTTCAGTATAAAGTACAACGTCAGCGGCCTTCAGCGTTACCTTACTACCCTGCTCATTACTGGCCGGGACGGCAACAATCTGGTCTTCGTGAACTTCTATCACTTTTAATTTTTGTCCGCCAATGCGCGGCTGAACAATATCGCCGATTGAGAACATACTTACTCTCCATTTTTGCTTTATATCCGTGTAAACATTAGCACAGGAAAGTCAGGAAGGTAAAAGAGGGTAAAAAGACGAAGCGCTGCTGGCGGCTTTGACTACACTGTCTACTCTTAGAGACAAATCTCTTTTTTTACAATGATCTACTTTTTATAGGGAGTATTTATGGGTTTCTGGCGCGTAGTGATTACGATTATTCTTCCCCCGTTGGGCGTGCTGATTGGCAAAGGTTTTGGCTGGGCCTTCCTGCTCAATATCATCCTGACGCTGCTGGGTTATATTCCGGGGCTTATTCACGCTTTCTGGGTACAGACACGTAACTAATATTGGCTCTCCGGGCGCTTTCCCGGAGAGTTTCCCTTAGCGCGCCTCCAGTTGCACCAGCAGGCGAGCTAAGGCAAATTTCACTGCCTCATGAATGACCTCTTCACATTCCCCGCTAAACTGATGCGATTCGCTGAATACCGGCTGGTCGAGCACTGACCAGGCAAACCAGATAAAACCGGCGGGCGTGCCGTCAGGGCCATCTTCCGGCCCGGCGTAACCGCTGACGGAAACCGCCAACTCTTCGCCGGAGATTTTCCTGGCTCCCAGCGCCATTTCCTCAACCGTTTGTTGACTGACCGCAGTATGTTCCGCCAGCGTTTGCGGGCGCACATGCAGCAATTTTATTTTTGCTTCGTCGGTAAAGGTGACAAACCCGCAGCCGTAAAATTCCGGGGTATCTTCAGCAGCGCAAAGCGTGGTGGCAATTTGCCCCCCGGTACAGGATTCGGCGGTGGTCAGGCGTAATTTTTTTTGGCTAAGCAGATTTCCCAGGCGGTCGGCGATTTGCTCCACGCTAAGCTGGAAAACATCATTTTGTGCAGTGTCAGGGGTGTTTACGGAATTATTCATTATAACCTTCATTGTTCCCGGTTAAATTCAGATTAACCATAAGCTATGGATAAATATAGTTCAGCAGAGGCCCGGAGGAATAAAAAACGCTTTGCCGCTTCGTTTACCAGCCGGGGCAGGCCGCATGTTGCAAGAATGACGGTTGGCTGCCAGGCTTAATTCTTAAGACCTGTAACCGGAGAGGCTCGGATGAATAAAAAAGCGATCTTAATTCTTCTCGGCTCGCTGCTGAGCGTGGGCGCTCATGCTGAGGAAAAGGGTGGCCTGAAACCGGGTGACGCACCGCCGCCGCCGCACGCCATCGATGACGGCTACCGGGGAGTGGAAGATGCCCGTATTTCAACCATTGAAAAAGCGAAAGAGATGCATGACGGCGCATCGGTTTCTTTCCGGGGTAATCTGGTGAAAAAGACCGGTGAAGATCGCTTCCTGTTCCGTGATAAAAGTGGCGAGATAGACGTGCAAATTCCGCCCAGCGTATTTGACGGGCGCGAGGTCAAACCGGATCATCTGTTGACGCTAAGCGGCAGCCTGGATAAAAAACAGAAACCCGCAATAGTACGCGTAAGCCATCTGGAAAAATAGCCGGGCGCGGCGGCAAATAATGTTGCTGCACCTCATGCTTTACGTATTGGATATATTCTTCTTTATAAGAATAATCTTTATAAGAATAAACTGATAAAAAATCGGATAAAGCCAATTATAACTTTAAATCACAACGGTATCAGCGCCGATAAATAAATATCGTCTGCTACACTTTGATCGTATTCACTGCATATAACGAGGTAAAAATGGGACTGTTTAATTTTGTAAAAGATGCTGGCGAGAAACTCTGGGATGCGGTATCGGGTCATCATGACGATCAGGCAAAAAAAGTGCAGGAACACCTGAGCAAAACCGGGATCCCGGATGCCGATAAAATTAATGTGCAGATTGCCGATGGCAAAGCAACCGTGACCGGCGACGGTCTGAGCCAGGAAGCGAAAGAGAAGCTGCTGGTGGCCGTGGGGAACATTGCCGGGATCGCCAGCGTTGACGATCAGGTCAAAACCTCCGCTCCGGCGCAGGAAAGCAAATTCTACACCGTAAAATCCGGCGATACCCTAAGTGCCATTTCTAAACAGGTTTATGGTGACGCCAACCAGTACAATAAGATTTTTGAAGCCAATAAACCGATGCTGAAAAGCCCGGAAAAAATTTACCCGGGTCAGGTACTGCGTATTCCGCAATAAAATTAGCCGGTTAAATGCCCGTCTACACTGATTCGGCTTGCAGGAAAGCCAACGTACCTGCGACCTGAATTATGACGAGCATGATATGGCCCCGCTGCGTCGGGGCCATATTTGTTTTTGCGGTTCGGGGTGTTGTGCCCTGGCGGATCGGCATGAGTTCCTTCAGGAGAGGGGGAAAATGGCGTTTCCCTGTTACCTGTTAAAGGAAAGTCGCTCAGCCTGTCTCCGGTCGGTTCCCTCTCCCCGAGCAAAAACCCGCATCAGACCTACAACCCAATCACATCGCCATCGGCGCGGGTGATCACCACCGTTGACGAGCGCGGGCGACCGTCAGGGTTGGCATCCGGCCAGTTTGATACCGCGCGTGGATTTGCCGGATCGGTTACGTCCTCGCCGCCTTCGCCGGGATGCTGAATATTAATAAACAGCGTGCGGTTATCCGGGGTGAAGGCAATGCCGGTGATCTCGCAGCCGCGCGGTCCGGTCAGGAAACGGCGGTATTCATTGGTACCAGGAATGGTTGCCACCATCTGGTTATTGCCCATTCCGGCGTAATCTTTCTGGTTGATAGTGCTGGAAGAGACGTCGGTCTGGATCCACAGCACGCCACGATGGTCGAATGATAATCCATCCGGGCTGCCAAACTCCGCGCCCTGCATCGAGCCTTTGGCTTTAGCATCGGTACTGTCGGTGCGACCGGCCAGCACCAGGATATCCCATTTGAAGCGCGTGGCTGCCGGATCGCCGTTTTCTTCATTCCAGTGCATGATATGGCCGAACAAATTGGCGGCGCGCGGGTTGGCGGCATCCGTCGGCGCTTTGCCTTCCATCCCGCGATCGCTGTTGTTGGTCAGCGTGCAGTAGACGCTGCCCGCGCTGTGCGGATCGACGGCGATCCATTCCGGCCGGTCCATTTTAGTGGCACCCACCGCATCGGCAGCCAGACGGGTTTTGATCAGCAGATCGCCCTGATTCTCAAAGCCTTTACTCTGATCCAGCCCGTTCTCACCAAACACCAGCGGTAGCCATTCACCGCTACCGTCTTCATTGAACTTTGCGACATACAGCGTGCCGGACTCCAGCAGCTGCATCCCGGTTTCGCGATTACCGGCGGCATATTTTTCATTCGAAATGAATTTATAGATGTACTCGAACTTCTGATCGTCGCCCATATACACCACCACGCGCCGATCGGCCGCCAGTGTCACTGCCGCGCCCTCGTGTTTAAAGCGGCCCAGTGCGGTGTGTTTACGCGGGGTGGAGGTGGGATCGTAAGGGTCGATCTCCACCACCCAGCCAAAGCGATTGGGTTCGTTCGGCGTTTTATCGACGCTGAAACGCTCATCCACTTCATTCCAGCGGTAGGAAGCATCGCTGTCGCTTATGCCGTAGCGTTTTTCCAGCGCGTTGCGCTCCGCTTTTTTCACAAAAATATCGGACCAGTTTTCTTCGCAGGTGAGGTAGGTTCCCCACGGTGTAAAACCGTTAGCGCAGTTCTGCATGGTGCCGAGCACCGTTTCTCCCTGCGGGTCGGCGGCGGTTTTCATCAGATCCTGATGACGCGCCGGGCCGGTTAACTGCATCGGCGTATTAACGGTGATCCGCCGGGCATAGCGGGAAGGGCGCACCACCTGCCAGTCGTTGCCGGTTTTTTTCACCTCAATCACCGATACGCCCATCGCGTTCTGTCCTTTGAGGGCTTTATCCCGACTCCAGTTAGCCACGCCGTCTTTGAACAGCATCCCGTTATCAATATATTCATGATTCAGCGCCAGCAGGCCGTGCGCGGGATTATCTTCCCCGCGCGGCAGGCTGAACCAGGCCATTCCGTCATGATGCATTCCCGCCTGCGCGGCCTGCTCTTCGGTGGTATTGCTGGCATCCGCTTTAAACGCCGGCAGATTGCCTTTCAGCCCGACAGCATCACCCCAGCGGTAGAAGGGGCGCGCAATATAGCCTTCCGGCACGATCACGGTATCGTCGGTTGATAGCGGAATACTGCTAAATCCCAGCGACACCGCTTTTGCCAGCGGGGAAGGGCGGGTCAAAGCGGCGAAGGCATTTTCCGGGTGCAGAAGCGCCGGGAACGAGACGGCGGCACCGGCCACCGCACCCATCTGCAAAAAACGGCGGCGGGAGAGGAACACGCTGGCGACTTCTGAGAACGCCGGGTTAGCGCTGGGGTTACTGATCTCTTCACTGTGTTCTTGTTTGAATACGGATTTTAACGGTCTGCTCATAGCGGCTTCCTGTCGATTTGCAATAAAGACACAAGATGCGGCTATGGTAGAAAATATTTGTTACAGATTTATAACATCTGGCGAGAGTTTACGCGGTGGGATAAGCGGAGCCTCGCTGGTGAGACTCCGCCGGGGATTAGCGTTTAAGATTAAATAACGTATCGGCTTCAGCGATCTGCGCCTTTTTCGACGCGCGATGCCACAGGCACAGCTCACGCCCGCGCTGTTTTTTCATCTGCGGCTGCGGATAGCGCCCGCCGATCGCCAGCGCGGAGTAGCCCACGCTATCATCAAACATCATGATCTCACTGATTACCGTCGGGTTCTTAAGCTGGCTGGCCTTCAGGCATGCCGCCTTCATCGCTTTGGCATCCTCCGCCCACGCCTCATCTGAACTGGCAAGGGTGGCAGAACTGAAGGTCAGCGCGGCAGTCAGCAGAAGCAGATTTTTTAGCATCGGTTGATTCCTCATCGCGTTTTACACCGCGCGCGTCAGGCCGCCGTCAACGCGGATACTCTGGTTAGTGATATACGCCGCCCCCTCGGAGGCGAGGAACGCGATCGTCGCGGCAACCTCTTCCGCCCGGCCATAGCGCCCCAGCGGCACGCTCTCCCGACGCTCTTCGGTGCCCGGCAGACTGTCGATCCAGCCGGGCAGCACGTTATTAATGCGGATATTGTCGGCGGCATAGGTATCAGCATACAGCTTCACAAACGAAGCCAGCCCCGCGCGCGCCACGGCGGAGGTCGGAAACAGCGAGGTTGGCTCAAAGGTCCAGGCGCTGGAGATATTAATAATCGCCCCGGATTTTTGTTTTTGCATAATCGGCGTGACCAGACGCACGGCGCGGATCACGTTCAGCAGATAGACATCGATGCCCTTGTGCCACTCTTCATCGGTCAGCTCCAGCAGCGGCTTGCGCGGCCCGTGCCCGGCGCTGTTCACCAGCACATCGATCCTTCCCCAGCGCTCTACCGCGCCATTGACCAGCCGCTGCAAATCCGCACTGGACTCATTCGACCCGGTGACGCCAAAGCCGCCCAGTTCCTGCGCCAGCGCCTCGCCTTTACCGGAGGAGGAGAGGATAGCGACCTTAAACCCGTCCTGCGCCAGACGACGCGCGGCCGCCGCCCCCATGCCGCTACCCCCGGCGATAATGACAGCAACTTTTTGTGATGACATCAGGAAGATCCTTATCGGTTGGAATAAAAATAGTGAGTGTTTACAGATTATTATAGGAGGGATTTTTGGGGCGGTGAGGGAATACAGGCGTTGCGCGTGTCGATATCCCTGTTGCGAATCGGGAATATTCAAAGAGGACGTTAATCTGAAGGCTGGAATATGCCTGACTTACTCCTGTTGATATTAACAGGTGGGAGTGCGCATTTTAATTAAGGCACAGACCGCCTGGTTTTTAGCGGCCCGCATTATTCAAAGCTGTAAACCTGGGAGCCTTTATTTTCCATGCAGCGTATGACGTTGGTCTCGATGTGCTGCATATTTCATTGTCAACGTTCTGAGCCAGCACGAAAGTCTGTTGTCGAGGTTTAGCTGTGCGTCTCGATCTTACCCCGATGGTAGCATCAGAGCTACCTGAAGATATCGTCAACGCGCTCGCTTCACATTCATTATTACGACGCAATGGTGTACCTGATGACATTTCAGGGACAGTTGCGTGGCTACTTTCTGATGATGCCAGTTATGTTACAGGACAGGAAATTATGGTGGATGGCGGTTTCATTATGGGTGGAATGAGGTAATAGCTTTTACACCAGCCCGCCAGGCGCTGGCTGGATGCTATCTGGCGGGACGGCCTACGTTATAACAAGGCAGAGGGCATGCCTGGTGACTTCTTCATCAGGCGGTGGGATAGCTAAAGTTGTTTGATGAGCTTGCGCAGGGGCAGACAGCGAGAGTCCATTGAGGGTATGGACTGAAGAATATTGAAGCCTTGCATCTCTTGTCAGCAAAGAAAGCCAGACGTATCCCATACCTCACAAAACTACTTAGACGTCACTGGAAGGATCGCCCCCAGCATAGTCGCGTTAAACAGACATTGCTTCTTTCACTTTACTCATTAAAAGGAATTTTGGTATGGTATGTTACCGTACCATTAATCATAAAGGTTATGTTCATTTATGAGAAAAATCGAAACATTACGCTCAATTTCCCCAGGACAAGCATTGGGCCCTAAAGGAAAGGAACGCCTCAAAAAGCTTACCGACTCAGCAACAAAGCTCTTTCTTGAACACGGATATGAAGCAGCCTCTATGGATACCCTGATCCAAGAGGTCGGTGGATCACGACGTAATATTTATTCACATTTTGGCGGTAAAGAGGGACTATTTTCTGCAGTTATAACTGAAGAATGCAAAAAGCTGGCGGCCCCTCTTGAATCATTGGTCCTGTCGGATACATGCATTAGATCAACATTGGAAAAATTCGGGCATGAACTCCTTCGCATTATTAAACAACCCCGGACGCTCGAACTACACCGCCTTATGATTGCTGAAGGTAAACGTTTCCCACATCTTTCTCGCGCAATCTGGCTCGCTGGTCATCATAATGCCAAGCAGATACTTGAAACATGGATCAAACGCCAACAGGATCAAGGCAAACTGCGTGAAGATCTTGATGCATCAGCTTTATCCTATGCGTTCATTAATACAGTTACTGCAACCACACAAATGCAGATGTTAACTGGCGGATATTTAACCACTGAAGAGCAAGATAACAGCACTGTTACTATGGGAGTAATGCTATTCCTGTCAGCCACAATTAAGGATACGGACAATGGGTAAGATAAGTGCAAAGCAGCTGCTTGCTTATGCTTTAGTCGTGTTTTTTATAATTGGTGCAACTGGTAATATCATTGCGCCAAAAACCATTATGGATGATTACGCCAGATGGGGCTATCCACAGTGGTTTCATTTTATAACGGGATTCCTTGAACTGGCGGCGGCCATCCTGATGTTAAGGAAAGCCAGTCGGTTAGCCGGAAGTATTATTGCTGTAGGTATTATGTCTTCAGCCATTATTACTGTTGTTTATCACAGTGAATATTCACATATGATTGCACCATCCATTGTCCTGATATTATTAATTATATCTATTTATCTTCATCGAAAAAAATTGACCAAAGAGTCGTGAGCATTTTATTACGCAAAACTAAATGGAGATATCATGAATAATAATCAACCCATCGCACTCGTTAGCGGCGCAACCAGAGGTATTGGAAGAGCAATAGCACAGGGACTTGCTCAACAAGGCGTCAAAGTTCTGCTGGGCGCTCGTAACTTACAGACTGGGCATGAGATTGCCAATAGTATCCTTACACAGAATATTTCTGTAGAGGCAGTTCATTTGGATACTACCCGTCAGACAACCATTGATAATCTTGTTTCGCTTATCCATAAAAAATACGGACATCTGGATATTTTGGTCAATAATGCGGGTATCAGTCTGGATTTCTATCCTGATATCCCCTTAAGAGAGAAACTGTCCAGGACGTTTGAAACTAATGTGGTGGGCACTGCTGCGTTGACGGACGCGATGATTCCATTGCTTGAAAAGTCTGAGCATCCGCGAATTGTCAATGTATCCTCTGTTCTTTCTTCTTTTACAAAACGTACCCAATCTGACTGGATGTATGCTGACGTGTATATGCCAACATATCAGGCATCAAAAGCGGCGCTGAATGCTTTAACTCTCAGTTATGCAAAGCAACTCGCCGAACGCAATATTAAGGTAAATGCAATTTGCCCGGGCTTGACTGCAACAGATGCAACGAATCATTACGGCGACAGATCTCCTGAAATGGCAGCAAAGATAGCAATAAAGTTTGCATTACTGGAAGATAGCGGGCCAACCGGTTTCTTCGCGAATGAAAGTGGTGCTCTTGCCTGGTAATGATATTCAGGGTTAAGCAACGGCTCCCAAATAATTATTTCTCTATGTTTCGATAACATAGATGTGCCGTTCCCTGATGATTAACACACTCCTGCGTTTGCAAAGCCCACTTTCTGGTACAAAGTAGCCATTAAGTGGGTATTCGTTGTCTGTCAGGAGCGAGGAAACGATCTCTGGTTTTAGCCTGCGCCTGCATGATGATCATGTTCGCTCTCTGATATGATCTATAAAAATTTGAAGTTGACCCAATGCCATGATATTCCACCGCTGCAATTCTTGAATGACAAAAGATTACTGTAAATTGCCAGAATGACGGTCAGAAGGTGCGTGGAATAAAGTGTCTTAGCCTGGCATCAATCGCATTCAAAACGCTAAAACAAACCCAGCATCATTAACCATGAAAAATACTGGAGGACAAACACTATAAGGATTTTACTGTGATAACTGCAGAGAGAAGTACGTCTATGAAGACCAGTTCGAAGAGCACCAGAATCAATAACCTTTCGACTTTCCTTAGACCGGGATATGAAAAGATTACATAACCCGCACTAAATGCTGTGAATATCATCCCCAGCGTAGAAGCCAATAACAAACCCCAGAAGATGATCGGATGCCAGTCAGGTCCTTTTACTTCCTGTTGTCTTAGAACCGCCACCATCACTACAGAATGTAAAATTCCCAGGGCTATCAAGCCAGACGTTTCATTTGCGATTTTGCAGTAGGAGGATAGAAGCTTCTTCATAACAAACATTTTACCGGTAGTTGATACAACTATTAATTAAATCAGAGTTGCTCGCACTTTGCCGTAATTTTTCTTCAGAAAGAGAACATCCAGAGGTGATATGCATTGTCGATAAAACCTTAAGTCAGAAGCAGTTCTTCGAGGAAAAGCCCATCACCATCATGCAGCGTTAGATCGTTCTCTAATGCTTTAGCGCGCAGAACTTCAGTGTTGGTCAGGGGGCGCGTGCCACTATGGCCGCTCCTTCATTAATCGGTATACGTGTTCAGATATACATCCTACCGTATACCAATAATCACCGGATTTAGCCGGGTGCCCTCGGACAACAACAGGCACAAAAAAGCCCGCAAGGCTTTCACCTTGCGGGCTTTCAGGACTTCATCGGATGACTCTGGTAATCACCGAGCTGGCGTCCCTGTGATTGTTTTTGCAATTATTTGATATTATTGTATTTTTCATAGGTTATTTTATTTTAGGGTTCAAATAGGAACCCTAAAACAGAGCCACAATACTACGCATGATACTAACATGCTTGGTGACGCTCTGCAGCATGCTCAATGTGAGTGTTATGGGATTGTGGCGGCACACGAAAATAGGACGCGGTATGGGAGTATTCCCTACAAATACCCACTTAAAATTGAACGAGTATTTTATGCTCAACCTAATCAACAGACAATATTTTGTAGATCTACTTAGGAGTTTTAGGTATCCAGTACCTTCATACATTCGCACAATCTACTCATGGCACTTGAAGGGAAGTACGAGGCTCTTCCATTAGCGAAGAGGGGGAGTTAACTTCGTATGGATATGTTACATTTATAAACTAGTCCTACTAAATAAAATAAGATAGAAAGAGATATGACTTATTTACCTGACCCTAGAACGCTGGGTCAGGTTCAGTATGTCACTGAGTATAAAGCTTTTGCTTTGTGATTGAATTGTCTCTACTACACTATAGTTTTTGCTGAAGTATTGGGATGAAATACTTATTTCTGACTTTCTGATCTTCCTTTACATCCTTTTTCTCAAAGTAGTCATTATAACTGGTTTGAAGTATAGTCCAATTCAGAAGATTATTCGATACGTCTGAAATTACTTTATTTTCAAAACTCACGTATCCTACCGGAAGAGAAACTCCCCGCTTATCATTCAACTTAAAATGGAATAAACTTGCGACCAGCACACCAGGGATAATTAAAAATTCTGCATCCTCACCACCATATTGAATAGGGAGGTCCAGTAGCTCGACATTAGATAACTTCCAAAAATTATTACTTAGCGCAATCGATTCTTGAAAACTATTACAAGTCATGCCTAATACAACTTTTGATGTACTCTTTCTTTTGTCGAAAAAGGCGTAGATTTCATCTATTAATTTATTTAAATCAGTGGTTTTCCCCCATGTTTTAGATTCTGAATTTGTGAGCCAAATCAAACCTGAACTCTCTGGCTTATCTTTAAATATAGACTTGATCCTATAAGATAAAAGCTCCCTATTACTTTCAGTGTAAAAATTACCAAGTAGCATAAAAGTGTCATCATTTATTTTTGCTAATCCATGCTCATAATGATTAACTAAAGCCTTAATATCAAGAGTTCTAGCATCATCATCCCAATACTGAATGAGGAATGGATCATTTGATGCAGCAAGATAATCGTTAAAACTATCATGCTGATCTTTCGCCACCTCAACCTCAATAGTTGAATCCATTATAGAGAAAAAGGACTTATCTTCATCCCATTCATCAACTGTTTTGGAAGCATACTCCATTCTCAGAGCACTTGGTGATTCAGTGTCTATGAAATATTCGACCTCAAGAGGTAGAGTCGCATCGTATCGATCTGTAACCTGATTTATTTTATAAAGTTCTTTTATTTCTGAAAAAACATCTTCCTTCAGAACTAGTTCTCTGAATAAGTTGAAGTTAGTATCGAACGCGCTTTGCGCTTTGTTCAATAAATTACAATAACATTCATCTGGTAAGTTCAGTGAAATATTAAAATCTTGTGAACTGGAACGTCTGACATCACTAGACAATATTCTAAAACTATACAGTTCAAACTCAACAGGTGAAGTCTCATCGGTTACTTCAAAAAAAGTAGGCCTCAGGTTTCCGTCTTCTTCTGTAAACTTACTCATCGCATAGTAAGTAAGCTTCACTTTCCCTTCATGCCACTCAATCAGATTTTCTTCTTGTAAATCATCTATAATTGCAAGAATCTCTTTATTTGTCAGGCCGAAGTAACCTTGTATTGTATCTAAGGTCGTTGAGGATAATGTATGAATCAGCCTTATCACGAACTCTTTAACTACAGGTAGTTCTCTTTTCTTACTAACAGTGTAATCCATAAAAAAAGACTTCATTGGTAGACCAAAGCAAACCTTATTTAATGCTATTCTCATTTTTTGGCCTCCAAAGAAGATGAATTGATAACAGAATATTCTTCACTATTATGTTCTGAAATATATTTATATACTCGACCAAAGGCTGAGCCTTCATTACGATTTTTCCACATATCAGAATTGCCAATGATAAATAATGCCTCTTTGGCGCGAGACAGTGCCACGTTCGCTCTATTTTCTGACGCTACGTATCCTTGGCTACCGTTCAAATTACTTCTAACAAGGGAAACGATGACAATATCGTTTTCTTTACCTTGATAACTATCTACTGTATCTACTTTAATGATTCCCCTTTCTAATAACGTTCGTGCCCAGGCTACTCTATTAATTTCTCTAATCAGGTATCTAACTTGTTCGCCATACATGCAAATAATACCAATTTTAGGATCGTTGTCTGCAATCAAGAGATCTTCGGAATTTTTGTTTGAAGACAACTTATTTAGAAGTTCCAATATTATTTCTGCTTCATATTTATTAATGTAGCTCTTATGATTCGCATTTTTTGTAGTTGGTCTAGATTCAAATGAATTCTTTTTAGTTTTACTCGTATCAATCCAGGTTACAGGAGTGCATACATCTTCAAACAACTCCAAATAAGCCTTTTTAGTTTTACCTCTACCAGTTTCTAAACCACCTTCTTCTATGTAAAAACATTCTGATACTAAGTTTCCAACAGCCGGTATCATTCTATATTGGACTTTCAAAAATCGGCCAACAGTTTTCCCGTAAGTGGAAACAAAGGCTCTTTCAAAATCACTGCGCTTTAACTCATCAGTGCTAACATTTGGTAATATTCTTTTTGCTGCTTTGATATGTTCTTCATTGAACAAAGGTGGTAACTGTTTGTGATCTCCAACAAGGAGGACTTTACGTCCGACCTGCATTGCTATTGCAAGCTCACTTGCAGGGGATCTGGCAGCTTCATCAATAACAACTAAATCATAAATGCTCTCTTGAATTCCATAATGATTTCGGCCGATCCCAACACAGGTACCGCATACTAATGTTCGAGTTTTGGCTAAGAAGTTTTGGAATTGAGATTGACTTGAAGCCATAACACTCAGCCACTCATTTGATATAGAAATGATGTTATTAAACTTTGATATTAAGTTTTCTGAGAAAATTTCATAGTGTCTTGCTAACGCTGAATAAATGAATTCTCGATAGTTGGCAAGCTCAATATTATCTAGATTAAGAACAAGGTCTGCTCTGCGAACGAAGAATTCAGGTAGCTTCTCACGAAATATTTTAATGTGTTTTATTGAAGCGATTTCCGAATCACTATCTGTATCTTTCATGCGAGAAATAATACGATCTAATTGTTTTCCAAATGATCTTTCAAACTCAGTAGCAATGCGAGTAAACTCCTCATCTAAACCTATTTCCTGCGCAACTTTGGCGATGCGTTCTTCATATTCAGCTTTAAATCTATCTCTATAATGTTCTTGAAGGGCCTTTTCTCCCACATCATCAAGCTGTTCAGAAAGGACATGCTGATCGCCAAGACGCACAATATCTATCGATGTATCATTCCTTCCAAATAATGACCTAACTTTCTCTGTAGCATTGTTCACAGCCTCATGTGACTGACTCACCAAAAGTACTCGTCTGGCTCCATTTGAAATACAATAGTGTATAAAAGATCCAATAAATGCAGTCTTACCAGTTCCCGGAGGGCCTTGAAGTAAGCTAATAGGTCCATATTTATATAAACCTTTAAATGCATCTCTCTGTTGCTCATTTAGCTTAAAGAGCACATTGCCATCATGATCTAATTCGGTATATAAATCGAGTTCTGCATCAGTTGGCTCTTTATGCTCTGAAGGCTTTACATTGGCTCCAGGTGAGAAGTAATCTGCGATATTACTTATAATACTTCGATTGTTGACAAGGTTTTCTGTTGCTGATTTTCGCTTATTTAATGACGATGCCGACAATGCCCCTTCAAGAACTAAGGTATCACCAAGCTCAATTCGAGCTTTACCCCAGATATTTATCGCCATCGAATTTGGACCAATATCTGCAATAATTCCAATCCTTCGAAGTTCACCATGTCTATCAGAGTATACAAATACACGCTCAGTATTAAGGTTGAAATCTAAAGCAGCACCTTCACTAGTGTACTGGAAAATGTACTTATCACCTTGTATTCGGGGGTCTGTAGATATTTCAACTCTGGGATTACTTTCATGCTCGGTATCAATTAGAGCTTTCCATACAACTCTCACATCTGTTACTTTTGAACTCTTAATATTAGATAAAGCAAGCAAGTCGCCACTAGAACTATTCTCTTCGGAATTTATGTTGTTATTCAAAAGTTCTTTGTATGTAGGGCTTTCAAGAATTATATCAAAAAAATCTTCAGAAGATTCACTTTGATATTTACAAAAAAGAATCTCTCCATTTAATTCTAGAGTTGATCTCTTTTTGTTTTTGATGAAATCATTATGCCTGATTTCATCAAGATTGGCGGATACAATGAATTTCTTTTCCGGATGCACTAATATGCTCAATCTATGTTTTACACCCGTAATTCGGATTGAAACTAGATTGTTATCTTTACCTTTATTTACTTCAATATCTAAATAATATTTACCATCATCAGACAAGAATATTCCTTGTTTGATTTGAAGATTTTTATGATAAACATTATAGGTGGCTACAAGTTTTAGAGGAGGAGGCGTCATTATATCCTCTAGCTCATCGTGTAGCTTTATGATTTCTTGGTGAGAAATTTCAGGAAGTTTAATTAATTCATTTAAATATTGTAGTAAATGTGTGAACTGCTTCAAATTAGCCAATTCATTAATTATTTTTACCACAGCGTAGCGATCTATACTCGCCTTAGATAGATTTTCATGGTTAGAAGGTGCGTAAGTAGGAGTATATTTATTTTCATCGAACTCTATAATATCGATAAAGAACAAACCGTTCTCATTAACGATAATATTCTCAGGATGAATGTCTCCATGATATATATTTGCAGAGTGTATCTTTATTAGTGAAGATAATAATTGCTTAATTCTCAATATAGAAATATCAATGCTACTAGATATTGTAAACTGCTGCCAGGTAATGCCTTTTATCCACTCGAATTGGATAAAAGCACATGTCATTTGTGGATTAAGGCCATAATCTATAATTTTTGGTAAGCACTTTAGGTCAGCATTTTTCCTGATGTCAAGTCTGTTGAAAAAAGACAATAATTGATTATTTACTCCACCATCATTCGAGACATCATTGATACCAAACCAAGCTTTCAAACCAAATGATTCATCAGCTGCTTTTAAAAAAATGAAAGTTCCTTCAGCCTTAACATGATTAGTATTACCAAAATTGACATATATATTTTTTGATGAGTGATAAGTTGAAAGTAAGCCTAATTTATCTTCACTACTAAACTCACCAACATTCAATAGCTTATTTAGTTCAGTTAAGGCTTCTCGTAAGTCCTTAAAGCGGGCCGCAGCTTCTAGCTCTAACCCCCTTTCAAACCATTTCTCAAGTTGTATGCTAATTGGGTTATCTTCAATTGGTTGCCAGAGGTAAATTCCATCTTCCTTTATTGGTGGTTTACCAAATGCAATATAGTGGCAAGCGGCGGTAGCCAAATATACATCACGAGTAAAATGGGTACCATCGGTATCTTCAAACAATTCTTCAGGTGTGGATACCTGGTTGTGCTGAAGTATTTTACGGATATTTGATACTGTTTTATTTTGTGGGTCTGGATATGTTGCAGTTAGAAAATTTGATAGTACTACCTTACTTGGCAATGACACCCAGATGCTATGATTGCCAATGTCACGGTGTGCGACTTCAATATCATGAAGGTTTGCGAGGTGACTGACTAGAGCTTGAATTAGATTTAGTCTATTTTCATCAGTAAGCTTTTTATTGTTTTTTCTAATGAATGCATCAAGTCTTTCTTTTTTATTTGGCCATTCATATAACTCCACGAAGTCAGATGATAATTCACTTGGTAAATATTCTAGTCTTAAGAATGTATCCTTGAGGTCTTCATCTTGGCTACTTATGTAACCCAGTACATCACTTTCTCTATGTGCAATGAGCGATCGTTGCTCAGGTGTTTTAGCATGCTCAATGATACATGGAGACGTGAAGTCCCACCTACGCATAATAGCTTTATAATTGGGATTATCAGATCGTTGACTTTGATATTCAGCGTATAGTCCATCTCTGTGCTGAAATAAATGTTTTCCTTGTAGTATGTAATTGTTTACTGAGTAATTCTTTGCTTTGAAATCTGCGCTATTATTAGAGAAAATTTTATCCCATTGCTTTAAGTTTTTATTAGGGGCATCTTCCTTACGTTTAATTGTCCATGTTTTGTCTTTGAAGTATTGTTTGTAAACCTTATCATCGCCAATTTTCGAGAATTCTTCTAACGTAAATACGTACTCCTGTTCATCTGATGGGAGATCATCCTTTGTAGCAGACCCGCAGAGCACTACACAATAATCTACCCACGGGACAAAACGGTTATTTAACCTTTCTTTCAATTTAGTTGCTAAAATTTGAGCCGATCTCCTTGCCTGCCGTACACCATTACTACGGTGTTCTTCTCGGCCATCTGGGAACTGCACAACCCATTTACCATCGTTAGAGAATATTTTTCCAGACCATTTTTTTAATTCTACGTTTATGATTCTATCATGCGTAATTAAAATTAGATCGCCTTCAAACTCATTGCTCTGTCTACCGCGCATTTCTAAAGAAGAATAACCCTTCCAAGTATTTGGCAAAGTAGCTTCAAGCTTTTCATTAGCTTCTCTTTCGTAGCCATTAATTCCCAAAGGGTCTAAGCATTTTATTTCCATTATTAGTCCTGTAATAACAGTGTTCTAACTAACCGTGACCGCATTGGCTACTGTTAGCCTTCAATTATGGTTCATAATCACAGCATTATAATCTATTCTTTTTGTGATTAAAACGTAACAACCTTCTGATCTGTTACCCTTGAGTTAGCACCGATTGATCTTTGCAATGTCCGCTTCTGGCTATGAGTTTCTGAACAACGTAAGTTGGTATATTGATCTTACCCAGCAATAGTGGACACGCGACTAAGTGAGTAAACTCTCAACCAGAGGTGACTCACATGACAAAGCCTGTATCGACGACCAAAAAGCCACGTAAGCAGCACACGCCTGAATTTCGTCACGAAGCCCTGAAACTGGCTGAACGCATTGGTGTGGCCGCAGCCGCCCGCGAACTTAGCCTGTATGAATCACAGCTCTACAACTGGCGAAGCAAACAGCAAAATCAGCTATCTTCTTCTGAACGCGAACAGGAGATGTCCGCTGAGATCGCCCGTCTTAAGCGTCAACTGGCAGAACGGGATGAGGAACTGGCCATTCTCCAAAAGGCCGCGACATACTTCGCGAAGCGCCTGAAATGAAGTATGTCTTCATCGAAAAACATCAGGCAGAGTTCAGTATCAAAGCCATGTGCCGTGTACTTCAGGTTGACCGTAGCGGCTGATACATCTGGCATCAGCGTCGTCGCCAGATAAACCAGCGTCAGCAGTTCCGCCTTGTCTGTGATAACGTCGTCCGGGAGGCATTCAGTGACGCAAAACAGCGCTATGGTGCGCCACGCCTGACGGATGAGCTTCGTGCTCAGGGACTGGTGTATAACATAAAAACCGTGGCGGCCAGCCTGCGTCGGCAGGGACTACGGGCGAAAGCCTCGCGCCGGTTCAGCCCGGTCAGTTACCGTGAGCATGGTCTGCCGGTGTCGGAGAATCTGCTGAAGCAGGACTTTTACGCCAGCGGCCCGAATCAGAAGTGGGTGGGTGACATCACGTATCTTCGCACCGGTGAAGGCTGGCTTTATCTGGCCGTGGTTATCGACCTGTGGTCGCGGTCAGTCATTGGCCGGTCGATGTCCTCGCGGATGACGGCACAGCTTGCCTGCGATGCGTTACAGATGGCGTTGTGGCGGCGTAAACGTCCGGAAAATGTCATCGTGCATACAGACAGAGGTGGTCAGTACTGTTCAACGGATTACCGGAGCTTACTGAAACGTCATAATCTTCAGGGCAGTATGAGTGCCAAAGGCAGTTTTTACGACAATGCCTGTGCGGAAAGCTTCTTCCACACGCTGAAGGTGGAATGTATCCACGGAGAGGACTTTGCCAGCCGGGAAATAATGCGGACAGCAGTATTTAATTATATCGAGTGCGATTACAATCGGTGGCGTCGTCACAGTGCCTGTGGCGGTCTCAGCCCGGAACAATTTGAAAAACAGAACCTCGCTTAGGGCCGTGTCCACATTACGCGGGTAGGATCAGATCTCAGCGTGAAAAATAACAATTATCATAACTTTCTGCTACGATTGGCATACTTGGCAAAAGAGTATAGTAAAGATTTCCATGATGGTAATCGAAACTTCGGTACAAGCCAGCATCATATAGTTTAACTATTTTATAAAAAAAGCAAGGAGCTTAATGCTCCTTACTTTATCTGCACTTTAGTGCATGTCCGACATGACGCAGATGTGGCACAAAACTTCCCCTAATCAGCCGCGCGGATACCTTATACACCATTGATGTTGAACCTATAGACGTTTAGCAATTAGTACATCGGAGGCACATCATTATTATGTGTATCTATTATTTTCTTAATTCATTCATAGCCTATGTGAAAGATAATTTTCAACAAGACCACAATAAACTCTCAAGTGCCCTTGAGCATTAACAATCATATATTCATCTAATAATCGTCTAATTTCAGCCTTAGTACGACGCCTTCCTGATTTGCATGAAAGTTTTGAACGCAACCACTTTATAACTTGCAATCTATTGCCTACATGCCGGGCCTTGTTAAGGTTGAGTACTGTATTTAGTTGTACCGAAAAAACTGCATCAGTTGAATATATTTTCCCTTGCCCACCGTACTGTATTATTGTGTTAATTCTATCCTGTGGGCAACTAGGGTTAAATTTCAGGGGGCTATTCCCTTTACGGCTATCGCAGGTCTGATTAACCCCTTTCTCCCCTTCATCTCCCTTGCAACAACCTAGCAAATTTGAATAATCAAGCTGAAGTGCTGGGTTGTCGGATTGGCATGCCCAATGTTCAACTTTCATATTATCTATTGCAATTCGACTCATGCAGTAAGCGCAAAGATGCCCCTGCTCCTTCAAAAGGGATAATTTTATCGCATGCTTTACCGGGGTAAAATCATGCCCGTCGTATACTCCACCTGCTGCACGATACATGGTAAGTGAACGAGGCTCATTTCCTTTATTTATACCTCTCATTCTTCATCCCACCCCTGAATTTCTATATCGAGTTTAGCACCAATAAATTCAGGGATCTCTCCATTGAGCTCTATTTCCATTTCAGAAATATTTGATTTCGCTTCTTCAAATTTTCCATTAGCTATTAGCAAAAATATTTTATCAATTCTTTCCTGAACTTCTGGAGAGCGATCTAAATCAGTAATCCCAGTTTTCATTATTTCATTGAGAACTTGGTTTGATGTCAGACCATAGGACTGTTTAGGTGATGAACAGTTGAATTTATTATTGTCATCTCTGCCGAGCATGAATATTTTATCGTATGTAACCTCACTAATAATTTGAGGTGAGTGTGTTGATACAATAAATTGACAGTTTGGGAAAACATTGCTTAACTTACTCAATATACTTCTTTGCCATTCCGGATGAAGGTGTAGATCTATTTCATCAATCAAGATGATCCCGGAAGAAAGTAAAGGGTTTTCTGATAAAGGGTTAAGTATTATCATTCTTCTACAGATGTCAAGAACCAATGCGAGTAAAGATTTTTCACCCTGAGATAGTTGAAGCACATTGATTTTTATATTATTTTTTTCAACTGAAATATGTAATGTTGGTTTTAGCTCAATTCTTAAGTTTCTAAAATCACCCATGAAAATTGACACTGCATCATTTATTATTTGTTGTGTCCTTTTTGCACTGCTACTTTCTTTTCCTCCTTGACGAGCCTTGGTAATTAAATCATTCAATAAATCTCGAGGATCTTCATCCGATTCTGCTAGTTTTTCAAGAGAGTCAAGCATTGACAGATGAGCATGAGTAATGTTTTTATCTTCGTGCTTAACTAAATCATCGAGACGTTTATACCAGCGGAAGAATCCTTTAAAATCAGCTTTACCTGCAAGAGCATTAGTATAACCATCGAAACGATTAGGAATCTCTATAGAAGATGTTTCATCAAATTCCGCCACATCTTTTGAATGTATATCAGTCGCACGTGTTACACCATAGTAAGCTAAGATTGGTAGTTCGAATTGCTCATCTTTCTCGCAAGCTAGTTTGTATAAATTACCTAATTTAGTAAAGTCATTGTAATAACTTTTTTTATTTACAACACTTCCATCCTCAACTTCGCACAATTCGAGTTTTGAACTGTAATTTTTTCTCAGCTTAATTTCAGTAATAATTGAGCTATAACCATCATTGTTCTCAAGGGTTATATCAGACTTATCAATATCCTTACCTTTCCCACCTTTGTGTACTATCCGTTGTATAAGCCAACTAAGGCTTTGAGAGATAGCATCCAACACAGTAGTTTTACCTGCGCCGTTATTACCAACTAATACTTGGATTTTATTGCTGGTGAGGTTTAAGCTAAGGCGATCTACAATTCTAAAATTAAGAATGGATAAGTGAGATAATTCAATGTGTTGCTGTCGAAACTGCTTTAATGCCAAATCAAGATATTCATTTGCCTTATTACTATTCTTCTCCAAAAATTTTCCGCTATTATAGTTGGAATATAATTCGTAGGACGCATTGATATCTCCCTTCTGAGAGCTAGATATGAGTTTGATAAATTTTTTATTTTTTATAGGTTCCATCTTCCTTCCTCAGTTTAATTATTTCTAAGATGATTTCTTGAGAGTATTTCTTGGACATTCGGGTTCTGAACTCAGGTTCAATGTAAATGGCAAATGATAACAAGCCTTGAAGATAATAGGTCATCTCGGGTTCAAGTAAGCCTAATTTATATTTATGAATTAGAGATGAAATAAATCTCTTACGCTCTCGCCCTACTGATAGTGTGCCTTTAGTGGTCAGTGTAATTCCTGTTATATGGCGATTATGGGCTCGAGAAGTAAATACTGTCTTACGTTCATTTAATGTTATTCTATTGTGATAGTTTTTATTGAGGAAAGTTCTTACTTCATCAGGTAAACTAAACAAAATGTTTTTATGTTGAGTGGAAAACGTAAGATCATCTGCATAACGAGAATAAATAATCTCGCGTTGCTCACAAAGGCTGCTGAATGTTTCGTCAAAGAGATACATTACGATATTAGAAATTAGTGGCGAACTAGGAGCTCCAACACTTAAAGAAAGCCTACCTGACTGGCTTTTAGCTTTATTCCAAAATAAACTTTTTGTTAGGACTCTTTCCTCGGCAATAGATAAAGTGTACCCATTCCATGCACATGCCATTAAGAGCAGATCTGGTGTGATACTGTTGAAGAAATCTGTAAAATCTAATTTGAGGATATATGGATTATTAGAATGCAAGGCTGCATTATGTTTTATTCCCCAACCTTTTTTATAGGCTACGGCGCTCTTATGGATTAAAAAATTGGATTCCAAAATATCAATCAGACTATGTTGAAAAGATTTCAGCTCACTTGATGGATGCGCGATGATTCTCTCCCCACCATTACGCTTGGGGATACTGTACACTTTATATCGGTTAGGCGCGTTAAAGAGGAAGCTATCAATTTGTCTGCGATTACGGGATTGTATTTCGGTCAGTTTCGCATAAAGGTTGAGGCGCATCCTAAGTCCTTGAATAATCATAGACACATGCAGAAAAAAATGTGGCAAACTGCATATCCAGTTTGCCACTGCCCTTTACTAAAGGATGCGGTAGTTGTTCTCCGCAGCCGCGAAGTTTACAAGCGGCTGCGGAGAACAACTACCGCAACCACGAAACTTAACAATAAGTTAGAGTCTGGCTAATCACCCGACTAGACGTAATCGTCTGAACGCTAAAGGACATCCCAAGTTTACTGTATTGGTTACTTCACATCAACGCCCCAATCTGTAGCAGGAATGAGGCCCTAGCCCTTCGTATCATCATTTGTTACCTATGCTGCTTGTAACATCCGCTTCTAACACGAACCACATTGGCAAATTCGATTGTAATTTATCTACGAAACCTGCAGAGCAGGGTTAAGTCATTGCGCTTTAACCCGGAGAAAAACCAATGAAACTAGTCCTGCTGGAACCTTAACCCACAAGTTTGAACTCCTTTTTTTCGGCTTCAACAATACATTCGCTGTCGGCCTTGCTTACAAAATCAGCCCACCACTGCATCATCGGACGACGTTGCTCAAGGTAATCGCTGCGGTTGTAAGCGCGACGTACCTCATTTTTGTCCACATGAGCCAGTGCTGCTTCAATGACATCAGGCGGAAATCCTTCCTCATTGAGTGCCGTACTAGCGATAGAACGTAAACCGTGTGATACGAGTACGCCTCCTAGGCCAGCACGCTTGAGTGCTGCATTCACTGTTTGGCTGTTCATTGGCTGGGTTGGTTTGATGCGACTGGGAAAGATAAATTCTCGACCACCACTGAGAGACTTCATCATCTCCAGAATAGCGAGAGTCCCATCAGATAGTGGAACCGTATGGTCCCGGTTCATCTTCATTCGAGCTGCAGGAATTTTCCATTCGCTAGCATTGAAATCGATCTCATCCCATCGAGCCTCAGCTGCTTCGGTAGGGCGGGTAATGGTGAGAAGCTGCCACATGAACAAGCACCGCGTTGACACACTGATACTTGCCGTACGCATTGTTTGCATTAACTGTGGAAGCTGATCCGGACGGATACTCGGCATGTTTTTCTTTTGCGGTTTCTCGAATGCTTTCCCGATGTTTACGCTGGGAACCGCATCAATCAGGCCTGTGTTCTGCGCATAAATCATGACTTCGTTAATACGCTGACAAAGGCGGCGAACAGTCTCTAATGCACCTCTTGCCTGAACCGGCTGAACTGCTTTAACCAAAATATGAGCCTTAATCTCGGTGACACTGATATCACCGATTGCTGGGAAAACATCTCTCTCAAGCGAGCGCCAGATATCATCGGCATAATCTTCGGTTACGCTGGCTTTCTTCACATTCCACCAACGCTCGGCAACTAACAGGAAAGTGTTGGTTTTGGCCTCTTGAGAATTTCTCACCTGTTCTTTCTGATGTTCCAGAGGATCAATGTCTTTCGCCAATAAAACTTTAGATTCGGCTCTGAGTTTACGAGCATCAGAAAGCGAGACGGCAGGGTAGGCACCGAAGCTCTGTTTGGTTCGCTGTTTGGTTAGAGGTCGGTAGTAACGGAACTGCCATAGCTTACTGCCGTTGGACTTGACTAATAGAGTAAGCCCGTCACCATCATACAGCTGGTAATCGGCATCTTTAGGTTTGGCGGCTTTGATTTCCGTATCAGTTAACGGCTTGGTTTTTCTTGCCATGGGGAGTCTCCATGCGTTTAGGCCCAACGAAAACCATAGAACTTTTCGTTGGGCCTATCAATGGGCCTAAAAGGTTCGGATTTAATTAGTTCTCTTCGGACTTCGCGGGACAAATTCAAGGCACAAAAAAGCCCGCAAGGCTTTCACCTTGCGGGCTTTCAGGACTTCATCGGATGACTCTGGTAATCACCGATGGAGAATTTTGGTGGAGCTGGCGGGAGTTGAACCCGCGTCCGAAATTCCTACATCCTCGGCACTACATGCTTAGTCAGTCTTTACATTCGCCTGGCACCTGCGGACAGACACGCCACTACCAAACTAGCCTGATTAGTTTTAACGCTTCAACCCCAGGCAGGGTCTCCACGCGATCTCTTTTGGGTTTGACCTCTCTTGATCCCCGTCCTAAGAGCGGAGGCTAGGGAGAGAGGGCTCTTAGCAGGTTATTAAGCTGCTAAAGCGTAGTTTTCGTCGTTTGCGACTATTTTTTTGCGGCTTTTACGAGGCCAACCGCCCCTCGGCATGCACCTTGGGTTTCGCAAATCCCGTCGAATCCAGAATCAGCCCCAATGTGTTGGAAACGAGTATAACAGCTTTGTGACGTTTTATGCCAGTTTTGTCACGCGCTTTGCAAGCGTTTAATTTTGCTCACTTAATACACAATTTCTTGTTACAACAATAGTATAGCGTGTTTTATCGTTCGCGCAGCGCCTCTTTTGCCCGGTTGAAGGGTTTGATCAGATAGTCAACGATGGTTTTTTCGCCGGTTTTGATGTCTACCGTGGCGATCATGCCGGGCGCGATAGAGAAGCGGCGGCCTGCTTTGTTGAGCAGAAAATCCTGATGGGTGCGGATAAATACCCGGTAATAAAAAATCTCCGGCTTCACTTTATCCTGAATCGTGTCCGGGGAAATGGTTTCGACTTCACCCTCCATGCCGCCGTAGATGGCGTAATCGTAAGCGGTGATTTTGACCAGCGCGCGCTGGCCGGGATGGATAAACGCAATGTCACGCGGCGACAGCCGGGCTTCTATCAGCAGTCGGTCGTCAATGGGCACAATCTCCATCATCTCGCCGTTGGGGGGGATGACCCCGCCGATGGTAGTCACCTGGATGTTTTTGACAATGCCGCGTACCGGTGAGCGCACCGTCAGACGGGTCACGGAGTCTTCACGGCCTTTGATGATAGCCGAAAGCATCTCAACTTCGGCGTTGGCTTTGGAGAGCGCTTCCCGGGCCTGGACGTAATACTGCGAGCGCAGATCGCTGATTTTAAGACCTAAATCGCTTTTTTGCCGTTGCAGACGCAGCACTTCAACGTGGCTCGCCGCGCCGCTTTTCTCCAGCCGCTGGGTGATCGCCAGCTCTTTATTGACCGAGGCCAGCGCCTCTTTTAACTCCGTCTGGGCGTCGGCAAGCTGCGCGCGGCGCGAAGTATAGAGGCGCGTCTCGGCGGCGATAAGCTCCGGCCAGGCGTTTAACGCCTTCGGGAAGACCAGCGGTTTATCGCTCACCTCGGCATACAGACGAGCGCTGGAGGCGAGGGAGGCCCGGTAGCGCGCCGCGCTCTCGCCAACGTTAGACTCGGATCGGGTAGGGTCGAGACGAGCCACGACCTGACCGGCCTGGACCTGATCGCCTTCGCGCACCATCAGCTCTGCCAGCACGCCGCCGTCGAGGGACTGCAAAAGTTGCTCGCGCGAGCTGGGCACCACTTTGCCGGTGCCGGTGGAGACTTCATCCAGCACGCCGAACCACGCCCAGACGCCGATCGCCGCAAAGAGCAGAGTACAGAGCACGATGATGCGGGTTGAGCCGGAGAATACGCTCTCGCGGCTGCCGTCGAGGTCGTCGAACGCCGCGTCATGCTGACTGGTTTTCATAATTATCCTCCCGTCCGGTTGTCGGCGTGGCCTTGCGGCTCTGGCTTAGCGCCTGCGCTTTGGGCGCGTCCATCACCAGTTGTCCCTCCTTCAGTACCACTACCCGTTCGACCAGATCGAGCACCGGCACGCGGTGGGTGGCGACGATCAGCGTGCGGTTGCCGAGCCACCCGGCGAGCCGCTGGATAAACTCGCGCTCGGTATGCTCGTCCAGCGAGGCGGTAGGCTCATCGAGCAGGACAATGTTGGGCGAGCGCAGCAGCATCCGCGCCAGCAGGATCGATTGCCGTTGACCACCGGAAAGCCCGGTGCCGCCTTCCATAATCTGATGATCGAGTCCCTTCGGCTGGGTTTTAACGAAGCGCGCCGCGCCACAGATCTCCAGCACGCTGAAGATCTCTTCATCGCTGGCGTGCGGCGCACCGAGGGTCAGGTTCTCGCGCAGGGTGCCGTAGAAAAGGCGCGCGTTCTGACTTAAAAAGCCGATGTTGCGCCGCAGATCGGCCATGTCGATTTGCGGCAGGCTCAGGCTGTCAAGACGCGCCTCGCCGCCTGCCAGTTCCACGCCGCCCGCCAGCGCCTGGAGCAGCGTGGATTTACCGGCCCCGTTGCGCCCCAGCAGGGCCACACGCTCACCGGGGTGGATCTCCAGCCGCCCGACGCGCAGCGGAATGGTCTGGTCATCGTTGTGATAGCGAAACTGCGCGTTCTCAAACTGATAGTGACCGTGGAAAATCTCCTGATGCACCAGGCTGTCATCGCGCTGCGTCTCGCTGGGTAACTGCATAATGCTGTCCAGTCCCACTTTCGCCGCCTTTACCTGCTGCCAGCGGGCCAGCACGCCGCAAAGGTTCGCCATCGGCGCAATCATCCTTGAGGCCAGCATTGAGGCTGCCACCACCGCACCGGTGGTCATGGTGCCTTCAATCACCAGCGGCGCGCCAAACATCACGACCGCCGCGTAAACCAGGCTCTGCACGGTGATCCCCCAGCTAATCAGCCCCTGCGACAATTCGCGTGTGCGCAGCCCGGACTCGGCGGTGATGCGGATGTAGTGATTCCACTGCTGCAAAAAGCGGTTCTCAGCCTGCATCAGCTTGATGTCCTCCAGCCCCTGCACGCTCTCAACCAGCACCGCGTTGCGCAATGTCGCTTCATGCGCCGACTGGTTCGCCAGCACCGCCAGTCGTTTTTGTAGCAGCAGGCCCGGCAGGATCATCAGCAGCGCGGCGACCGGGGCGATCCATGCCAGCGGCGGGGCGATGATCGCCAGCACAACCATAAACAGCAGAAAGAAGGGGAGATCCACCACCGTGGACATCGTGGAAGAGGTGATCATCTCGCGGATCTGCTCCAGCTCGCGCAACTGGGAGATAAAACTGCCGGTGGAGCGGGGGATCGCGCTGTTACGCAGGCGCAGCGCGTGGCTGAAGACCCGGTCAGAGACGCGCATATCGGCGCGTTTACCTAACAGATCCATAATGTTGCCGCGCGCGATGCGCAACAGAAAGCCGAAGATCACCGCGATCAGCACGCCGAGGGAGAGCACGTAAAGTGACGGCCAGGACTGCGCCGGGATCACCCGGTCATACACCTGCATGGAAAAAATGATCCCGGAAAGCGACAGCACGTTGATCAGCAGCGCCGCCAGCATCACCGGGCCGTAAGGCCGGAGATCTTTCATCACCAGGCTTTTGAGCCAGTCGGGGCGAAAGCGCGAGATGTAGGCGTCAACGCGGCTGTCTTTGAGGGCTGAAAGCGGGCGCAGGGCGACCACGTAACGGATCTCGTCAAGCACGGTGCTTAGCGCCACGCGGTTGCGCTGGCGTTCGTCGCCGATGAACGTGACGTCCAGCGTGTCTTCGCCGTCGAACTGGCCGATAACCGCCAGCTGGCCGTCGTTGAGCGCGGCGACCACCGGCAGCCGCCAGCGTGAGATCGCCGCCTGGGTGTTGTCCAGCGGCTGGAAAGACAGCCCGGCCTGCCGCGCAAGCTGGGTCAGCGCCGGAAGTGATTTTTTCCCCTGAAACCACGGGGCGTTGGCCTGAATAGTGCCCGGCGAGCAGGAGATGCGGTAATGTGCGGCGATCTCGCTTATCGCCTGCGCCCAGCGGGCCAGCGCCTGGGTGCTGAGGGGTTCCACGTCGGGAATGTCGGCCTGTTTCATGGCTGGATCTCCACGGACTGTATGCGACGGTTCTCCAGGCCAAAGGCGCTGCGCAGTTTGCCGGTGTTATACAGGCAGTTGAGCTGAAGCTGATGAAGCTGGTTGAGGGTCTGCTGCTGGGCGAAGCGCGCCTGATAAACCTCCTGCTCGGCATTGAGAACGTCAAGCAGCGGGCGGGAGCCTAAATCCAGATACTGCTGCTGGTAGAGCTGCCGGGTGCGCTCGCTTAGCGCCTGCTGCCGGGCCTGGACCTGAAGCGAGCTGGCGAGGTTTAACGCTTCGCTGCGCGCTTCGAGAAGTTTCTGGCGCACCTGAAGGCGAATGCGGTGAATGGTCGCCTGGGCGGTGTCCACCGCATGGCTGGCGGCATTGCGCCGCGCGGTCAGGCCGCCGCCCTGGTAAATCGGCATTTCTACCCGCACCCATGCGGAATACTGGGTGCGATCCAGTTCGGCGCTGTTGGCGTATTTATCATTAAGGTAGTGGCGGACTTCCGGTTCGAGGGAAATGGTCGGGGTCATCTGCGCGTTGGCGTAATCAAGGTTGGCCTGGGCGACGTTAGCCTGCGCCCACGCCGCCAGCACCGACGGCACCAGACGGTCATCCGGCTGCGCCACGTCACAACTGCGGGACAGCCTGGCCGGAAAATCGTTGCTGATGCCGTTGAGGTTGTTCCAGCCAAGCCACATCATCAGCGTGGCCTGGGCACTCTCAAGGCTGGCCCGGTACTGCACCAGCTGCGCCCGCGCGCCTTCAATACGCGCTTCGGTCTGCACCACGTCAGAAAGCGAACTGGCTCCTTCGTCGTTGCGCTGATGCGCCAGATGACCGATGGAACTCAAGGCACTGAGCTGTTCTTCGGCGATGTCCACCATCTGCTGCCAGGTCTGCACCTGCACCAGCGCGGTGGCGGTATCGTGGCCGACGGTATCGATACTCAGCAGCACGTTGGCCTGCTCCTGCGCCACGCCCGCGCTCTCCGCCCTGACCTGGCTTGAAACTTTGCCGAAGTCATACAGCATCTGCGAGAGCGAAAGCACCAGCGACGGGCTGAAGCCGCTGTCCGAGTAAGTGTTGCTGTAGCCGTTGTTCATTCCGGCGTTGACCTGCGGATAATATTTTGAACGGGCGACGTCCACCTGATCGCTTTGCGAGGCCAGTTTGCCGACCGCTTCGCCAATGGACGGGTGCCAGGCGACGGCGCGGTTGACCGCGTTATCCAGCGTCAGCAGGCCGGGGGCAGCGGTCTCCAGCGCGAGAGGGGCCGCGCCATCCAGCGACGGAAGTTCCTGCTGCGCCAGCGCGGTCGAGGTAATCACAGGCACTGCATCGGCGGCGCAGAGCTGAAACGGACACAGGCAGCTAACCAGCCACCCAACAACGGGCCGTATTTTTCCCATAATTTATCCCTAAGAAAAGGTTACTTCACACCTGTTCGGGGCGAGGTGCGCCCCGAACTCAGTGTCTGCCACTTCACACCTGTTCGGGCGGAGTGCGCCCCGAATTCAGTGTCTGCCACTTCACACCTGTTCGGGCGAGGTGCGCTCCGAACTAAAGTGCTTGTCACTTCACACCTGTTCGGGCGAGATGCGCCCCGAACTAAAGGCCTGTCACTTCATACCCACCGGGGCGGCACGCCCCGGTGGGGGTGCCCGTCAGGTAATAATGTGATTTTGTTGGATCAGCTCTTCGAGATTGGTTTGTACATTCTCCAGGGTGACCAGGTTAGTGGACTGATAGGTTGATCCGCCACCGTCCCGGTCAATCGCTATCACCGTGTTGTTGCCGCTGGTAGTGACGTTCAGGTAGCTGCCGAGCGAGGACTGATCGCCATTCCAGCCCACCAGCAAATCGCCAATGTCGATTTTGTCGCCCTGCGCCAGCGAGAAATTGCTCCAGTTGTCGCTGCCGTTACCGCCGGTGGCGCTGGTGGTACTGAGCAGTTGATAGATCAGCGTGTCGGCGTAGGCGGTGCCGATGATCGTATCGTTCTGCGCGGTGCTCACGAACTGCGGGGCCATGTCGATGGTCAGGGTGGCGTTATCCGTATGACCGTTCTGATCGTTGAGCGTGTAGTTAAACGTCTCCTTCGTGGTGATGGATGAGGTAGCGATCCCCGGCGTCAGCGTGTAGGTATACGAGCCGTCGAGGTTGATGGTCAGCGTGCCGTAATGCCCCTGCACGGTGCCGCTGGCGCTGCTGTTGGCGAACGGATCGAGCGTGGTCGTGCTGCCGTTGTAGCCGGTCATGGTCAACCGGGTATCAACGGTGGAAAGCTGATCCAACACGCCGCCTGCATCGCTGCCGTCAAAAATGTTGCCGCTGACGGTATGCACGCCGCTGGTCTCAAAGTTATCGAGATCGTACGTGGTGCCGGTGACGCGCGGGGTGATGGTAATATTACCCACCGAAAGCGCGCCGATGGTGCCGGTATAGCTCAGCGTGAAATTGCCAGGATGCAGCTCCAGCCCGCTTAAGGCGACATCGATGTTATTACCCAGCAACGCGCTGCCGCCGAACGAGCCGGTACGGATGGCGGTCGTACCGTCGTACAGGGTCCAGTTAACCGTCAGGCCGCTGAGCGCCAGACCGGAGGCGACGTTAAAGTGCAGCACCACGTCTTTAACCGCCGTTCCCGCCGCCACCTCGACGATACCGCTACCGGTTCGGGAGGTGGTGTTAAACAGCGAACTGGTCCAGGTGGCGTTGCCCACCGCATTATCGGTAAAGGCGGCGGTATCCTGGAGCGTATTAAAGGTTAACAGCGGGCTGATATCGTCCACCGCATTGACCGGCTGCGGCGTGGCGGTGATGTTCAGCGAGGCGCTGTCGGTGCTGCCGTCCGGGGCGCGCACGGTATAAATGAAGCTGTCCGGTGCGCTGATGCTGTCGGCCCCGATGCCGCCGCGCAGCGTGTAGCTATAGTTCCCTGCCTGGTCGATGGTCAGCGTGCCGTATGCGCCTTCAATGGTGGCCCCCGCCGCGCCGACCGCGACGCCGTTAACTTCAGTCAGCAGCGTCCCCGCTGGCGCAACGTCATTGTCCAGCACGTTCCCGGCGGTGGCGGCGCTGAGGCTTTCCACGTTGTAGACGTGATCCTGAAGAATGTTCAGGGTGTAGCCGGTCAGCGCGGTGACGCCGGAGGCGTTGTTGAGCAGGAACAGATACTCGCCGCCCGGCAGCGTCAGCGTGAGTTGCCCCGACTGCCCGCCGAGAAGCGGAGCCTGAAGCCAGCCGCGCTCGACCCGATACTGCTCAAACTGCTGGATGGTATCGTTGAAGCGGTAGACGTACAGATCAAAGGTGGAGATCAGCGCCACGCCGCCGACGCTGGATTGCAGGGTGAGCGTGCGGGTGGAGCCTTCCTCAACGTCAAAGATAATCGGGTTGGTCAGGTTATCCAGAATATTGGCATTCAGCACGTTGCCGAGCGCAATGCCCACGACCGAGAAGCCCGCCTGCGACGATGGCCCGTTATTAATGGCCTCGACGCTGGTTTCATAGTTCAGCGCGGCAGTGTTATCGACCGCCGTCACCGTGCTGCCGGTTGCGCCCGCGCCGAGGGCGACCACCAGCTGCGCCGAGTCACTGACGCCGTTATGGGTGATGGTATAGGTGAAGCTCTCGGTGCGTCCCAGCACCGTCGGCGACGTGCTGGTCAGCGCGTAGCTGTAGCTGCCGTCCGGGTTGATGGTCAGCGTACCGTACAGGCCGTCGATGCTGGCCCCGCCTGCACCCACCGTCACCGTCTGGCCGCTGGCGTTGGTGACCTGGCTGACGACCGTGCCGTTCGGCGCGCTGTCGCCACCGCTGACCGGATCGATATCCTGGATCACGTTGCCGACCTGCGTCGTCTCACCGTTCAGCGTCCCGGCGCTGGTCTGCACCACGGACACATCAAGGCTGGTGTAGGAGCCGGTAGACAGCAGGCTGGTGTTGTAGCTCAGCACGCGGTACGTGCCGCCGGTCAGACCGTTGAGATTAAAGGTGACGCTGCTGCCGTTCAGCGTCAGCAAATCGGCGAACTGAGGCTGGGAGGAGTCCGCCACCGTGACCCACGCGCCGCTGGTGGCGTCGAGGCGCTGCACCGCGATTTGCTGGGTGTTGAGCAACGACAGCACAATGCCGGTCGCGGCGGAATCAATACTGATATCCGCACTGCCGCCCTGGGCGACATTGAACGTCACCTGCGCCGTATCGTTACCAATCACCGTTGCGCTGTTACCCAGCGCCCCGACCAGCAGAATGCCGTAGTCGCTGTAGTTCTCAGTGCTGATGGTGGCATCGGTGGTCAGATCCAGTTCGGTGACGTTATCGCTGGCGGAGAGCGGCAGGACCGGCGCGGTCAGCGGCGTGGCGGCGGAGACGTTACCCGCCGCGTCGCGTGCCGTCACTGAAATCGCCTCGCCTTCGGTCTGGCGGTCGGTGAGGGCAATGCTCCATGCGCCGCTGCCGTTAGCGGTGGTGGTCAGTTGTACGTTGCCCGGCAGCGTCACAATCACCGTACTGCCCGCTTCGGCGCTACCGCTGATAAGGCTGCCATCGGCATTAATGGCCGCCAGCGGAGCCGCCGGTGCAATCGTGTCTATCACCACGCTGTAGGCGGCGGAAGCCGCGCCGGTGTTGCCCGCCGTATCGGTGGCCGTGGCGGTCAGAGTATGCGTGCCTTCGGCGAGGTTAACGCCCGGCGTAAAGCTCCAGCTGCCGTTCGTTCCCACCGTGACCGTGCCAATCTGCGTGCCGTTATCCAGAATGCGCAGCGTGGCACCCGCTTCCCCGGTGCCGTTCAGCGTCGGGCGTGCGTCATTGGTGGACAGGCCGTTGCCGACCACGCCCGTGACCGGCGCCACGTCATCAGTCACGCTGACAATCACCGGCGCATCCGGCGCGGTGGTATCTACGGTGATGAGGAACGGTGTGGACGCCGGGCTGGTGTTGCCTGCGGCATCGGTGACCGTGGCGGTCAGGGTATGCGGGCCGCTGGCAAGAACAGTGGTCGGGGTGAATGACCAGTTGCCGTTACTGGCGACGGTGGTGACGCCAATCTCCGTGCCGTTGTCGAACAGGCGCAGGGTAGCGCCCGGCTCGCCCCTGCCGCTGAACGCGGGCTGGGTGTCGTCGGTGGTGCGCCCGCTGCCCAGCGGTCCGGTTACCGTGCCGACGTTATCGGTCGCCAGCGCGATCACCGGCGCGGCAGGGAGGAGGGTATCGACAACAATCGTGAACGAACCGGACGTCAGGCCGCCGTTGCCCGCCGCGTCGGTAGCGGACGCGGTGAAAGCATGGCTGCCGTTGGTCAGCGGGGCGTCAGGCGTGAAGCTCCACGTGCCGGTGTCGCTGGCCTGCACGCTGCCAATCGCCACGCCGTTATCGAAAATACTTACCGTAGCGCCCGCCTCGCTGGTGCCGTTCAGCAGCGGACGGGTATCGTCGGTAGACTGGCCCTGAATCAGCGGGCCGGTCACGCTGCCGACATCATCGGTAATGCTGACGATAACCGGCGCGTCCGGGGCGATGGTATCAACCACCAGCGTAAAGGCATCGGAAGCCGGGCCGGTATTGCCTGCGGCATCGGTGGCGACCACGGTTAGCGCGTGTTCCCCCTCCGCCAGCGGCGTATCCGGGGTGAAAATCCAGCTTCCCGTACCGCCCACGGTGACGGTGCCGATCTCATTGCCATTATCCAGAATGCGCAGCGTGGCCCCCGCTTCGCCGCTGCCGCTCAGCGCCGGACGGGTCTCATCGGTGGTCTGCCCCTGCACCAGCGCGCCGGTGAGCGGTCCGCTGCCGTCCACGACCGACGCGATCGTCGGCGCAGCCGGAGCCAGGGTATCCACGTTGATGCCAAACGTCGGCGAAGCGGCGCTGGTGTTACCTGCGGCATCGCTGGCGGTGGCGGTGAAGCTGTGCGCGCCGTCCGGCAGCGGCGTTAACGGCGTGAAGTTCCAGTTGCCGTTGTTATCGACCAGCGCGGTGCCGATCGGGGTGCCGTTGTCGAGGATCTGCACGGTCGTGGCGGGCTGGCCGGTTCCGCTCAGGGTCGGCAGATTATCATCGGTGAACTGACCGTCCGCCAGTGACCCGGTGAGCGTTCCGGCATCGTCCGCTATCGCCGTAATCAGCGGGATGGCGGGCGCGGTAGTGGCGATCTCAATGCTGAAGCTCGCTGTCTCCGGCCCGGTGTTACCCGCGGCATCGCTGGCGCGCAGCGTGAAGCTGTGCGTTCCGGCGTCGAGAGCGCTGGTCGGCGTGAAGCTCCACGCCCCGGTATTGCTGGCCTGCACGCTGCCGATCTGCACGCCGTTGTCGAAGATCAGCACCGTGGCATTCGCTTCGGCGCTGCCGTTCAGCGTTGGCGTGGTGTCGTCGGTAGTCTGCCCGGCGGTGAGCGGTCCGGTGACGGTTCCGGCGTTATCCGCCACGCTGGTCAGCGTCGGCAGCGGTGGCGCGAGGGTATCCACCTCCACGGTAAACGCCGCTGACGCCGGGCTGCTGTTGCCTGCCGGATCGGTGGCGACGGCGGTGAGCGCGTGCGTACCGTCATCCAGCGCGGCGGCAGGGGTGAACGTCCAGTTGCCCTGCGCGTCTGCCACGACGCTGCCCAGCAGTTCGTCGTTATCCAGAATAGTGATCGTCGCGCCCGCTTCCGCCGTGCCGCTCAGGGTCGGCTGCGCGTCGTTGGTGATCTGCCCGCTGACCAGCGGACCGGTCAGGGCGTCCACATCGTCTGTTACCAGGACAATCGCTGGCGTATCCGGCGCAGCGGTATCGACGGTGATAGTGACCGGCGAGGAGGTCCCGCCGGTGCCGATGGCGTTGGTGGCGTTGACCGCAAAGGTATGCGGACCGTCACTGAGCGTGCCGGGCAGGGCGTACTGCCACGCGCCGCTGGCATCGGCTTCCACGCTGTCAATCACCACGCCGTCCACGATAATCGTCACCAGCACCTCCGGCTGGGCGGTGCCGCCGAGGGTAAGCTGGTTGTCATCGGTACTCTGCCCGTTGGTCAGGTTGCCGGTCAGCGTGCCGACGTCATCGGTAATGTCGGTGATCGTTGGCACCGTTGGCAGGCCGGAATCCGAGGCGATCAACGGGGTCGGATCGCTGACGTTGCCCGCCGCATCTCTGGCGACCACGGTCAGCGGCTCGCCGCCGGTCTGCGCGGGGGTGATGGTGACGCTGAAGGTGCCGCCAGGCCCGGTCAGCGCGCTACCGATGACATTTCCCAGCCGGTCGCTGACAATCGCCGTGCTGCCTGCTTCCGCCGTGCCGGAAATGGTGGTGCCATCGGGAGTGGTGGTGACGTTTTCCGGCGCATCCGGCGCGGTGAGATCCACCGTCAGCGTAAACGGCGAAGAGAGCGGGCTGACATTACCCGCCGCATCCGCCGCGCTGACGGTCAGCACCCAGGTGCCTTCCGGCAGCGGGGCCAGCGGTGTAAAGCTCCAGTTGCCCGCGCCATCCACCACGGCGGTGCCGATTTGCTGATCGGTGGCGAAAATCGTCACCGTGCTGCCCGCCTCGGCGGTGCCGCGGATCAGCGGCAGGGTATCGTCGGTAAAGCCGCCGTTAGCCACCGGGGTAGTAATGGTGCCGACGTTATCCTCGACGGTGACAATCGCCGGTACGCCAGGCGCGGTAGCATCAACGGTCAGGGCAAACGGCGCGGTGGGCAGGCTGACGTTGCCTGCGGCGTCGGTGGCGGTGACGGTCAGAGAATGCGGGCCATCCGCCAGCGCGGTAGTCGGCGTAAAGTTCCAGTTGCCCTCGTCATCCGCAACGACGCTGCCCAGCGCCACCCCGTCGTTATAAATCGTAACGGTGCTGTTGGCGGGCGCGGTGCCGCTAAGCGCGGGCAGGTTGTCGTCGGTCAGATCGCCGCTGGTGAGCGGGCCAACCTGTGCGCCGACGTTGTCGGTCACGCTCGCCAGCACCGGCGTATCCGGTAGCGTGGTCTGCACGTTGATGATAAACGGCACCGTCGCGTCGCTGACGTTACCCGCCGGATCGGTGGCGGTCAGGGTCAGGCTGTGCTCACCCGTATCCAGCGGTGCGGTCGGGGTAAAGCTCCAGTTGCCGCTGGTGCCGATGATGACCGAACCCAGCGGCGTTGTACCGTCATAAACCGTAATAGTGTCGCCTGCGATGCCGGTGCCGCTCAGGGTTGGGCGGGTGTCGTTGGTGATCTGCCCGGAGGTGAGATCGCCCGTGCCTTCCGGCACGTCGTCGGTGACGGCGGTCAGGATTGGCGCGGCGGGCGCGGTGGTATCCACCACGATGTTAAAGGCGATCGATACCGGGCTGATATTGCCTGCTGCATCGACGGCGGCGACGGTAAGGGCGTGCGGCCCTTCGCTGAGCGCGGTGACTGGCGTAAAGCTCCAGCCGCCGCCTTCGGCAACGGTGGTGCTGCCGATCACGGTGCCGTTATCGTACACATTGAGGGTTGCGCCCGGCTCGCCGCTGCCGTTCAACTGCGGGCGGGTGTCATCGGTGGTTTGCCCGCGAGTGAGATTGCCGGTGACGCTGCCGACATCATCATTGACGCTGGCAATCACCGGCGCAGCCGGGGCAAGGGTGTCTACCGTCAGACTAAAGCTGGCGGCCGGGCTGACGTTTCCGGCGGCATCGGTGGCAGTTACGGTAAGGGTATGCGCGCCATTGGTCAGCGGGGTGGTGGGCGTAAAGCTCCAGCCACCGTTATTGCCCGCCTGCACCGTCCCCAGCAACGTGCCGTTATCAAAAATGCGCACGCTGCTGTTGGCTTCCGCCGTACCGCTTAGCGCGGGGCGCGCGTCATCGGTAGTCTGCCCGCTGGTCAACGCGCCGGTCAGGCTGCCGGTATCGTCAATGACCGCGTTGATGACCGGCACGCCTGGCGCGACGGTATCGACCGTCAGGGTGAACGGCGCAGAGAGGGCGCTGGTGTTGCCCACGCCGTCGGTGGCGCTGACCGTCAGGCTATGCGGCCCCGACGCCAGGGCGTTGGTCGGGGTAAACGTCCAGCTTCCGTTATTGCCGACCAGCGCGTTACCGATCGGCGTGCCGTTGTCAAAAATGTTAACGGTGGTGCCGATTTCGCCGATGCCGGACAGCGCCGGGCGGGTATCGTTAGTGCTTTGCCCGTTGGTGATTTGCCCGGTGACGGGCGCGATGTCGTCAGTCACCAGGGTGATAGCCGGAACCTGCGGCATCACCGTATCCACCACCAGGCTGAACGCGGCGGAAGGCTCGCTGACGTTACCGTTGCCATCGGTGGCGGTGACGGTGAAAACGTGCCCGCCAGTGCTGAGCGCGCTGGTCGGCGTGAAACTCCAGTTACCGTCCGCATCCGCCGTGACGGCTCCGATTTCCTCGCCATTATCAAGAATGCGCACCGTGGCGTTAGCCTCGGCGGTGCCGTTGAGCGTCGGGCGGGGATCGTTAGTGCTTTGCCCGTCGGTCAGTTCGCCGGTAAACGCCGGAACGTCGTCGATCACGCTGACAATCAGCGGCGACTGCGGCGCGGTGATGTCCGGTGCGTTAACCGTGGCGGCGAGACCGGTATTGGTGGCTGCGTCTGTCGCCGTGGCGTTCAGCAGTTCCCCGTTGGTCTGCGGCGTGGTCAGGGTGACGGTAAAGCGCCCGTCATCGCCTGCCGTGGCGCTGCCGAGCGGCGTATTGCCAGGCCCGGTTATCGCGACCGTGCTGCCAGCCTCCGCTGTCCCGGTGACGGTGGTGCCATCGTCGGAAACCAGCAGATCGGCGGGAGCCGCAGGCGGCGTCAGATCCGGCGTGGCAACGGTAGCGGCGGGACCGGTGTTGTCTGCCGTATCGGTCGCCGTGGCGCTTAACAGCTCCCCGGTGATTTGCGGCGTGGTCAGCGTGATGCTGAAGTTACCGTTGTCATCCACAATCCCGCTGCCCACGTTTTGATTACTGGCGTTGGTGATAGTGACGGTGCTGCCAGGCTCAGCGCGTCCGCTGACGACGGCCCCGTCCGGGGTAATGGCCAGTTCGGTCGGGACGCCGGGCGCGGTGGTATCACCCGCGTTGACGATTTCCGGCTGGCTGCTGTTGCCTGCGGCATCGGTAGCGATGGCGGTGAGCGGCTGACCGTTGGTTTGCGGGGCGGTAAGGGTAAGGGTGAACGTGCCGCCGTCAGGCACGGTGGCGCTGCCAAGCAGGTTGCCGTTGGCATCGGTGATCGCCACGCGACTTCCGGCTTCGGCGCTGCCGCTCACCGTGAGGCCGTCTTCACTGACCCGCAGATCCTGCGGCGCATCCGGCGCGAGGGTATCGACCGTAATGGTGAGCGGCGCGGAAAGGCCGCTGGTGCCCGCTGCGGTGGTGGCGCTGGCGGTGAACTGATGCGGCCCGTCAGCCAGCGCGGTCTGCGGGGTGAACAGCCAGTTGCCGTTCGCATCGGCGCTGACGGTGCCGATTTCCGTGCCGTTGTTGTACAGCGTGATGAGCGCGTTCGCTTCCGCCGTTCCGCTCAGCAGCGGACGGGTATCGTCGGTGGGCTGGTCGGGACTGAGGTTGCCGGTCAGGGGGCCGGTATCGTCGTTAATGCTGACAATCACAGGCGCATCCGGGAGGCCGGAATCGGAAGCGGCGAAAGGCGTGGGCGTTCCCACGTTGCCCGCGCTGTCCTGGATACGCGCTTCCAGCGGCTGGCCCATGGTTTGCGACGGAGTGAGGCGCACGCTGAAGCTGCCGTCAGGGTTAACGATGCCGCTGCCAATCTGCACGTTGCTGGCGTTCACAATAGTGATTAACGCGCCCGCTTCCGCCGTTCCGCTGACCGTGGTGCCATCCAGCGCGACGTTGGTAATGACCGGCGCATCCGGCGGGGTGACGTCAATAATAATGGCGACAGGCGCTGAAGGTTCGCTGACGTTGCCGACGCTGTCGGTTTCCCGCACGGTGAAACTGTGGCTGCCTTCGGCAAGCGGCGCATCCGGGGTAAAGCGCCACTGACCGTCGGTGCCCACCGTGGTGGTGCCAATCTGCGCACCGTTATCAAACAGCACAATCTGGTTACCCGCCTCACCGCTGCCGCTCAGCGTCGGGCGGGTGTCATCGGTGCGCTGACCGTCTGCCAGCGCACCGATGAGGGTGCCCACATCATCGGTGATGACTGGCGTCGCGGCCTGCGGCGCGGTGACATCCACCACCACCGTAAACGCTGCCGACGCCGGGCCGGTATTGCCCGCCGCATCAGTGGCGCGCAGGGTCAGGGCGTGGGTGCCTTCGCCCAGCGCGGTCGTGGGGGTGAAGCTCCAGTTGCCGCTGGCGTCGGCCTGCACCGCGCCAATCTCCGTGCCGTTATCAAAAATACGCACCGTGGCACCGGCTTCGCTGGTGCCGCTCAGCGCAGGCTGGGTGTCGCGAGTGAGTTGACCGCTGGTGAGCGGTTGCGCTGTGCCGCTGGCATCGTCAATGACCGCCGCCAGCACCGGGGCGACCGGCGCGGTGATGTCGATCAGCACGTTGAAGACCGGCGATGGCGTACTGCTGTTGCCCGCCGCGTCGGTGGCGGTGACGGTCAGCGGATGATTGCCGCCGCTAAGCGGCGTGGCAGGCGTCAGGCTCCAGCTACCGTCAGCGTTAACCTGCGCTGAACCGATTTCCACACCGTTATCATACAGCCGAACGGTCGCGCCCGGCTCGCCGCCGCCGCTGAGGGTCGGACGGGTATCGTCCGTTGCCTGTCCGCTGGTCAGTGGCCCGGTGACGCTACCGCTGTCATCCGTCACGCGGGTGATGACCGGCGCTGCGGGGGCGGTGGTATCGACGGTAATGGTCACCGGCGCTGACGCCGGGCCGCTGTTGCCGGAGGCGTCGGTGGCGCTTACCGTCAGGCTGTGCGTGCCTTCGCCCAGCGCTGAAGTTGGGGTAAAGCTCCACGTTCCGTCGGCACTGACCGGCGCGCTGCCGATGGCAACGCCGTTATCAAAAATCTGCACGCTGCCGTTTGGCTCAGCGTTGCCGCTGAGGGTCGGGCGGGTATCGTCCGTCGTCTGGCCTGCAGCAATCGGTCCGGTCAGGCTGCCAACGTCATCGATGATGGCGGCAAGCTCGGGCGCATCCGGCCCGCTGATGTCCACCACCAGCGTAAAGCCTGCGGAGAGCGGGCTGCTGTTTCCGGCGGCGTCGGTGGCGCTGGCGGTGATGAGATGGCTGCCGTCACCCAGCGGCTGCGCCGGGGTGAGCGTCCAGTTCCCGGCGTTGCTGGCCCGCACGCTGCCGATGGCGATCCCGTCGCTGTACAGCGTGACGGTCGCACCCGCTTCGGCGGTGCCGCTGAAGGTCGGCTGGGTGTCATTGGTGGCCTGTCCGCTGGTGAGCGGCCCGGTGCCGGGGGCGATATCATCCGTCACGCTGACGATAACCGGCGCGGCAGGGGCGAGGGTGTCAACCACCAGGTTGAAGACTGACGACGGGGCGCTACTGTTTCCGGCGCTGTCGGTGGCTGTGACGGTCAGCGGATGCGCACCGCTGGCAAGCGGCGCGGTGGGGGTGAAGCTCCAGACGCCGTTAGTTCCCGCCTGGACGGTGCCCAGGGCGGTGGTGCCATCGTAAACCGTGATTGTGGCTCCCGGTTCGGCGGTGCCGCTCAGGGTCGGCTGCGGATCGTTGGTGGGCTGTCCGCTGACCAGCGGGCCAGTCCCGCTCTCCACATCATCGACCACCTGGCCGATCGCCGGAGCGTCTGGCGCGGTGGTGTCGATGATAATTGCAAACGGCTGGGATTCGCCGCTGGTGCCGTTGCCGTTAGTGGCGGTAGCGGTAAAGGTGACGTTGTTTTGCCCTTCCGCCAGCGGTTGTGCCGGGGTGAAGCGCCAGTTGCCGCTGGTATCAACCCGCGTGGTGCCGATTTCTGTCCCGTTATTGTAAAGCGTAATGGTTGCGCCCGCTTCGCCTGTGCCGCTGAGGGTCGGACGGGTGTCGTCGGTGCGCTGGCCGTTGATCAGATCGCCCACAATCGGGCCGACGTCATCGCTGACCGAGACGATAACCGGGGTGTCCGGGAAACCGGAGTTTGTCGCGCTAAACGGCGCGGCAGCACCGACGTTTCCGGCGCTGTCGGTGGCCTGCGCCAGCAGATCCTGCCCGGCGGTCTGCGCCGGAGAAATGCCGATGCTGAAGGTGCCGTCAGCATCGGCGGTGCCGCTCCCCAGCACCACGGTGCCGCTGGCATCGGTAATGGTGACGCGGCTGCCCGCTTCGGCCGTCCCGGTGACGGTGGTGCCCTGCGGGGACACAGCCAGATCGCCAGGGGCGGCAGGCGGCGTGGTATCAACCACAAAGCGCAGGGCAGCGGAAGGTTGGCTGGTATTGCCCGCCGCGTCGGTGGTGGTAACGCTCAGGGCGTGCGCGCCTTCCGTCAGGGGGGCGGCAGGGGTAAACGTCCAGTTGCCGTCTGCGCCAACCGGCACGCTGCCGAGGATCGTGCTGCCGTCGTACAGGGTGATAGTGGTGCCCGGCTCCCCGCGCCCGTTAACGGTTGGCCGGGTATCGTCGGTGCGGGTGCCGTTAACAATCGCGCCGGTGACAGCGCCAACATCGTCGGTCAGGGTCGGCAGCACAGGCGAGGCGGGCGGCGTGATATCGACGGTAAAGGTAAAGGCTGCCGACGGTGCGCTGGTGTTGCCCGCCGCGTCGCTGGCGGTGACGGCGATCGCGTGCGCGCCTTCCGCCAGTGGGCCGGTCGGGGTGAACGTCCAGTTCCCCTGGGCGTTCACCTGGGCGCTGCCGATCTCGGTGCCGTTATCCAGAATGCGGATCGTGGTGCCTGCCTCGCCGGTGCCGTTAATGATCGGGCGGGTGGCGTCGGTGGTCTGCGCCTCCAGCAGCGGGCCGTTTACCGCACCTGCGTTATCAATAATGGCGGTGATCGCAGGTGCGCCCGGCGGCAGGGTATCAATGGTCAGCGTGAAGGCAGGCGATGCCGGACCGGTATTGCCAGCAGCATCGGTGGCGGCGACGGTCAGGGCGTGCGTGCCGTCGGGCAGCGCGGCGTCCGGGGTGATGCTCCAGCGACCGTCGGCGTTGACCGTGGTGCTGCCAATCGCCGTACCGTTGTTATACAGCGTGACGGTGGTGCCAGCTTCGCCGCTGCCGGTCACGGTAGGGCGGGTATCATCGGTGGTTTGTCCGCTGGCAATCGGCCCGGTGAGGCTGCCGACGTCATCAAGGATTTCACCCATTGCCGGGGCCGCCGGGGCGCTCAGATCGACCGTCAGACTAAAGGCGGCGGAAAGGGCGCTGGTGCCGTTGGCGTTGGTGGCGGTGGCGGTAAAAGCGTGCGCCCCTTCTGCCAGCGCGGCGGCTGGGGTAAAGCTCCACTGACCGTTTGCCCCGGTCAGGGCAGTGCCGAGCAGGGTGCCGTTATCGTACAGCGTCAGCGTGGTGCCGGGCGCGGCGGTGCCTGCCAGCAGCGGACGGGTATCATCCGTGGATTGCCCGTTGGTAAGGGTGCCGGTGACTGCACCCACATCGTCGGTGGCGGAAAGGATCGCCGGAACGGCCGGGAAGCCGGAACTGGTGGCGGTCACGTTGGCCGCCGCGCCGCTGTTGCCCGCGCTGTCCTGCGCCACGGCGGTGAGGGTCTGGCCTGCGGTCTGCGCCGGAGAAATGACAATGTTAAAGCTGCCGTCGCTGCCGACGGTGCCGGAACCCAGTACCGTCCCGCCGGGGCCGGTGATGGTCACCAGGCTGCCCGCTTCCGCGTTGCCGGTAACGTTAACGCCGTTCTCGCTGACCGCCAGCCCGGTCGGGGCGGCAGGCGGCGTGGTATCCACCACCAGCGTCAGCGGAGCGGAAGGCGGGCTGACGTTGCCCGCCGGATCGGTGGCGGTGAACGTCAGGGAATGCTCGCCTTCAGTCAGCGCGGCGTCCGGGGTGAAACTCCACTGGCCATTTTCATTAACGGTGGTCGTGCCAACCACTGTGCTGCCATCGTAGAGGGTGATCAGGCTACCCGCCTCGCCGCTGCCGCTTAAGGTCGGGCGAGTATCATCGGTAGTCTGACCGTCAGCCAGCGGTCCGGTAACGCTGCCGACATCATCCGTGATAGCGGGCAGGGCGGGCGCATCCGGCGCGGTCACGTCAATAATCAGCGTGAAGACCGGGGAGGCGGGGCTGACGTTGCCCGCTGCATCGGCGGCGGTGACGGTAAAATCATGATTGCCTTCTGCCAGCGCGGTGGCGGGCGTAAAGCTCCAGCGACCGTCTGCATCGGCGGTCACGCTGCCCAGGGCTACGCCGTTGTCATACACCGCGATCAGGCTGCCCGCCGTCGCCGTACCGCTTAACAGCGGCTGCGTATCGTCGGTGGTTTGCCCGCTGGTTAATGCTCCGGTCACCGCACCCGCGTCGTCGCTGGCCGCGGTGATGATCGGCGCGGCGGGCGCGAGGGTCGCCACCGTAAAGCTGAAAGCCGGGGAAGGCGTGCTGACGTTGCCTGCGGTATCGGTAGCGGTGACGGTCAGGCTGTGGCTGCCATCGGCCAGCGGCGCGCCGGGCGTAAACTGCCAGTTGCCGCTGGCGTCGGCCTGCACGCTGCCAATCAGAATGCCGTTATCGTAGAAGGTGAGGGTGGCTCCGGCTTCGCTGCTGCCGCTCAGCGTTGGCTGGCGGTCGTCGGTGGATTGCCCGCTGGTCATCGCGCCGGTAAGACTGCCCGCGTCGTCAATCACCTGCGCGATGACCGGGGCGTCCGGGGCCAGCGTATCCACCACGAGAGTAAACGGCAGGGATTCGCCGCTGGTGCCGTTACTGTTGGTGGCGGTGACGGTAAAAGTGAAGGCGTTTTCGCCCTCCGCCAGCGGCTGCGCCGGGGTGTAGCTCCAGTTGCCGGAAGCGTCAGCCAGCACGCTATCCACCGCGTCACCGTTCAGGTAAACGGTGATGGTCGCGCCCGGCTCGCCGGTGCCGTTCAGGGTAGGCTGAGTATCATCGGTATGCTGACCGCTGCTTAAATTGCCCCTGATGGTCCCGACATCATCGGAGACGGAAATAATGATCGGCACGTCAGGATAGCCGGACGTGGAGCCGTTAAAGGCGGCAGCCGGACCGCTGTTGCCCGCGCTGTCACGGGCGACGGCCTGCAGCGCTTCACCGTTGGTTTGCGCCGGGACAATATTCACTGAAAACGCGCCATCGCTGCCTGCGGTGGCGGAACCAATCACCACGCCGCTGGCGTCGGTGATAGTCACCAGGCTTCCGGCTTCAGCCGAACCGGTAACGGTGGTGCCATCCACGGAAACGGCAAGATCGACCGGCGTATCAGGCGCGATGATATCCACATTAATTGTCAGAGGCGCTGACGCCTCGCTGACGTTTCCGGCGGCATCGGTGGCGGTAAAGCGCAGCACGTGCGTGCCGTGCGCCAGCGGGGTGTCAGGCGTCAGGCTCCAGTTGCCGTTGTCATCAACCATTGCGGTGCCAAGCATTTCTGCGCCGCGCCAGGCGGTGATCATCGTGCCCGCTTCGCCGTTGCCGGTGAGGGTCGGACGGGTGTCGTCGGTAGGCTGGCTGTCGGCCACCGGCCCGGTGAAGATGCCGGTGTTGTCATTAATGACCGGCATGTCAGGCACGTCGGGAGCGGTAATATCCACCACCAGATCCAGCGGGGCAGAGACCGCGCTGATATTGCCTGCGGCGTCGCGGGCGGTCAGGGTCAGCGTGTGAGTGCCTTCAGCGAAATCGCTGTCCGGGGTAAAACGCCAGCTACCGTCCTCAGCAACCTGCACGCTGCCAATCAGCGTGCCGTTGTCGTAAAGGGTGATAGTGCTGCCCGCTTCACCGTTGCCGCTCAGAGTCGGGCGCGGGTCGGGGGTGATCAGCGTGTCCGTGAGAGGACCGTTACTATCGGTAATAAGGTCAATCGCGGGGGCTGGCGGGGCCAGCGTGTCCACCACCAGGGTAAAGGCGGCACTGGCCGGGCTGGTATTATTTGCCGCATCGGTGGCGGTGACGGTTAACGCATGAGTGCCGTCAGCCAGCGGCGTTGCGGGCGTAAAGCTCCAGCTACCGTCGGCGGCGACCTGCACGGTGCCGAGCGCCGCCCCGTTGTCATAAACGGTGATGGTGGTGCCCGGCTCGCCGTTACCGCTAAGGGTGGGAAGATTGTCATCACTGCTTTGCCCGCTGGTCAACGGGCCAGTCAGTTCGCCGCTGTCATCGCTGACGGCGGCAAGCACCGGCACTTCCGGCGGGGTAGTGTCCGGCGCGGTGGTGCTGGCTGCCGGGCTGGTATTACCGCCCGGATCGCTGGCGACCACGTTGAGGGTTTCACCGTTGGTCAGCGGCGGATTTAACGGCAGAGTAAAGCTGCCGTCCGGCCCGGCGGTGGTGGTGCCCAGCGGCTGACCGTTGCCATCGGTAACGGTAACGGTGCTGCCTGCTTCGGCATTACCGGTCAGGGTCGTGCCGTCCTGAGATACGTTCAGATCCTCAGGCGCAGCGGGCGCGGTGATATCCGGCGCGTTAACGCCTGTGGCCGGGCCTGCGTTACCCGCAAGGTTGGTGGCCGTGGCGGTGAGCGCTTCGCCGTTCACCTGCGGCGGCGTCAGGGTGGCGCTGAAATTGCCGTCCGCTCCGACGACGGCGCTACCAATAATCGTGCCGTTAGCATCGCGGATATTCACCGTGCTGCCCGCTTCCGCGCGTCCCGTCAGCGTAGTGCCATCTTCTGAAACGTCCAGATCCTGCGGGGCGGCAGGCGGAGTGGTATCCACAATAATGGTCAGCGGCAGCGAGACGCCGCTGGTGCCATTACCGTTGGTGGCGGTCAGGGTAAAGGTGAACGTGTTTTCGCCTTCCGGCAGGGCCGGGGAAGGGGTAAAGCTCCAGTTACCGGAGGCGTCAACGAGGGCGGTGCCGATGGCAACGCCGTTGTTATACACGGTGATGGTCGCGTCAGGCTCGCCGGTGCCGTTGAGGGTCGGCGTAGTGTCATCCGTGGTCTGCCCGTCCGTCAGGTTGCCGGTGATGCTGCCGACGTTATCGACGACAGAGGTCAGCACCGGCACATCGGGATAGCCGGACGTGGAGCCGGTAAACGACGTGGTCGGGCCGCCGTTGCCTGCCGCATCGCGGGCGCTGGCACTCAGAATTTCACCGTCGGTCTGCGCCGGAACAATGCCGATACTAAACGCGCCGTTCGCATCGGCAGTGCCGGTGCCCAGCACGTTACCGCTGGCGTCGGTGATGGTAACCGTGCTTCCCGCTTCGGCGCTGCCGGTGACGGTGGTGCCGTCGGTGGAGGTCAGCAGATCCGCAGGCGCGGCGGGCGGGGTGGTATCGACCACAAAGTTAAGCGCCGTGGATGGCTGGCTGACATTTCCGGCAACGTCAGTTACGGTCACGCTCAGCGCGTGTGCGCCTTCCGCGAGCGGTGCGGTCGGCGTGAAGCTCCAGCTCCCGTCGCTGGCAATCTGCGTTGTGCCGAGCAGGGTTACGCCATCATACAGGCTGACGGTGGCTCCCGGCTCGCCGCTGCCGCTCATCAGCGGACGGGTTTCATCGGTGGACTGGCCTTCGGCGATCGTGCCCACCAGCGTTCCGCTGGCATCGATCGCCGTCGGTGCGGCGGGGGCCTGGGGTGCGGTGGTGTCGATAATCACCGTCCACGGCGCGGACGCGGCACTGGTATTGCCCACCGGGTCGGTGGCGGTAAGAGTGAAGCTATGGCTGCCTTCCGCCAGCGCGTTTTCCGGGGTGAACGTCCAGTTCCCGTCTGCGTCGACCGTTGCCAGCCCAATCACCGTGCCGTTGTCATACAGCGTAATGGTGCTGCCCGCCTCGCCGCGCCCGGCAAACGTGGGCTGGCTGTCATCGCTTACCTGACCGTTCAGCAGCGGGCCGGTGAGCGAGCCTGCATCATCGAGCAGGCTGGTGAAAACCGGCACCGCCGGAGCCTGGGTATCAACAATCAGGGTAAATACGCTGGAGGCCGGGCTGGTATTGCCCTGGGCGTCGGTGGTAGTGGCGGTCAGCGCGTGGCTACCGTCGCCCAGCGCGATGTCCGGGGTAAAGCTCCAGCCCCCGTCATTGCCGATGGTGACGGCGCCGATCTCCACGCCGTTATCGTAGAGCGTCAGGGTCGAACCGGGCGCGCCGCTGCCGCTCAGGGTCGGGCGGGCGTCATCGGTGCTCTGACCGCTGGTCAGCGAACCAACGATGGGACCGGCGTCATCGACGGCAAGATCAATTGTCGGTGCGCCTGCGGGCGAATCGAGCGGCGCGGTCACGACAGCGGTCGGGCTACTGTTGCCTGCCGCATCAGTGGCGACCACGCTGAGCGTTTCGCCGTTCCGCTGCGGCGGATCGAGGATAAGGCTGAAGCTGCCGTCAGCGCCGACGACCGCGCTGCCCAGCGGCTGACCGTTGCCGTCGGTGACGGTGATGGTACTGCCCGCTTCGGCGTTGCCGGTGAGCGACGCGCCATCGTCGGCAATAATCAGCGCGTCAGGTGCGGCGGGGGCCGTCAGGTCAATATTCAGCGTGAAGGCGGTGGAAATGCCGCTGGTGCCGCTGGCGTTGGTCGCGGTGGCGGTAAAGCGATGCTCGCCTTCGCCCAGCGGCGTGGTCGGGGTAAAACTCCAGTTACCGCTGGCATCGACCCGCGTGGTGCCAATGGCTACATCGTCACTGTACAGCGTGATCGTCGCGCCGGGTTCGCCATTGCCGCTAAGGGTGGGCGTCGCGTCGTCGGTACTCTGGCCGCTGGATAAATTTCCGCTGAGAGTGCCTGCATCATCCAGGGCACTGAGGATGGTGGGCACATCAGGATACTGCGAGCTGGACCCGCTGAATGCGGTCGCCGGGCCGGTGTTTCCGGCGGCATCCTGAGCCGTTGCGGTCAGCGGTTCACCGTTGGTTTGCGCCGGAACAATGCCGATAGTGAAATTGCCGCTGGCATCGGCAGTCCCGCTACCCAGCACGTTGCCGCTGCCATCGGTGATGGTGACGGTGCTTCCCGCTTCGGCGGTGCCGCTGACGGTGGTGCCGTCTTCAGACGTCGTCACGCCCTCAGGCGCGGGCGGCGGGGTGATATCAATAATAATCGTAAACGGCGACGAGAACGTGCCTGCAATATCTGAGGACGCGGTGAAAATATGCGTGCCTTCGCCCAGCGCTGATTCGGGGGTGAAGCGCCATGCGCCGCTGGCGTCAACCAGGGTGCTGCCGATGGCCGTGCCGTTGTCGTAGACGGTGATCGTCGCGCCGGGGATGCCGCTGCCGCTCAGTTCCGGGCGGGTATCATCCGTCACCTGACCATGACTTAATGCGCCGGTGAGGGAGCCGGTATCATCCAGCACGCTGTCGAGGGTCACGGCATCCGGCACGGTCAGGTCGGGGGCATCAACGCTGGCGGTCGGGCTGCTATTTCCTGCCGCGTCGGTCGCGCTGACCGCCAGAGTTTCACCCCGGGTGAGTGCCGGATTAAGCGCGAAGCGGAAAAAGCCGTTCGCGTCTACAATCGCGCTGCCGAGAAGATTGCCGCTGGCATCGGTGATGTTTACCGTGCTGCCCGGCTCGGCTTTGCCGGTGAGCACGGTGCCGTCCTCGGCGATCAGCAGGTCGGTGGGCGCATCCGGGGCAGTGAGATCCGGCGAGTCAACGCTGGCGGAAGGACCGGTGTTGCCTGCCGGGTCGGTGGCGACCACCTCAATCGGCCTGCCGTCGGTCTGCGGGGGATCTAAATCGACGGTAAATTTGCCATCGCTGCCGGTGGTGCCGGAGCCGATGATATTACCGTTTGGATCGGTAATAGTGATGGTGCTGCCCGGTTCGGCGCTCCCGGTGAGGGTTTTGCCTTCGTTACTGATGAGCAGATCGGTTGGCGCAGCGGGCGGGGTGGAATCTTCTCCCGGCTCCCCGCTGACGGGGGGCGGGGCTGCGGGTTTATCATCATCGTGACTGCTGCTTCCGCCGCTCAAGGCGGCGATAGCCGCCAGTCCGCCACCCCCCAACAGACCGCCGAGTACCCACGGCCAGACCGGCGCGGCACCGTCAGTCGCCGCTGCGCCTGCGCCCGCGGTGACCAGCAGATCGTCAATGCCGGAAACAGGGACAAAATTCAGCCCTGCCGCTGTCGTATCTTCTACCCACCACAGCGCGCCCTGACTGTCTTCCAGCACCAGCAGGCTTTTGGTTTCACCCTCGGCGAGATAAAAGTTTTTAATGGCGACGGTTTCGCCGGAGCGGAGATGGACAATCAGATCGTTATTGCTGCGGGCAAGGGAAGCGATATCTGACCGCGCAACCTGCAATTTGACGATTGCCGGATGGCTTAAGGTGACTTCAGAGGCTGTGGTAGATGTTTCTACACCGGTTAAAGCGGAGATGACAGATATCGATACCATTAATTCTTACTCCCGGCAGATATGGGCGGCGCACGGGTGAGCGCTGCGCCCTAATTACAGGTAAAAGAGCTCTGCGGCAGAGAGACTATTGTAAAATAGTTTCTCACCGTTATTTAAATCAGATAATGAATGCTGTCCCTAGTGTCGGGAGAGCTGATTAAAAATATTCATTGTCCGGCCCCCGATTACGTTTCTACGGGGTGCCCACATAAAAGTTATGCGCTTGTCGGTTTTAATACTCCCGGTTGGCTTATTGATGATATAGCCAGAAATATTAAAAAGGGCAAATGAATTATCGCTATAGAAAATCGTAGTAAAATACAGAGGTTATTTTCCTGATGGCACACTAAAGCCAATAGTGACAAGGGGTTAGGGCTGGCGGGGTAATTATAAAAGGTTTATTTGCCAGTTATTACGGAGATTTGGGAAGTAAAACGCCTGATAATTTTTTTAAAAAACACTATTAAAATAAAAAAGATTAAATAGCGTATAATAAATATGATATATCATGGCGGTGCTTAAGCGATTCAGTCGAAATAAATATGATTTGTATTTGCTTTTTGTGTCTTTACGCCACGACGAGGAATATTTATTAAGATAAACGGGTGAAAGTGAAATAATGGACGGGGAGAGTCTGAAATAATTTACCCGATTACACCGTGCTGACTGCAATCGGGTTTCTGTGCTTAACGCCCGGCATGTTTCATGATGCGCGCTTTATCAACCTGCCATTCGCGATCTTTAATGTCAGAACGCTTGTCATGCTGTTTCTTACCTTTCGCAACGCCGATTTTCACTTTGCACCAGGCATTTTTCCAGTACAGCGAGAGTGCAACGACGGTGTAGCCTTCGCGATTAACGCGCCCGTAGAGGGAGTCCAGCTCGCGCTGGTTAAGCAACAGTTTACGGGTACGAACCGGATCGCAGACCACGTGCGAGGAGGCGACCGTCAGCGGGGTGAAGTTTGCGCCAAACAGATACGCTTCGCCGTCTATCAGAATGACATAGCTGTCGCTGATATTGGCCTTACCCGCGCGCAGAGATTTTACTTCCCAGCCCTGTAACGCCAGGCCCGCTTCAAACTCTTCTTCGATAAAGTATTCGTGACGGGCGCGTTTATTCAGCGCAATGGTGGCTGATCCAGGTTTGTGTGCTTTTTTCTTCGTCATAGTGTCCTGAACATCGCTAATCTGATCTCAAACTGCCTCAACGCTCCTGCGAGGCGTAATGGGGTATCTTAGCACGAGTTGCGGCAGAGCGTTTTTTTTAACTTGTGATAAATGTTATTATTTATGCAGTGTATGTACCCAGGAATTGCTATGCCACAGATTAATCGTACTGCTCTGGTGCCCTACAGCGCGGAGCAGATGTACCAGTTAGTGAATGACGTGGACTCTTACCCGGAGTTTATCCCTGGCTGTACCGGTAGCCGCGTGCTGGAGTCCGGGCCGACGCAGATGACGGCGGCGGTTGACGTCTCGAAAGCCGGGATCAGTAAAACATTCACCACCCGCAACACGCTCAACAGTAATCAAAGCATTCTGATGCATCTGGTGGATGGGCCATTTAAGAAGCTTATCGGCGGCTGGAAGTTTACCCCGCTCGGTCAGGACGCCTGTAAGATTGAGTTTCAGCTTGATTTTGAGTTTACCAACATGCTGATTGAACTGGCGTTTGGCCGTATTTTCAAAGAGCTGGCTTCCAGCATGGTGCAGGCTTTTACGGCGCGGGCCAAAGAGGTTTACAGTGCCGGATAACGTCACCGTTGAAGTCGCTTACGGGCTGCCGGAAAAGCAGTATTTACTGAAGGTGACGCTAAAGGCGGGCGCTACGGTTGAAGACGCGATCCGCTCTTGTGGCCTGCTGGCGCTGCGCACGGAAATCGATCTCACGCAGAACAAAGTGGGGATCTACAGCCGTCCGGTGAAGTTACAGGATCGCGTGCAGGACGGTGACCGGGTGGAGATTTATCGCCCACTGATTGCCGACCCGAAAGAGCTGCGTCGCCAGCGGGCAGAGAAGGCCGTTAACAAAATATAAAAAAGGTGCCGAAGGGCACCTTTTACTTTTGTTTCTTACTGGTCGGTCAGCGCGGGTTTGTTGTCTATGTTCGTCAACTTACCGCTGCTGTCGAAGGTCAGCGTCAGTGTCTGCTGGGTGACGTCTTCATGACCTGGCTGCTGGCGGAAAACGTAGAACCAGGTGTTGGAGCCAAACGGATCGGACATCATCGGCGTGCCCAGAGCGTAGGCGACTTGCTGTTGCGTCATACCGACGCGAATTTTTGAGACGTCGTTAGGTGTCAGATAGTTTCCCTGGTTGATGTCAGGGCGGTAAACCACTCGCTCCAGAGTGGAACAGCCTGCGGTCAACATCAGAAGAACCGCTGCGGCAGCAGTCAGCGTTTTACAGCGCATAGTGATTTGATTCCTTTTCGGGCCCGAGCAGTACGCGGCTCATATGTATTGTGCCGATGATAATAGACCTTTCATCACTTTAAAACCTTTTGCTGTCAGGTCCGACGGCGTTTTTGTTTTGTACTCTGACCGTTAAGGGGCAAAAAAGTTTACGCCGCCAGCAGTTCTTTCGCATTTGCGAGAGTGTTGCGCGTGACTTCGCTACCGCCAAGCAGGCGCGCCAGCTCCTGCAAACGCGCGCGCTTGTCGAGCGGCTGCATGTGGGTTTCGGTCATCTCGCCGTCGGTTTCTTTGCTGACCACAAAGTGATGATGACCGCAGCCTGCAACCTGCGGCAGGTGGGTGACGCACATCACCTGGGTGGATTCCCCCAACTGACGCAGCAGTTTTCCGACCACGGCAGCGGTTGGTCCGCTGATACCCACATCCACTTCATCGAAAATCAGCGCCGGGGTTTCCATTTTACGGGCGGTGATCACCTGAATCGCCAGCGCAATGCGCGACAGCTCGCCGCCGGAAGCGACTTTGGCAATCGGCTGTAGCGGCTGACCAGGGTTGGTGGTGACGCGGAATTCAATGCGGTCAGCGCCTTCCGCCGTCAGGTGGTGCTCGTCAAAGCTGACGTCAATGGTAAAGAGGCCGTGCGGCATGGCGAGCGTATGCATACTGTCAGTGATGAGCGTTGCCAGCTCCTGCGCGCTGGCCTGGCGGCGCTGATGCAGCTGCTGCGCGGTTTCCAGCGCCTGCTGACGATGTTTACTGACCGCGAGAACCAGGGTTTCCTGGGAGTCGGCCTGATCGTCAAGGAGCTGCTGTTCATCAAGCAGCGACTGGTGGAACTGCGGCAGCTCTTCCGGACTGACATGATGCTTACGCGCCAGCGCAATCTGGCGAGAGATCCGCTGTTCCAGTTCATAAAGGCGGTTAGGGTCCAGATCCAGACGATCGCTGTAGTGGCGCAGCTCTTCACTGGCTTCACTAAGCTGGATGGTCGCTTCTTCCAGCATATCCAGCACGCCGGAGAGCTTGCTGTCCATGCTGATTAGCTCGCTCACCAGCTGCTTCGCGGCGTACAGCTGGCTTTGCAGATTGACGTCTTCACCGTCGGCCAGCAGATCCAGCGCCTGCTGGCTGGTGCTCAGCAACTGGCCGCTGTTGGCCAGGCGTTTGTACTCTTCGTCGATTTGCTCGAACTCGCCGGGCTGCGGGTGGAACTCGTTCAGCTCTTTTAATTGGTACTGAAGCAGTTCCGCACGCGCGGCGCGCTCATGGCTTTGCTGCTGGTGCTGCGCAAGCAGGCGGCAGCTTTGATGCCACAAATGGTAGTGCTCTGCCATCTGCTGCATGATGTCAGCTTCACCGGCGTAGCCGTCCAGCAGATTTTTTTGGTGTTCCGGTTTGATGAGCAACTGGTGCGCGTGCTGGCCGTGGATTTGAATCAGCAACTGACCCAGTTCACGCAGCTGTGACAGCGGGACCGCCGTGCCGTTAATAAAGCCACGGGAGCGGCCATCGCTGCTGATGGCGCGACGCAGCAGGCACTCGCGACCGTCCTCAAGCTGGTTGGCTTCAAGCCAGCGCAGGGCGGCAGGGGTGTCTTTCAGGGAGAAGCGGGCGCACAGGTCGGCGCGGCTGGCACCGGCGCGGACCATATCCGCTTCGGCGCGACCGCCCAGGCACAGCCCTAACGCATCAATTGCAATGGATTTACCCGCACCGGTCTCACCGGTGATGGCGGTCATTCCGCTGTGAAAGTCGATTTCGAGTTTACGAACGATGGCAAAATTGCTGATGGTAAGTTGTGCCAACATAGCTGCCTTCCTGTATGAAAAACCATAACTGTGTTTTCATACAGTATAAACAGGTTTTTTATCCAGTAAAGACCCGCAGCGTTAAATTAAAATAATTTTTTTGACCAGCCGAGTTTTGCGCTTAACGTATTGAAATAGTTATAGTCTTTGGGGTGGATTAAGTTCAGGTGATAGTCGCTGCGGCGGATCAATACGTCTTCCCCTTCCTGAATTGGCAGGGCGATCTGACTGTCGCAGCTGATTTCAAGGTCGCTACCGTGATGCGAAAAACGCAGGCGAATGGTGCTGCTGCTGTTGATAACCAGCGGGCGCGCCGAGAGCGTATGCGGAAACATCGGCACCAGGGTGATGGCGTCGAGCGACGGCGTTAAAATCGGGCCACCGGCGGAGAGGGAGTAGGCCGTGGAGCCGGTTGGCGTCGAGATAATCAGGCCATCCGAACGCTGTGAGAACGCGAAGACTTCATCGATGTACACTTCGAACTCAATCATATGCGCCACTTTTCCGGGATGGAGTACCACCTCGTTAATCGCGGTGCTCAGGCGCTTCTGGCACGCTTTCTGGCATACCTGCGCTTCCAGCAGGAAGCGTTTTTCACTGATGTAATGGCCTTCCAGCACGTCTGCCAGCTGCTGGTGCGCGTTGTCAGGATCAAGATCGGTCAGGAAGCCCAGATTGCCACGGTTAATGCCGATAACCTTAATATCATAGCGGGCCAGTGTCCGCGCCGCGCCGAGCATATTCCCGTCTCCGCCGACCACGACGGCTAAATCCGCCTGCTGACCAATTTCCGCCAGCGTGCCGGTGCGCACGTCGCTTAATTTCAATTCCTGGGCAATTTGCTGCTCAACGATGACCTCGTAGCCTCTGGCAGTGAGCCAGCGGTACAGCATTTCATGTGTGGTGAGTGCGGTAGGGTGACGCGGGTGTCCGACAATACCAATGCACTTGAAATGAGCGTTCATTTTCGGGTGATCCTTGTGCCAGTGATTGATGACAATGTGAGAGCTTCCCTTGAAACCAGGAATCCGATCCCCATAATAAGCGAAGTTAGCGAGATGATTGCGAAAAAAACGCGGAGAAATTCATGAGTAGTAAAGAACAGAAAACGCCTGAGGGACAAGCCCCGGAAGAAATTATTATGGATCAGCACGAAGACGTTGAGGCCGTTGAGCCAGATGTTTCCGCTGAGCAGGTGGATCCGCGCGATGAAAAAATTGCGAGTCTTGAAGCACAGCTGGCCGAGGCCCAGACTCGCGAGCGCGAAAGCCTGCTGCGTAGTAAAGCGGAAATGGAAAACCTGCGCCGTCGCACCGAGCTGGACGTAGAAAAGGCGCACAAGTTTGCGCTGGAGAAGTTCATCAACGAACTGCTGCCGGTTGTCGACAGCCTGGATCGCGCGCTGGAAGTGGCGGATAAAGCGAACCCGGACCTGGCTCCGATGGTTGAAGGTATTGAGCTGACGCTGAAGTCGATGCTGGATGTGGTGCGTAAGTTTGGCGTGGAAGTCATTTCCGACACTAACGTCCCGCTGGACCCGAACGTGCATCAGGCGATTGCGATGGTCGAGTCAGAAGATGTCGCAGCGGGCAACGTGCTGGGCGTGATGCAAAAAGGCTATACTCTGAACGGTCGTACCATTCGCGCAGCGATGGTGACTGTGGCGAAGGCGAAGTAAATTTAAGGCCGCTCGCAAGGGCGGCCGTTTTGTTGCCTGCGTTAACCTAAAAAAGCCCGTACATCCACCTACGTTGTGGGCAGGGCTACTCTTTCACGCTCTCGCGCAGCGGCTTCACCGGGATCACCCGCACCTGTTTAATCATATTGTCCTGGACATCAAGGATGTCGATATCGTACTGACCGATGCGCACGCGCGTTTCGGCGGCAGGGATTTCTTCCAGCGCTTCCAGCAGCATACCGTTGATCGTGCGGGCATCGTCTTCCGGCAGTCGCCAGTTGAAGGCTTTATTAAGTTCGCGCACATTGGCGCTGCCGTCGATGATCACCGAACCGTCATTTTGCGGCGTGACTTCTTCCGCCAGCGTTGGTGACATTGAGGTCGTGAAGTCGCCGACGATTTCTTCGAGAATATCTTCGACCGTCACCAGCCCCTGAATATCACCGTATTCATCCACCACCAGGCCGACTTTCTTTTTGTTGCGCTGAAATTTCACCAGTTGGGTGCTCAGCGGCGTTCCTTCCGGAACGTAGTAAATTTCGTCTGCCGCCCGCAGCATCACCTCTTTGGTGAACTCTTTCTTTTCCTGCATCAGCCGCCAGGCTTCACGCACCCGTAGCATACTGATGGTGTCATCCAGCGAGTCGCGGTAAAGCACAATGCGCCCGTGGGGGGAGTGGGTGAGCTGGCGGACGATGGATTTCCAGTCATCGTTGATATCGATGCCGATAATTTCGTTACGCGGCACCATGATGTCGTTAACGCTGACTTTTTCCAGATCGAGAATGGACAGCAGCATGTCCTGGTTACGGCGGGAGATTTGCGAGCGGGATTCGTTCACCAGAGTGCGCAATTCGTCTTTGCTCAGCGAACCGCTGATCACGACGTCCGTTTTAATCCCCATCATGCGCATCAGCATTCGCGCAATGGTATTCAGAAACCAGACCAGCGGAAGCATCAGAATTTGCAGCGGCGCGAGCAGAAAACTGCTCGGATAGGCGACTTTTTCCGGGTAGAGCGCGGCGATGGTTTTCGGCAGCACTTCGGCAAACACCAGCACCACAAAGGTGAGGATACCGGTGGCAATGGCGACGCCTGCATCTCCGTACAGGCGCATCCCGACGATAGTGCCGAGGGCGGAAGCAAGAATGTTAACCAGGTTGTTGCCGATGAGTACCAGGCTTATCAGCCGATCCGGTTTACGCAGTAGTTTTTCGACGCGTTTCGCCGCACGATTCCCCTGTTTCGCCAGGTGTCTCATGCGATAACGGTTGAGCGTCATCATGCTTGTTTCAGAACCGGCAAACCACGCGGAGATGACCACCATGATAATCAGCGTGACGATCAGCGTGGTGGTAGAGATGTGTTCCAGGGAAAGCTCCTTAGCTTACGAACTGCTGTACAACGCGGCTGCCAAAATACGCCAGCGTCAGAATGCACGCGCCCGCAACGTTAAACCAGACAACGCGACGACCCCGCCATCCTTTATGATAGTGTCCCCACAGCAGAACGATATAAACAAACCACGCAATAATGGACAGCACGGCTTTATCGATGTTTTCCATGCTGAAAAGGTTGTGCATGTAAAACAGGCCGGTACACAGCGTCAGGGTCAGCAGCACTACGCCAATCTGGGTAATGTGGAACATTTTACGTTCAATGCTCATCAGCGGCGGCATTTCGCTGTTAAAGACCAGCTTTTTGTTTTTGAGCTGGTAGTCAATCCAGGCCAACTGGAGCGCATACAGCGCGGCAATGATCAGCGTCGAGTAAGAGAACAGCGACAGGCCAATATGCACCATCATGCCCGGCGTCGCTTCCAGGTGCGTGATGTACTCATTCGGTACAAAAGTGGCGAAGGCGAGATTAATTAGCGCAAAGCTGTACACCACCGGCAGCAGCAGCCAGCCGCGATTGCGCGAGGCAACGATGGTCATCACCGTACAAATCATCAGGCTGACCAGCGAACCGACGTTTAACAGGCTCAGATTTTGCCCGCTTTCTTCACCGGGGAAAATACGTGCTTCCAGCGCAAAAGCGTGGCAAATCAGCGCGATAACCGCAGAAATGATAGCCATTTTTCGCCAGCCGCTGTTTTTCTGAAGCAGGCCGGGAATAATCAGCGCGAGGCTGAATGAATAGGCGACGAGAGCGAGCAGCGCAAAAACAGGCATAGGTGTATTGACGGTTCACTGGGAAGAAAGAAAAGCAGTATAACGTTACGTGACCTTCGCTCCAACCGTTGCATAACAACAAAGGCGGCTTCATGTTATACTCCGGCAAAATTCTGATTATGTGTCGCGCGAGCGACCGACCGTTTCCACCGCAGGCGAGAGACAATGTTTGATAATTTAACCGATCGTTTGACGCGCACGCTGCGCAATATCAGTGGCCGTGGACGCCTTACTGAAGAAAACGTTAAAGAGACGCTGCGTGAAGTGCGTATGGCGCTGCTGGAGGCTGACGTTGCGCTGCCGGTAGTGCGTGAGTTTATCAATCGCGTAAAAGAGAAAGCGGTTGGTCATGAAGTTAACAAGAGCCTGACGCCGGGTCAGGAATTCGTCAAAATCGTGCGTGACGAGCTGGTCGCGTCGATGGGCGAAGAAAACCAGGTGCTGAATCTGGCGGCCCAGCCTCCGGCCGTGGTGCTGATGGCAGGCTTGCAGGGTGCGGGTAAAACTACCAGCGTCGGCAAGCTGGGTAAATTCCTGCGCGAGAAGCACAAGAAGAAAGTGCTGGTGGTTTCCGCCGACGTTTATCGCCCGGCGGCGATCAAGCAGCTTGAGACGCTGGCCGAGCAGGTCGGCGTTGATTTCTTCCCGTCCGACGTCGGTCAGAAACCGGTCGATATCGTTAACGCCGCGCTGAAAGAAGCGAAGCTCAAATTCTACGATGTGCTGCTGGTGGATACCGCCGGTCGTCTGCACGTTGACGAAGCGATGATGGACGAAATCAAGCAGGTTCATGCGGCCATCAATCCGGTTGAAACCCTGTTTGTCGTCGATGCCATGACCGGTCAGGATGCGGCAAATACCGCCAAGGCCTTCAACGAAGCGCTACCGCTTACCGGCGTGGTGCTGACCAAAGTCGACGGCGATGCGCGCGGCGGTGCGGCACTTTCTATTCGTCATATCACCGGCAAGCCGATCAAATTCCTCGGCGTCGGTGAAAAGACCGAAGCGCTGGAGCCGTTCCACCCGGACCGTATCGCTTCGCGTATCCTCGGCATGGGCGACGTGCTGTCGCTGATCGAAGATATCGAAAGCAAAGTTGACCGTGCGCAGGCTGAAAAACTGGCCTCCAAGCTGAAGAAGGGTGACGGTTTCGACCTGAACGACTTCCTTGAGCAGCTTAAGCAGATGAAAAACATGGGCGGCATGGCGAGCCTGATGGGCAAGCTGCCGGGCATGGGGCAGATCCCGGATAACGTTAAATCGCAGATGGACGATAAAGTCCTCGTGCGCATGGAAGCTATCATCAACTCCATGACCCTGAAAGAACGCGCGAAGCCGGAAATCATTAAAGGTTCCCGCAAGCGCCGTATCGCTACCGGCTGCGGGATGCAGGTTCAGGACGTCAACCGGATGCTGAAACAGTTCGACGACATGCAGCGCATGATGAAAAAGATGAAGAAGGGCGGGATGGCGAAGATGATGCGCGGAATGAAGGGCATGATGCCGCCCGGTTTTCCAGGCCGCTAAAACAAGGGTATAAGGCTATCTTGTTTGCCATTTTAGTCCCGCGGTGTGCTCAAAATGCTCACGTACTGCGTGTACGCTCCGCTTTCTGCGCGCACGCCGGAACTAAACTGGCTGCACCGATATACGCCTTCTATCCTCAGTATCAAGATGCTGATTGCAATTTCCCCAGAAATCAGTAAAATTTTCGGGCTTTTAATATGACACCGGGCTCCGTTCCTCGACGGGGCCTGGTGTTTTATTCACACAAGAGGATGTTATGGTAACTATTCGTTTAGCTCGTCACGGCGCTAAAAAGCGTCCGTTCTACCAGGTTGTTGTCACTGACAGCCGTAACGCACGTAACGGTCGCTTCATTGAGCGCGTTGGTTTCTTCAACCCAATCGCCAGCGAAAAAGAAGAAGGCACTCGCCTGGATCTGGATCGCATCGCTCACTGGGTTGGCCAGGGCGCGACTATCTCCGATCGCGTTGCTACGCTGATCAAAGAAGCAAAAAAAGCAGCTTAATCTGTCACGGTGGTCATGATGAGCAAGCAACTCGCCGCACAGGTTCCCGTTGAACCGGTTGTACTGGGAAAAATGGGGTCGCCCTACGGTATTCGTGGTTGGCTCAGAGTGTTTTCTTCCACTGAAGACGCCGAAAGCATTTTTGACTATCAGCCCTGGTTTATCCAGAAGGCGGGTCAGTGGCAGCCAGTACAGCTCGAAAGCTGGAAGCACCACAATCAGGATTTGATCATCAAGCTGAAAGGCGTTGACGATCGTGATGCCGCGAATTTGTTGACTAATTTTGAAATTGTCGTCGATTCAACGCAGTTGCCGCAGCTCGAAGAGGGTGACTATTACTGGAAAGACCTTATGGGTTGCCAGGTAGTAACGTCTGAAGGCTACGATCTCGGTAAAGTCACTGACATGATGGAGACCGGGTCAAATGACGTTCTCGTCATCAAGGCAAACCTGAAAGATGCGTTTGGTATCAAGGAACGTCTCGTACCGTTCCTCGATGGGCAGGTTATCAAGAAAGTCGATCTCGCTACTCGTACTATCGAAGTAGATTGGGATCCTGGTTTTTAAACCACCGAATAAACGGTAAAAGACGGCATCAATGGGGATTGGCTTGTGTTCATTGGTATAGTTAGCCTGTTTCCTGAAATGTTTCGCGCAATTACCGATTACGGGGTAACTGGCCGGGCAGTAAAAAATGGCCTGCTGAACATCCAGAGCTGGAGTCCTCGTGACTTCGCCCATGACCGGCACCGTACCGTGGACGATCGTCCTTACGGCGGCGGACCGGGGATGTTAATGATGGTGCAACCCTTGCGGGATGCCATTCATGCAGCAAAAGACGCGGCAGGTGAAGGCGCAAAGGTGATTTATCTTTCACCTCAGGGACGCAAGCTTGATCAAGCGGGCGTGAGCGAGCTGGCAACGAATCAGAAACTGATTCTGGTGTGTGGTCGCTATGAAGGCGTAGACGAGCGCGTAATTCAAACCGAGATTGACGAAGAATGGTCTATCGGCGATTACGTTCTCAGTGGGGGTGAGTTACCGGCAATGACGCTAATTGACTCGGTCGCCCGGTTTATTCCGGGAGTTCTGGGCCATGAAGCTTCAGCAACGGAAGATTCCTTTGCTGACGGGTTGCTGGACTGTCCGCACTATACGCGTCCTGAAGTGTTAGCAGAGATGGAAGTACCGGCGGTTTTACTGTCGGGGAACCATGCTGAGATACGTCGCTGGCGTTTGAAGCAGTCGCTGGGCCGGACCTGGCTTAGAAGACCTGAACTTCTGGAAAACCTGGCTCTGACTGAAGAGCAAGCAAGGTTGCTGGCGGAGTTCAAAAAGGAACACGCACAACAGCAACATAAACATGATGGGACGGCGTAAGCCCCCGATATATCAGTTTACCCAGGATAAGAGATTAAATTATGAGCAACATTATTAAGCAACTTGAACAAGAGCAGATGAAGCAGGACGTACCTTCCTTCCGTCCGGGTGATACCGTGGAAGTGAAAGTATGGGTTGTTGAAGGTTCCAAAAAACGTCTGCAGGCATTCGAGGGCGTGGTTATCGCTATTCGTAACCGCGGTCTGCACTCTGCATTCACTGTTCGCAAAATTTCCAACGGCGAAGGCGTAGAGCGTGTTTTCCAGACTCACTCTCCGGTTGTTGACAGCATTGCTGTTAAACGTCGTGGTGCTGTACGTAAAGCTAAACTGTACTACCTGCGTGAGCGTACTGGTAAGGCTGCTCGTATCAAAGAGCGTCTTAACTAAGATATCGCTTAAGCGACATCCGTATAAAAGGGCTGGCCAGAGGGCTGGCCCTTTTTTCATGCCTCATTAGCGCATTGCGTTAACTCTTTCGACATAAATCATTTACACTATCCCTTCGCAGCAGGAGGGGAAGTGATCGGTCACGCATTACGTCAGCCAGGTAAAATGCGCGCGGCAGCATGGCTCGCGCTGTTTGCGATCCTGCTGATTGTGGTGGCCCCGCTGATTTCAGTCTCCCTGCAAAAAGATCCCATGAGCGCCATGCCGGGAATGCATCACGATATGAGTATGATGGCGGATCACGCCGGACATCATACGCACGATGCGCCGGTCACTATGCCGGTCGATCATGGCGAGGCGTGTGGCTACTGCGTGCTGCTGGCTCACGTTCCCGGCCTTCTGCTGGCGCTGGCTATCCTGCTGTGCGGCATGCTGCTGCGGCTGAAAACCCGACCGCCGCGCCCGACGATTAAGCACTGGCATTTCTTTCCCTGGCTGTATCCCGATACCCGCGCGCCGCCGCGCACGTCTGCTTTACCCCGATTCTGACTTTACGTTTATGCGCACCTGCGCATAACGCTGTTTGACTTTATCCGAGGAAAAGTATGACTACCTGCACCCCACGCGCAGCATGGCTGACCCTGCTACGGCGTCTTCATTTTTATATCGGCCTGTTCATCGGCCCGTTTATTTTTGTGGCGGCCCTTACCGGGACGCTCTACGTCGCCACGCCACAGCTGGAAGAGTGGCGCTATACCGATGCCCTGCACGGCACGACACACGGGCAGAGTCAGCCGCTGGCGGCGCAAATTGCGATTGCGGAACAGGCCAGCGGCGGCCATTTGCCTGTTCAGGCGGTGCGCCCCGGGCTGGAGCCAGGTGAGACAACGCGGGTGATGTATGCCGATCCGACACTCAGCGCGTCTGAAAGCCGGGCTATTTTTATCGATCCGGTAACGCTGGCGGTTAAAGGAGATATGACAGTGTACGGCACCAGCGGTATTTTACCGCTGCGGCAGTGGATTGATTATGCACACCGCTCGCTGCTGCTCGGCGATCCCGGCAGGCTGTACAGTGAACTGGCGGCTTCATGGATGTGGATCGCCGCGCTGGGAGGCATTGCGCTGTGGTTTTTTACCCGACCAAAACGGCGGTTAAATAATGCGTTTCAGAAAACGCGCCGTCTGCACGTGACTCTCGGTTGGCTGCTGCTGGCGGGAATGCTGCTGTTTTCCGCGACCGGATTAACCTGGTCGCAGTGGGCGGGCGGCAACGTGGATAAAATGCGCGCGGCCTTTAACTGGCTTACTCCGCAGGTGAATACCCAGCTCCACGGGGCGGCGGAAATCCACGATCCGCACGCGGAACATCATGCACACCATGGCGGCAGGGTGATGGCCGAAAGCAGCCTGAAGCTGGCGCAGTTTGATGAGGTGTTACAGGCGGCACAGGCGGCAGGGATCGACGCCAGACGGCTTGAGATCCGCCCGGCCCACAGCGCCGATCGCGCATGGACCGTAAGCGAAATCGACCGCCGCTGGCCGACACAGGTCGATGCGGTGGCTATCGACGCCGGGACACTGCGCGTTATCGACAGCACCCATTTTGCCGACTTCCCGCTAATGGCAAAGCTCACCCGCTGGGGCGTGGATTTTCATATGGGCGTCCTGTTTGGCCTGCCAAATCAGCTTTTATTGATCGCCTTCGGCAGCGCGCTGTGCGTAAGTATCGTGATGGGCTACCGGATGTGGTGGATGCGTCGTCCGGCTCCCGGCACGACAAGTCAGGCAGCATCGCTGCTGCAAAGCGTATGGCAACTGCCCTGGTCCGGGCAGATAGCAGCGTGGGTTATTGCGCTTTTGCTGGGGCTGGCGATGCCGGTATTGGGCGTCAGCCTGCTGCTGTTTGTGCTGATTGATTGCCTGCGCTGGCGGAGGGCTGAAACACGCACGATGGATTCTGGCCGCTGAGAAGAAAACCGCTTGTCGGTTATCTGTAATTAATTATTTACGATTTTCAGCCATGAAAAGGGCGGTTATTTTGCTTTTGTAAAGTAAAGTGTACGTATTTTGTATTGAAAACTTTACCTCGTATGATATTGTAGATTCCTCCTTCGGGAGGAACCTTCTATCGCAAACGAGCATTACAGGATCGCTATCATGCAAAAAGACGCGCTGAACAACGTACATATCACTGACGAACAGATTTTGATCACCCCGGAGCAGCTTAAAGCCCAGTTTCCGCTGAGCGCGGCCCAGGAAGCGCAGATTGCGCAGTCACGCAAAACGATCTCCGACATCATCGCCGGGCGCGATCCGCGTTTGCTGGTGGTATGTGGTCCCTGTTCAATCCACGATCCTGAAACGGCTCTGGAGTATGCACGTCGATTTAAAAGCCTTGCCGCAGAGGTCAGCGATAGCCTCTATCTGGTGATGCGCGTCTATTTTGAAAAACCCCGCACCACCGTCGGCTGGAAGGGGCTGATTAACGATCCGCATATGGATGGCTCGTTTGACGTTGAGGCCGGTCTGAAAATTGCGCGCCAGTTGCTGGTTGAGCTGGTGAGCATGGGCCTGCCGCTGGCGACCGAAGCGCTCGATCCGAATAGCCCGCAGTACCTGGGCGATCTGTTCAGCTGGTCGGCGATTGGCGCGCGTACGACGGAATCGCAAACTCACCGCGAGATGGCGTCCGGGCTTTCTATGCCAGTGGGCTTTAAAAATGGCACCGACGGTAGCCTGGCAACGGCGATCAACGCGATGCGCGCTGCCGCCCAGTCTCACCGTTTTGTCGGCATCAATCAGGCGGGGCAGGTATGTCTGCTGCAAACGCAGGGGAACCCGGACGGGCATGTGATCCTGCGTGGAGGCAAAGCGCCTAACTACAGTCCGGCAGATGTGGCCCAGTGTGAAAAAGAGATGGCGCAGGCGGGACTCAAACCGTCGCTGATGATAGATTGCAGCCACGGTAATTCGAATAAAGACTACCGCCGCCAGCCTGCCGTTGCGGAGTCCGCAATTGCACAGATTAAAGATGGCAATCGTTCTATCGTGGGTTTAATGATTGAAAGTAATATTCATGAAGGAAATCAGTCATCTGAACAGCCGCGCAGCGCTATGCAGTACGGTGTTTCCGTAACCGATGCCTGCATCAGTTGGGAAACGACCGACGCGCTGCTGCGCGAAATCGATCGCGATCTGAAAGGCCATATGGCGGCGCGTCTCGCATAAGAGGTTGGTTATGGTTGCTGAGTTGACCGCGCTGCGCGATCAAATTGATGAAGTTGATAAGGCGCTGCTGGCACTGCTGGCGCGTCGTCTGGAATTAGTCGCCGAGGTGGGCGAGGTTAAAAGCCAGTTTGGTCTGCCGATTTACGTGCCGGAGCGCGAGGCGTCAATGCTGGCCTCCCGGCGTAAGGAAGCCGAAGCGCTCGGCGTGCCGCCGGATCTGATTGAAGACGTGCTGCGCCGGGTGATGCGCGAATCTTACTCCAGCGAAAACGATAAAGGCTTTAAAACGCTGCGCCCTTCGCTGCGTCCGGTGGTCATTGTTGGCGGCGGCGGGCAAATGGGCCGCCTGTTTGAAAAAATGCTGACCCTGTCCGGCTACCAGGTCAGAGTGCTTGAAAAAGATGACTGGGCGCGTGCGGAAGAGATCGTCGCGGATGCCGGAATGGTCATTGTCAGCGTACCGATCCACGTGACGGAACAGGTCATCGGCCAGCTTCCGGCGTTGCCGGACGATTGTATTCTGGTCGATCTGGCGTCGGTAAAAAATGGACCGCTTCAGGCGATGCTGGCCGCGCACACCGGCCCGGTGCTGGGGCTACATCCGATGTTTGGCCCGGATAGCGGTAGCCTCGCCAAGCAGGTGGTGGTGTGGTGCGACGGTCGCCAGCCGGAAGCATATCAGTGGTTTCTGGAGCAGATGCAGGTCTGGGGCGCACGATTGCACCGTATCAGCGCGGTAGAACACGATCAGAACATGGCGTTTATCCAGGCGTTACGCCACTTTGCGACCTTCGCTTATGGTTTACATCTGGCGGAAGAAAACGTGCAGCTTGAGCAACTGCTGGCGCTCTCTTCGCCGATCTACCGGCTGGAGCTGGCAATGGTTGGGCGACTGTTTGCCCAGGATCCGCAGCTTTACGCGGATATTATTATGGCGTCCGGCAGCAATCTGGCGCTGATCAAACGCTATTACCAGCGTTTTGGCGATGCTATCAAACTGCTGGAGCAGGGTGATAAACAGGCGTTCATCGACAGCTTCCGTAAAGTGGAGCACTGGTTTGGTGATTATGCCCAGCGTTTCCAGAGTGAAAGCCGCGTATTGCTGCGTCAGGTGAACGATAGCCGTCAGTAATGTAAAAGCCGTATATACTCAAAAGCCAGACGGGAAACCGCTGGCTTTTTTTATTTAGGGAGGAGCGTATGGCTGAACCGCAACCGCTGTTTGATTATGTCGGACATTTACCGGAGTGTCCCACCTGGAGCGAAGAAGAACAGGCGCTTTACTGGGCGGATATTATTGAAGGCGAAATCCACCGCTATCATCCCCGGCGCGGTGAGCATCAGGTGCTCCAGTTCCCCGAAGAGGTTGGCTGCTTCGCACTACGCGAGAAGGGCGGATTTATCGTCGCGCTGCGCAATGCTATCTGGCTCACCGACGCGCGCGGTCTGCTGACGCATAAAGTTTGCGATAACCCGTCTAATCCCCAACTGGCGCGATTTAACGACGGCGGCACCGACCGCGATGGCCGCTTTTATGCCGGGACATTCTGGGCACCCGGCGATTATAACGGCGCGCTGCTGGTCAGAGTTGATAATGACCTGACGCCGCATGTGATACAGAGCGATATTCTCGGCTCTAACGGCCTCGCATTCAGCGAGGACAAACAGTGGATGTATTCTTCCGACACGCCAAATAATGTGATTTACCGTACGCCGCTGGATGCACAGGGTGAACCTGGCGCGCGTGAAATCTTTCGCCAGTTCAGCGAGAGCGAAGGTAGCCCGGACGGCGCGGCGGTAGACGTTGAAGGATGCTACTGGAGCGCGTTGTATGACGGCTGGCGCATCGCCCGCTTTTCACCGCAGGGCGAGCGACTGGAAGAGTATCGCTTACCGGTGCGTTGTCCGACGATGGTCTGTTTCGGCGGCAGCGACATGAAAACGCTGTTTATCACCACCACGCGCGAAAATATGGATGCGCAGGAAACCGCGCAGTATCCGCTTTCCGGGGCGATCTTCACCCTGCCGGTGAGCGTGGCAGGGGTGAAGAAGCGGGCGTTTATCGAGCGTTAAGTCGGATCTACCGGTACGACGTTTTCACCCGGATAGCAGCCCAGCACTTTCATTGAGCGGGTGATTGTCGTCAGCTCTTTCAGCGCTTTCTGCATTTCAGCAGATTGCAGATTGGCCTGGATATCCAGGTAGAACATTTCTTCCCACGGATTGCCGTAAATTGGGCGCGACTCCAGTTTGGTCATGATCAAATTGTGGTTGCGCAGCACCAGCAATGCTTCAACCAGTGCCCCGGCCTGCTGTCCTGTGGCGATGAGCAACGTGGTTTTAGCCGGAACCTGATCGGAGACGTCGATGGCTTTACGCGCCAGCACCAGGAAACGGGTGAAGTTCTGCGTTTGATTGGCCTGAATACGCTCCAGCACCTGCAGGCCGTAAAGCGCGCCGCCCGCCTCGCTGCCGAGCGCGGCGACATGCGGCGAAGCGGCATGAGCGACTTTCTCCATGGCCGCCGACGTGCTTTCGGTGTATTCGATTTTCCAGTGCGGATAGCCGTTAAGGAACTGGCTGCACTGCTGGAATGGCTGCGGATGGCTGTAAACCGTCTGAATACGATCCACATCGGTCGCGGCAGAAACCAGCAAACAGTGGTCGATAGTCACCGTCATCTCGCCGACGATAGAAAGCGAAGTATGCTGGAGCAGATCGTAGACGTCGTTAATCGGTCCGGAGCTGGTGTTCTCAATCGGTACGACCGCGTAATCGGCCTGGCCTGTTTCGACCTGGTTAAAGATGTCGGCAAATTTCGGGCAGCCGCTTTCGATAAACTCCTCAAAATGGCGGGCGGCATACTGACGCGCGGCCAGATGCGAGTAGGAACCCTTAGGGCCGAGAAAGGCGATTCGCGCGGAATGAGGATTGGTTTTATTCAGATGCTGCTGAAGCAAAGCCTGCTGGGTAAGCACCGAATCTTCAATAATGAGCTGAAACAGACGGGTAATGTAATGACCATCGAGATGGTGGGTTTTGCCCAACTGAATTAGCCTTTCCAGTAACGCACGTTCGCGGTCAACATCACGCACCGGGCGGTGAGAAGTCAGCTTGGCTTTGCCCACTTCAACAGCCAGACCACGACGCTCCGCCAGCAGCGCCAGCAGTTGTTCATCCAGCGCGCTGATTTTATCGCGCAGGGCCAGTAACGGGTTTTCCTCAGTCATAGTGTCGCCTGTCTCTTGTCCATAAAAAAAGCCTCCCGCGGTGGGAGGCTTGATTGTTCGTCTTCGCATTCTTTGTTTTACGACGAAACGCCTCCCGTTCAGGGGAAGGTAAAAAAGAATGCGAAGAAAAACGGGATGATTTTCATAAAAAATTCCTTAACTCGATGGAGCTAAAGTACCCGTACTGTTTTCACTCTGTCAACAAAAAACGCGCCCGAAGGCGCGTTGGCGATACACTCAATATAAAGGATTACTCTTCTTCCTGAACTTCTTCTTCGGCTAAGTTGGCATCTTTTACCGAGGTCGCGGCACGACGCGCTTCGCCTTTGTGCTGCACTTTATTGAGCTGCCGTTCCAGCTTGTTGATCAATTCGTTGATGGCGGCGTACATATCTTCATGTTTTGCGCTGGCAACCAGGTGGCCGTTAGGCGTGTTAATCGTCGCATCAGCCGTAAAACCCTGAGGTTCTTTTGACAGAATAATGTGCGGGTTTATCAGGTGTGTTTGCCATTTATCGAGTTTGGCGAGACGGTCAGCGACATGTTGGCGTATTGCCGGGGTGATTTCCATTTGCTTGCTGGTAATGTTCATTGTCATAAATTTTACCTCTTGTCTTTCCGTCTTGGTGATATCAGCATAACGTGCCTGAGGTCAAAATGCGTGATTGGAATCACGTTTTTTTGTCACTTTTTGTCAATGAAGGTATTTTGTGAGGCAAAACATGAAGAGCCGTCTTTTTGCTTGAAAGGGGGCAGGTTTACGGTCATATTTGATGGGATGACCTGAGCCGAATCGCGGCGGGAATGAATAAAAAAACGGCAGCCCACGGGCTGCCGTTTTACGTGATGAAAGGGATCAAGTGTTGCTGCTGTTAGCGGCAATAATTTTTGCGACCTTCTCCGCCTGCGTATTCATCTGCATTTCGCGATAGGCGTTTTCCATCAGCGGCAGCGCATTACGCGTGGCCTGAGTGTCCGGGTAGTCGCGCAGCATACCTTCGACGCGATTCACTACCGCAACCCATGCGCCGCGTTCGGTGTAGTATTCCGCAACCGCATACTCATATTTGGACAGGCGATCTTTCAGGAATACCAGACGTTTGGTGGCGTCGGTAACATACTGGCTGTTCGGATAACCACGAACCAGCTTCGAGAAATCGGCAAAGGCATCGCGCGCATGAAGCGGATCGCGATCGCTCCGGTCAACCCCGAAGAAACCTTGCAGCGTGCTATCGTCGAGCGCCATATTGGTCAACCCACGCATATACATCACATAGTCAATGTTCGGATGGGTGGGGTTCAGACGCATAAAGCGGTCGATAGACGCCTGGGCCAGCGGCAGATCGGCATTTTTATAGTATGCATAGATCAGATCCAGCTGTACCTGCTGTGAGTAAGGACCAAATGGATAACGGTTATCCAGCGCTTCCAGTTGCGTTATCGCTTGTTTCCAGTTACCGTCCTGCAGTTTTTGCTGAGCAGTCGCGTAAATTTCCGCAGGCGGATTATCAGGTACCTCTTCCTTTGAGCCGGAGCACCCCACCAAAGCCAGGCTCAGTGTGGCTGCTGCCACCAGATATTTCATGCGCGTCATGACGTTTTGACTTCCTCAGAATGTTTATGCGGGAGATTAACTGTTCCTGCTCCCGATTAAGACCAGCTACAATAGCACACTATATTATACGGCAAAGCCGTAAAACCCAACGTTAACGAAGAAGCTGTCTATGGCACAACAAGTACAACTCACCGCAACGGTGTCCGAAACTCAACTCGGTCAACGCTTAGATCAAGCTTTGGCCGAATTGTTCCCTGATTATTCGCGATCGCGCATAAAAGATTGGATCCTCAGTCAGCAGGTACAGGTTAACGGCAAAATTTGCGACAAACCAAAAGAGAAAGTGTTGGGCGGCGAAAGCGTCGCAATCAATGCTGAAATTGAAGAAGAAGCGCGTTTCGAGCCACAGAATATCCCGCTCGATATTGTCTATGAAGATGAAGACATTCTGGTTATCAACAAGCCGCGCGATCTGGTCGTGCATCCAGGCGCAGGGAACCCGGATGGCACCGTATTAAACGCCCTGCTTTACTACTATCCGCCAATTGTCGATGTTCCGCGGGCGGGTATCGTTCACCGTCTTGATAAAGACACTACCGGGCTGATGGTGGTGGCGAAAACCGTTCCGGCGCAGACTCGTTTAGTTGAGTCTCTGCAACTGCGCGAAATTACCCGCGAGTATGAAGCGGTGGCTATCGGCCATATGACGGCAGGTGGCACGGTTGAAGAACCGATCAGCCGCCATCCGACAAAGCGCACCCATATGTCCGTGCATCCGATGGGGAAACCGGCGGTTACACACTATCGCATTATGGAGCATTTCCGCATCCACACGCGTCTGCGTCTGCGTCTGGAAACCGGGCGTACTCACCAGATCCGCGTACATATGTCGCATATCACCCATCCGCTGGTGGGCGATCAGCTGTACGGTGGTCGTCCGCGTCCGCCGAAGGGCGCGTCGGAAGAGTTCATTACTGCGCTGCGCAAGTTTGACCGTCAGGCGCTGCACGCAACTATGCTGCGTCTGTATCACCCGATTAGCGGCATTGAAATGGAGTGGCATGCGCCTATTCCACAGGATATGGTCGATCTTATTGCCGCCATGCGTGCCGATTTTGAAGAACATAAAGACGATGTGGCCTGGCTATGACCCAGCCAATTATTCCACAGTGGCCGATGCCGGAAGGCGTTGGCGCATGCAGCTCTACCCGCATCGGCGGAGTGAGCCTGCCGCCGTATGACTCGCTGAATCTGGGTGCCCACTGCGGTGATAACCCGGCGCACGTTGAGGAGAACCGCCAGCGCCTGTTTACGGCAGGCGGTTTGCCTGAGAAACCGGTCTGGCTGGAGCAGGTGCACGGGAAAGACGTGTTGCAACTGACCGGCGGCCCCTGTCTTTCTAAGCGCGCCGATGCGTCGTACAGCTCGACTCCCGGCACTGTATGCGCGGTGATGACGGCGGACTGCCTGCCGGTGCTGTTTTGTAATCGCGCGGGAACGGAAGTCGCCGCTGCCCATGCAGGCTGGCGTGGGCTGTGTGAAGGCGTGCTGGAAGAGACGATCGCCTGTTTCCGGGATCGGCCGGAAAACATTCTGGCCTGGCTTGGTCCGGCTATCGGCCCGCAGGCTTTTGAAGTGGGCGCGGAAGTGCGGGAAGCGTTTATGGCAAAAGATGCAAACGCCGCGAGCGCGTTCCGTGCCGCTGGCGAAAAATACTTTGCCGATATTTATCAGCTTGCCCGCCAGCGCCTGGCTCGCGTTGGGGTCAGCGACGTTTACGGTGGCGACCGCTGTACCTTTGGCGAAAGCCAGCAATTTTTCTCTTATCGCCGCGACAAAACCACCGGCCGTATGGCAAGTTTTATTTGGCTGCGATAACCTGTAGAATCAAGACGATCCAGACGTACCTTTTTTTTCACATACTCAGGTCTTTAACCTTGAATAATTGAGGGATGACCTCATTTAATCTCCAGTAGCAAATTTGACCTGTTATGGGAGGAATTATGCGTCTGGATCGTCTTACTAATAAATTCCAGCTTGCTCTTGCCGATGCCCAGTCACTCGCACTGGGGCAAGACAATCAATTCATCGAACCCCTGCATCTGATGAGCGCCCTGTTGAATCAGGAAGGGGGATCGATCCGTCCTTTATTAACGTCTGCCGGTATGAATGCCGGTCAGCTACGCACGGCTATCGATCAGGCGCTGAGCCGTTTACCGCAGGTGGAAGGCACCGGCGGCGACGTGCAGCCATCGCAGGATCTGGTGCGGGTGCTGAACCTGTGCGACAAGCTGGCGCAAAAGCGCAACGACAACTTTATTTCGTCAGAACTCTTTGTGCTGGCGGCGCTCGAATCGCGCGGTACGTTGACCGATCTGCTAAAAGCAGCCGGTGCGACCACCGCGAACGTGACGGCGGCGATTGAACAAATGCGTGGAGGTGACAGCGTGAACGATCAAGGGGCTGAAGACCAGCGCCAGGCCTTGAAGAAATATACCGTCGATCTGACCGAGCGTGCCGAGCAGGGCAAACTCGATCCGGTGATTGGTCGTGATGAAGAAATTCGCCGGACGATTCAGGTCCTGCAACGACGCACCAAAAATAACCCGGTGCTGATCGGTGAACCGGGCGTTGGTAAAACTGCCATCGTCGAAGGGCTGGCGCAGCGGATCGTCAACGGTGAAGTGCCGGAGGGCTTAAAAGGCCGCCGTGTGCTGGCGCTGGATATGGGCGCGCTTGTCGCCGGGGCGAAATATCGCGGTGAGTTTGAAGAACGTCTGAAAGGCGTGCTTAACGATCTGTCAAAACAGGAAGGGAATGTGATCCTGTTTATCGACGAATTGCACACGATGGTGGGCGCGGGGAAAGCGGATGGCGCAATGGATGCCGGGAACATGCTGAAACCGGCGCTGGCGCGTGGTGAACTGCACTGCGTCGGGGCGACCACGCTGGACGAATATCGTCAGTACATCGAAAAAGATGCGGCGCTGGAGCGTCGTTTCCAGAAAGTGTTTGTTGCCGAGCCGTCGGTGGAAGATACCATCGCGATTTTGCGCGGTCTGAAAGAGCGTTATGAACTGCATCACCATGTGCAAATCACCGACCCTGCGATCGTCGCGGCGGCCACGCTGTCGCATCGCTATATCGCTGACCGCCAGTTGCCGGACAAAGCGATTGACCTGATCGATGAAGCGGCATCCAGCATTCGTATGCAGATCGACTCGAAACCGGAAGAACTGGACCGTCTGGATCGCCGTATCATCCAGTTAAAACTGGAACAGCAGGCGCTGAAAAAAGAGTCTGACGACGCCAGCCTGAAACGTCTGGATATGCTCAACGAAGAGCTGAGTGATAAAGAGCGTCAATATTCTGCCCTTGAAGAAGAGTGGAAAGCAGAAAAAGCATCGCTTTCCGGTACGCAGACCATCAAAGCCGAACTTGAACAGGCGAAAATCGCCATAGAACAGGCGCGGCGGGTGGGCGACCTGGCGCGAATGTCTGAACTGCAATACGGTAAAATCCCGGAGCTGGAAAAACAGCTTGCGGCAGCCACGCAGTCAGAAGGTAAAACGATGCGTCTGCTGCGTAATAAAGTGACCGACGCGGAAATCGCGGAAGTGCTGGCCCGCTGGACCGGTATTCCTGTTGCGCGGATGCTGGAAGGCGAGCGCGAAAAACTGCTGCGTATGGAGCAGGAATTGCATAGCCGGGTGATTGGCCAGGATGAAGCGGTGGAGGCGGTATCCAATGCGATTCGCCGTAGCCGCGCGGGGCTGTCCGATCCCAATCGACCGATTGGTTCGTTCCTGTTTCTTGGTCCAACCGGGGTCGGTAAAACGGAACTGTGCAAAGCGCTGGCGAACTTTATGTTTGATAGTGACGATGCGATGGTGCGAATCGATATGTCCGAATTTATGGAGAAACATTCGGTTTCGCGGCTGGTGGGTGCGCCTCCGGGATATGTCGGTTATGAAGAGGGCGGGTATCTGACCGAAGCGGTGCGTCGTCGTCCTTATTCCGTCATCCTGCTGGATGAAGTAGAGAAGGCGCATCCTGATGTGTTCAATATCCTGCTTCAGGTGCTGGACGACGGTCGGTTGACTGATGGACAGGGGAGAACGGTCGACTTCCGTAATACGGTAGTCATTATGACCTCAAACCTCGGCTCAGACTTGATTCAGGAACGTTTTGGCGATCTGGACTACGGCAGTATGAAGGAGCTGGTGCTCGGCGTGGTCAGTCATAACTTCCGCCCGGAATTCATCAACCGTATTGATGAAGTCGTCGTGTTCCATCCGTTGGGTGAAAAACACATTGCTTCTATTGCCCGTATTCAGCTTCAGCGGTTGTATCAACGTCTGGAAGAGCGCGGCTACGAAGTTCATATCTCGGACGAGGCGCTGCAACTGCTTAGTCAGAATGGTTACGATCCGGTGTATGGTGCGCGTCCGTTGAAACGCGCGATCCAGCAACAGATTGAAAACCCGCTGGCCCAGCAGATTCTGTCTGGCGCGTTAATACCGGGTAAAGCGATTCGTCTTGAGGTCAATGACAATCGCATTGTGGCTGTGCAATAACGGGCAAAATGACAAAAACGGGCCTTTCAGGTCCGTTTTTGTTTATAAAACAGGCTAAAATACGCTTCTATACGGTGTTTTGGCTGCAAAATGAGCAGTTGATAAGTTTTTTTAAATTTATGCTTGTCACGCCGGAATAACTCCCTATAATG
>NZ_DAMAPU010000011.1:0-98173 GCF_032071645.1 Superficieibacter sp.
CGGCACCGGACGTCACCCCGCGCTCGGTCAGTTCCCTCTCCCTTGAGGGAGAGGGTTAGGGTGAGGGGGGAAAGTACGCGCCCGGAAGCCCATCTCCCGAAAGCCCCCATCCCATCAGTGCAGCCAGAACACGCCCTCTTCCGGCATAAACAGCGCGTTATAGCGCGTCTGAAAGGCATTCAGCTCCCAGGCTTCCGGCTCCAGCTCGCGTAAAAAACCCTGCGCCAGACGGAGCTGGGTATCGGTAATCGGCGCGGCCAGCCGCGCTTTTTGCAGCAGCCGGTGCCAGCGCAGCAGATTCTGTTCGCTGCTATCCACCACCGAAACCTGCCAGATCAGCAAAACCTGGGCGGCATTTTGCAGATGCGATTCATCCGGTCGCTCAAGGTACTGTAAATACTCGTGACCAGCCGTCTTACCCATCTGATCAATCATTGACTCGATCGGCTCAGGCGTCAGCGACAACCGCTCGCTCAGGCGGCGGATCGCCCGGCGGGAGCCGGAGGTTAATACCCGAAATCCGACTACAAACACAACGACCAGCGTTGCCAGCATTATCCAGATCATGCATCTCTCACTTAACGTCCTTCGGGGCAGCGCAGCCGCGTAACAGCATCGTATGATACACAATGGGTGGGTTCTGTTAACAGGACATACTCCCACACTATGCCTCATTTGCGGAATTTGCGGCTCAGGAAGGGTCAGATTTTACGCGAGAGTTTTATTGACCGGCCAGCAGCAGTCTGGCCGGAGGAAATCAGGCAATACCGGTCGTCACGCTGAAGCGGCGCGTTTGCTGCGGCTCAAGATGCGCCAGGGTGCCGTTATTTTGCGCAGCCAGGAAACCCTCCGGGCGGCAGGTAGCGGGGAGCGCAAAGGCGGCAACCTGCTGATCGCCGTTATAGAGGATCCAGCGCGTGACGTAATTGAAGTCAGCGCTGGAGAATCGCGTGACGAACGTGGTGCCATCGGGGGCGATCATGCGAAACTCTGGCGCGCTTGCATAGCGATCGAGTTTGTCGGCGAAAAAGACGATCTCCGGGTCGTAATAGTGCGGCTCATTAAGGATTTCCAGCGAGGCCTCCCCCTGCAAAATTCGCTGATTGAAAGCCAGCCACTGTTCCGTCGGTTTAACGTGTGCCGGAACCGACTCGCGCAGCGTCAGCGCCTCGTCCGGCACGTTCTGGCTGAAGGTCGCCTGCGCCACGTAAGCATAATTCATATGGCACATGTACTGGAGCGGCATGGCAACCGATGCCAGGTTAGTTACCGCCATCTGAATATCAAACAGCGCGCTGCCTTTATGCATGACGACCGCAGGCTGCGCCTGATAATGATGACCGAAGCCCATCACGTATTCATAGCCTCCGCCAATGCGCAGGCTATCACCCGCCAGTTCCAGCCAGGCGTCGTCCATCCGGGCGCAGGCCATTTCGCCATGCAGCGGATGGGTATCTTCCGGCGACGGGCAGCCGTTCGCCAACAGGCCGGAGTGAAAGGCGAAACAGCCGTAGGTTTCCACAATTTCACCGGCGGGCTTCGGCTGGCTGAACATGTTGCGCATGGTCAGATCCTGCCCGTCAAACACCGCATCCCAAATCATTTGTCCCATCCAGGGAAGAATGACCAGATGCCCGCGCGCGTTGGCGACGCGCAGCCCCTCGACGCCACTGGCATAGCGGAAGGCCGTAACGGTGAAATCGTCATTTTCAAGCAGGATTCGCGGCTGTTCGCTGAACAGTTCCCGCCAGAGCGTTAAACGCGTTGTCATGATTGTTCTCCTCAGGAAGCCGTGGCTGCGGTCAGGTTGCGCCGGACCTTGCTTTCACGCCAGAAGTAGATGCCCACATACACAAAGCACAGCATTGAAACGAGGAAGGAAAGCTGGAGCGAGTGCAGCATGTCCGCCACGTAGCCCTGAACCGCCGGGACTACCGCCGCGCCAACAATCGCCATGACGATCACCGCGCCCGCCATTTCTGTATGTTCGTTATCAACCGTATCCAGCGTTCCGGCATAGATCGTCGCCCAGCAGGGTCCGAACAGCACGCTCACTAATACCGCGACGTAGACCGCGCTGAAGCTGGGTGCCAGCGCGACATAGACGAGGAACAGCGCGCCGATGATGGAATAGAGGATCAGCACTTTTTCCGGGTTAAAACGGGTCATCAGGATATTGGCGATGAATTTGCCAATGAAGAAACAGGCGAAGCTGTAGACCATAAAGTTGGAAGCATCGCGCTCATTAATGTCACCCAGTTCCAGCGCCAGACGGATGGTGAAAGACCAGACCGCAACCTGCATCCCGACATAAAGGAACTGCGCCAGAATACCGCGACGGAAGCGGGCATTGCTCGCCAGATAGCGCAGCGTATCCATTGCCGACGGGCGTCTGTGGCTTGCCGTTTGCGCCACTTTACAGGTCGGGAAGCGGGTCAGCAGGAACAGCACCATCACCACAACCAGCACCATAATCATGTATTTATACGGCTCCAGCGTGTTTTCCAGCATCAAGACTTTGAAGTTGTGGATCTGCTCCGCGTTCATGCCCGCCATCTGTTTTTGCAAACTCTCGCCTTCGGAGAAGACCAGATATTTCCCCAGCAGGATCCCTGCTGCCGCACCAATCGGGTAGAAGGTCTGGCTGATGTTGAGGCGCAGCGTGGCGTAAGCCCTCGGTCCAATCATTGAACTGTAAGTGTTTGCCGCCGTTTCCAGGAAGCTCAGACCAATGGCGATGGCGAAAATCGCCGCCAGGAACATGGTGTAGGTGGCCATGTGCGAGGCGGGGAAGAACAGGGTACAGCCAACGATATACAGCGTCAGGCCGGTTAAAATAGCCACTTTGTAGCTGGTTTTTTTAATGACCAGCGAGGCCGGGATCGCAATTAAAAAATAACCGCCGTAAAAGGCGCTTTGTACCAGCGCCGATGCGAAGTTACTTAATGAAAAAACACTTTTGAACTGGGTAATTAAAATATCATTTAACGCAGCCGCGCATCCCCAGAGTGGGAACAGGCAGGATAACAAAATAAACTGGAACAGAGGTGTTTTATTCAGATACCCGTCAGGCATCTGAACGATGTTTTTATCGTTCATAGTGCTACCTTTTACTGTACAGGGTGATTATTCGTTTAATGCCAGAAATTCATTGAATTGCTCAATGCTGGGATATGACGACTGAGTGCCTTTTCCCGTCACGCTAAAAGCGGCGAAGAGAGAGGCTTTTTTCATGGCGGTTTCAACATCTCCGCTCTGGACGTAATAATGCGCAAAGCAACCGATAAAGGCGTCGCCCGCGCCGCTGGTGTCGACGGCATTGACTTTATAAGAGGGAACATGGACTTCCTGGTCGCGCGTTAACCACAGCGCACCTTTTTCGCCCATTGTGACAATAATATTATTCAACCCTTTTTCGATCAGACTACGGGCGGCGGCACGAATATTATCGTGAGTGTCCACCGGCATTCCGGTCAGAATTTCCAGCTCGGTTTCATTAGGGACAAAGAAATCGCATTTACAGGCATACGACATATCCAGTTCGCGCAGCGCCGGAGCCGGATTTAACAGCACTTTGATGCCGTGTTTTTTGCCGAATTCGATGGCGTGATACACCGTCTCCAGCTGAACTTCCAGTTGCAGAACAATAAGCTGGCATTTTTTTAAATCTTCTGCCGCGCGGTCGATATCCTCCGGGGAGAGGAATTTGTTAGCCCCTTTAATAATCAGAATGCTGTTGCTGGAATTGGGATTAACAAAAATAGGCGCCACGCCGCTGCTGGTACAGGGGACTTTCTCCACATAGGTGGTATTGATGCCCCATGACTCCAGGTTACGAATGGTATTATCAGCAAAAATATCGTCGCCGACTTTGGTCAGCATCAGCACTTTAGAATTCAGCTTGGCGGCTGCCACAGCCTGGTTCGCCCCCTTGCCGCCGCAGCCGATTTTGAACGCGGGCGCTTCAAGCGTTTCGCCCTCTTTAGGCATCTGGTGGGTGTAGGTGATGAGATCCACCATGTTGGAGCCGATAACCGCGATATCCATTTTACTACCTCTCGGAAACAATCACATAACAATGATATTATCGTAACATTAGCATGTTATTTTAGTATCATTTGTGACTAGGATCGCGATTATGCAACGATTTCCTCGCCTGGAATTTACTCAATCTACGGGAAGACCTGCCAGCGTCTGTGGCTTCATAAAAGGATAATCAGTTGATAATTTGACGGTTATATCGCGAAATACGCCGCATAACAGGCTTTTCTTTCACATTTGCGCACAGTATAGTAACTCATGGTCGCCATGTTACTGACGACAAGAAAATGTTACTCACGAAACATTATCCGCGTCTGATGAGAGGGAAAATGGAGACTAAACAAAAAGAACGTATTCGTCGCCTGATGGAGCTTCTGAAAAAGACCGATCGTATCCACCTTAAAGAGGCGGCGCGGATGCTGGAAGTGTCGGTGATGACCATTCGCCGCGATTTCAGTCAGGAAAGCCCCGATCCCCTGCCGCTGACCCTGCTCGGGGGTTATATCGTGATGGTGAACAAGCCTGCCCAGCCCGTGGCATCTTCGCTGCCACCCGCGCCTTATCATCAGGATGACGTTCCGCTGGCGATTCTGGCTGCGGGACTGGTCAACGAAAACGATCTGGTTTTTTTTGATAACGGCGCGGAAATGCCGCTGGTTATCAGCATGATCCCCGATGACATTACCTTTACCGGCATCTGCTATTCACATCGGGTTTTTGTGGCGCTGAATGAAAAGGCGAACGCGACGGCGGTTCTGTGCGGGGGAACTTATCGCGCGAAGAGTGACGCTTTCTACGACGCCAATAATCCATCACCACTCGATTCGCTTAACCCGCGCAAAGTCTTTATTTCCGCCAGCGGCGTACACACTCACTTCGGCGTAACCTGGTTTAATGCGGACGACCTCGCCACCAAACGCAAAGCGATGGATCACGGCCTGCGCAAAATCCTGCTGGCGCGCCATGCGCTATTTGATGAAGTTGCGCCCGCCAGTATGGGGCCGCTTTCCGCGTTTGACGTGCTGATCAGCGACCGGCCGCTACCGACAGAGTATGCCGCCCAGTGCCGGAACGGCTCCGTAAAAGTAATTACGCCAGATTCTGAGAGTGAATAAGCGGTTCGCTGACCGCAGAAGGTTCATCCAGGTCAAGGATGTCCACCTTTTCGCTATTCGCAAACAGCGCGAAGGAATCACGAATATCAGGCCGGATCAGCGAGGTTTTTAGCAGCGTGATGTGAACATTGTCTAATTTCATCACGTTGAGCTGGCAGGTACTGGCGAAGCCAAAGACGTTGACGCGCTGATAGCGCGTCGAGAGCTGGCAGATGTAATCTTCGGAGATCGAATCCAGGACGATCTCTTCCATACCGAAACGCTGACTGCTTTTCTCTCGTGGATGCCTTAAATATTGAAAAGCGCGATGACGGTCGGAAATATGCTTTATTTTATTTACCAGGGCCGCAAGGTTATCATCATTTTTATTATGGAGAATATCTTTGAATTTAGATCCGACAAAAACATTGATTTCCCCCTGATTGCGCGCAATGGCGGTGTGATGGGATGCCGTCAGATAGTCATTCGAAATAATATCAAGATACACAATATCGCATTTAACATTACGGTTGTTGCTTTCTTTATTAACAATCGAAAAATGCAACTCGCTTTTTTCAGCGATATCTCTGATGTTGTAAGGCGTGCCAAGCCATGCCTGAGTGAGCTTGCGGCTAAGACCTTTGCGGAGTTTTATCTGTTTATCCAGATAACCTACCGAGTTAATACTTAAAATACCGTCATCAAAGGTTCTTATTTTGACGTTGCGGGGCAACAGCTTCAATATGTACTGAATAGAAAGATGGCTAATGTTCGCCATATAAACACAGGCAATGTTCTTACGATTAAGAAAGTTTTTTATTTTAAGAATATTAAAAAAACCATAGTCCATATTGGCAACCAGGCCAGAAGCGAAATCGTTATTTACCGCTTCGTAGATATAAGGTTTTAGCTCGACTTTGGTCTTGAGGTAGATCACATGGAAGCGATAATTGCTATATCGCTGTTTAATTTGCGAAACAATTCTGAGCTGAAGCGGGGAGCAAACAATAAACAAATGTTCAACGATATCCATCACTTACACGCTCATAATATTAAGAATTCCGCCATAATACCATTCCAAAATGATACCGTAAAGTCACCATATGTGGCATATAGAGCGGTTATGTGTATCTAAAAAAGCACCATTAATAATTGAAGGGATATTAAAAAACAGGTCTTCGTTAGCCGCTCAACATTTTTTGATAAGCTACTCATTTTATGCAAAGAAATAACACACTCATCAATTAGTAAATTCTGGCTGAACAAGGGATTACCCCTCGTTCAGCCTGCAAGATTTACTCAAAGAACACCGATATTTTGTTAAACATCGTCGGATCAGACTGGCTGCGGTTGATTTTTACCACGTCCTCCAGTTTTTCGACCTGGCTTATCATCTGCTCCAGCCGCCAGTCGTCGTTGACCAGCAGCCAGATACGGCTGAGCTCGGTGTCCCGTAGCGGCAGACACAGAATGCCTTCAACGTTAAACGCACGACGGGCAAACAGGCCGCAGACGTGGGTCATAACGCCAGGGTGGTTGCGCACGGTGAGTTCCAGAATAACGTTTTCGTGAGTGAGCTGTTGCATGGTTTATTCCCCCACCATTTCAGTATTGGCCGCACCCGGCGGAACCATTGGATACACTTTTTCACTGGCATCAATGCGCACGTGGATCAGCGCCGGACCGGGCCGGGCGATAATCTCCTGCAAGGCCGCCTGCGGATCATCCTGCGCATTTAAATCGCAGGTTTGCAGACCAAATCCGGCGGCGATCAGCATAAAGTTCACGGTGCCGGGATAGGTGGCGGCAAAAACGCCCTGCGGATAAAACAGGCTTTGCTGCTGATGAACCAGCCCCAGCGCCTCGTTATTCATCAGAATGATTTTGACGTCGAGATTGTTTTCGGCGGCAGTGGCCATTTCCTGAATATTCATCATCAGGCTGCCGTCACCGGAAAAACACAACACTTTGCGGTCAGGATTAGCCAGCGCGGCACCAATGGCCGCCGGAAGTCCAAAGCCCATCGTGCCCAGCCCGCCGGAGGTCAGCCACTGGCGCGGACGGTTCAGCGGGTAAGCCTGTGCAGTCCACATCTGGTGCTGACCGACGTCGGTGGTGACGATGGCGCTATCATCCACACAGGCGGCGACAGCGTTAATCAGCCCGTAGTGACTGAGCGGATCGCCCGCTTCCGGGATCGCGCCAGGGAATTCGCGCTGTAAATCCGCTACCAGCGCGCGCCACTCCGTGCGCGGCTGGGCGTCGATATGGGGGATCAGGGCATCCAGCACTTCGCCAACGTCGGCCTGAATGGCGATGTGCGGCTGCTTAATTTTTCCCAGTTCGGCGCGGTCAATGTCCACATGAATAATCTTCGCATTCGGACAGAATTCAGCGGTTTTGCCGATCGCCCGGTCATCAAAACGTGCGCCGAGTACCACCAGCAAATCCGACTCCTGCAAAATATAATTGGTGCTGCGCGCGCCGTGCATCCCCAACATGCCCAGCGACAGCGGATGTGCCTTCGGCAACATGCCCAGCGCCAGCAGGGTCATCGTGGTCGGCAGATTCGCTTTCTCCGCCAGCTGGCGCACCTGTTCCGGGGCGTTAATGGTGCCGCCGCCCAGATAGAGCACCGGGCGCGAGGCCGCGTTAATCATCGCCGCCGCGTCGTGAATACTTTGCGCCTCAAAGGCGGGCGCTGGCGTGCGGCAGCCCGGCTCCGGCAGTTCGCTCATCTCAATTTCAGCGGTTTGTACGTCCTTAGGAATATCTATCCACACCGGCCCCGGACGCCCGGACTGGGCGATCCGAAACGCATCGCTTATCACCTGTGGCAGTTCGGCGATGTTACGCACTAAATAGTTATGTTTGGTGATGGGGATAGAAATACCGTAGGTATCCACTTCCTGAAAAGCGTCGGTGCCGATCATTGAGGCGGGAACCTGACCGGTAATGCAGACCAGCGGAATGGAGTCGAGACGCGCATCGGCGATAGCCGTCACCAGGTTAGTCGCACCCGGTCCGCTACAGGCGATACACACGGCGGGTTTACCGTCGGTACGCGCCATGCCCTGGGCAATAAATCCCGCGCCCTGTTCGTGACGCGCCAGGATATGGCGGATAGATTTGCTCTGGCTTAATGCGTCATAGAGAGGAAGCACTGTCCCGCCGGGGATGCCCGTTACCGTCGTGATGCCCTGACGCTCCAGTAAATGTACGATCAACTGCGCGCCGGTATAGCGTGTGGTCTGCGATATTGTGCCCGAACTTGCCATGCTCCAGTCCTTTTCTTCTGGGCCGACTTTCCGGGCAGGCTCTTAAACGAAAAACCCCGCCCGGTTTGCGCCGGCGGGGTTTTGGAAGTGTGTGTCCAGGACCCTACGGCGCATTGCCGACGACCACCACCACACGCACGACGACAGCCGCAGCGGGTAGCGCGGTTGCTAGTAGCGTCGTGTTGAGCATGGAATGGTTCATTAGGGACCTGATGACTTATGAAGTTAGTGGTTTCATACAAGCACAGGATTTGCGCTGAAACAACTGCTTTTTTTGTAGCCGGGTAAAACTGGGGAGACGATCACAGTTTTGTGGTAAGACAATTGAGGCAGCACGGCGGCGATCTGCTGGCATACGGTGCAAAAGCGATGCTTTGTTCAATATCAGGCAGGCGAGTAGAGCTACATAACAAAACGCCCCCAACCAGTAAGGCCGAGGGCGATTTTTGCAGCGTTTTGCGGGTGGTAACCGCAGAGCACACTGTGTTACGTCAACGCAAGAAGTATACGCGATCCCGCAAGAACGCGCAATTTTCTTCCCTTTTTTGACCTGAATGAGTATGGAACACGTCGCTTTTTTTGTCCATAAAATACTGTTCATAAATACAGTATTTATCTATACTGGTTATGTTCGCAGTGTGACATTCAGGGTCCGCTCTATTACGGCGCGATAGATCGTCCTGGCTGAAACGGGTGGTGCCGTCAGTGCCTTAACCCTGAGAGAGCACACTGTGTTACGCCAACAATACGGCTGGCAACAGGCGGCGGAAAGGTACGTCAGTCGGTCGTGCTCCTTTACCTAAAGGAGAAGCGTATGGGCGAAATGGATATGGTCATTCTTATCCTGAAACTCATTGTTGCCTTGCTGCAACTGCTTGATGCAGTCCTGAAATACCTCCGGTAAATCAGGTTCAGGCCGCACCGGAGAGGGACGGGCAACCGTCCCTCTCTCACAAATTCCCACTGGTTTTATCAGCGGTGGTTATGTTACATTTTTGTGACAACTTCCAATTACATGCCGCCATGACCATTACCGTTTTCTGTGTTCTGCTGTTTGCCGCACTGTTGCACGCAAGCTGGAATGCCATTGTTAAAGCGGGCAGCGACAAGCTCTATTCCGCCATTAGCGTCAGCGGTTCGGCGGCGCTTATCGCGCTCATTATGATCCCATTCTCGGTGCAGCCTACGCTGGCGAGCGTGCCGTACCTGATCGCATCCTGTGCCCTGCAGGTGGTGTACACGGTGCTGGTAGCGCGTATTTATCACATCTCCGACATGAGCCAGACTTATCCATTAATGCGCGGCACCGCGCCGCTGCTGGTAGCGCTGGTGAGCGTGGTCATCCTTGGCGAACATCTTACGCCGCTGGCGTGGACGGGCATTGGCGTCATTTGTCTGGCGATCCTCGCGATGGCCTTTAACGGGCGCTTACGTTTAACAAAAGGCGTCTGCCTCGCCCTGCTCAACGCCTTTTTTATCGCGGGTTATACGCTGGTTGACGGTAACGGCGTGCGCGTTTCCGGCACCGCGCTTGGCTATACGCTGTGGACCTTCTTTATGAACGGTGCCTGCCTGCTGTGCTGGGCGCTGATCGCCCGCCGCCGCGAGGCTACGCGCTATTTGACGCGCCACTGGAAAAAGGGCATTCCCGGCGGGATTGGTACGATGGGTTCTTACGGTCTGGCGCTCTGGGCTATGACCCAGGCTCCGCTGGCGGTTGTCGCGGCGCTGCGTGAAACCTCTATTTTGTTCGGCGCGCTGATTGCGGCGATCGTGCTTAAAGAAAAGGTCACACCGCTGCGCGTGCTCGCCGCCTGTGGGATCGCCGCCGGGGCAATACTGCTGCGGCTGGCGTGAGGATTTACGCAGTAAAGGCTATCAGCGTATATTTAGCATATATATTGACTATATCGGCGACCGCTATGTCTGCACAGGAAAGCACCTACCCCAGCAGCGCCATCAGTTCCATCGGCGAGCGGTGCTGGTTTAGCAGGTCGCGCATGACCCGCATATAAGGCGCGGTGTAAGCGAAAAACTGGTGGTAGCCGCTGCACAATATGCTCCGATCCTGCGATATACCACATCCGGCGCAAAAACGTCGGTGTTCGCAGTGACGGCATCTGGTACAGAGCGTTTCCGGCGGAATACTGCCCGGTTGCAGGCCTCGCCAGATGTTCAGGGTCGTTTCAAATAACGATACCGATACGCGTCCGACATCTTCTCTCACCCAGATATCAAATACCGTATTCAGAAAACGCCCCCACGCGTCCCCCGTCAGCGAACTGGCGCTGGGTTGCCCGTGCGCATTCAGCTCCACCAGCGGGAGAAAGTGGATATGGGAGAGATGCAGACTCCGGTACAACCGCTCCGGCTGGCGGCTGATCGCCAGATCGATGGTGATATCACACGGCATGGCATCTTCCATGATGTAGCGTTCACTCATAGTAATTCCTGAATCACACTCAAGAGTTGTCGTATATGAGTCATAGCAAACAATAATGCGAGGGAAAGGACCGCGAGGGAGATCAAAAATTTGTCACGAACTACGCCCGGCTGGGCAAAATCGCCGTGCGCGATATCCATGAGACTGCGACGGCGGGTGTAGTGCCAGAGCAGCGCAGCAACGATAGCCAGAATAATAATGGAGATCCAGAACAGCGCCCCGGCCTGATGCCAGTGGTGCTTTACCGCCAGCGCCATCAGCGCGCTGTAACCCAAAAGAGTACGAAACCAGGCCAGCGAGGTTCGTTCGGGTTGCAGACCGGGGTCCTGCTGGCGGCGGGCTTTACGGCTATCCGGCATAAAGCACCAGCGCCATCACAATGACCACGACGATCAGCAAAACAATGCTTATCACCAACAGAGTACGGGTGTAGGGCAAATCTTCTTTCAGGCGCATGGCTGTTTCATTGCGCAGCCAACGCAGATAACCATAAATCGACAGCCCACCGGCAAAAAGGCACAGCAGCAGGGCCAGCAACTCGCGAATGGCGGGCGTGGCGAAATCCGGGGCAAGCTGGTCAAGCCCGACGCCTGCGGCCAGGAAACCCAGCGCGGTGCGGATCCAGGCAAGAAAAGTACGTTCATTTGCCAGCGAGAAGCGGTAGTCCGGTGCTTCTCCGAGGCGGGATATTTTCATAACAGCTCCTTAGTGACGTCTGCATTAATTTTACCTGAAGAGCGATGTACGATCTGCAAAACCCGCCACAGAGTGTAAAAGTGATACGGATCCGTACTGAGATTCCGGGCCAGCAGGCGTCGTTGGCACAGCCTGTTCGGAAACGGACAGAATGGAAAGACAGAATTACTGTTTTTGGCGAAGGCTGAAAGAGGCTTGTGAACCCAGACGTGGTATGAGTATGCACCTTTCCTTCCGGGTGAGGGTGGGGTAAGAGTAGCGCCGGGGCTTGTACTCTTCCCCTCTCCCTAACCCTCTCCCCAGGGAGAGGGAACCGTCCGGGTACAGGGTTAAGCCCGCCGTCTGTTTTAATTTATGACAACGGCTTAACCCTTCCTCCCCGCCCCATCAAAACTTCTGCTTCTTCTCCTCAACCTTCACGCCCTGGGTGGGCAGGCCGGTGTCGTAGTCGCGTACCACGGGGGAATACCCGTCTTCCGGGCGCGGACGGAAAGCGCCCATCCAGCGCGGTTGCACATCCTTACGCCACGGGCGCAGGCTCCACTGATAGGTGCGGAACGGGTCGCGGATTTTATCCATATAGTTAAGCAGCGCGTCGTGCAGTTGGCTGCGCACTTCGGCCAGCGCCGGGTCGTCGATGAGGTTATGCAGCTCGTCAGGATCGCTGTGCCGATCGTACAGTTCATCGCTGGTAAACAGGTTCAGCACCAGCTTCCAGCGGTCCGTTATCCAACAGCGCACCGGAATAAACCCGCCGAAGCTGTCGTGCTCAATCTCGTAACGGTTGAATTCCACCATCACGCCGCGTCCGGCATCCGCCGCCAGAATGTTTTCACCCGGCAAAATCGCAGGTTTCTCAATGTCTGCCAGGGCCATCATCGTCGGCAGGAGATCGATATGGCTGACCGGGGTATCAACCTGCACCGGCGTTCCGCGCGGCGGGCGCATAATCAGCGGAATGCGGGTGATATCGTCATACATCGCCGCGCCTTTACTGATGAGTTTATGCGCGCCCATCATTTCCCCGTGATCGGAGGTGTAAATCACCCAGGTATTGTCACGCTGGGCAGGCGTCAGGGCGTTGATGACCCGACCAATCTGATCGTCTACAAAATCATTACAGGCAAAATACATCGGATGATGATAACGCCCGTCAGCGCCGACCGGCGAGGGCATCGCCTGCGCCCACAGGCGGTGGTGCTCCGGCTTAGTGGCTAAATCATCGTCTGCCTTTGCGCCAAGATCGTAGAAAAAATCCTCGTACTTTTGCAGATATTCCACCGGACAGGTGAAGGGATGATGCGGTTCATCATAGGAGACGACCATTAAAAACGGCTCTTCGTCGCGCGCGGGCTGCTGCAAAAAATCGACCGCCCGATTACTGATGCGGTGCGCCCAGGTGAACGTCTCATCAATATGGTGCGCCTGCAAATCCTCCACGCTGTTCAGCCCGTTGCGCCACAGGCCGATCTGCTGATCGGTCAGCTCAGACAGGTAATTCGCGCCGTCGTACCAGTAGTCGGCATCCCATTCCGGCGGACAAACGCCGGTGCCGAAATAGTCGTGCCCATCGAGGTGCCATTTGCCGATATAGCAGGTGTGATAACCCGCATCTTTAAAATAACGGCCCATCGTTGAGATATTTTTGCCCGGCGCAACGTTATTGGTCCACGGGCCGGACTGGTTGGCGTAGATGCCGGTAAACAGCCCCGCACGCGCCGGGGTGCAAACCGGGGAGCAGGTATAGGCGGAGTTGAAGCGTATGCCCTCGTCGGCAAGCGCATCAATATGATTGGTGTTCAGTGGCTTACCGCTATAGCACCCGACCATATTGGTGGCCTGGGTATCGGTCATAATGAACAGGAAATTTGGACGACTCATGGTTTTTCCTTAACGTCAGTAGCATAAACCGCAGGTATGGCGTGGCGATCCCGCCAGCTGCTGTAAATCAGGTAGACAACCACGGCGGCGGTGATGCCGTAGCTAATCAGCGTCAGCCAGCGCGTCTCATAGCCGCCAAACTGCGCCAGCCCGGCGTAAACGCCAATCATCGCGAACAGGATGCCGACGGAGGCAATCTTCACGTTTTTCCATGGCTGCATATCCACCGCGAAGGCATCGTGGAATTTAAACGGCGTTGCGCGCGGCTTGATCGCCCCAATAATCAACATCACCACGACGTTGATGCAGAAGGTGCAGGCCAGCACATAGAGGAAGTGGAAATCAAATTTCACTAAGTAATTGATGGTGATATAGCTGACGATACCGAGGAACATGGCAACTTTCGCCGCCAGCGCGGGAATTCGCGGGAAGAAGAAGCCCATAATAATGATGGTCACCAACGGAACGTTGTAGATACCGTTCAGCTGTTTCATCCAGCTGTATAAACCCTGCGGCGCGTTGGCGATCCACGGCGCAACCAGCACGGAAATAATGGCAATAAAGAAACCAAACTTTCGCCCGACGGCAACCAGTCGATCGGGTTGCGCATTCGGGTTAATAATGCGTCGGTAGATCCCCATGCTAAATAAGGTACTGGCGCTGTTTAAAAAGCCATTAAAGGTGCTGATAATCGCGCCAAATAACACGGCACCAAAGAACCCGACCAGCGGTACAGGGAGAACATTATTGACCAACGTTGGATACGCTAAATCTGCTTTCGGTAAATCCTGATACAGGTGAAAAGCGATAAGCCCCGGTAATACCAGTACCAGGGGGTCGAGCATTTTCAGAACCGCCGTTAACAGCGCCCCTTTTTGCCCCTCAGCGAGACTTTTTGATGCTAACGTGCGCTGAACGATACCCTGATTAGTACACCAGTAAAACGTGTTCACCAGAATCAGGCCGGTAAACGCCGCGCCAATCGGCAGAGGATCGGACGCCCCGCCAATAGAATTTAATTTCTCTGCGTGGACGGTGGTGAGCTGTTCAATGCCCTGCAGAAAGCTCCCTTTCCCCATCGCCATCAGACCAAAAACGGGCACCATCAGGCCACCAATCACCAGGCCAATACCGTTTATTGAGTCAGCGACGGCCATCGCCCGTAACCCGCCGATTACCGCATAAACGATCCCCGCCAGCCCAAGTAAAATCACTAACAGCCAGATGCCGCTCCCTGGGAGATATTCAGCGATTCGCCAACGTGAAACAGGCTATTAAGCGCCAGCGCGCCGGAATAAAGCACGATGGGCAAAAAGCAGACCCCGGTCGCGATCAGGAAGCAGAAATCGATAATAATACGGGTGGTTTTATCGTAACGTTCTTCAAGAAAATCAGGAATGGTGGCGATGCCACGCTGGAGGTAGCGCGGCAGGAAGATCAGCGCCAGAAAAATCAGCGTGACGGCGGAGGTCACTTCCCAGCCCATCACTGACATGCCGCTTTTGTACGCCTGCCCGGACAGCCCCACCAGTTGCTCGGTGGAGAGGTTGGTCAACATCAGCGACGCGGCAATTACTGGCGCTTTCAGCGACCGTCCGGCGAGAAAGTATCCCTGTTGCGAGCCGGTGTCGGTTTTGCGCACCTTCCACCAGGTAATGACCGCCACCAGCAAGGTAAAGCCGACAAAGCTAAAAATTTGTGTAGCATTCATCTTGTACCCCATGTTTATCGTTATATTCCGACGCAGCGATAAATAAATAGCGATCACGCCGGGTTTAGGTGATGATTTTTCTAAAACGAGATGCAATGTATCCCTGAGCAGTTCTTTTTTTGCTAAATTCCAAAAAATCAGGTTGCTGGCATCATTCGCTGAAGGGAAATTAAAATGAATGGAAAAAAGCATAATTCGCATGTAAAAAACGAAACCACCTACAATATTCCGTTAGTTCTTGAAGAAAATGTGATCTCAAGCGGAATTTCGCTGATCTCGTTATGGCACACGCTGGCCGATGAAAGCTACCGTGTGATGTGGCCTCGCGACAAAAAGAAGCCGCTCATCGCCAACTCATGGGTCGCGATTTATACCCTTCAGGGATGCGGAAAAATTAAACTTAACGATAATTCCGAAATTGTTCTTAATGGCAATTGCGTTATATTCTTAAAACCAATCGATATAAAGTCTTATCATTGTGATGGTCTGATTTGGGAACAATACTGGATGGAATTTATCCCTACCAGCGTTATGGAGATCCCTTTATTTCAGCAAGCTATTATCTATAACGGAAATAACTTTAAGGATGAGCTTAATGAAGTTGAAAAGCTGATCGCCAGCCGAAATCCAGTGAAAAATAATCTGGCGGTCGCCTTTCTGACAAAGATCATCTACCAGTGGATTTGTCTGATCCTGGAAAACGGCACCAAAGACCGCCAGCTTCTCCGCATAGAAAAATTGATCGCCCTGCTCCACGCCGATCTGCAAAAACGCTGGAGCGTAGCCGACATGGCGCAGTGGATGCAGTGCAGCGAACAGTACTTGCGCCGCCTGTTTTTGCGCTATACCGGGAAAACGCCGAAGGAATACTATCTGGATGCCCGGCTGGATCTGGCGCTGTCGCTGCTTAAACAGGAAGGGAATTCAGTCAGCAAAATCGCCGATATGCTTAACTTCTTTGATTCGTTTCACTTCAGCAAGGCGTTTAAGCGGAAGTTTGGCTATGCGCCTTCGGCGGTGATGAGGAGAGAAGGGGAGATTGCCGGGTAACGTTGTGCTACCCGGCAACAAGCTTACCTCAGCTCCGGCCAATACGCCTTATTAGCCTCAATCAAATCATCCAGAATGGCCTTCGCCACCGAGGCGCTCGGCACGGTTTTCGACAGGGTGATGGCCTGCCACAGTCTCTGATACGACCGTTCTTCCCACGCATCCACCACCAGTTTTTCCACCGCCACCTGCTGGCTCATCAGCCCTTTCTGGAAGTGCGGAATATCACCCACGGTCAGCGGCTCTGGCCCATTTTTTCCCACCAGACAGGGAATTTCGACCATCGCGTCGGCGTCGAAATTATGGATAGCCCCATTATTGGGCACAATCAGCAGCATTCGCTCCTGGGTGTTGAAGGCAATGGCCGCCGCCAAATCGACGATGTAGGACGCATGTTCATCAATCTCCAGATCCCCGGCGGCAGAGTGACCGGCTTTTATGATAGCGCGGCAGGCGCTGAACACCTGCTTCTCACGGTGATCCATCACCTCGTTGGCGCGGGTACGTTCCGGGTTGGCGTGCGCGACCACGTAATCCGGGTACAGATAATATTTCAGGTACGTATTCGGCATAGTCTCGGGATCGAGCGCCTGCACATCTTTTGCCTTGCTGAAAGTATCATTCCAGCTTGCTTCGGTGTGCGGATCGTTCGACGGCGGCACATAGCCGTGTTTTGCCACGTACTCGCGCAGTTGCGGCATCAAATCGTTGCCCTGCAAATCCTCAATCGCGTTCCACCAGCCAAAATGGTTCAGGCCGTAGTAGCGCACGCGTAGCTGCTTACGATCCTGAAGGCCGACAATCTGTGCCATCCGCCCTTCAATGCCGATCGGCATATCGCAGATGTTGAGGATTTTCGCGTTCGGGCGCAGACGACGCGTGGCCTCGGCGACAATCGCCGCCGGATTGGAATAGTTCAGCATCCATGCATTCGGGGAATACTGTTCCATATAATCGACCAGCTCCAGCACCCCGCCGATGGAGCGCATCCCGTAGGCAATGCCGCCCGGCCCGCAGGTTTCCTGACCCAGCACGCCGTGGCGCAGCGGGATTTTTTCATCTTTTTCGCGCATCGGGTATTTGCCGACGCGGATGTGCGCCATCACGAAATCCACATCGCTGAACGCGGCTTGCGGGTCAGTGGTATAGCTGAATTCAATATCCGGTGCCTGTTCCTTCATAATGATTTTGCAGGCTTCAGCGACGATTTCCTGACGTGCGCCGTCGTTGTCATAGAACTTCAGCGATCGCAGCGGCAGACGGTGCTGATTTGCTAATAACATCAATACAATACCTGGCGTAAACGTGCTGCCACCACCGGCAATAACTACTGAGAATTTTTTCATGATACAGCCTCTGTCATGTTGGAATGTTCATTAACGCATTGCGTTTTTATCAGCACTTCAAGCTGATCCCGGACCTGCGGGACATTCAGCCCGACAATGACCTGAATCGCGTTACCACGGCGGACAACCCCGTGCGCACCCAGCGCCCTGAAGACGTCATCACTCTGCATTCTGGCGGGATCAATTAACTCAATGCGCAGGCGCGTCGCACAGTTATTCACGCTTTCAATATTGTCCGCACCGCCCAGCGCCTGGAGGAATCCGGCAGCCTGGCCGAGACGAGTAGCGGGCTCTGCGGCGGTCGTTTGCCCCTGCGCCGCTTTATAATCGGCTTTGCTGTAAAGTTTGATTTCACTGTCTTCGCGCCCCGGCGTTTTCAGGTTGAAGCGCAGGATCAACGTGCGGAAGACCACGAACCAGATGGCGGTGAAGCACAGACCAATACCCATCTGGATGAACATCACCGATGCGTGGTTATGGAACATCGGCATCCAGTTCAGCGGTAAAAATTCGTTGAGCATTCCGCCGCCGAACATCCCCACGACGCCCGCCATATACATCACAGCGGTCATGGTGGCGGCTAACAGGGCGTGAATAACGAACAGGAACGGCGCAATAAACAAGAAGGTAAATTCCAGCGGCTCGGTAATGCCGACCAGAATTGCCGTCAGGGTTGCCGGGATCAGTAAGCCTGCCACTTTCGCGCGGTTTTGCGGTGCGGCGGTGAAGTAGATAGCCAGCGCCACACCCGGTGCGCCGAAGACTTTCGAGTTACCGTGCATGGCGAAACCGCCAGCGGGGAACAGGTCTTTCAACGGCTGGGAGCTTTGGCTAAATTCGTGCAGATGCTGGATCCAGTAAGGCTGTAATCCACCTTCAACCACCGCCGGACCAAACACAAACGGGCCATAGACAAAATGATGCAGCCCGGTGGGAATTAAAATACGTTCCAGGAAGGTGTAAATCCATACGCCCAGCGCGCCCGCTCCGCTTAAAAAAGTTTGCAATGACTGAATGGCGATCTGCACTTTTGGCCAGCACAGCAGGGTTATCCAGGCGCAGGGGATCATCATAAAAAAGGCGACGATCACGACAAACGATGTCCCCTGGAATATTCCAAGAAATACCGGCAATGTTTTTTCATAGCAGCGATTATGGATCGCGGTAACAATGCCAGAAATCGCAATTGCCCCAATAATGCTGGTATCGAGCGTTTTGATCCCGGCAATCATTGTCAGGCCGCTACCGGTTGTCGGTTCAATCGCGAAATTAACGCCAAAAAAACCGCCCCACGTCATTCCCATCGCGCAAATAAAATAGTTCCATGTTAAGAAACTCACTAATACAGCCAGGCAGGCACGCCCATGTGCATGTTTTGCCAGACCCAAAGGCAGCCCGACGGCAAATATAAGCGGCATATTACGAAAAATAGTCCAGCCACCTTCTTCGATAATTTTTATAATTTGGAAAAAAAGACTATCGGGTCGGGTAAGAGAATCACCAACAAACATCGGATTTTGTAACATGATGGCAATGCCAACAACCATCCCGGCAAACGGGAAAAGCAGCACTGGCGTGAACATCGCACCACCAAAGCGTTGAATTTGACTAAGCATTTTTTACATCCTCGATAAAGAACACGTAGAGCATTTATTTTTTTGTGATAGCGTCCTGCTGCGTTAACAATAAAAAGAGGGCGAATAAAAAACATGAAACATTAGAATTATTTGTGACCGAACTCATGATTTTAAATTAGGGCGAGTTGTATTGTTTTCTGCCAAATGTTAGACATGTTTATCTGCCGCTTAACTTTTCATTTTTATAACCTGTTGCTTTATATTGATAAATAGTACGTTTACCGATGCGTACCGGGGACAAGGAGAGATCTAACGATGATCTACAAATCGATAGCCGATAAATTACGGCTGCGGCTTAATTCAGAGCATTACAATGTTGGCAGTCCACTTCCGGGCGAAAAAAAGCTGGCGGAGGAGTATGCCGTTTCGCGGATGACCATTCGTAAAGCCATTGATTTGTTAATTCTCTGGGGGCTGGTCGAACGTAAACACGGTAGCGGAACGTATGTGATTCAAAAGGATGTGTATCAGGAGACCAGCAATCTGACCGGATTATGCGAGGTCATGGAGAGCCAGGGCCGGATTGTATTCAGTAAGGTTCTGGATTTTGTGGTGATGCCCGCGCCGCCCGCTATTGCCAGGCAGCTACGAATTCAGCCCGATGAGCGGATTTATTATTCGCGGCGTCTACGTTATGTCGATGATAAACCTATAATGCTTGAAGACAGCTATATGCCGGTAAAGCTGTTTCGCAATTTATCGATTGCACATCTGGAAGGCTCGAAGTTTCGCTATATTGAAAATGAGTGCGGAATAATAATCACCGGGAATTATGAAAGCCTGTCGCCGGTGCTGGCGGACAGAAAAGTTGCGCAATTAATGATGGTGACAGAAAATACGCCGCTATTGCGTATTACTTCACTTTCCTACAGCAATAGCGGCGAGTTTTTAAACTATTCGATTATGTTTCGCAATGCCAGCGAGTATCAGGTCGATTACCACCTGCTGCGCGTGCATTAACTTATCCCCCAGAACAGAACTGCCAGCAACTGGGGGGTGATAATGCGCAGGAACATGACCAGCGGGTAAACCGTGGCGTATGACAGCGCTGCCGCCCCGCTGGTCGAATGGAGATTGTTCGCAAAAGCCAGCGCGGGCGGATCGGTCATGGACCCGGCGAGCATCCCGCAAATGGTCAGATAATTCATCTTCGCCAACATGCGCGCCAGAATGCCGACGGTGATAAGCGGAATACCGGTGATAAAAATACCGTAGCCTACCCAGCTTAAACCATCGCCCTCAACCAGCGTCTGAACAAAGTCACCGCCGGATTTCAGCCCGACGACTGCCAGAAACAGCACGATCCCCAGCTCACGCAGCGCGAGGTTTGCGCTCGGCGGCATAAACCAGTACAGCTTGCCGATAGTGCCGATGCGCCCGAGGATCAGCGCCATAATCAGCGGCCCACCGGCCAGCCCCAGCTTCAGCGCGACCGGGAAACCGGGGATAAACAGCGGAATGGAGCCCAGCAGCACGCCGAGCCCGATGCCGATAAATACCGGCAGCATCTGCACCTGCTGAAGTTTTTGCTGCGCGTTGCCCAGCTCCGCCGCGACCGCATCAATTGATGCCTGGCGGCCCACCAGATTAAGAATATCGCCGAACTGCAATACGGCGCTGTTGCTGGCGACCAGCTCGATCCCGGCGCGGTTAAGTCTTGAAATCACCACGTCATAGCGCTGTTTGAAATCCAGATCGCGCAGCTTCTTGCCGAGCACTTTTTCGTTAGTGACCACCACCCGCTCAACGCAAAGGTCGGTGCCGTGCGTTGACAGCGAGGTTTCAACCTCTTTACCAATCACCAGCTTCGCGGCAGTCAGATCCGCCTGCTGCCCGACCAGATACAGCAAATCGCCGTTCTGAATCAGGGTCGTGGGCGCGGGAACCATCAGGATATCGCCACGTTTCAGGCGCGAGCAGACGATTTTATCGCTGTCGAGCAACGGGATCTCCTGTAACGCAAGGTTATGCAGATTCGGGTTTTCAACGCAGAGATTAATGGTCTGAAGCTGGAGATTTCTGCTGCCGGAACTGGCATCAAAGTCCTGCGCTTCTTTCTCAACGCTAACGCGAAAGAAAAGGCGAATCAGCCACATAGAGAGAAGAATGCCGCAAATACCAAACGGATAGGCCATTGCGTAGCTCATCCCCATTTGATCGACGACATCTCCGCCCACGCCAAGGTCACGCAGGATCTGCTGCCCGGCTCCCAGCGCGGGCGTATTCGTCACCGCACCGGAGAAAATGCCGAGCACCACCGGCAGCGGAACATTAAAGAATTTGTGCACAATGGCGGTGACCAGCCCGCCCATAATGACGATGAGGATGGCAAATAAATTCAGCCGCAGTCCCGATACCCGCAACGAGGTAAAAAACCCCGGTCCCACCTGAATACCAATGGTGTAGACAAAGAGGATCAGGCCAAACTCCTGAATAAAATGCAGCATCGGGCTACTCAGGGTGATGCCTGCCTGTTCGACAAAGTGTCCGACGATAATGCCACCAAAAAGCACCCCGCCGATGCCAAACCCCACACCGCGTATTTTGATATTGCCGATCCACAACCCTACTACAGCCACCAGCGCCAGAACGCTGACGGTTAATGCTATATCACTCATCTTTTTTTCCCTGTGAATAACATTACGGATAGAAAGGATTCTGGCAGAGATAACGGGGGATGTATGGGTGGTAGCGCACAAAAAAGCCCCGTGAGTTCGGGGCTTTCAGATCAGGCAACAATAGTTTGTTGATATGTCATATGCAGGCTGGCGATTTTCGCGATATCGGTATCGTTCGAGCACAATTCGAGGCTGTTACAGTGCGCGCTACAAAAATGAAAAACATCAAAGCGCCGTTTATCAACGTTGCGTTTTTCATTGAGTTTTATCGCGTTATCCTTGTCCAGGCGGAAGAGATTAGCGGATAGCTCAGAAATATCGCGGGTGATCTCCAGTTCTGGAAATTCGTTAAGTGTCGTCTGCATCGTCAGGAAATCAGCCTGGTTTTGCCAGCTAATCCCTCTTAATACTTCGTAGCGCACCAGCGGAGTAATAAAAATCAGCGCTTCCGGGTCGTTTAACAGCGCCGCGAGTTTTTCGCTGGCAATCGCTTTCATCGCCTCCGACGTGGTGCCGTTAGTATCAAAGGCGGCGATCAAAAGATTAGCGTCCAGCAAAACTTTCCGTGTCATTTTTTACTCTCCTGCTGTTTCAGCAACGCCAGCAGACGTGCTTTTCCTGCGGCCTGTTCGTCTACGCTGCTGTTTTCAAACTTCATTTGATTAAGATCGACCTGGAAAACGTCTCTTAAAATATCCGCCAACGCGGCTTTATTCGGAGCCGGAATGAGCCTGGTTTTTACCGCACCGTCATCATCGCGATACAGCGTATACGCCTCGCCTTCTTTCAACTGTGAAAGTACGACCGATGAGTGGGTGGTAATGTAGAACGTCGTGTTGGGGAAGAGTTTTTTCAGCAGCGGAATGATGCTGGCCTGCCAGGTCAGGTGCAGATGGCTTTCGATTTCATCAATTAACACGATCCCATTTACTTTTTGCAGCTCGGTTTCATTGGTGAAGTAGCCGTAGCCAGACACGATAGCCTGGATGAGTTTCAGGATGGAGGTAAAACCGGAGCTAAGCTGTGCCAGTTCGCGCTTTTGCCCCTCAATCTTCAGGCTGACGCGATCATCACCGCTGATTTCGAGGAAATCGGGATCGATACGGGCATCGATATCATGCAGCAAACGAATGACCGTTTTGATTTCGATTTCGCGATTGTCTTCTTTTTTCTGATACGGGTTGGAGGAGCGGGCAAGCGTAACAAACCACTCTTCGATACTGGTTTCCATGTTCATAGAGCCAAAATCGGACTTCATTTTATACATTGTTGCTGTGAGATATTTTTCCCGCCGCTGGGACAGCGTGCCTGGAGGCTGACCCGACGAGCGCTCGCTATGTTTCACGACGCCTCTTGCCTGCGCTCCAAGGAAAATAACGGGGTGAGGATGGGCAAGGCTGGAAAATATTTCGGTAAGTTTTGAGGAAGTGGGAAAAATTTTGTCGTCAATGCCAATAACCACATCGGGCTGCCCGCTTTTCAGGAACGATCTGAATCTGAAATCACCGTGCGCAAACCCAACTGAAACACCTTTAACCTGTTCACAGCTAAAAAACAGAACCTGAAACAGCGCCTCCAGCGTTTTGGTCTTGCCCACGCCATTCGCGCCGATAAAGGTATAAATGTGTTGATCTGGCGCGAGGTCGAGCTGGACCCGCCCGACGCCTGACAGCCCTTCAAATTCCACTTTTTCAACGCGCATAGCCGCTCCCGAATTCCCGCATTGTGACCAGTGTATCCCGTCATTGCTCTGCGGGCAAAGAGACAAAAAAGGCTCCACAACGGGAGCCTTTTAAAGAGGGCGCAGCTTAACTATTCAGCGCCGGACGCTCGCTGATAGCGATACGCTGGGGAGCGATGGCCTCGGGGACATTGCGCACAATATCAATATGCAGCAGACCGTTATTGAAGGTCGCTCCGGCGACTTCCATATATTCAGCCAGGGTAAACGTCAGGCTGAACGGTTGCATCACCAGTCCCTGATGTAGCCATTTCGGTTCGGTTTCGCTTTTGACCGGCGTGCCTTTAACGGTCAGGCGGGTGCCTTCAAGCTGGATATCCAGATCTTCCTGACGGAATCCGGCCAGCGCGAGGGTGATGCGATAGTGGTTATCGTCACCTTTTTCGATGTTATACGGCGGGAAGGCCTGGCCTTCCGTGGTGCTTTGCAGCGCGTTGGCCAGTTTGTCAAAACCAATCCATTGACGCAGCAGCGGGGATAAATCGTAGTTACGCATATTACATTCTCCTTCTGAGAAGCGAGTGAATATCTGCAAATCCGAAGATTCGCATCGGCTCCCTGACGGCGAGCACGGGTTAAAACAGGCCGCCTGCGGCGACCCGGATGAAATTAGTTGATATCGATACGGCGCGGTTTTTTCGCTTCAGGAACAACGCGTTCCAGTTCGACATACAGCAGGCCGTTGACCAGGTTTGCGCCTTTCACATGAATGTTTTCCGCAAGCTGGAATTTACGTTCGAAGTTACGCTCGGCGATACCCTGATAAAGGTAGGTACGTTCTTTCTGCTCGGTGGCATGGGAGCCTTTTACCACCAGCAGGTTGTCCTGGGCGGTGATTTCCAGCTCGCTCTCCGCAAAACCGGCTACGGCAATCGCAATGCGGTAGTGGTTTTCATCTACCAGTTCCACGTTATACGGAGGATAGCCGCCGTTGCTCTGGGTCTGGTTGTTTTCCAGCAGGTTAAACAGACGATCGAAGCCGATAGCTGAACGGTACAGTGGGGAGAGATCGAAATTACGCATAATAAAAGCTCCTGAAATCAGCGAGTATTTTGTTACTGACCTTCCGTCATGGACAGGTCGGGAGTCCCGGAACACCCCTCAGGCATGTTCCTCATTGGGTTACACCTGATAAATGGGTACGACGAAACTTCTTTCAAGAGCGGCGGTCTGAATTTTTGCACTTTTACACACAGCGCATACACTGGAATCATCGCACAAAAGGTCAAATTGCGATTACCGCCACAGAGCAACGTTTCCGGTCTGTTCATTTCTGACAGGGAAAGCTATAACCCGGATACACGGTTTTTCCAGTGCCACCAAGATGATTAAAAATATGATGAAAAAAGTAGTTTTTAAGCTGGCATTGCTCAGTGGGATAGTTTTTTTATGCAGTTGCTCCAGCGTGATGTCGCACACCGGCGGCAAAGAGGGGGTTTATCCTGGTACGCGCGCCAGCAGCAATATGCTTTCCAGCAACACCAACTGGGGAACGAAATCGCTGGTCTTGCTGGATCTGCCGTTCACGGCCATCGTCGATACCGTCCTGCTGCCGTGGGATATGTTCCGCACCGACAGCTCGGTAAAATCCCGCGTTGAAAAGAGCGAGAAAGATTCACAGGCCACCAATGACGTGATCCCGCCCGCGCAGATGCCACAGTAATCAGCGTCCGGTTTCCGTTACCCACAGCTGACGGAAGCCTTCAACCTCTTCCATCCAGGCGATGTACTGACCGTCAGGTGAAAAGACAATCGCATCAGCGGAAGGACAGTTCGCACGATCGGCAGTCAAAAAAGCCACTTCTCCGCGCTGCGCGTCGCAGCAGGCAATCCGTCCATCCAGCACAAATCCCAGCCACTTCCCTGACGGATGCCAGTTAAACGCCGACTGAATATCCGTGTGATTATGCGTGAGCTGCTGCGGTTCACCGCCCGCCGGTGAGATAAGCCAGAGCTGAATAACGCCCGCGTCATCGCGCATCAGAAACGCGATGGACGTGCCCTGAGGATTGGCCCGCACCCAGTGGCGGGGAAGCGTCGCCAGTCCTGGAAACGCGCGCTGATGGGTAAAGGTCAGGCGGCGCTGCACCACGCCCGCAGGCGGCGCAGGCAGGGTATTTTCCGTACCGGCAAGCGCATCGGCTCCACTCTGCTTCCATCCTGCTTCATGCTGCGGCAGATCGACAATAAACAGTTCCGGGACTTTTTCGCCTTTCAGCGACAGCGTATCGCCGATAAACGCCAGCGCCTGATTGCCCACCCAGCCTTCTTCATAAGCGCGGTTGATATCATCGCTGCCGGGGCGCGGCGCGGGCGTGGTACGGCTGACCAGCACGCACCAGTGGCTGCCGCCATATTCACGCGGATGATGGCCATGCGGCGTAACCGGACCAAAAGGGGCCGCCACTCCTACGTTGCGCAGATCCCGCCCCGGATCGCGCTCGTGCAGTACGTGGTCATTGTAGGTAAAACTGACAAACTGCCCGTTCGGGCTGAAGACGTGGACATGGGTGCCGCCGCGCAGCGCGCCGCAAGTGTAGGGCGCGGTGATATCCATCGCGTCGAGGTTTTTGGCGCGGCCCTTTTCCACCACCACGCCACGGCGATGATGAAAATCGTAATGCCACTGCGCATCCGGGTGTTCCGGTCCGTGGATAAACACGTACTTTTCTGCCACCGGGCTGACCGTCACCACGCCGACGTGTGCCCCCTCCGTGGCGCGATAAATCACCTCCACCGCCCCGGTCTGTACATTCACGCGCTCAATGGTTTCTCCGGTAAATGACGCGCCGGAAGGGCGCACGTCAAAAACCAGCCACTGGCCGTCCGGCGTCCAGGTATTGATGTTGGTTAACTGATGATGGCGGGGGGCGAAGGTGATTTGTTTCATAAAACTACCCTGATGCATGATATCGCATCAGGGTAGCGCAAGGCGGAACGTTAGCCTACTCGTTTAACGTCGCCAACCAGCAGGATGTAGGAGAGCGCACCGAGCAGTGCCACCACGGAAATATAGACCAGCGCCGGGCCAAAACCGTAGTCCTGCGCCAGGTAGCCGATCACCAATGGAACGGTGATGCCGCCTAAACCGCCGACGAAGTTAAACACGCCGCCGGTCAGACCAATCAGGCGCATCGGGGCCAGCGACGAAACCAGCGACCAGGTGATGGAGGCAAAGCCGTTGCCGAAGAAGGCTATCGCCATCAGCGACATGATCCAGATCGGGTCGTTGGTGTAGTTCGCGCCCATAATGCAGGTGGAAATCAGCAAGCCGCAGATGATCGGCGTTTTACGCGCCACGCCCAGAGAGTAGCCTTTGCGCACCAGCCGATCCGCCACCCAGCCCGACAGCAGTACGCCAAAGAACGCGGCGAGGAATGGCACGGTGGTCATAAAGCCTGCTTTCAGCGCGGTGATCCCTTTTTCCTGGGTGAGGTAGTTCGGGAACCACGTCAGGAAGAACCACAGCGTCGAGGTCACGGCGAACTGGCCCAGATATACGCCCACCAGCTTGCGGTGGAAAACCAGCTTCCAGTCCGCTTTGGTCAGTTTCTGGCGCTCTTCTTTTTTGATCGGCGCGTCGCCGTCAACCAGCCCGCCACCGTCGCGGATGTAGTCCAGCTCCGCTTTACCGATGCCTTTCGTCAGGCGCGGCGGCTGATAGACTTTAAACCAGATCAATGACCAGACGATGCCGATGCCGCCGGTCACGATAAACACCCAGTGCCAGCTCAGAAGCTCCTGGATCCAAATCAGCAGCGGCGTCAGGAATGCCAGGCCGACGAACTGCCCGGACGTGTAAAAGCCCACCGCCGACGCGCGCTCGTGTTCCGGGAACCAGCTTGTCACCATCCGGTTGTTGGTTGGGAAGGCGGGGGCTTCAAAAATACCGGTGATGGCGCGCAGGCCAATCAGCGACATTAGCCCGGTGGCAAATCCCTGAAACAGCGTGGCGACCGACCAGCCGAAAATGGCGATAAAATAGGTCAGACGGGAGCCGACGCGATCCAGGAACCAGCCGCCGGGGATCTGGCAGAGCGTATAAAGCCACGCAAAGGCAGAAAATACATAGCCCATTTGCGCTTTCGTAATACCAAACTCTTCCTGAATATGGGCAGATGCCACCGCCAGATTGGCGCGGTCAACATAACAAATGACCACGGTAATAAAGATCATCACCAGCGTTAAATAACGGCGACGGCCGGGTTTTGCAGTAGTTACAGAAATATCCATAACGATCTGTCTCCGAATTTTGGCATGGCGAGGCCACTCACCATGCCCTGTGGTTTACAGAGGGTGTAAATAATTAAAAATATATTGAGTGCGCTGGACGCGTTATTACCGCGTCATCGGGCAATTACCACTCGGCGACAGTACCGTCTGCGTGACGCCATAACGGGTTACGCCAGTCCTGCACGTTTTTGCTCAGCTCAATGACCTTCTCTTCGTCAATTTCAACGCCAAGACCCGGTTTCATCAGCGGTTTAAAGAAGCCGCCTTCCATGCTGAAATCTTCTTTATTTTTCACGAAGTCGAGCAGCTCCGCGCCTTTGTTGTAGTGAATGCCCATGCTTTGTTCCTGGAACACCGCATTGTGCGAGACAAAATCGACGTGCAAGCAGGCCGCCAGCGCAATCGGACCCAGCGGGCAGTGCGGAGCCAGCGCCACATCGTAAGCCTCTGCCATCCCGGCGATTTTATAGCACTCGGTGATACCGCCTGCGTGGGAAAGATCCGGCTGCAAAATTGCCACCCCGCCCGCTTCCAGCACCCGTTTAAATTCAAAGCGCGAGAACATGCGTTCGCCCGCGGCAATCGGAATATGCGTTTGTGCTGCCAGGCGTGGATAATACTCCGCCTGCTCGGCTAATACCGGCTCTTCAATAAATAGCGGTCGATATTGTTCCAGCTCTTTAATTAATACTTTTGCCATCGGTGCGCTGACGCGACCGTGGAAATCGAGACCAAACTCAATTTCATTACCGAAGGCTTCGCGAATTTGCGCCACGGTATTTACCGCCGCATCGACTTTGCGCGAATCATCAATAATGCCTAATTCTTCGCAGCCGTTTAATTTAAAGGTGTCAAAACCAATTTTGCGCAGGGTGCTGATCCCGGCGATGGCGTCTGCCGGACGGTCGCCGCCGACCCAGCTATAGGCTTTGATTTTGTCGCGCACCAGGCCGCCCATTAGCTGCCATACCGGCGCGTTGTGGACTTTGCCTTTGATATCCCATAGTGCCTGGTCGATACCGGCGATGGCGCTCATCAGGATCGGGCCGCCGCGATAGAAACCCGCGCGGTACATGACCTGCCATAAGTCGTTGATTCGCGCCGGGTCCTGACCAATCAGGAATTCGCCCAGCTCGTGGACTGCGGCTTCAACGGTACGCGCGCGGCCTTCGATTACCGGCTCGCCCCAGCCGACAACGCCTTCGTCGGTTTCGATTTTCAGGAACATCCAGCGCGGGGGTAAACGGTACGTGGTGAGTTTGGTAATTTTCATTGCACTGCCTCTCGATACGCTTTAACAAATGCGGCTGCCTGTTGCGCGGTGCGTTCGACGGGTTGCCCGGCGCGATAGAGATCGCTGCCCAGTCCGGCACCGACGCAACCAGCGTCAATCCACTGCTTCAGGTTTTCAGGCGTGACGCCGCCGACCGCAAACACCGGGATTTCCGGCGGCAGGACGGCTTTCAGCGCCTTGATATAGTCCGGGCCGAAAGCCGAGGACGGGAAAATTTTCAGCGACTGCGCCCCGGCATTGATGGCGTCGAAAGCTTCGGTCGCCGTGGCGCAGCCAGGGCAAACGGTCATGCCATGCTCTACCGCACGACGGATTAGCTCCGGCTGGATGTTAGGCGTGACCATTAATTTGCAGCCCATTTCGGCGAGCTGGTCCACCTGCGCCAGGGTCAGCACGGTGCCTGCTCCAATCAGCGCTTTATCGCCGAACGCGTTTACCATTGCCGGAATACTTTTTTCCCATTCCGGCGAGTTCAGTGGGATCTCCACCGCGTCGAATCCCGCCTCAATCACCGCCGCCACATGGGCGTGCGCTTCATCGGGTTTAATACCGCGAAGGATGGCGATAAGCGGAAGTTTATTTTGCCACTGCATGAGCGATGCTCCTTATTCCTGCCTGAAATGCTGCGTCGCCGCTAAGCGTCTGACTGCGACACCCGACGCACTCAAACGCCCGCTGATAGCGCGCGGTGAGTGACGGACTGGCGACAAGGGTGACGGCCTGCTGCGTCGGGATAAAGTCAGCCATGCTGGCGACTTCACTGCCAATCAGCAGGCCGGAAAGAAAGTCGCTCACCTGTTCACGCGCCAGCGCGCCGAGGACGTGCGAGGCGCGGACTTCAAACAGGCGAGGAAGAAGATGGGGGGATTGCAGACCGCGCGCCAGCCCGGCGTCAAACGCCTCCGGCGAGTCGGTCTGTTCCGGCAGCCCGGCACCCACCAGCGTATGCTTCAGCAGGACGTGGTGCAGTTCGCCGGTCATTACGGTGCGAAAATCGTCCACTACGCCGTCGCTAACCCGTACCCACTTGCAGTGGGTGCCGGGCATCACATAGACGGCGGAAGGCTGCATGGCATAGGCGCCGGTCAGTTGGGTTTCTTCACCGCGCATGACGTTGTGGTTGTCCTCCCGGTCAATGCACAACCCGGGAACGATCCAGACATTTTCTTTAACGCGGGTGAGCTGCGTGCCGATATCGTCAAAACGTGCCGGACAGGGAAGATAGGGGACATTCACCCAGCCTGCGTTGCTTCCTACCATTCCCGCCATCACAATCGGCGTATTTTCCTGCGCCCACCCTTCGGTAATTTGCGCCAGTACCGCATCGAAGGTTCGCCCGTTAAGACGGGTGATCCCGGCTTCCGATTGCCTGCTTTCCAGGCAGTTTTCGCCCTGGTAAAGCCAGGCGCGAAGATTGGTGGAGCCCCAGTCGATAGCGATATAGCGTGATGTCATGTGATTTCCTTTAACCTTCGGGTCGAGCTGGCAATCATCGTCTGTGCCGCCTGCTCTGCTGCATTGCCGTCCTGATGCCGGATCGCATCGAACAGCGCCTTATGTTCCTGGAGCGTTTTTGGCATATTCGCTTCATCGCCCATCCAGGTGCGTTCAAAAACGGCGCGCTGGAGCGAACTGATCGCCACGCTCAGCTGCTGCAATACCGGATTGTGTACCGCGTTCAGCACCGCTTCGTGATAGCGGATGTCCGCTTCGTTAAACGCGTCCCGATCCTGGTTATTGGCAATCATGTCGTTCAGCGCCGCCTCAATTTGCGCCAGTTCGCTGGAGGTCGCGCGCTCCGCGGCCCAGCGGGCAATGGCGGGTTCCACCAGCGTTCGCACTTCACTCATTGCGCTAATCAGGCGCGGGTCGTAATCGTTCTCCAGCACCCACTGCAACACCTCGGTATCAAGGTAGTTCCACTGGTTGCGCGGCGAGACAAACGCGCCACGATAGCGCTTCATTTCAATCAGCCGCTTCGCCATCAGGGAACGAAACACCTCGCGGATAATATTGCGCGAGGTTTCAAACTCTTCGCACAGATCTGCCTCGGAAGGCAGCGCTGCGCCGGGAACATATTTACCGCTCACAATCTGCCGTCCGAGGGTAACGATGATGCGGTCTGTTTTAGTAATGGTCATAGAAAGTCCTTAACGCGGTTTCGCTGCCATTACTTTATCCTCGTTGATGCAAAAATCCCCAGCATTGAAGTACAAATTTGTGTGGTCTTCGTCGTTCCGTGAGTGGATAGTAGTACAATCATTATTGGTCGTACTACAATTCAGATCACAAAAACGACAATTGGTAAAAAAAACGTTAAAAGATTTTGCGGGCTTTTGAGGGTCTGTCCGGCAAACGAAAAACGGTCTTTTTTAAGCAGGAGGGGTTAACAGCCAGCGTTGAGTGAGAGGCGCAAGTGAGTGATTGTTACGTGGTCGATGAATCGGTTACGTGCATAAATGACTTTCAAGGAGGATTGATCGCACCTCATTTTGCGCGTTACCCCTGGCGTTAAAACAACGCGCCTTCGAGCAAAGGCACGCTGTTTAATTCTCTGATTTTATTGATCAACCATTTTTTCTTTCTCTTCATTCCCGCCAGCGCTGAAGGAAGGGATATCCTCTGAGAACCTTGCCGTTCTGGCATCGCGCTCATAGCCCTGAGATTCGCTCAGAATAGTGTACAGTTCAGGCCGTCGTCCATGGATCCAGCGCCGCCCTGTCGACATGGCTAATAACTCCAGCTCCAGATCTGCAATGACTATCGCATCGTCAAAGGAGTCAGTTTCGTTAACAACTCTTCCATAGGGATCAAGAATCATGGCATTCCCTGTGCGGACCTCGCCATTATCAAGCCCTACACCATTGCTGAACAGGATGAAAAACCCATTATCATGGGCTCGTGCGGGCAGCCAGCGCATTATCCAGCCTCGTCCACTGTCTCCCTGACATGCAGATTTAAGCGCTTGCGGATCCTGGTGGCGATTTTCCCAAAGGCTGACAGGAATTGGCTTCATGCCAAAGGGGCTGCGTGAATGCGTCCCTCCGGTTTGATGAGGAGCAATCAGAATATCAGCGCCCATTAGCGCTGTAATGCGCGCATTTTCAACCAGATTGTTATCCCAACAAATGAGAATACCAACGCGCACGCCCCAGGGGGTATCGAAGACGGTGAAGTCATTGCCCCGGGCAATATCCGGGTGTTCGAAGGCATGTAATTTTCGGTGAATGTGACGTTCACCACCAGGCATACACACTGCATAAGCGTTATATAATTTTCCGTCAGCCCCTTTTTCAATAAACCCGGCCCCGATTGCCATGTGATATTTTTTCGCCAGGCCGGTTATGACATCCAGCGATGGGCTACAGTCGGCTCGCTCCGCCAAAGCATTGACCTGCTGACTACTGAGATCGGGCACATGCCAGTATCCGGTAATGCACATTTCCGGGAATGCTAAAATTTGTACGTTTTCCTGCCGGGCTTCGGCGATGAAATCTTCCATAACCGATAAGTTATACGCCTTGTCGCTGGCGCGATGGCAAAACTGAACCGAAGCTACGCGAATACTCTTTTCCATCTTCTTTATCCTCTGTAAAGGGAAGCCTTATTCCAACAGAGGGAAGTGAAGTATGTATAATCAGAATTTCTCCCTCTTTGATAACTGACTGGAATGGATATAAAGCTACTGCGTGCCTTTGTCACGCTCTCTCAATCAGCAGGGTATCGGTCTGCGGCGGAAAGCCTTTGTGTCACGCAGCCAGCCCTGACAAAGCAGATCCAGCTACTTGAACACCTCTTAGGGATCACGCTCTTTCAGCGCGGGCGTCATGGTGCACGATTGACCAGTGCCGGGGAGCAACTACTTCCTGAAGCGCGTAAGGCGTTGGAATACTATGAAAAATGCCTGAACAAGGCGGGTGATATTCGCAAGGGTAAAGCGGGAAAACTTGTCCTCGGATTTGGTATTTCTTCTTTTCGAATGGCCCCGGAAAAAGTCGCTGTTTTTCGTAGTGTGTTTCCTGACGTACAGGTTTTTCTTAACGATATGCCTTCGGGGGTGCAATGCCACGCGCTACTCGAAGGACATCTTCAGGCCGGGTTTGTGCGGCTACCTGTTTCTGAAAAGCTGCAAAGTCAGGTACTGGCAGAAGAGAAACTGGTTCTTGCGGTAGCTTCAGACCGCTTTGTCAGTTTAGAAAATGCCCTGAAACTGATTGAAAATAGCCAGCTTCTTCAACTTTCTCCCAACCGTGGAGAAGGGTTATCCACACAGACAGCCAGTTTCCTGACGTCGCATCATTTGTCCCCCACCAGGGTGGCTGCCGCCGATGACATTCAAACTCTGCTGGCGCTAGTTGCGGCGGGTGATGGTGTAGCGCTGTTACCCGAAAGTGTCCGGCATATCCTGCCATCAGGCGTGAATCTGATTGCGCTTGAAGGTGAATATACGACATGGCAAACCGGCATCGCATGGAATTCACGGATAAAAGATCCGCTGAGAGATCATTTTCTTGATATCGTGACCACCCCGTCGGCAGTTCTTAACGGGGGATGCCGGGAAAAATCTTCAGGGCCAGACTACTGACGCAGCTTCGGCGAATGATTATGCGCAGCCGCGTCAGTAACGTCCCGGTGCGGGGTTAATTCAGCACAAACTTCTCAATAGCATACGCCACGCCATCGTCGAGGTTGGATTTGGTCACGAAATCAGCGATCTCTTTCACCGAATCGATAGCGTTATCCATTGCCACGCCCATACCCGCAAATTCAATCATCGCGATGTCATTTTCCTGATCGCCAATCGCCATGATTTCTTCCGGCCTGATGTTCAGCGCTTCGGCCAGGGATTTCACGCCGGTGCCTTTGTTCACGCGCTTATCGAGGATTTCAAGGAAGTACGGCGCGCTTTTCAGCACGGTGTATTTTTCTTTTACTTCCGCAGGAATGCGGGTGATAGCCTTATCCAGAATGGCTGGCTCGTCGATCATCATCACCTTCAGAAACTGGGTTTCCGGGTCCATGTTCTCAGGTTCGCAGAACACCAGCGGAATGGTCGCCACAAAGGATTCATGAACGGTATAGCGGCTGATATCGCGGTTGGCGGTATACAGCGTATTGCGATCGAGCGCGTGAAAATGCGATCCAACCTCGCGAGCGACCTGCTCCAGATAGCGATAATCGTCATATTTCAGTGCGGTTTGCGCGACGGTGCTGCCATCGCTGCCCTTCTGCACCAGCGCGCCGTTATAGGTAATGCAGTAGTCGCCTTCCTGCTCCATGTGCAACTCTTTCAGATAATGATGCACGCCAGCATAAGGACGACCGGTGGTGATAACGACGCTCACGCCACGCTCGCGGGCGGCGGCGATCGCATTTTTAACAGCGGGAGAGATACTATGGTCCGGCAGCAGCAAAGTCCCGTCCATGTCGATTGCAATAAGTTTGATAGCCATGATTTCCCCGATAAGATGAGCCGTTGCTCATGCTAACGCGATTCCGCTCAAAAGACAGTAAAAGAGTCGGGCGAAAAGGAGGATGGGAACGAGGCGCGGATTCCTCTTTTGTCGATGTCATAGCGTGTCGGCGCGCCGCTTTGTCATCCCGGTACGGGCACAGCACAAATAAAAAACGCCTGAAAATTCAGGCGTTTTTGTTGGCTTCAGTACCCGCGATTAAATATCGATGTTCGCCGCTTTCAGGGCGTTTTCTTCGATAAATGCGCGACGCGGTTCAACGGCGTCGCCCATCAGGGTAGTGAAGAGCTGGTCGGCAGCAATCGCATCTTTCACGGTAACGCGCAGCATACGGCGGCTTTCCGGGTCCATGGTGGTTTCCCACAGCTGCTCCGGGTTCATCTCGCCCAGACCTTTATAACGCTGAATCGCAAGGCCGCGACGGGATTCTTTCACCAGCCATTCCAGGGCCTGCTCGAAGCTGGCAACCGGCTGACGACGTTCGCCACGTTCGATGAAGGCGTCGTCTTCGATCAGGCCGCGCAGCTTCTCACCCAGCGTGCAGAGACGGCGATATTCCGCGCCCAGTACGAACTCGTGATCCAGCGGGTAATCCGTGTCCACGCCGTGGGTACGCACGCGAATAATCGGCTCGAATTGCTGAAGCTCGGTATTTTCACGGATGTCGTATTTCCACACGCTGCCGTGCTGTTCGTTATCGTTCAGCACGGTGATCAGCTGCGATACCCAGCGGGTAACGGTCTGCTCGTTCGCCAGATCGCCTTCGCTTAACGTCGGCTGATACACCAGCTCTTTCAGCAGCGATTTCGGGAAACGACGCTCCATGCGGCCAATCATTTTCTGCGTGGCGTTGTACTCAGACACCAGACGTTCCAGCGGCTCGCCTGCCAGCGCAGGTGCCTGGGCGTTTGCGTGCAGGGATGCGCCGTCCAGGGCGATGGAGATTTGATACTGATCCATCGCTTCGTCGTCTTTAATGTACTGTTCCTGCTTGCCTTTCTTCACTTTATACAACGGCGGCTGGGCGATGTAGACGTGCCCACGCTCGACGATTTCCGGCATTTGACGGTAGAAAAAGGTCAGCAGCAGCGTACGGATGTGCGAGCCATCGACGTCCGCATCGGTCATGATAATGATGCTGTGATAGCGCAGCTTGTCCGGGTTGTACTCGTCACGGCCAATACCGCAACCCAGCGCGGTAATAAGCGTCGCCACTTCCTGCGAAGAGAGCATTTTGTCGAAGCGCGCTTTCTCGACGTTAAGGATTTTACCTTTCAGCGGCAGGATCGCCTGGTTCTTACGGTTACGCCCCTGTTTTGCCGAGCCGCCCGCCGAGTCCCCTTCCACCAGGTACAGTTCAGAGTGGGCCGGATCGCGCTCCTGACAGTCCGCCAGCTTGCCCGGCAGACCGGCTAAGTCCAGCGCGCCTTTACGACGGGTCATTTCACGGGCTTTACGCGCCGCTTCGCGCGCGCGCGCGGCGTCGATAATTTTGCCAACCACGATTTTCGCGTCGGACGGGTTTTCCAGCAGGTATTCCGCCAGCAGTTCGTTCATCTGCTGTTCCACCGCTGATTTCACCTCGGAAGAAACCAGTTTATCTTTGGTCTGCGAGGAGAATTTCGGGTCCGGCACTTTGACCGAAACAACGGCAATCAGACCTTCACGGGCATCGTCGCCGGTGGCGCTGACTTTCGCTTTTTTGCTGTAGCCTTCTTTGTCCATGTAGGCGTTCAGGGTACGGGTCATCGCCGCACGGAAGCCTGCAAGGTGAGTCCCGCCGTCGCGCTGCGGAATGTTGTTGGTAAAGCAGTAGATGTTTTCCTGGAAGCCGTCGTTCCACTGAAGCGCAACTTCCACGCCGATGCCGTCTTTTTCGGTGGAGAAATAGAACACGGTCGGGTGGATCGGCGTTTTGTTCTTGTTGAGATACTCAACAAACGCCTTGATGCCGCCTTCGTAATGGAAATGGTCTTCTTTGCCGTCGCGCTTATCTTTCAGACGGATAGAAACGCCGGAGTTGAGGAATGACAGCTCGCGCAGACGCTTGGCCAGGATATCGTATTCAAATTCGACCACGTTGGTAAACGTTTCGTGGCTCGGCCAGAAACGCACCTGCGTACCGGTTGCGTCGGTATCGCCGGTCACCGCCAGCGGTGCCTGAGGCACGCCGTGCACATAAGTTTGCTGATGCACTTTGCCTTCACGGCGGATCAGCAGTTCCAGCTTCTGCGACAGGGCGTTCACCACGGAGACGCCTACGCCGTGCAGGCCGCCGGACACTTTATAAGAGTTATCATCGAATTTACCGCCCGCGTGCAGAACGGTCATGATCACTTCCGCCGCCGAAACACCCTCTTCCGGGTGAATACCGGTCGGAATGCCACGGCCATCATCCGTAACGGAAACGGAGTTATCGGCGTGGATCGTCACAACGATATCTTTACAGTGACCCGCGAGCGCTTCGTCGATAGCGTTATCTACTACCTCGAATACCATGTGGTGCAGACCGGTGCCGTCATCCGTATCGCCGATATACATACCCGGGCGCTTACGTACCGCATCCAGCCCTTTCAGGACTTTGATACTGGAGGAGTCATAAGAATTCGACATCAACGTTTCTCGCTCATTTTATCTTGGGTTAATCCGCTATTTTACCCTTTTCCACGGTGAACATCTTCGAATTTTTGTCCGACATGTCCAGAACGTGTTCAGCGCTAATGGCGCTGACAAAGACCTGCGACTGCGTGGCTTTTAAGCGGCTGGCAAGCAGTCCGCGCCGCGCGTCGTCAAGCTCTGAGGCAAAATCATCTATCAGGTATAAACAGCGCCGTCCGCTTTCGCGGGTGAGGAACTCTCCCTGCGCCAGACGCAGCGCGCACATCAGGAGTTTTAGCTGCCCGCGCGACAACGTGTCTTCCACCGGCGCGCCGTCGGCGCGAATGCGAAAATCCGCCTTGTGCGGGCCGTGCGCGGTGTAGGTCAGCATTCTGTCGCGCTCGAAGCTCCGCTCCAGCACGTCGGCGTAATCGCTCTCTTTTTCCCAGCCGCGCTGGAAAGAGAACGTGAGGGCGAACTCTGGTAAAAACTGTTTGCAGGTATCTGCCATATCTTCAGCAATGGCCGCGCTGTATTCGGCACGCCAGCGGCTGATTTGTTCCGCCAGCGGGATCAGTTCTTTATCCCACGGGCGCAGTTGCGCGTAGTGGCTCACCTGGCGCAGCGCCGCATTGCGCTGTTTCAGCAGCCGTTTAAGGTTGCTCCAGGCGGTAAAAAAACCGGCTTCGTTGTGAAAGCATCCCCAGTCGAGGAACGCTCTGCGGTATTTGGGGCCGCCGTTAAGTAACGTAAAGCCTTCCGGCGTAATTAACTGCATCGGCATCAGGTGCGCCAGCTCCGCGACTTTATGTCCGTCGGTGCCGTCAATGCGTACTTTGCTGTCGCCCTGTTTGTCTTTGGTGAGACCGACCGAAATTTCCCGCTCTTCGCCCTGTAAACGCCCGTGCAGGACAAACGCCTCCTGCTCGTGGCGGATCACCCGGCCGATTTGCAGGCTGCGAAACGCCCGACCGTGACCCAGCGTGTAGATAGCTTCCAGTACGCTGGTTTTGCCGCTGCCATTTGCGCCAACCAGGAAGTTAAAGCCGGGAGATAAAGCGAGATCCGCATTTTCGATATTGCGGAAATCTTTGATAAGCAATCGGGATAGCGACATGATCAACTCATAACCAGGGCGTTATCGTCGCAGTTAGTCTGGTGACGGACAGCGTAGCAACCGCAGCGCCGAAACAGCGCGCTGCCCGCAGCCAGAATAACAAATAAGATAGCCCGATACCTGTCTATAGTCTCATCGGCATCACAACGTAAGCCGCGGATTGTGAAGCAGCATCTTCAATCTGCACGCTGGAAACCGAGTCGGTCAGCATGATGCGCACGTTCTCGCACTTCAGCGCGTTGAGCACATCCAGCACGTAGCTGACGTTAAAACCAATTTCCATTTCCGTTCCGGCGTAAGTGACGTCGAGGATCTCTTCGGCTTCTTCCTGCTCCGGGTTATTGGCGGTGATTTTGATCTGGTTTTCGTGAACAAACAGGCGCACGCCACGGAATTTCTCATTCGAGAGGATCGCCGCACGGGCAAAGGCCTGCTTAAGGATATCGCAGCCCGCTTCCAGATGTTTGTCCGGGTTCTTTGGCAGAACGCGACGGTAATCCGGGAAGCGACCGTCCACCAGCTTGGAGGTGAAGATGAAATCGCCTACGTGCGCACGAATGTTATTACTGCCAATCTGCACGCGCAGCGGCGTTTCGCCCCCGTCGAGCATTCGCATCAGTTCAATTACGCCTTTACGCGGCACGATCACCGAATGGTTCGGCAGCGATTCGCCAAGCGGCATTGAGCACACCGCCAGGCGGTGCCCGTCGGTCGCCACGGTGCGCAGCTCTTCGCCTTCGGTTTCAAATAACATGCCGTTCAGGTAATAGCGCACGTCCTGATGGGCCATAGAAAACTGGGTGGCTTCAATCAGGCGCTTCATTGTTGCCTGCGGCAGGGTAAATTCTACCTCGCTCTGCCAGTCGTCCAGATTCGGGAAGTCGGCGGCAGGCAGCGTGGAGAGAGAGAAACGGCTGCGCCCGGAGCGTACCAGCATCCGGTCGCCCTCCAGCTTCACGTCGATCTCCGCGCCTTCCGGCAGCCCACGGCAAATATCAAAGAATTTACGCGCCGGTACGGTCGTTGCGCCCGCCTCGTGCGGCTGGCTCAGCGCGACACGCGCGACCATTTCCATTTCGAGGTCGGTGCCGGTCAGCGAAAGCGTGCCGTCCGCTACCTGCATCAGAAGATTACCCAGAATCGGCAGCGTCGGGCGGCCCCCTAAGGGACCACTCACCTGTTGCAGCGGTTTTAATAAGTGTTCACGTTCAACGGTAAATTTCATAGGTCACGACGATAATGTTCGGATTAAATTAGAGAAATCTTCTTTAATATCATGGCTTTCTTCACGCAACTGCTCAATCTTACGGCAGGCATGAAGGACGGTAGTATGGTCACGACCACCAAAAGCATCGCCAATTTCCGGCAGGCTGTGGTTGGTCAGCTCCTTTGCCAGCGCCATCGCCATCTGGCGCGGACGAGCTACCGAACGGGAGCGGCGTTTAGAAAGCAGATCCGCCACTTTGATTTTATAATACTCCGCCACCGTTTTCTGAATGTTGTCGATGGTGACCAGTTTTTCCTGCAACGCCAGCAGATCGCGCAGCGCTTCGCGCACGAAATCAATGGTAATCGCCCGACCGGTAAAGTTGGCGTTAGCGATCACGCGGTTCAGCGCCCCTTCCAGCTCACGCACATTCGAACGCAGGCGCTTGGCAATAAAGAAGGCCACTTCACCCGGCAGACGGATATCGTTCTCGTCCGCTTTTTTCATCAGGATCGCTACGCGGGTTTCCAGCTCCGGCGGCTCGATCGCCACCGTCAGCCCCCAGCCGAAGCGGGATTTCAGACGATCTTCCACACCGTTGATCTCTTTCGGATAGCGATCCGAAGTGAGAATGATCTGCTGATTGCCTTCGAGCAGCGCATTAAAGGTGTGGAAAAACTCTTCCTGGGATCGTTCTTTGTTTGCAAAGAACTGGATGTCATCGATAAGCAGGGCATCGACGGAACGGTAGTAGCGTTTAAACTCTTCGATCGCGTTGTTTTGCAGGGCTTTTACCATGTCCTGAACAAAGCGCTCGGAGTGCATATAGACTACTTTGGCGTTCGGCTTGCGGGCAACGATACCGTTTCCCACCGCGTGCAGCAGGTGCGTTTTACCCAGACCCGTACCGCCATAGAGGAACAGCGGGTTATACGCACCGCCGGGGTTATCTGCCACCTGACGGGCCGCAGCACGCGCCAGCTGGTTAGATTTACCTTCGACGAAGTTGTCAAAGGTATGTTTAACGTTGACGTTGGAACGATAGGTCGGTTCCGCGGGGGCGGGAACGTTATCCCAGCCGTGACGCGATGCCGGGATCGGGCGCGGAACATGCACCTGCGCCGCCTGCGCGGGTGCGGCTACGCTAACCGGTTCTCTTGGCGTTTGTGAAGCAGGTTTCGTCCCGACTTCAAAACGCATCTGCGGCGCGTCAGTGCCACAAAACTCATTGAGCAGTCCATTGATATTATTGAGGTATTTGTCCCTTACCCAATCGAGCACAAAACGATTTGGCGCATACAAAGCCAGCGTGTTATCGCTCAGTTCCGCCTGCAACGGGCGTATCCACATACTGAATTCTGTGGCTGGTAACTCATCCTGCAATCGGGCAAGACATTGCTGCCAAAGCGAAAGTGACACGGCGGACTCCACTCGAACAAAAGTCGATAAATGACAAAGACTGAAACATTCATGATTGTTGACGCACGGCGAAAAGACCCACGTAAGGGTGACGTGCGAACCGCTATTTGCGATATATACCCGATCTGGATCCAGGGAAACGATCGGGAGGCGGATCATAGCGTAAACTGCGCCAGAGATCTTCTGTTTCTCACAGATTCTTCCCGATTTATCCACAGGGAGGATCGCAACCGGCTAAGTGTAAACGATCCTGGCAGGACGCGGCACGTTCCAGGCCGCATATTGGAAAAATTAATGAGCTACGACAAAAATCTGCTTAAACGATCTCATGAAGATCCGGCAGGATCCTTGCGCTTTGCCAGTGAGGTCGTATAATCCTCCACCCGGCGCGTTGCGCATGTTTGTAGGGGGCAATTTGCTCATAAAAACGTGCGAAAATACGCGGGATATAAGGAAAGAGAATTGACTCTGGAGTGTACAATTATTACAATCCGGCCTCTTTAATCACCCACACTGTGGCGTAAGTCGTTCGAAATTCGTTCGGGTATACGCAAAAGTCAGTGAATTTATTCAAGTTTAGGTAGAAATCGCCATGAAACGCACTTTTCAACCGTCTGTACTGAAGCGCAACCGTTCTCACGGCTTCCGTGCTCGTATGGCTACTAAAAATGGTCGTCAGGTTCTGGCACGTCGTCGTGCTAAAGGCCGCTCTCGTCTGACCGTTTCCAAGTAATAAAGCTAACCCTGAGTGGTTAAGCTCGCATTTCCCAGGGAGTTACGTTTGTTAACTCCCACTCATTTCACATTCGTCTTCCAGCAGCCGCAACGGGCTGGCACGCCGCAAATCACCATCCTCGGCCGCCTGAATTCGCTGGGGCATCCCCGCATCGGTCTTACCGTCGCCAAGAAAAACGTAAAGCGTGCGCATGAACGCAACCGGATTAAACGTCTGACGCGTGAAAGCTTTCGTTTACGTCAACATGAACTCCCGGCAATGGATTTCGTGGTGGTGGCGAAAAAAGGGGTTGCCGACCTCGATAACCGGGCGCTAACGGAAGCGTTGGAAAAGTTATGGCGTCGCCACTGTCGGCTGGCTCGCGAGTCCTGATAGGCCTTATCCGGGTCTATCAACGCCTGATCAGTCCGCTGCTTGGGCCGCACTGCCGTTTCACCCCGACCTGCTCTCAATACGGAATTGAGGCATTGCGCAGGTTTGGAATGATAAAAGGCAGTTGGTTGACGGTGAAACGCGTATTAAAATGCCACCCTTTACACCCTGGTGGAGACGACCCCGTCCCGCCCGGACCCTTTGATACCAGAGAACACTAACGATGGATTCGCAACGCAATCTTCTAGTCATCGCTTTGTTGTTCGTGTCTTTCATGATCTGGCAGGCCTGGGAGCAGGATAAAAATCCTCAGCCCCAGCAGCAGATCACGCAGACTACGACCACCGCAGCGGGTAGTGCCGCAGACCAGGGCGTACCAGCCAGTGGCCAGGGTAAACTGGTTACAGTGAAAACCGACGTGCTGGAGCTGACGATCAACACGCGTGGTGGTGACGTTGAGCAGGCACACCTGCTGACCTACCCGAAAGAGCTGGGTTCTAAAGAGCCGTTCCAGTTACTGGAAACCACGCCAGAGTTTATCTACCAGGCGCAGAGCGGCCTGACCGGTCGTGACGGCCCGGATAACCCGGCTAACGGTTCTCGTCCCCTGTATAACGTTGATAAAGATGCGTTTGTGCTGGCTGACGGTCAGAAAGAACTGACCATCCCGCTGACCTGGACCGACGCCGCAGGCAACACCTTCACCAAAACCTTCATCCTGAAGCGCGGTGAATTCGCGGTAAACGTCAACTACAACGTGCAGAACGCCGGTGCTAAACCGCTGGAGCTTTCCACCTTTGGTCAGTTGAAGCAGTCCATCAATTTACCTTCCCATCGTGACACCGGTAGCAGCAACTTTGCGCTGCATACTTTCCGTGGTGCGGCGTACTCCACGCCGGATGAGAAGTATGAAAAATACAAGTTCGACACCATTGCCGATAACGAAAACCTGAACGTCAGCGCTAACGGCGGTTGGGTAGCAATGCTGCAACAGTATTTTGCGACCGCGTGGGTTCCGCCTGCCAACAGCACCAACAACTTCTACACCGCGAATCTGGGTAACGGCGTTGCTGCCATCGGCTATAAGTCTCAGCCGCTGCTGGTTCAACCAGGCCAGGCCGCTCAACTTGCCAGCACCCTGTGGGTCGGCCCGGAAATTCAGGACAAAATGGCTGCCGTTGCGCCGCACCTGGATTTAACCGTGGATTACGGCTGGCTGTGGTTCATCTCCCAGCCGCTGTTCAAACTGCTGAAATGGATCCACAGCTTCCTGGGTAACTGGGGCTTCTCCATCATTGTCATCACCTTTATCGTGCGTGGCATCATGTACCCGCTGACTAAAGCGCAGTACACCTCGATGGCGAAGATGCGTATGTTGCAGCCGAAGATTGCGGCGATGCGTGAGCGTCTGGGTGACGACAAGCAACGTCAGAGCCAGGAAATGATGGCGCTGTACAAAGCAGAGAAGGTTAACCCGCTGGGCGGCTGCTTCCCGCTGATCATCCAGATGCCAATCTTCCTTGCGCTGTATTACATGCTGATGGGCTCCATTGAACTGCGCCACGCGCCGTTCGCTCTGTGGATCCATGACCTGTCCGCACAGGACCCGTACTACATCCTGCCGATCCTGATGGGCCTGACGATGTTCTTCATCCAGAAGATGTCGCCGACCACCGTGACTGATCCGATGCAGCAGAAGATCATGACCTTTATGCCGGTCATCTTCACCGTGTTCTTCCTGTGGTTCCCGTCAGGTCTGGTGCTGTACTATATCGTGAGTAACACCGTAACGATTATTCAGCAGCAGCTGATTTACCGTGGTCTGGAAAAACGTGGCCTGCACAGCCGCGAGAAGAAAAAACTCTGATCCGGTAAGTTAACGCTACAATAAGGGCGGTCGATTGACCGCCTTTTTTATTGGTATTCAACGAGACATATCATGAACCATAACGACACTATCGTTGCCCAGGCCACGCCTCCGGGACGCGGCGGCGTAGGCATTCTGCGGATTTCCGGGCTGAAAGCTCGCGACGTTGCCGAGGCTGTGCTTGGCAAGCTGCCGAAGCCGCGCTATGCCGACTATCTGCCGTTTAAGGATGCCAACGGCGCGGCGCTGGATCAGGGTATTGCGCTGTGGTTCCCCGGCCCGAATTCCTTTACCGGTGAAGATGTGCTGGAGCTTCAGGGTCACGGCGGCCCGGTGATCCTCGACCTGCTGTTAAAACGCATTCTGACCCTCCCCGGCCTGCGCATTGCGAAGCCCGGCGAATTCTCCGAGCGCGCATTTCTCAACGACAAGCTCGATTTAGCCCAGGCGGAAGCCATTGCCGACCTGATCGACGCCAGTTCAGAACAGGCCGCACGTTCGGCGCTGAACTCGCTGCAGGGCGCATTTTCCGCGCGCGTCAATCATCTGGTGGAAGCGCTCACTCACCTGCGGATCTATGTAGAAGCGGCGATTGACTTCCCGGATGAGGAAATCGACTTCCTCTCTGACGGCAAAATTGAAGGCCAGCTTAATAATGTTATCGCCGATCTCGACGCGGTGCGCGCCGAAGCGCGTCAGGGCAGCCTGCTGCGCGAAGGCATGAAAGTGGTGATTGCCGGGCGTCCGAACGCGGGTAAATCCAGCCTGCTGAACGCGCTGGCGGGGCGTGAAGCAGCGATTGTCACCGACATCGCTGGCACCACCCGCGACGTGCTGCGCGAGCATATCCACATCGACGGAATGCCGCTGCACATCATCGACACTGCCGGGCTGCGTGAAGCCAGCGATGAAGTCGAGCGTATCGGCATTGAGCGCGCATGGCGGGAAATTGAACAGGCGGACCGCGTACTGTTTATGGTGGACGGCACCACTACGGATGCCATCGACCCGGCGGAGATCTGGCCGGACTTTATCGCCCGTCTGCCGGTTAAACTCCCCATTACCGTGGTGCGTAACAAAGCGGATATCACCGGCGAGACGCTGGGCTTCAGTGAAGTGAACAGTCACTCACTTGTGCGCCTCTCCGCGCGCACCGGTGAAGGCGTGGATGTCCTGCGCGACCATCTCAAGCAAAGCATGGGTTTTGACACCAACATGGAAGGTGGCTTCCTCGCCCGCCGCCGTCATTTACAGGCGCTGGAACAGGCCGCCAATCACCTCCAGCAGGGCAAAGCGCAGCTTCTCGGTGCCTGGGCGGGCGAACTGCTGGCAGAAGAGCTACGGCTGGCGCAGCAGGCTCTGAGTGAAATCACCGGGGAATTTACCTCGGACGACCTGCTGGGACGAATTTTCTCCAGCTTTTGTATCGGGAAATAAATTCATGCCCGCATAAGATTAAAATTGATGCGGGCACGGTTTTCTCTTAAAAACATCGTCCATATCAAATGAATTGTAAAAATGAGGTTCAGGATCTTCTCATTTGCTTCATTTGCGTTTAAAAACGAAAGCGGTTAACCGACAACACCTTTTTCTTCTTTACCACAGCCCATTATCACGGAGCGAAAAATGGCAACGCATTTTGCAAGAGGCACCCTTAGCGACGGCTATCTCCTGTCTAACCGCCTTTCTGCGGCCTGCCATCATCAGGCTCGCCAACTCCCGGAACATCGCCGGACGCGTTTTCTGACCTCCAGAGCGCTGCTCGCTGAACTGATGTTTATGCTTTATGGCATTAGCGAACTGCCGGAGATCGTCGTCCAGCCAGGCGGAAAACCCGTATTCCTGGATAACATGCTGCCGCGTTTTTCCATCGCCTATACCGGCAATATTGTCGGCGTGGCGTTAACTACCGAAGGCGATTGCGGGCTGGCGCTGGCGCTACAACGCCCCGCCGCGCAGGGCAATGAACGCTACAGTTTTACCAGCAATGAAACGCTGTGGATTAACAATCAAAACGATCCCAATGAGGCATGCGCGCAGCTCCTTGCGCTGCGTCAGAGCGTGCTGAAGCTGACGGGCGAGGCGGAAAGCCATTCACTGACCCTGCTGCCCGGCTCCGGGCGTCTGCGGGCAGCCAGCGTGCCGCAGATTGAAGCCGTCTGCGATGCCGAAGCGGTGCTGGTGTGGTCGGTGGCGGTCACGCCCGCCATTGAGCGGCTAAAAGTCTGGGAATATACCGGGAAAGGAAGCTGGTGCTGCCTGCCCGATCCCCAGGTTCGCGCCAGAGAACCCGCAGGGCGTTTGATGCACTTTACCAGTCTCACCGCTGAAAAAGCGTTTACACTCAACGAATCCGATCAAAACTAATCTCCACACAAGAGGAGTCATTATGTCTGATACGTTGCACGTGGTTACGCTGTTGGGAAGTCTGCGCAAAGGGTCTTTTAACGGAATGGTCGCCCGCACCCTGCCTAAAGTGGCTCCGGCCGGGATGCAGGTCTCGGCGCTGCCGTCGATTGGTGATATCCCTCTGTATGACGCCGATATCCAGCAGGAAGAGGGTTTTCCGACAAGCGTCGAAGCGCTGGCGGAGCAAATCCGCCAGGCGGACGGCGTGGTGATCGTAACCCCCGAATATAATTATTCAGTGCCAGGCGGCCTGAAAAACGCTATCGACTGGCTGTCGCGCCTGCCGGAACAGCCGCTGGCGGGCAAGCCAGTGCTTATTCAGACCAGCTCAATGGGCGCAATCGGCGGCGCGCGCTGCCAGTATCACCTGCGCCAGATCCTGGTGTTCCTGGATGCGATGGTGATGAATAAGCCGGAATTTATGGGCGGGGTGATTCAGAATAAAGTCGATCCGCAGCTGGGCGAGGTGATTGACCAGAGCACGCTGGATCATCTGACCGGTCAGCTAACGGCGTTTGGCGAGTACATTCAGCGGGTAAGTGATAAGTAACGGCTTAAGCGGGTGCGCTGGCTGGGAATGTCCACCCTCTCGAGGGAGCAAATACCCGTAAGCCCCTCACCCCAGCCCTCTCCCACAGGGAGAGGGAGAAAACCGGTGACAGACTTAACGACGACACCGGACAGTTCCCTCTCCCTTGAGGGAGAGGGTCAGGGAGAGGGGGAAAGTAAGCGCTACGGAATCGCCCTAACCCCAGCCCTCACCCACAGGGAGAGGGAGAAAACCGGTGACAAACTCAACGACGACGCCAGACTGTTCCCTCTCCCTTGAGGGAGAGGGTCAGGGAGAGGGGGAAAGTAAGCGCTACGGAATCGCCCTCACCCCAGCCCTCTCCCGCAGGGAGAGGGCGAGAGTACGTGCCCCCGATCCCCTGCCAGACAATTAATGCGCATCAATAAACACAATCTTCAGAATAAACAACACCGCCAAGATCACCACGCACGGGCTGAGGTCGCGCAGGCGACCGGTACCGATTTTCATCACACAGTAAGAAATAAAGCCCAGCGCGATGCCTTCGGTGATGGAGAAGCTGAACGGCATCATCACGGCGGTAATAAAGGCCGGGACGGATTCGGTCAGGTCTTCCCATTTCACGCGCGCCAGGCTTGAGGTCATCAGTACGCCAACGTAAATCAGCGCGCCCGCCGCCGCGTAGCCCGGCACCATGCCTGCCAGCGGTGACAGGAAGATCACCAGCAGGAACAGCAGACCGACCACTACCGCCGTCAGGCCGGTGCGACCGCCGACGGAGACGCCGGAAGAGGATTCAATATAAGCCGTAACGGATGACGTCCCGATGAAAGAACCGGCGACTGAAGAAATGCTGTCCACGTACAGCGCCTGCTTCATGCGCGGGAATTTACCTTTCTCGTCGGCCAGACCGGCTTTATCGGTCACGCCAATCAGCGTGCCGGAGGAGTCGAACAGGTTGACCAGCATAAAGGAGAAAATCACCCCTGCCAGCCCCAGATTAAACGAACCGGCGAGGTCAACGTGCCCGATAACGGAACTGACGCTCGGCGGCGCGGAGACGATGCCCTGATAGTGAACGTCGCCCAGCATCCAGCCCAGCAGCGTAGTGACTACAATAGAAACCAGCACCGCCGCGTGAATATTGCGCGATGCCAGAATTGCGATGATAAAGAAGCCGAGTACGCCCAGCAGCACGCTGTGTGAGGTCAGATTGCCGATGCTGACCAGCGTTTCCGGGTTGGCCACAATCACGCCTGCGTTTTTCAGCCCCATCATGCCAATAAACAGCCCGATGCCGCTGGTGATCCCTACGCGCAGGCTCACCGGAATGTTAGCAATCATCCAGTAGCGGATGCGGAAAACGGTCAGCAGCAGTAAACCTACCGCGCCCCAGAAAATCGCGCCCATCCCGACCTGCCAGGGAAGACCCATCGCCTGCACCACAACAAACGCAAAGAAGGCATTCAGCCCCATCGCCGGTGCCAGCGCGACCGGCAGGTTGGCGAAAATCCCCATCAGGATGCTGCCCAGTGCAGCGATCAGACAGGTAGTCACGAAGACGGCGCTGGTGTCCATTCCCGCCACGCCCAGGATCTGAGGGTTAACGAAAACGATATAGACCATCGTCAGGAAGGTGGTGAACCCGGCGATGATTTCGGTGCGTACCGTGGTGCCGTGTTCACGTAATTTGAAAACGCGCTCAAGTATTCCCTGACCAGATGCCTGGGTGTTGTGTTGTTGACTCATTATCTGTTTCCGAGAAAAGGAGGGAAAATCCGTCGCTATCCTATACCAAAATGAGACAATAGGAAGATTCACGGCACACTTTTTTCATTGATTTTGCTTATACGGCAACGATTGCGTGGCCTAAATTTCATCAGGTAAACGTTAAACTTGTTAACAGGGAAACAGGCATGTCCCACATTGAAGCAGTATTTTTTGATTGCGACGGTACGCTGGTAGACAGTGAAGTGATTTGTTCCCGTGCCTACGTGCATATGTTCCAGCAGTATGGCATTACGCTCGATCTGGAAACGATTTTTAAGCGTTTTAAAGGCGTTAAGCTTTACGAGATCATCGATACCATTAACGGTGAGTACGGGGTAAACCTGGCAAAAGCTGATTTAGAGCCGGTGTATCGCGCTGAAGTCGCCCGCCTGTTTGATTCTGAACTGGTCGGCATTGCGGGCGCGAATGCGCTGCTGGACAGCGTGACGGTGCCAATGTGCGTGGTGTCGAATGGCCCGGTCAGCAAAATGCAGCACTCTCTGGGCCGCACGGGAATGCTGAACCATTTCCCGGATAAATTATTCAGCGGCTACGATATTCAACGCTGGAAGCCCGATCCGGCGCTCATGTTTCATGCGGCGAAAGCCATGAACGTCGAGGCGCAAAATTGCGTGCTGGTGGACGATTCAGTGGCGGGCGCACAGTCGGGGATCGCCGCCGGAATGGAAGTATTTTATTTCTGCGCCGACCCGCATAACCAGCCGATTGACCATCCAAAGGTAACCCCCTTTACCGATCTGGCGCAGTTATCGGATCTGTGGAAAGCGCGCGGCTGGCAGATCACCCGCGAGTAAAATCGCGCGCGTCGGTAGCGGCAAACGCCAGCGCGTCTACAATCCCGGCGCGCAGATAACGCACGTGGCACGTCAGCAGACGATCAGCGGCGCAGGGCCAGCGAGCGCACCAGCCGATCGCCTGCTTTTTGGATCAGCTGCACCAGCAGCAGTAAAACGATCACCGTGCCTGCAATTAAGGTGTTATCAAAACGCTGGTAGCCATAGCGTATCGCCAGATCGCCCAGCCCGCCGCCGCCCACTACGCCCGCCATCGCGGAAAAGCCGATGAGCATCACGATGGTCAGGGTAACACCCGCCACCAGCGCCGGAAGCGCTTCTGGCAACAGTACCCGGCTGACGATAAACCAGTGGCTACCGCCCATCGATTCCACCGCTTCTATTCGCCCACGATCCACCTCGTCCAGCGCATTTTCGACGATGCGGGCAAAAAACGGGAACGCGCCGAGGGTGATCGGCACAATGGCGGCGGTGCTGCCAAGCGTGGTGCCGACGATCAAACGGGTAACGGGAATAAGGGCAATCAGCAAAATGACAAAAGGCAGCGCCCGGCCAATATTGACCACTGAGTTCAGCACCACCGCCACGCTGCGGTTCGGCAAAATGCCGTCCTTGCGGGTCAGAAATAGCAGCACGCCCACCGGCAGGCCAATCAGCACGGTAAACACCGTCGCCAGCGCGACCATATACAGCGTTTCCAGCGTGGCGTTGAGCAGCAGCTCCAGAAAACGATCCCAGTTTACGCTACGCATCGGGTTGCCACCTCCACCTGATATTTTGCCAGGAAGGCGCGGTCGGTTTCACCGTCCTGCAACAGCATCTGCCGCAGGCGTCCCTCTTTACGCGCCATAATTTGCTCAAGCGTGCCGCTTTCAATCAGTTTGCCGTGCTCCAGCAGGGCTGCGCCGTGGCATATCCGTTTCACCACCGACATTTCATGGGTGATCAGCACAATCGTGATATTGAGCTGGCGCTGAATATCCGCCAGCAGGTCGAGAATAGAACGGGTGGTTTCCGGGTCGAGCGCGCTGGTGGCTTCATCGCACAGCAAATAGCGCGGCTGAGCCGCCAGCGCGCGGGCGATACCCACCCGCTGTTTCTGGCCGCCGGAGAGCTGCGACGGCCAGCTATCGGCAAACTGTTCCAGCCCGACCAACGCTAATAACGCTTCAATTCGCTGCGCGCGTTCTTTGGGCGCAATACCGGCAATTTCCAGCGGCAGATCGATATTGTTACGCACGGTACGCGAATGCAGCAGATTAAAATGCTGGAAAATCATTCCCATCTGCTGGCGCTTCTGGCGCAGCTGCGCAACGCTGAGCGACGCAATATCCTGACCATCAATGTCTATCCGCCCTGACCCAGGCTGCTCCAGACGGTTCAGACAGCGCAGCAGCGTGCTTTTTCCCGCGCCGCTGCGCCCGAGAATGCCGAAAATCGTGCCCGCTTCAATCGTCAGGGAGATGTCGGATAACGCCGGTGCGGATGCACCGGCGTACCATTTACTGATTTTTTCGATTTTAATCATGCTGTGAGGCCGCGACCGGGATCACCGAGCCGTTGTACTTGTCTTTAATGAATTTCGCGACCTGCGGTGAGGTCAGATCTTTCGCCAGCTGCACAATGCGCGGATCTTTCAGCAGCTCTGGCCGGGTAACCAGCAGGTTGGCGTACGGGTTGTGGTCGGCAGACTCGAGGCCCAGCGCATCTTTCGCCGGGACCAATCCCGCTTCCAGCGCATAGTTCCCGTTAATGATGGCGGCATCAACGTCATCCAGCGCGCGCGGGATCTGCGGGGACTCAATCTGGACTATTTTGATTTTTTTCGGGTTTTCTGCGATATCTTCCGGCGTCACCAGCGTGGTCAACGCGTTGCCGGTGTCCTTCAGTTTAATCACCCCTTTGTCCTGCAATAAATGCAGTGAGCGGCTCAGGTTAGGTGCGTTATTGGGCACGGCAATACTCGCGCCCTGCGGTAAATCGGCCAGCGATTTATATTTATGCGAATAAATACCCAGCGGTTCAATATGTACTTCCGCCGCTACGCTAAAGGTTTTACCGAGCGCTTTTTCCTGATCTTTTAAATAGGGCAGATGCTGGAAATAGTTGGCGTCCACATCCCCGGAAGACAGCAGTTCATTCGGATTAACGCCCCCGCTGCTCATTTCGACAATTTTCAAATCCAGTTTAGGATCGATTTTTTGCACGTACTCGAGTATTTCCGCATGAGGAATAGGATCGGCCGCAATGCGTAACGGTTCTGCATGTAATGTCTGAGCGATCAACAAAGAAAGTCCAGCCAGCGTAAAGCCCACAGTTTTAATCATTTAATTACCCTTATTTCTCAAGGACGTTTTTCGTTATTAAGATATTCAGCATAAAAGCGGTTAGCGACGTCAGGATGCGAACGCAGACGCCCTTTTAAATAATTCCAGCCCACCTCACGTAATAATGGATTAAGCGGATCGCTGGTGGGTCCGTGCGCAAGCTGCGCCAGCTTTTCCGGCAGTTGATAAACCGGCACGACCGCATCCATTTGCGCGCCGAGGAAAAACGCCACCGACAGCCGCTGACGGTCAACCTGCGGGGAAACCACGCGGTGAACGGTGGCACGCAGATAGCCGTTGGTCGCCAGCTCCAGCAGTTCACCGATATTCACCACAAACGAGTCCGGCAACGGCACGGCGTCCACCCAGTTATCCGGGGAAACCTCCACCTGCAAACCGCCCTGCTCATCCTGCAATAGCAGGGTCAGGAAGCCGGAATCTTTATGCGCCCCTACGCCCTGCCGCGATTCGCTGCCGTTACGCCCCGGATAGCGGATCAGCTTGACGTGCTCGTTGGGATACTCGCCATACAGATTGTCGAACGCGTGGCGCGGTAGCGACAACGCTTCGGCAAAAGCACGCAGCAGTTCCAGCGCCACGTTGGTCATTTCCTGCTGCCAGCGGCTCAGCACGGTGCGCAGTTCCGGCAACGCTTCCGGCCACTGGTTTGGCCCCTGCATCCGTAGCCATACCGGTGCCGTGCGATCCGCTATCGCTGCGCGCTCGGCACCGATATCAAACTGCTCGCGGTAATCCGGCTGACCCCGGGTGATTTCCGATCCGGCGCGGTTATAGCCGCGAAAGTGCGGGGAATTGGCCATTTTCACGCTGAGTTTGTCCGCGTCCGGCAGGGCGAAAAACTGCCATGAGACGCGCTGGACTTCCGCAAGAAGCTGCGACGAAATTCCGTGACCCGTCAGATAGAAAAAACCGACGTCGCGCGCCGCTTTGCCGAGGCTTTCGAGAAAAGCCTGACGCTGCTGCGGGCTACCTTTTAATTGTGAAAAATCAATCACCGGAAGTGATAACGCGTGGGCTGTGCTCAACGTTTTCGTCCTGTTAATCTGCAATGGCTTCACCTTGCCATTTCACCGTGACTAACACTACGAACATATCTTTCTAATATTATCCGAAAGCCGCAAATAGTTATTTATGCACTGGCAAAGAGGTTATATGAATAATTCGTCGCTTCATCTCCGGCTTTATTTCAGACGAAATTTCACCGTTGCGTAAATAACGGCGGCGACCAGGCGGTAATTTCCGGTAGCGGCTGGGTAAAGCGCTCAATGTCAACAAAGCAGGTTTGCGCCGTACAGCCCTGACCCAGCCGCGAGCTGCCGATATCGGCGGTCAGTACATTCGGATTACCGTGTTTATCTAACGAACGGGATCCCGCGCTGTTAAGCGGATCGTACCAGGCACCGGTCGACATTTGCACCACGCCGGGCAGGATGTCCCGCGTCAGATGCGCCCCGGCTAATAGCGCACCGCGCGGGTTAAAGACTTTGACAATATCGCCTTCAGCAATGCCGCGCGTGGCGGCATCGTCAGGATGCATCCACAGCGGTTCACGGCCATTAATTTTGGTCTGGCGGCTCACGATACCGTGATCGTACTGGCTGTGCAGACGCGTGCGCGGCTGGCTGGAAAGCAGATGCAACGGCCAGTTCTGCTTGATCTGGCGCTGGGCGGCATATTCCTGGGCGTGCCAGTAAGCGTGTCCGGGAGCTTCGGCGTAGCCAAAATCAGCCACCGCCGACGAGAAGAGTTCAATTTTGCCGGACGGCGTGGTCAGCGGCGCGGCGGTCGGATCGTCGCGAAACGCCCGCAGTAAAATTTGTGGCTCGTCGGGACGCGCATATTCCAGCTTGCCGCTCGCCCAGAATTCATCAAAGACGGGCAGGGTGATGCCGTCTGCCGCCGCGCGCGGCTGCGACTGTTCGTACATATGGCGAAGCCAGTCGCTGGCGGTGCGCCCTTCGGTAAAACGGTCTGCAAAGCCCAGCTGTTCGGCCAGCGCGCTGAAAATGGCGTAATCATCCCGCGCGTCGGCGAACGGCGGTAAATGCTGGCGCATGGCGATCATAAAGCCATCGTTACTGGCGCTGCCGATGTCTTCGCGCTCAAGCGAGGTGGTGGCGGGCAATACGATATCAGCGTGCTTTGCCTGCGCCGTCCAGTATTGCTCGTGGACAATCACCGTCTCCGGCTGCCGCCAGGCGCGGATCAGTCGGTTGAGATCCTGATGGTGATGAAAAGCATTGCCGCCCGCCCAGTAAACCAGCCGGATATCGGGATAGGTGAGCGTCTGCCCGTCAAATTCATAGTGCCCGCCGGGATGCAGCAGCATGTCGGCGACACGGGCGACCGGAATGACGCTTTGCACCGCGTTGCGTCCGACGGGAAGGCGCGGGCCGGAAAAGACGCGTCGATCCGCGCCGCAAAGGTTGGTTGAGGCGTAGCCAAAACCGATGCCGCCGCCCGGCGTGCCGATCTGCCCAAGCAGCGCGGTGGTCGCCACCAGCGCCCAGTATGCCTGCTCGCCCTGCCGCGCACGCTGTACCGACCACGCCATATTAATCAGCGTTTTTTTAGCCGCCATTTGCCGCGCCAGCTGGCGGATGGTGGCAGCTGGCAGGCCGGTGATCGGCTCCGCCCACTCCGGCGATTTTATCTGGTCATCATCACGCCCCTGCACGTAGGCTGCAAAGCGCGCAAACCCGACGGTACAGCGCGATACAAAATCGTGATGATAAAGATCTTCGTCGATAAGCACCTGGCAGACCGCCAGCAACAGCGCGGTATCGCTGCCGGGCTGGATTGCTAACCATTCGGCATCGGGCAGCGCCGAGAGATCGTTACGTACCGGGCTGACGTTAATAAAGCGTGTGCCATTGTGGCGTAACGTTTGCAGCCAGTGGTTCAGAGCGTGATCGCTCGCGCCACCGCCGTTAACCTGCGCATTGCGCAACGGCAGACCGCCAATCGCCACAACCAGTTCACAGTGCTCAGCCAGCACCGCCCAGTGGGTATGCTGGCGTTGCAGCGTATCCAGATCGCCGAGAATATGCGGCAGGACGCGCTCGCCCGCCGCGATGCTGTAAGTATTGGTGCTGGCGGTGTAACCCCCAAAATAATTGAGAAAACGATGCAGTTGACTCTGGGCATGATGAAAACGCCCGGCGCTCGACCAGCCGTAGGAGCCGCCGTAAATCGCCTGATTGCCGTGGGTGTCTTTCACCCGCCGCAGTTCCGCCGCAACCAGTTCCGTGGCCTCTTCCCAGCTCACTTCGACAAACGGCTCTTTGCCGCGCCCTTCCCGCGAAGCGGCCTTGCCCTGGAGATAGCCCAGCCTGACCGCCGGACGTTTGATGCGGGTTTCGCTCTGCACGCTGCCGGGCAGTGACTGACCTATTTTTGAAGGCTGGCGATCCCATTCGACCGGCTCAATGGCGGTCAGCGCACCGTTTTCGGTGGTGACGTTATAGGTTCCCCAGTGGGTTGCCGTCAGACGGTGGTATTTATCGTTCACATTGGCCTCCGGGTCATGCCGCCGGTAACGACCGCGTTTGTCCATGCAGATCGAGGGCAATCACGGTTTATAACTGCCGGACGAAGGCATCGGTGCTGATCCCCTGGTCCAGCACCTGACGCGCATATTCTTTGGCGGAGAACAGCGAGTGGTCACGATAGTTGCCGCACTCCAGGGCGCTCACCGCCGGCACGGTCGTCGCGTCCACCACCCGTTGCAGCACGCGAGTTAAGGCCGTGGCAATGGTTTTCGGTTCGCGCTCATCCCAGAGGATCAGATAAAAACCGGTGCGGCAGCCCATCGGGGAAATGTCGATCACCCCGTCCAGTTCCTCACGCAGCCCGAACGCCAGCAGGTGCTCAAGCGTGTGCAGAGCCGCCGTCGGGATCGCCGAAACGTTCGGTTGCAGGAAGCGCAGATCGAATTTCTGCACCACGCCGCCTTTCGGATGGCGTTCAAGACCCGCTACCCGCACGTAAGGGGCGATGACTTTGGTGTGATCAAGGGTAAAACTTTCAACGACTGGCATAGTCATTCACTCCTGTAGAGGGTTATTCGCGACGCACCCGGCGCGCAAGGCGTGTGCCGAGTGTCTGTAAAAGTTGCACGATGATAATCAGCACGATGGCGGTTGAGAGGGTGGCAAACGCGTCAAAGCGCTGATATCCGTAGGTAATCGCCAAATCGCCAATTCCCCCGCCGCCGACGGTTCCGGCCATCGCGGTCGCGCCCAGCAGACCGATAGTGGCGGTGGTAAGCGCGAGAATTAACGACGATGCGGCCTCCGGCAGCATGAAGTGCCAGATGGTTTGCAGCGCGCTGGCTCCCATTGCATTGGCCGACTCCAGAATGCCGTCGTCCACCTCCAGCAAAGAACTCTCCACCAGCCGTGCAATATAGGGCGCAATGAAGACCACCAGCGGAACAATCGCGCCCGCCGTGCCGATGGTCGTGCCCACCAGCCAACGGGTGAGCGGCAAAATAGCGATCAGCAAAATAATGAACGGCAGCGAACGCAGGATGTTGACGATCGGGTTGAGAACCTGATGCACCACGCGATTCGGCAAAATGCCGCCGGGGCGACAGACCACCAGCACGATCCCCAGCGGAATACCGATCAGCGAGCCAAAGCCCAGTGAGATACTAATCATCAGTAGCGTGTCGTGAAGCGCCAGCAGAAACTGGTCGCTGGTGACCGCCGTATCAAAGAATTCAAACATCGCTGATTTTCACTCCTGCCTGATGGAGATAGCGCGTCGCCGCCGCAAGCTGTTCTGGCTCGCCGCTTAATTGCACAATCATAAAACCGAGAATGGTGCTCTGAACTTCCGACATGCTGGCAAACAGGATGTTGACCTCTACCGGATACTCGCGGATAAGGCGATGGATAATCGGCTGCTGCGCCGTGTTGCCCACAAACTCCAGCCGCAGCGCCCGGCTTGCGGGCTGCTGTTTAATTCTGGCCAGCGTCTGCGCCGGTAGCCGGTCGTGGATCACCGACTGGACAAAACTGGCGGTGACCGCGTTCTGCGGTTGGCCAAATAGCGCAAGCACGTCGCCCTGCTCAACGATTTTTCCCTGCGCCATCACCGCCACTTTATGGCAAATTTTTTGCACCACCGACATCTCATGGGTGATCAGGACAATGGTGATGCCATAACGCTGGTTAATCTCCTGCAACAGCAGCAAAATCTGCACCGTGGTATGCGGGTCCAGCGCGGAAGTCGCCTCATCGCACAGTAAAACAGAGGGGTTGGTGGCTAACGCGCGGGCAATGCCGACGCGCTGCTTTTGCCCGCCGGAAAGCTCATCGGGATAACGCTGCGCTTTATCGCTAAGGTTAACGAAGGCCAGCAGTTCGTTAACCCGCTCGCGAATAAAGGATTTATCCCGTCCCTGTAAAATCAGCGGGATCGCCACGTTGTGAAATACCGTGCGGGAATTAAGCAAATTGAAGTGCTGAAAGATCATACCGATATCTTTCTTTACCGCATTAAGCTGTTTCTTACGCACGCCTTGCAGTGAAACGCCGTTCACCAGCACATCGCCTTCGCTCGGCGTTTCAAGATGATTGATTAAGCGCAGCAGGGTGCTTTTTCCCGCCCCGCTTGCGCCAATCACACCAAATATTTCACCCTTCTGAATAGTGAGGTTAATATTATCCAGGGCACGTAAATGCTCCCCCTTGCGCGAAAAGGTTTTAGCGACCTGGCGAAACTCGATAATACCCTGGCTCATTTGAGATAATCTGGCTGTAAATAGCCTTCATATTGCTGATGCGTGCGAATGTAATTTTTGAATTCATCTGAGTGGTATCCGGCAATAATATCTTTGGCAAATGCGGCGTTTTTATTTTTACCGGCCACGGTGACCACATTGATAAACTGGCTGGTGGGCTGCTCCAGCTTCAGGGCTGAGTTGAGTTTCATCCCGCTGGAGACAGCGAAATTCCCCTGAATCAGGCCGTAATCCACATCCGGCAGGGCGCGCACCTGCTGGGCGTTATCCATCTCTTTGAGCACGATTTTATACGGGTTCTCGCTGATGAATTTTTGTGAGAACGTTGCCGGGTCGCTATCGGCACGGATTTTCAGCCAGCCGAGACTTTGCAGCACCAGCGCGGCGCGATACTCATTGGGAGCCTGGTTAGGAACGGAAATGACCGTGCCGGGCTTTGGCGTATCCAGCGTTTTAAGCTTACCGCCGTACAATCCCATCGGCGGCGTCGGCACCTGAACAATGCCGACGTTATCAATGCCCAGCCGTTCGTTGACCGATTTCAGATAGACGGGATGCTGCATGATGTTAGCTTCAATATCGCCGCGACTCACCGCGTCGTTGACCTGAATGCCGTCGCTGAAATCTTTATATTCAACTTTGTACCCTTTCTTTTCGAGATAAGGTGCCACACCCTGCTGAAATTGTTCTTTATAAGGGCCAGGATTAAACCCTACCCGAATGAGTTTATCCTCGGCGTGGGCCGCTGAAAAAAAGGTTGCTGAAGCTAAAACTGCTAAAATAACTCCGCGTAGCAATGGGTTGCGCATTAAAATCAACTCTCCAACAATTTCACAGGATATATTTGATTAAATCACAGGTGAGCAAGGCATGAGAAGATATCGGGCGCGAATGCCTATGTCTTTTTTGTACTAAGAATATCCGAATTGTGTTATTGCATATTACATCTATGTATAGTGAATTTAATACAATGCATTCTGCGTTAATTTATTTCCCGCCTGGAGTCGTTATGCGATAGTCACTTTTTCTCTCTTTTATTCTCAGGAAAATTATGCCTGATTTTTCTGCGTCACAGCTCGTTAATCAGTTAGAAGAGAATCTGTTCAGCGCGCTGGAAAAAATGGCGGCGCAAATCGATACTTCACAGCGCCCGCTTATCGATCTCTCTTCCGGCAGTCCGCGCCAGCCGACGCCGCCTGCGGTAGTGGCGACGTTACAGGCCGCAGCGGCACAAACGGTAAACCATGATTATCCCTCGTTCTGGGGAAAGCCCGCGCTGCGTCAGGCGATCGCCGATTTTTATCAGCGGCAGTATGGCGTTGCGCTTGATCCAGAGAGTGAGATCGCCGTATTTCAGGGCGCGCATATTGCCGTCGGCGGGCTGCCAAGAGCGCTGCTTAATCCCGGTCAGTTTCTGATTTCTACCGATCCCTGTTATCCCATTTACCGTTCCGCTGCCACCCAGGCGCAGGCCCGCTTTTACGGCATTCCTCTTGACGCCGCGCGCCAGTTTCTCCCGGACTTTTCCCGCGTGCCGGACGAGGTAGCGCAGGCGGCGGGGCTGCTGATGCTAAATTATCCGCATAATCCGACCGGCGCGATTGCCACGCCGCAGCTCTTTGATGAAGCGCTGGCCTTTGCGCAGCGCTGGCATATTCCGCTGGTTCACGATTTTGCCTATGCCGCCATTGGCAGCCATGCGGAAGAAAAACCGTTAAGTTTGCTGTCGAGGCCGGAAGGCAAAGCGTGGGGCGTTGAGATTTATACGCTGTCGAAGACCTTTTTGATGGCGGGCTGGCGCTTTGGTTTTGCAGCAGGCAATGCTTCTGTCATCGCCGCGTTTAAAAAACTGCACACCCACAGTTTCAGCACGGTGTTTGGCGCGGTGCAGGATGCGGCCATTACTGCACTGGAGCTTCCTGCTGAAGAGGTAACGGCGCTGGTGGCGGTTTATCATCGCCGCCGCCGTCGGGTGCTGGACGCGCTGCACAAAATGCACTGGCCGGTGGAGGATCATCAGGGCACCTTTTTCCTGTGGCTGCCCGTGCCCGCGGGCTATAGCGCCCAGCGGTTCACCGAATATCTGCTGACGCAGGCGCAGGTACTGGTCGCGCCCGGTCACGGTTTCGGTGCGGGAGGAGAAGGATATGTTCGTGTCAGCCTGACGGCTGAAGATGACAAACTGACGGAAGCGCTGAAGCGCCTCGCCGCGCTGAAGCTGTTCGTTTAGACCTTCAGCGCGGCATGAGCGCGGGCAGGTTATTTAAAAAGCGTCTGCACAAAATTCGCATAGGCCGGACGCCAGACGTCCATTTCATGCCCCAAATCCGGGTAGACTTTATAGTGATAGTTGATGCCTTTTTCATCCAGCATCGCTTTCAGTCCTTTAATGTCTTTGCCCGTCACTTCGTCTTTTTCACCAATCACCAGCGTGAAGTTCCGCAGTTGCTGATTCACCGACTGCGGATCGTTCAGCCGCTGGGCCACGGTTTGATCGGGCACGGTGACGGTGGTGACGGCGCTAAACAGCCCCAGCCAGCCAAAGCTTTCCGGGTGCTTCAGCGCTGAAAGTTCCGCCTGATAGCCGCCCTGTGAAAGTCCGGCAATCGCTCTGCCCGCGCCGTCTTTACGCACGTTGTAACGCTGGCTGATTAGCGGAATGATATCGTGGATAAGTTCCCGGTCGGCGAGGGTGGCGTTAGGGTGGTAAAACTGCGAGCGGATGTCACCGTAACGGTAGTTTTCTGGCGTCGTTTGCGGCGTATCGGTTTCGGTTTCAGCCACCACCACCAGCATCCGTTTGATTTTTCCTTCCGCTAACAGGTTATCCATAATTTGTGGCACGCGGCCCTGGCTGATGGCGGAAAGCGTGGTGTCACCAAAACCGTGGTAGTAATACAGTACCGGTAAAGGATCCTCCGCCGGGCTGTAGCCAGGCGGCGTCCAGACATAAATATGACGCTCGGTATTCAGTTCATTTGAATGGTAGGTGAGTATATTCACATCCCCATGCGGCACGTTACGCGCATCCAGGATGCTGCCCCGCACCAGAAGCAGGCTGGTGTTGACCTGGCGCTGCGGTTTGACGTTCGCGCGGCCGGGATCGGCGATGCGTAATCCGTCTACCTCATAAAAATACTCATACATATTGGGCGTCATCGCTGACGATTTCCACGTCCAGACGCCGCGCTCGTCTTTTTGCATCTCATGGCGGGCGTGGCTTTCATCGGTTGCGCCCGTCACGACGTTCACCTTTTTCGCATTCGGTGCCCATAGCCGGAAGGTGACGGTTTTATCGGGATTAACCCTGGTAATGTATTGATTTACCGGCGCGTTCTCGCCGGGTCCGGGCAGATCGGCCTGCGCCTGAAGGGTGAAAGAACTGAGCGCCAGCGTAACGGCGAGGGTAAGAGGAAGGGTTTTCATACGCGTATCCTTGCAGAATGGTTATCGTGAGAATAATAACAAATGCGATTATTTCTTTTTGTGATATATCACGAAAAGCGGGCTGGTTATCCTCAACGGGTTGCTTTAACGTGTCTTAACGATCGCGTTAACTAACAGGATGTTTTTATGAGCCATAAGCCGCTACCCGCCTTCAGATATCACCCCCAGCCGCTGGAAACCGGCGCGTTTACTCAGGATAAAACCGTCACCTGCGGCTGCTGCGAGCAGCCAACGGACATTTATTACGCGAATTCATTCTACGCGCAAAACAAACCCGGACATCTTTGCCCATGGTGTATTGCCGACGGTTCGGCGGCGGAAAAATTTGCGGGCAGCTTTCAGGATGAATCCGATATTGAAGGCGTCAAGATTGAGTGGGACGATGAAGGCGAATTTTTAGACGTTAAAAATCCTTATCCCGCTGAAAGACTGAAAGAACTGACGGAACGCACGCCCGGTTTTAGTAGCTGGCAGGGCAGCCACTGGCTGACCCACTGCGACGATTTCTGCGCTTTCATCGGCTATGTGGGCTGGGATGAAATTAAAGATAAACTCGACGACTTCGCCAGCCTGGAAGAAGACTGCGCCAACTTCGGTTTGCATCCGCAGGATCTGGCGAAATACCTGCGCGACGGCGGGGATTGTCAGGGTTATCTGTTTCGCTGCCTGAAATGCGGCAAACTGCGATTATGGGCAGATTTATCCTGATCGGGATTCATATTTAAGGAGTGACCGTTATGCCGGATTTACTGGCGCGTTTTCAGGGCTGTTTGCTGGGACTGGCCAGCGGCGACGCGGTTGGCACCACCGTAGAGTTCCGCCCTAAAGATAGCTTTACGCCGCTGACCACCATGCAGGGTGGCGGCCCTTTTAATCTTAAAGTCGGCCAGTGGACGGACGATACGTCCATGGCGCTGTGCCTCGCGCAAAGTCTGGTTACTTGTCAGGGGTTCGATGCGAAAGACCAGATGAACCGCTACCTGAACTGGTGGCGCTGGGGCTATTTCAGCTCGACGGGGGAATGTTTCGATATTGGCGGCACCGTCGCGCGAGCGCTGGGTAAGTTTGCGCTCGACGGCGATCCCTGGGCCGGATCGCAAGCGCCGGATACCGCGGGTAACGGCTCTCTGATGCGCCTCGCCCCGGCGGTGCTGTACTACTGGCCTGACCGCGCGCAGGCGATTCACTACGCAGAAGCCTCGTCGCGCACCACCCACGCGGCCCCGGAGGCCGTCGCCAGTTGCCGTCTGTTCGCGCAATATTTATTGAACGCGCTCAGCGGGAAAGATAAAGCCGCCATTTTGACCGATATCGACGAATTGCCCGCCCAGCCTGCGCTGCTGGAGATCGCCAGAGGCAGCTACCGCCAGAAGCCGCGCTCCGCCATTCACGGCACCGGTTACTGCGTGCAAAGCCTGGAAGCGGCGCTGTGGTGCTTTTATCACGGTGAAGATTTCGAACAGACTATTCTGCTGGCAGCCAATCTCGGCGACGACGCGGATACTACCGCCGCCATCGTCGGTCAACTGGCGGGCGCGTTTTACGGCGTGGACGGCATTCCATCGGCGTGGCGGGAAAAACTGTGGCAGTACGACGATATTGACGCGCTGGCGCAGCAGCTTTTTTCCGGGGCTAATTCAGCGGTTCAGCGATGATGTTAAGGATCACCCGCAGTTGCACGAAATTGGGCGGCGACGTCACCCGCTTGTGATGCGGGCAAGACGTTCGCCGGGCGAGCGCCCGGCGAACGATTGATCACTCTTTCGGATCTCTGCCTGCCAGCAGTTTATCCAGCTCATCCCCGCCAATGTGACGGAAATCCTGTCCCTTCACGAAGTAGAAAATAAACTCGCAGATGTTCTGACAGCGGTCGCCGATACGTTCAATAGAGCGCGCGCAGAATAGCGCGGTCAGCACGCTGGGGATGGTACGCGGATCTTCCATCATGTAGGTCATCAGCTGGCGCACGATGCCTTCGTATTCCTGATCCACTTTTTTGTCTTCGCGGTAAATACGCACCGCTTCGTCGAGATCCATCCGCGCAAAGGCATCCAGCACATCATGCAGCATTTGCACGGTGTGGCGGCCCAGCGACTCAAGACTGACCAGCAGCGGCTGGTGCTGGGAAGAGAATTTCTCCAGCGCGGTGCGGCAGATTTTATCCGCCACGTCACCAATACGCTCCAGTTCAGCGATGGTTTTGATGATCGCCATCACCAGGCGCAGGTCGCTCGCCGTTGGCTGGCGTTTGGCGATGATGCGCACGCAGGCTTCGTCGATGGCAACTTCCATCATGTTGACCTGCTTGTCACCTTCAACCACACGCTTCGCCAGCTCGCTGTCCTGATTGTGCATCGCGGTGATCGCATCCGAAAGCTGCTGTTCCACCAGGCCGCCCATCGTCATCACTTCGGTGCGGATGTGCTCCAGTTCAGCGTTGAACTGGCCGGAAATATGTTTATTAAGATTGAGACTGTCCATAACGCACTCCTGAATCAACCGTAGCGACCGGTGATATAGTCTTCTGTTTGTTTCTTCGCAGGGCGGGTGAACAGGGCGTCCGTGTCGCTGAACTCGATCAGTTCGCCCAGGTACATAAACGCGGTGTGATCGGAACAGCGCGCTGCCTGCTGCATATTGTGGGTGACGATCACCACGGTGTAATCCTGCTTCAGTTCGGTGATCAGCTCTTCAATGCGTCCGGTGGAGATCGGGTCCAGCGCTGAACACGGCTCGTCAAGCAGCAGCACTTCCGGGCGAATGGCAATACCGCGCGCGATGCACAGGCGCTGCTGTTGGCCGCCGGAGAGCGAGTAGCCGCTCTGATGCAGTTTATCTTTGGTTTCATTCCACAGCGCGGCTTTGGTTAACGCCCACTGCACGCGTTCGTCCATATCGGCGCGGGAGAGTTTCTCAAACAGGCGCACGCCAAAGGCGATGTTGTCGTAAATCGACATCGGGAACGGCGTCGGCTTCTGAAAGACCATGCCGACTTTGGCGCGCAGCAGAGCGATATCCTGGGCGTGGTTGAGGATGTTCTCACCATCCAGCAGAATTTCACCTTCCGCCCGCTGTTCCGGGTACAGCTCAAACATTTTGTTGAATGTGCGCAGCAGCGTCGATTTGCCGCAGCCGGACGGCCCGATGAACGCCGTCACCTGGTTTTTCGCAATGTCCAGGTTGATGTTTTTCAGGGCATGGAATTTACCGTAGTAGAAGTTCAAATCGCGAACCTGAATTTTACCCGGAGCCGTGTTTACCATACTCATCTTTATCTCGTTCCTTAAAGCCTATCCTGGTAGGCTATTATTCGGCGTCGCGCGTTGCCACGCCGTAAAAATTAACCGTGTTTCTGCTTCGCGAAAATCACGCGCGCCAGAATGTTCAGCAGCAGTACGCACAGGGTGATAATCAGTACGCCAGCCCAGGCCAGTTGCTGCCATTCGGCAAACGGACTCATCGCAAATTTGAAAATCGTCACCGGCAGGTTGGCGATAGGCTGCATCATATCGGTGCTCCAGAACTGGTTGGAGAGCGCGGTAAACAGCAGCGGCGCGGTTTCCCCCGCAATACGCGCAATCGCCAGCAGGATGCCGGTCATGATGCCGGAAACCGAGGCTTTAAGCGTAATGGCAGAGATCATCTTCCACTTCGGCGTGCCGAGCGCGTAGGCCGCTTCACGCAGGCTATCCGGCACCAGCTTAAGCATGTTTTCGGTGGTGCGGATAACAATCGGCACCTGTAACAGCGCCAGCGCGATAACGCCTGCCCAGCCGGAAAAATGCTGCATCTGCGCCACCACGACGGTATACACAAACAGACCGACCACGATAGAGGGCGCGGAAAGCAGAATATCGTTAATAAAGCGGATGACCTCTGCCAGCCAGGATTTACGCCCGTACTCCGCCAGATAAATCCCGGCCATGATGCCGAGCGGCGTGCCGAAGACCGTCGCCCACAGAATTAACAGGCCGCTGCCCGCCAGCGCGTTCGCCAGACCGCCACCTGCTGTATTCGGTGGCGGCGTCATTTCGGTAAACAGGGCCAGCGACATGCCGTCAAAGCCGCGCGTCAGGGTGGACATTAAAATCCAGATCAGCCAGAACAGACCGAAGGCCATCGTCGCCATTGAGAGCGTCAGGGCGATGCGGTTTTTCAACCGCCGACGCGCCTGCATTTTGCGGCGTGATTCCGCCAGCGCAGCCGGGGTTTGCATTTCAAGCGTTGCCATCAGCGAGTCCCCTCGTTTTTCGCCAGTCGCATCACCATGAATTTAGAGATTGCCAGCACGATAAAGGTGATCACAAACAGGATCAGTCCCAGTTCCATCAGCGCCGCAACGTGCAGGCCGGATTCTGCTTCGGCAAACTCATTCGCCAGCGCGGAGGTGATGCTGTTGCCAGGCATGTAGAGAGAAACGCTGTCGAGCTGGTAGGTGTTCCCGATGATAAAGGTGACGGCCATCGTCTCGCCCAGCGCGCGACCCAGCCCCAGCATAATGCCGCCAATCACCCCATTTTTGGTGAACGGAAGAACAATGCGCCAGATCACCTCCCAGGTGGTGCAGCCGATGCCGTAGGCCGACTCTTTCATCATTACCGGGGTTTGTTCGAAGACATCACGCATGACTGCCGCGATGTAGGGAATAATCATGATGGCGAGGATCACGCCCGCCGCGAGAATACCGATGCCAAACGCCGGGCCAGAGAACAGCGCGCCAACAAACGGGATGTTGGAAAGGACGTTGCCGACCGGCTCCTGAAAATATGTGGCGAACAGCGGGGCAAAGATAAACAGCCCCCACATGCCATAAACGATGCTGGGGATTGCCGCCAGCAGCTCAATGGCGATACCGAGCGGGCGACGCAGCCAGCCGGGGGCCAGCTCGGTCAGGAACAGCGCAATGCCGAAGCTAACGGGAACGGCAATCAGCAGGGCAATAATGGAGGTCGCCAGCGTACCGTAGATGGGTACCAGCGCCCCGTAAATATCGTTAGGTGCATCCCACTCTTTGGTCCACAGGAACGAGAAGCCAAACTTTTGGATACTCGGCCAGGAGGAGATGATCAGGGAGACAATGATGCCGCCCAGCATCAATAGCACAATCAGCGCAGCCAGTTTTACCAGCGCGCTGAAGATCATGTCACCCTTTTTACCCGGTGGGTTAAAAACAGGCTTGGTTGCAGCCATAAATCACTCTTCAGTTAAAGACGTTTTACGAAATTGACAGGTAGCATTATCGCCACCCGCCATTTTCGTCAATATGTTCTATACCCTAAATAATTCGAGTTGCAGGCAGGCGGCGTAGCCATTTTGTCCTGCAGCTTGAAGTATGACGGGTATATTAGTACAACGCTTTACCGCTGCTGTCTTTGACGTTGGTTTTCCATGCCGCACGAACCTGCTCAACCACGTTGTCCGGCAGGCTGGCGTAATCCAGGTCATTAGCCTGTTTCGCGCCGTCTTTGAAGGCCCAGTCGAAGAACTTCAGTACTTCCGCGCCCTGCTCCGGTTTCTTCTGCTCTTTGTGGATCAGAATGAAGGTGGTGGAGGTAATCGGCCACGCGTCGTCGCCTTTCTGGTTGGTCAGGTCCTGGGCGAAGGATTTGCTCCAGTCCACGCCTTTAGCGGCGTTAGCGAAGCTTTCTTCGGTCGGGCTGACCGGTTTGCCGTCAGCGGAAACCAGTTTGGTGTAGGCCAGGTTGTTCTGCTTGGCGTAAGCATATTCTACGTAGCCGATAGAGCCAGGCAGACGCTGCACGAACGCCGCGATCCCGTCGTTACCTTTACCGCCGAGACCGGTCGGCCAGTTAACGGTGGAACCAGAGCCAATTTTGGATTTCCACTCTTCGTTCACTTTCGCCAGGTAGCTGGTGAAGACGAAGGACGTACCGGAGCCGTCCGCGCGGCGCACCACGGCGATGTTCTGCGAAGGCAGTTTCAGGCCAGGGTTCAGTTTGGTGATGGCGGCATCATCCCATTTCTTGATTTTGCCGAGATAGATGTCGCCGAGGGTTTTACCGTCCAGCACCAGCTCGCCGGATTTCAGCCCCGGAATATTAACCGCCAGCACCACGCCGCCGATGACGGTCGGGAACTGGAACAGGCCTTCCTGCTGAAGTTTTTCGTCGGACAGCGGCGCGTCAGAAGCACCGAAATCGACAGTATTCGCAATAATCTGTTTTACGCCACCGGAGGAGCCGATACCCTGGTAGTTGACTTTGCTACCGGTCTCTTTCTGGTAGGTATCTGCCCATTTGGCATACACCGGCGCAGGAAAAGTTGCGCCAGCACCGGTAAGGCTTGCTGCTGCCAGAGCAGAGAAAGCGCTCATGGATAAGGTCGCGGCGACAACCGTTGCGACAGTGGTACGCATAACGTTCATAATGTCTCCTGCAAGATTCGTAAATCATTGTTAAGTGGCTACGATGAGCAAAATAGGACAAACAGGTGACAGTTAAATGTACGAAATATGACAGTTTTATGACAAACAAATCCAGGGAAAAAATGATTAATTAAAAACATTTAAAATCATTCACTTAAATGTTTTTGTTACCAAAAGATTGCGATGAAAATTTATTTTTATGACGGCAGAATCAGCCGGAAAATGACGGTTACCGTCAGGAAGAGATCGATTAAAAATGTAGCACAGCGCGGGTAAATGCCCCACATTACGTGGGGCATAATTAAACTTATTCCACCGTCACCGATTTCGCCAGGTTACGCGGCTGATCGACGTCGGTGCCTTTGATCAGCGCGACGTGGTAGGCCAGTAACTGCAACGGCACGGTGTAGAAGATCGGCGCGATGACGTCTTCTACGTGCGGCATTTCAATGATGTGCATATTGTCGCTGCTGCTGAATCCGGCATCCCGATCGGCGAAGACGTACAGCTGACCGCCGCGCGCGCGAACTTCTTCGATGTTGGATTTCAGTTTTTCCAGCAGTTCGTTGTTCGGCGCGACCACAATCACCGGCATGTCGGCGTCAATCAGCGCCAGCGGGCCGTGTTTCAGCTCGCCTGCGGCGTAGGCTTCCGCGTGAATGTAGGAGATTTCTTTCAGCTTCAGTGCGCCTTCCAGCGCAATGGGATACTGATCGCCACGTCCGAGGAACAGCGCGTGATGCTTGTCGGAGAAATCTTCCGCCAGCGCTTCAATGCGTTTGTCCTGCGACAGCATCTGTTCGATGCGACTTGGCAGCGCCTGCAGGCCGTGCACGATGTCGTGCTCAACGGAGGCATCCAGACCTTTCAGACGCGCCAGTTTCGCCACCAGCATCAACAGCACGGTTAACTGGGTGGTGAAGGCTTTGGTCGATGCCACGCCGATTTCCGTACCCGCGTTGGTCATCATCGCCAGATCGGATTCGCGCACCAGCGAAGAGCCAGGCACGTTACAAATCGCCAGCGAGCCAAGATAACCCAGCTCTTTGGAGAGGCGTAAGCCCGCCAGAGTGTCCGCCGTTTCGCCGGACTGTGACAGGGTGATCATCAGGCTGTTACGACGCACGGCGGATTTGCGGTAGCGGAATTCTGAAGCGATTTCGACATCGCACGGAATACCGGCCAACGATTCAAACCAGTAGCGGGAAACCATCCCGGAGTTATACGAGGTGCCACAGGCGATGATCTGAATGTGCTCAACCTGCGCCAACAGATCGTTAGCGTTCGGCCCCAGCTCGCTTAAATCCACTTCGCCGTGGCTGATGCGTCCGGTGAGGGTATTTTTGATAGCGTTCGGCTGCTCGTAGATCTCTTTCTGCATATAGTGGCGATAAATGCCTTTATCGCCCGCGTCATATTGCAGATTAGATTCGATGTCCGGGCGTTTCACTTCCGCGCCGGATTTATCAAAAATAGCGACGGAGCGGCGAGTCACTTCGGCAATATCGCCCTCTTCGAGGAAGATAAAGCGGCGCGTCACCGGCAGCAGGGCAAGCTGGTCAGAGGCGATAAAGTTTTCGCCCATACCCAGACCAATCACCAGCGGGCTACCGGAACGGGCCGCCAGCAGCGTGTCAGGATGACGAGTATCCATGATCACCGTGCCGTATGCGCCACGCAGTTGCGGGATCGCGCGCAGCACCGCTTCGCGAAGCGTACCGCCCTGTTCCAGCTCCCAGTGAACTAAGTGAGCGATCACTTCGGTGTCGGTTTCAGAAACGAAGGTATAGCCGCGCGCTTTCAGCGTTTCACGCAGCGGTTCGTGGTTTTCGATGATGCCGTTATGCACCACCACAATGTGTTCAGAAACATGCGGATGCGCATTCGTTTCTGAAGGTTCACCGTGCGTTGCCCAGCGGGTGTGAGCAATACCGGTTCCGCCGTGCAGCGGATGTTCTTCCGCTGCCTGTGACAGCATTTGCACTTTACCGAGGCAGCGCAGGCGGGTCATATGACCTTGTGCATCAACCACTGCCAGACCCGCAGAGTCATAGCCACGGTATTCCAGACGACGCAAACCTTCGAGAAGGATTTCCGCTACATCACGTTGCGCGATAGCGCCAACAATTCCACACATAGTTTTTGATTCCGATTTTGGCTTTACGCCATGCGTTGTCGGTCAACCTGTATACCCGTTTTCCGGGCGCCCCGAGCCTTGTAGAGAGTGGGGTTATTTTTATAGGTACTGCTTGCGGGCGGGGGATATATGTTTATCCCCTCAACCCTGGTTGCCGGATTGCTCCGGCATAAAAATTACTTTTTCTTTACCGGGCGCTGCCAGCCCTGTTTATGGACCTGCGGCACGCGGCTTAAGACCAGTTCATCATCAGCGATGTCACGGGTGACGGTCGTTCCGGCGGCGATGGTCGCCCCGTTCCCCACCCTGACCGGCGCAACCAGTTGGCTGTCAGAGCCGACAAAGACATCGTCGCCGATGATCGTTTTAAATTTGTTCGCCCCATCGTAGTTACAGGTGATGGTCCCCGCGCCGATATTTACATTGTCGCCAATTTCCGCATCGCCCAGGTAAGTCAGATGACCGGCTTTTGAGCCTTTACCCAGACGCGCTTTTTTCATTTCGACAAAGTTGCCAACGTGCGCGCCTTCCAGCAGTTCCGCACCAGGACGCAGGCGGGCAAACGGACCGATAGTACAGGCCGCTTCCAGATGGGCATCTTCCACCACGCTGTACGGGCTGATTTCGCAGTCGTCGCCAATCACCGCATTTTTGATCACGCAGCCCACGCCAATTTTTACGCGGTGACCCAGCGTGACGTTGCCTTCAATGATAACGTTAGTATCAATTTCCACATCACGCCCGTGCGACAGGGTGCCACGGAGATCAAAACGCGCCGGATCACGCAGCATAACGCCTGCCAGCAGCAGTTTTTCGGCCTGCTCGGTTTGATAAACGCGCTCCAGACGGGAGAGTTGCAGGCGGTTGTTGACGCCTTCCACTTCGCTCAGTCTCTGCGGATGGACGGCGGCAATCTCGCAGCCCTCCTGATATGCCAGCGCGATGATATCGGTGATGTAGTATTCGCCCTGCGCGTTGTTGTTGGTCAGCTTTGCCAGCCAACGTTTTAAGTCCGCGCCGTTGGCAATCAGGATACCGGTATTGATTTCCTGGATTTGGCGCTGCTCGTCGCTGGCATCTTTATGTTCAACGATACCGGTCACGTTGCCGTTGTCGCGGGTGATGCGGCCATAGCCCGTCGGATCGTCCAGCTTAACGGTCAGCAGCCCAATTCCACCCTGCGGTTTTGCATCACGCAGTTGCTGTAGGGTTTCTGTCGAGATCAGCGGTACGTCGCCATACAGCATCAGAATATCTTCGTCGTCGGCAAAAAACGGCGCGGCCTGCTGCATCGCATGGCCCGTACCCAGCTGTTCTGCCTGTAGCACCCAGTTCAGATTGTCATCACGCAGCGTTTGCTTCAGCAGATCGCCACCGTGACCATAGACCAGATGAACCCGATCGGCGCCGGAATGATTAGCGGCATCAATGACATGCTGCACCATCGGCTTGCCTGCCAGGGTGTGTAATACCTTAGGAAGATCGGAATACATGCGCGTGCCTTTGCCTGCTGCAAGGATCACTACGCTCATCGCATTGTTTGCCATACGCGTCCTGACTGTAATGTAAGTATGAAGTAAATAACTTTCCCGTTGAAAACTCTACATATTTTGCGCAATAAAATGAAGCGCGGATAAAGTGCGCAGCGAGAACAGGTTGTGGGATGATTATCGGTGACCGGACGGTAATTTACCGCATGAATTTTATCATTCAGAGTGATTCTTCAGTTAAACCGATTGTTTTTGTTGTTCTTTTTACACACAAAGAAAGCATAAAAAAACCAGCGTGATGGCGCTGGTTTTTTGGTTTTATGACAGTTAATTGCGCGACATAAAAATACGCAGCACATACCAGAACATGGTGGCGATGGAAGCAAACAGATGCAGCGCCGCGCCAGCCGGGCGATTGGTCGGATAATGGTGGATAATTTTTGAAGTGTCATACAGGATGAAACCTGCACACAGTAATACCATCGCCGCACTGAACCAGACGCCGAGCGAGAAGCCACACAGCACGCTGGCAATGATCGCACCAAGCGCAATAAAGCCCGCCATCGTTAAGAACGAGCCCATAAACGAAAAATCTTTTTTGGTCGTGAAGGCGGTAAACGTCAGGCCACCCACCAGCAACAAGGTGGTGATCGCGGCTGCGCCAATGATTGCCGGGTCGATATACGCTGCCAGCGTCAGCATCGGCGCGAAAATCAGCGCTTCAGCCAGTACGTAAATGCCAAGCCCTGTTAACTGGGTCTGGTTAGAGTCGGCGTTATCGGCCAGACGGGTCGCCAGCACGCTGATCAGCATAAATGCGCCAAGCACCACCAGCCAGCCCATATTGCCGCCAGACATGAGAATGCCGAGCATGACGTCGCCGATACCGCTTAACATCAGTATGCAGCTAAGGACGATAAAGCCCATCACCGCAGCGGCAAGATGCAAATAAACACGGCGAATAAAGGTGGCGCGATCGGTGCCCAGCGCCGGTTGTGGGCCAGCGAAAAAGGGTTTGAATGACATGTTATGATCCTTCATAAAATGACGAGTGTACCCGTCATACTTCAGGCTGCATGGGCTTGGTTATCCTGGTCACTTGCTGCTGTAAGTGCCAACTCGCCTTCCTGTAGCTTGAATTATTTTGGGTGTGAAATAGTAACGAGGGGTAAAATAACATCGTGTTGAAAACATGACAAACAGATGCGGCGGTGGGAAAAATATTTTTAACTCATTGATTTAAAATCCATATATATCCAGCGCGAACCATAAAAAAAGCCAGCCTGGAAAAACCAGACTGGCTTATGCTTTTCAAGCCGGTGTTACATCGCTTTTCTGGTCAATTCGATAACGCGCAGTTTTGCGATCGCTTTGGCCAGTTCCGCAGATGCCTGAGCGTAATCCACGTCACCATGAGAGCTTTTAATATGCTCTTCAGCCTTCCGTTTCGCTTCCAGTGCTCGCGCTTCGTCGAGATCCTGGCCGCGAATCGCGGTATCAGCCAGTACGGTCACGCTGCCAGGCTGCACTTCAAGAATGCCGCCGGACAGGTAGATAAACTCTTCATGACCGTGCTGTTTTACGATGCGGATCATACCAGGCTTAATGGCGGTGAGCAGCGGGGCGTGACCGGGGAAAATACCCAGTTCACCTTCGCTACCCGTTACCTGGATTTTCTCGACCAGACCAGAGAACATTTGTAACTCTGCGCTGACGACGTCCAGGTGGTAAGTCATTGCCATATCACCCTCCGATTAAGGCGTTAAAGTTTTTTGGCTTTTTCCACGGCTTCGTCGATGGAACCGACCATGTAGAACGCCTGCTCCGGCAGGTGATCGTATTCGCCTTCCATGATGCCTTTAAAGCCACGGATGGTGTCTTTCAGGGAGACGTATTTGCCCGGAGAACCGGTAAATACTTCTGCCACGAAGAACGGCTGGGACAGGAAGCGCTGGATCTTACGTGCGCGAGCTACCACCAGTTTGTCTTCTTCAGACAGTTCATCCATGCCCAGGATGGCGATGATGTCTTTCAGTTCCTGATAACGTTGCAGGATAGACTGAACGCCACGCGCGGTGTCGTAGTGTTCCTGACCAACCACCAGCGGGTCCAGCTGACGGCTGGTGGAATCCAGCGGGTCAACGGCCGGGTAGATACCCAGAGACGCGATCTGACGGCTCAGTACCACGGTTGCATCAAGGTGCGCAAAGGTGGTGGCTGGTGACGGGTCAGTCAGGTCATCCGCAGGTACGTATACTGCCTGTACGGAAGTGATAGAACCGGTTTTGGTGGAGGTGATACGTTCCTGCAGAACGCCCATCTCTTCCGCCAGCGTCGGCTGGTAACCTACCGCAGAAGGCATACGGCCCAGCAGTGCGGATACTTCCGTACCGGCGAGGGTGTAACGGTAGATGTTATCAACGAACAGCAGAACGTCACGACCTTCGTCACGGAATTTCTCCGCCATGGTCAGGCCGGTCAGCGCTACGCGCAGACGGTTTCCCGGCGGCTCGTTCATCTGGCCATACACCAGCGATACTTTGTCGATAACGTTGGAGTCGGTCATTTCGTGGTAGAAGTCGTTACCCTCACGAGTACGTTCACCCACGCCCGCAAACACAGAGTAACCGGAGTGCTCGATCGCGATGTTACGGATCAGCTCCATCATGTTTACGGTTTTACCTACGCCCGCACCACCGAACAGACCGACTTTACCGCCCTTCGCGAACGGACACATCAGGTCGATAACTTTGATACCGGTTTCCAGCAGTTCCTGCGAGTTTGACAGCTCTTCATAGGAAGGTGCTGCGCGGTGGATAGCCCAACGCTCTTCTTCGCCGATGTCGCCTTTCATGTCTACCGGTTCGCCCAGTACGTTCATGATGCGGCCCAGGGTAGCTTTACCTACCGGGACTTCAATCGGGTGTTCGAGGTTGGTGACGTCCAGGCTGCGACGCAGGCCGTCAGAAGAACCCATCGCGATAGTACGTACAATACCGCCGCCAAGCTGCTGCTGAACTTCCAGCACCAGGCGCTCATTACCATTCTGTACCTCAAGAGCGTCGTACACTTTTGGTACCGCATCCTGAGGGAACTCGACGTCAACTACAGCGCCGATTACCTGGACAATTTTTCCAGTTGCCATCTTGAATCCTCTACGTATTAACCTGGTTATACCGCAGACGCGCCACCGACGATTTCGGTGAGTTCCTGAGTAATGCTGGCCTGACGAGCTTTGTTGTATACCAACTGCAGCTCTTTAATCAGGCTGCCGCCATTATCGGTAGCGGCTTTCATCGCCACCATACGCGCGGCCTGCTCGCTGGCCAGGTTTTCTACCACACCCTGATAAACCTGAGATTCTACGTAGCGGCGCAGAAGGGTATCCAGCAGCGCTTTCGGATCGGGTTCATACAGGTAATCCCAGGATTTACGCTTCAGCTCATCATCTTCTGACGCGGGCAGCGGCAGCAGCTGAGTGATGGTCGGAACCTGAGACATGGTGTTGATAAACTTGTTGTTAACAATATAAAGCTTGTCCAGACGGCCTTCATCGTAGGCCTGCAACATCACTTTTACCGGGCCGATCAGTTCGGACAGGGAAGGGTTATCTCCCATGCCAGTGACCTGCGCGACAATGTTGCCGCCGACAGAAGTGAAGAATGACACGCCCTTAGAGCCGATCATTGCGATATCGCACTGAACGCCTTTATCGGACCATGCTTTCATATCCGCCAGCAATTTTTTGAACAGGTTGATGTTCAAGCCACCACACAGACCACGGTCTGTAGACACCACCAAGTAGCCCACGCGCTTAACGTCGCGTTCTTCCAGGTACGGGTGCTTATATTCCAGATTACCGTTTGCAAGGTGACCAATCACTTTGCGCATGGTCTCTGCATAAGGACGGCTGGCCGCCATGCGCTCCTGCGATTTACGCATTTTGGAAGCGGCGACCATTTCCATCGCTTTAGTGATCTTCTGCGTGTTCTGGACGCTTGCGATCTTACTACGTATCTCTTTTGCGCCGGCCATGAGCTTCTCCTCAATGCCTTACGGCCTGCCCTAAGACAGGCCGCCAGACGTTACCAGGATTGGGTTGCTTTGAAGGAATCGAGGATGCCTTTCAGCTTGCCTTCGATTTCGTCGTTATAGCCACCGGACTGGTTGATCTCTTGCATCAGCGGAGCGTGATCACGGTCGACGTAAGCCAGCAGAGCGGCTTCAAAGCTACCGATTTTCGCCAGTTCGACATCAGCCAGATAACCACGTTCTGCCGCGAACAGCACCAGAGACTGCTGCGCAACGGACATCGGCGCATACTGTTTCTGTTTCAGCAGTTCAGTTACTTTCTGACCGTGATCGAGCTGTTTACGCGTAGCATCGTCGAGGTCAGATGCAAACTGGGAGAACGCCGCCAGTTCACGATACTGTGCCAGTGCGGTACGAATACCACCGGACAGTTTTTTCATGATCTTGGTCTGCGCTGCACCACCTACACGGGAGACGGAAATACCCGGGTTAACCGCAGGACGAATACCGGCGTTAAACAGGTTGGATTCCAGGAAGATCTGACCATCGGTAATCGAAATTACGTTAGTCGGAACGAACGCGGAAACGTCACCAGCCTGCGTTTCGATAATCGGCAGCGCGGTCAGCGAGCCAGTTTTCCCTTTAACTTCACCTTTGGTAAAGTTTTCAACGTATTCGGCGTTAACACGCGCAGCACGCTCCAGCAGACGGGAGTGGAGGTAGAATACATCGCCCGGGAAAGCTTCACGTCCTGGCGGACGACGGAGCAGCAGGGAGATCTGACGATATGCGACAGCCTGTTTAGACAGGTCATCGTAAATGATCAGTGCATCTTCGCCACGGTCGCGGAAGTATTCGCCCATTGCGCAACCGGCATACGGCGCCAGGTATTGCAGTGCAGCGGATTCAGACGCGGTTGCCACAACAACGATGGTGTTAGCCAGCGCGCCGTGCTCTTCCAGTTTACGCACCACGTTAGAGATGGTGGACGCTTTCTGGCCGATAGCGACATAGATACATTTGATGCCGGAATCGCGCTGGTTGATGATGGCATCAATAGCCAGTGCGGTTTTACCGGTCTGACGGTCGCCGATAACCAGTTCACGCTGACCACGACCGATTGGGATCATGGCGTCAACGGATTTATAACCGGTCTGTACCGGCTGGTCTACGGACTGACGGTCGATTACGCCCGGTGCGATAGCTTCAACGGCAGAGAAGCCGTCGTTATCAACCGGACCTTTACCATCGATTGGCGCACCCAGCGTGTTCAGCACACGGCCCAGCAGGCCACGGCCAACCGGAACTTCCAGGATACGACCCGTACATTTCACCTTCATGCCTTCGGCAAGGTCAGCGTACGGACCCATTACCACCGCACCGACAGAGTCGCGTTCGAGGTTCAGGGCGATAGCGTAACGGTTACCCGGCAGGGAGATCATTTCACCCTGCATACAATCGGCAAGGCCGTGGATGCGGATAACACCGTCACTTACAGAAACAATAGTACCTTCGTTGTGAGCTTCGCTCACCACATTGAACTGAGCAATGCGCTGCTTGATCAGTTCGCTGATTTCGGTGGAATTCAGTTGCATGCTCCAGTCCCCTTAAGACTGCAAGACGTCTGCAAGGCGTTCAAGACGGCCGCGTACGCTGCCATCAATGACCATATCACCCGCACGGATGATTACGCCTGCCATTACAGACTTATCGATTTTGCAATTCAGCTTCACTTTGCGTGACAGACGTTTTTCCATCGCAGCGCTGATTTTCGTAAGCTGTTCGTCACTTAATGCGGTTGCAGAAGTGACGTCTACCTCTGCGATAGCCTCACTGGCTGCACGCAGGTGAATAAACTGCTCAAGAACATCCGGGAGCGCGTTCAGACGATTGTTTTCAGCCATTACCCGAATCAGGTTCTGACCGTTTTCGTCCAGTTGCTCACCGCAGACTGCGATAAACGACTCAGCGAGCGTTTCCGGCGCTAATGCGCCAGAGAGAAGCTCTGCCATTTGTTCGTTCTTAGTTACCTCGACGGCAAACGCCAGCATGTTCTGCCAGCGATCAACGTTCTGGTGTTCAACGGCAAAGTCAAAAGCTGCTTTGGCGTAGGGGCGAGCTACCGTAATAAATTCAGACATCAGCCCCTCCCTCCTTACAGTTCAGCGACAAGTTTATCCACGATGTCGCTGTTAGCAGCTTCATCCACGGAACGTTCGATGATCTTCTCGGCCCCGGCAACAGCCAGGATAGCCACTTGCTTACGCAGTTCTTCGCGAGCGCGTTTGCGCTCCGCATCGATTTCTGCCTGAGCCTGCGCTACGATTTTAGCCCGTTCCTGCTCTGCTTCAGTTTTCGCTTCGTCCAGGATCTGAGAGCGGCGTTTGTTCGCCTGCTCAATGATTACCTGAGCTTCCGCCTTCGCCTTTTTCAGCTGGTCGGTCGCGCTGGCCTTTGCAAGGTCAAGGTCCTTATGTGCTCGTTCAGCAGAAGCAAGGCCGTCAGCAATCTCTTTTTGACGCTTTTCGATGGCAGCCATTAACGGCGGCCATACGAACTTCATGCAGAACAGAACGAACAGGACAAACGCGATGGCCTGGCCGAGGATTGTTGCGTTAAGATTCACAGCACAATGCCTCTTATCTAGTTAACGTTCTGATATTGCTTCTTATAAGCAACGCTTACTACGCGACAGCAAACATCACGTACAAACCCAGACCAACAGCGATCATCGGGATAGCATCCACCAGACCCATAACGATAAAGAACTGAGTACGCAGCAAAGGAATCAGATCCGGCTGACGCGCTGCGCCTTCCAGGAATTTGCCCCCGAGGATGCCGATACCGATCGCAGCACCGATTGCCGCCAGACCCATCATCACAGCGGCAGCCATGTACAGCAGATCAACATTCAGGTTTTCCATGACAATCTCCAGTTTGTTTCAGTTTAAAACATTTAGTGTTGGTAAAATTAATGCTCTTCGGACGCCATCGACAGATAGACAATCGTCAGAACCATGAAGATAAAGGCTTGCAGCGTAATAATCAGGATGTGGAAAATGGCCCATGGCACATTCAGGATCCACTGTGACCACCACGGCAGCAGGCCTGCAATCAGAATGAAAATCAACTCACCGGCATACATGTTACCGAACAGTCGCAGACCAAGAGAAACCGGTTTGGACAGCAGGCTTACCCCTTCAAGGATTAAGTTGACAGGAATAAATGCCCAGTGATTGAACGGCTGTAGCGTCAACTCTTTGGTGAAGCCGCCAATGCCTTTCATTTTGATGCTGTAGAACAGAATGAGGATAAATACGCCCAGCGCCATCGACAGGGTGATGTTCACGTCAGCGGACGGCACCACGCGCAGAGCTGGCAGACCGAAGACATGCTCACCAATGTATGGCAACAGGTCGATAGGCAGCAGGTCCATGAAGTTCATCAGGAATACCCAGACGAAAATCGTCAGGGCCAGCGGCGCAATCAGCTTGCTTTTGCCATGGTACATGTCTTTCACGCTACCATTCACAAAGCCGATAACCAGTTCGATTGCGGTCTGGAATTTGCCGGGAACGCCGCTGGTGGCGCGTTTCGCTACGCTGCGGAACATCACCAGGAACAACAGCCCCAACAGCACCGAGAAGAACATGGAGTCGATGTTGAGCGTCCAGAAAGTGGCCGGGGGGTTATGCGGATCCACCAGCGAGAAAGTACGCAGGTCCAGCTGAAGGTTATTCAGGTGGTGACTGATGTACTCCTGCGGTGTTGAGATTTCTCCTGCAGACATGATGCCTCTTACCCTTTGTTGTTAATTACAGCTGGCGCGACGATCTGAACAACCAGCGCCAAAATCCACGTGACTATGAGCGGCAAGAAAACCGCTTTAAAAACCGCCAGCGTCACCACAAGCAAAGCAAAAGTCGCTAACACCTTAAAGCCTTCGCCAAGTGCGAAACTCCAGGCCACCCGGCCTTTAGCTGGTGTATGCGCCTGATGACGCCAGGCAAAAATCATAAACACACAGTTAGGCAGTAAGACTGCCATACCTCCGCCTACTGCGGAAATGCCCCAGAAGGGGTCTTTGAGGCTAAACAGCAATCCACTTGCCATTACTGCCAGAAACTGAATGAACAGAAGCTTACGAGCAACGTTTCTACTCAAGAGCGACACAGACATCACGTTTTTACTCCTGCTCCCTAAGAGGTATGCCGCGAGTCGTATAAAACGTCGTTTGCGCCACATAGTCAAGCATCAAAAAGCGGTCAAATTATACGGTGCGGCCTCGTGATTTCAAACAATAAGTAGCGAAAAGGTGAATAAATGTTTAAATAATTTTCTGGAGCGCTATTTTTAAAGTTTTCATCAAACTGTGAACAATCGGGCAAAAGTTCGGATTGCGCGAAAAGCCTGATGATAAAGCGTGCACCAGATCACAGATTAAACATTTTCAATTTCAGCCTGTTATCGCTGTTCACATCCGCCTTGTTTTTATCTTTTTGATAATTAACGTTAATCATGCCTATTTTTTGCTAAACATCCGCATACTTCATAAAAACACTTCATTGACATTTATAATAAATATTTAACACATGAATGTTATCAAAGCGGCAGACTTTTAGCAGACTGATATTTTCCATGTTGACTATTTTTGTGGTTAACAAAAAGAGCGGCGTTAACATTACGAAAATATCCAGTTAATGGATAGTTAAAAGCCATCCAGCGCATGAGCATTTATCACCCAATTTTTTAACATCGTCAAAAAGCATTTTTCTCTACTTTTTTTGATAAAAATTAAACTTTGTCAGGGCGAATAATTACCAGATGTCGCTCGCCGTCGAGTTGTGGAACCCGAAGTTTAAGAGTCGATTCTACTGAAAATTCAACGGGCAGCGCGGCGATTTCTTCATCAGGCAACTGACCTTTCAGCGCATAAAAGCGTCCTGCTTCGCCCGGAAGATGATGGCACCATTCCACCATATCGGTCAGGGAAGCAAAGGCCCGGCTGATCACGCCATCAAAAGGCGGCTCGGCGGGAAACGCCTCTACCCTACTCTGTACGGGATGAATATTTTCCAGTTTCAGCTCGTGCTGTACCTGACGCAGAAACCGGACCCGTTTGCCCAGGCTGTCGAGCAGCGTGAACTGCGCATCGGGGAGCACGATGGACAGCGGAATGCCGGGTAAACCAGGGCCGGTGCCGACATCAATAAAACGTTCACCCTGCAAGTGCGGGGCAACCACGATGCTGTCGAGGATATGGCGCACCAGCATCTCGTTCGGGTCGCGCACCGAGGTCAGGTTATACGCTTTATTCCATTTATTCAGCATGTCGACATACGCAACCAGCTGGTTTATCTGGTGATCGGTAAGCGAAATGCTGGCGTCGTCCAGCAGACGAGAAAGTTTGTTGAACACGGTGATTACCTGTTAAAGATGATTTGCCCGGCGGCTTGACGCCTGACCGGGCAACAATAAATTACGCGCTGCGGCGCAGCATACCCTGTTTTTTCAGCCAGACCAGCAGGATGGAAATCGCCGCCGGAGTCACGCCGGAGATACGCGACGCCTGACCGATAGAAACCGGTTTGTGATCGTTCAGCTTGGCGATGACCTCGTTGGACAGCCCGGAAACCTGACGGTAATCCAGTGTCGCTGGCAGCAGAGTGCTTTCGTTACGCTGCTGCTTGTCGATCTCATCCTGCTGACGGGCGATATAACCTTCGTACTTCACCTGGATCTCAACCTGTTCAGCGGCCTGGACATCAGCAAGTGCCGGAGCAAACGGGGTGAGCGACGTCAGTTGCTGATAGGTCATTTCCGGGCGGCGCAGCAGATCTTCTCCACTGGCTTCGCGGGAGAGCGGCGCGCTTAACTGCGTATTCACTTCATCCGCCGATTCCGCAGACGGGGAAACCCAGGTCGCTTTCAGGCGCTGGCGTTCGCGCTCAATGTTTTCCAGCTTCTCGTTGAAACGCGCCCAGCGTGCATCGTCCACCAGGCCCAGTTCACGGCCCGCTTCGGTCAGACGCAGATCGGCGTTGTCTTCACGCAGCATCAGGCGGTATTCCGCCCGCGAAGTAAACATGCGGTACGGCTCTTTGGTGCCGAGGGTGCAGAGATCGTCAACCAGCACGCCGAGATAAGCCTGATCGCGACGCGGTGCCCAGCCCTCTTTCTCCGCCGAGAAACGGGCAGCGTTGAGACCTGCCAGCAGCCCCTGAGCCGCCGCTTCTTCATAGCCGGTGGTGCCGTTGATCTGCCCGGCAAAGAACAGGCCATGGATAAATTTGCTCTCCAGGGTCGGTTTCAGGTCGCGCGGATCGAAGAAGTCATACTCAATGGCGTAGCCAGGGCGGACGATCTTCGCATTTTCCATCCCCTGCATTGAGCGGACGATTTGCATCTGTACATCGAACGGCAGGCTGGTCGAGATGCCGTTCGGGTAAATTTCGTTGGACGTCAGTCCTTCCGGTTCGAGGAAGATCTGATGCTGGTTACGATCGGCAAAGCGCATGACTTTATCTTCGATCGATGGGCAGTAGCGTGGGCCGATCCCTTCGATCACCCCGGCATACATCGGGCTGCGATCGAGGTTATTGCGGATCACATCATGGGTTTTTTCGTTGGTGTAGGTGACATAGCACGGCACCTGACGCGGATGCTGCTCCTGACGTCCCATGAACGAGAATACGGGCAGCGGGGTATCGCCATGCTGCTGTGCCAGTACGCTGAAGTCGATAGTCCGCGCATCAATACGCGGCGGAGTCCCGGTTTTCAGGCGATTAACGCGCAGCGGCAGTTCCCGCAGACGACGTGAGAGGGAGATTGACGGCGGATCGCCTGCACGGCCGCCGCTGTAGTTATCCAGTCCGATGTGGATCTTGCCGTCCAGGAATGTGCCGACGGTCAGCACTACCGCTTTGGCGCGGAATTTCAACCCCATCTGGGTCACGGCACCGACCACACGATCGTTTTCGACGATAAGATCCTCAACCGCCTGCTGGAAGATCATCAGGTTTGGCTGATTCTCCAGCGCAGTGCGTACCGCCTGGCGATAGAGCACGCGATCCGCCTGTGCACGGGTGGCTCGAACGGCCGGCCCTTTGCTGGCGTTTAGTATCCTAAACTGAATGCCTGCGTGGTCGATCGCAGTCGCCATCAGACCGCCAAGCGCATCGACTTCTTTTACCAGGTGTCCTTTCCCAATGCCGCCAATCGCCGGGTTGCAGCTCATCTGCCCCAGCGTGTCGATATTGTGTGTCAAAAGCAGAGTCTGTTGACCCATACGCGCTGCGGCCATCGCGGCCTCAGTGCCTGCATGACCCCCGCCAATGATGATGACGTCAAAAGGATCCTGATAAAACATGGTGATTTGCCTCGCGTAAAGCGGTGTTGAAAAGGATTGAAGCCCGGGCCGTGGATTCTACTCAACTTTAGTCGATCGAGAAAGCACCAGGATCCTGAGTATTTAATAAAGAAGATCTTTAAATAGAGATCTGTTTTATTATGATCTCTTATTAGGATCGCCATCTCTTGTGGATAAGTCGGATCCGCCATTAAAGATCATAGCGTTAGTGAGGATCATTACTTGTGAATGATCGGTGATCCCATCCAGTATAAGCTGGGATCAAAAAGGCGGGTTATACACAACTCAAAAACTGAACAACGGTTATACTTGGGATAACTACCGGTTAAGCAGTGCTTTTAAGCATAGTTATCCACATTCGATCGCGCGATCTTTAAGCGTTTTTGAGTAAATTAATCCACGATCCCAGCCATTCTTCTGCCGGATCCTCCGGAATGTCATGTTCCAGCACGTTGATCTTCAGCGTTTCGCCGATCTGTTTTGCTCCGCAGATCTTCAGTTCGGCTTCCAGTTTTTCGATCGCGCCGCAGAAAGTGTCATATTCCCGACTGCCAATACCCATTGCCCCAAACTGAACGGCAGAAAGGTCAGGCTGTTGCTCTTTAAGATCGTCCAGCAACGGCTGAATGTTGTCCGGGAGATCGCCTGCGCCATGCGTGGAGGAGATCACCAGCCAGATCCCGCTTGCAGTGAGATCGTCCAGCAGCGGACCATGCAGGGTTTCGGTTGAAAAACCGGCATCTTCCAGCTTTTCAGCCAGGTGTTCCGCAACGTATTCGGCACCGCCAAGGGTGCTGCCGCTGATAAGAGTGATGTCTGCCATGATAGCCCGTCCTGTTAAAGAGGGGCTATTGTACGCGGTGTACAGGCTGGGATCTACCCGTGGATAAGTGGGGGATTAAAATTGATCGTTATGGGCGAATGGTGCGCATAATCGGGTTCTGCAGGGAGATCAGTGTCTCGGTGGACTGAATTTCATCAATTGTTTGGATCTTGTTGATAAGTACCTGCTGAAGCGCATCGATCGACCGGCACATGACCTTAATAAAGATGCTGTAATGCCCGGTGGTGTAGTACGCTTCGGTCACTTCATCAAGACTTTCGAGCTTCGCCAGCGCCGACGGGTAATCTTTGGCACTTTTTAAAATGATGCCTATAAAGCAGCAAACGTCGTAGCCCAATTGCTTCGGGCTGATATCAATTCGCGCGCCGGTGATAATGCCCGCCTGCTTCATTTTCTCTACGCGAACGTGAATGGTACCGGGACTGACGCCGAATTGTTTTGCCAGTTCCGCATAAGCGGTGCGGGCATTGACCATTAGCGCCTCAAGGATGCCGCGATCCAGATTGTCGATCTGATAATTTTCCATAGCTTTTTCTTATGAAGAATAGAGATTCACTCTATTTTAGCGTTTTATTTTGATGAATCAAAAGTGAGTTGGGCTTTTTGTTTGTGGATTATTGAATTTCGCCCTCGTTTTGTTGCTTAATCATAATCAACAGGACGCAGGAGTTATAAAATGAAAACCGCTTATATCGCAAAACAACGCCAGATCAGTTTCGTTAAATCCCACTTTTCCCGCCAGCTGGAAGAGAAACTGGGCCTGATTGAAGTTCAGGCTCCGATCTTAAGCCGTGTAGGAGACGGGACGCAGGATAACTTGTCCGGTTGCGAAAAAGCGGTGCAGGTAAAAGTGAAAACGCTGCCGGACGCCACTTTTGAAGTGGTGCATTCACTGGCGAAATGGAAACGTCAAACCCTGGGGCAACACGACTTCAGCGCGGGTGAAGGGCTGTACACGCATATGAAAGCCCTGCGCCCGGATGAAGACCGCCTGACCGCCATTCATTCTGTGTATGTTGACCAGTGGGACTGGGAGCGGGTGATGGGCGACGGCGAACGTCATATCGCAACGCTGCATTCTACCGTAGAGGCAATCTGGGCGGGTATTAAGGCAACCGAAGCGGCCGTGAGTGAGGAGTTTGGTCTGGCACCGTTCCTGCCGGAACAGATCCACTTCGTTCACAGTCAGGATCTGCTGACCCGCTATCCCGATCTTGATGCCAAAGGCCGCGAGCGGGCCATCGCTAAAGAGCTGGGTGCGGTGTTCCTGATCGGTATCGGCGGGACGCTTTCCGACGGCAAACGTCACGATGTGCGCGCGCCGGATTATGATGACTGGAGCTCCGCCTCCGCTGAAGGTTTTGCCGGGCTGAACGGCGATATTCTGGTGTGGAACCCGACGCTGGAAGATGCGCTTGAGCTGTCTTCTATGGGCATCCGCGTGGATGCTGAAGCCCTGAAACGCCAGCTGGCGCTGACCGGCGACGAAGATCGTCTGCAGCTGGAGTGGCATCAGGCGCTGCTGCGCGGTGAAATGCCGCAGACTATCGGCGGGGGGATCGGTCAGTCGCGTCTGACGATGCTGCTGCTCCAGCTTCCGCATATCGGCCAGGTGCAGTGCGGCGTGTGGCCCGCGCAGGTGCGCGAGAGCGTTGCCGCGCTGCTGTAATTTAACGCCGCCAGCGTCGCAGCAGGCGGCTGCGCATCCCGGTATCAAAGCGCCAGATATGATCGAAAATGCGCATGATACCGGGTTTGCCGTGAGAGGACATCGCCACCGCATGAAACCGGTGCTGATGTACTCGCTGGAGTTCACTCACCTTCTTTACCACCTCGTCCGGCAGCCGCTGGGCGATAAAATCCGAGATCACCACCGCGTCAGCATCTGACCATTCATGATCCTGCATCCGCTCAACAATCGCGCGAAAACAGCTCGCCAGATCGGTGCCGCCGCGAAAGCGCTGGCTTAAAAAGCGGATCGCCTGCTCAATACCCGACGCGCCGGAAAGCTCGTAGCGCACCACTTCGCTGGAGAACAGCATGATAAAGCAGCGGCGGTTATCGGCGAGGGCAATGCGCATAAGCGCCAGGCAAAAAGCCTTCGCGCATTGTTCATTGAAGCCGCCCATTGAGCCGGACGTATCCACGCAGACGATAAAGGGGCCGCGCGGCTGTTCATCAAAATCCTGATGCGTTACCGGGCGTTCGGTAACTTTCTCCCGCCAGGCTTCCCCGTGCAGGCGGTAGGTCAGAAGTTGTTTTTCCACCAGCCGCCGGTAAAACTCATACTCCAGTTCGGAAATGCCCAGTGTCGCCAGTTCCGGCGGCAGCAGACGCAGGATGTCATCACTCTGCATAATGCCATCGACCTGCTCCGGGACGGTTGACGGCTCGCGCACCAGCGTGCGGAAGGTTTCCATCGGCGCGTCTTTTTTCGGCACCGATTTTGCCTCGCGCGAGCGGCCCAGTTGCTCTGCCAGTTGCATAAGCTCCGGCTGCTGGCTGAGAAAATCACCGTATTTAACGATGAGCTGGTAATCGCCGCGCTGAAGTTTGCCGCTGCTCATGTCCCAAAGTCGTCCGGCGGCGTTGTCGTTTTCTACCAGCACCGGCTCAAGCTGACCGCTGAAAGTCATCCGCTCCTGTACTTCATTGAGCAGTTTGTCATGCTCTTCTTCCAGCAGTTGCTGATTCAGCGTCGTGACCTGAACAATCAGGCTTAGCCGCCAGCGCTGCAAAAACAGGGTGTGCAGCGCCGGGGTAAATGAAGGATTTGCATCCACCAGCTTTTTGGCCTGTTCCGCCCACGGTGATTTGACCTTATCCAGCAGCGCCAGAATTTGTGGCAGTTGCACGATAAAGCGGGAGGTAGAAAGAAGCTGGCTTTGCTGATAGCACATCACCTCTTCGCTGAGTTCCGGCGAAACGCGGGTTTCTTTGAGGCGGCTTTTTAACGATTCCCGCCAGCGCGGGATGTCGTCGGTAACGGCATTTTTCAGACGTGGAAACTTTTCGAAGAAGAGAGCCAGCACCGGCGAGGCCATCAGTGCAAGTACCACTTCTTCGATTAATCCGTCTTCGCTAATCGCCAGCAGGGCATTCAGCGTATCCAGATTCAGCATTGTTTCGCCTGTTTGATTTGCTCGCCCACGTCCTGCAGGCTGGCTTCAATACGCCCCAGCCAGTCGGCGGAGATAAACAGGCATTTTTGCTGCTCGCTAAAGCGGGCGTGCTGCTGGTGCCACTCGTCATCCAGAGCCTCGAGCTGCTGCTTGATTTCATCCGGCATGTTTTCTGATGAAAGGCCGGGCAGCGCCAGGCGCGTTCCCTGAAGGCTGACGTCGCGCACCATCAGATACTGGCCGGGATCGACATCGAGATTCACCACTTGCGCAAAGCCGATGCCGTTGAGTTTGGCGCGAATTTCACCGCCCTTTTCCAGCCAGTTGACCAGCGCCGGGCGTTCAAAGGTCAGGTGGACCACGTCCATATCATGCAGCTTCAGCGGTTGCTGGAGCAGAAGGGTGATCACCGGATCGGTCATTTCCGGTGGCAGTTCGTAATGCGGTTTACGGCTGAACATACCGCCCTGACGCTGCACTTTCAGCGCAGTTTTATCGCTTTGCTGCTGCTGGATCTGAACACGCCGCTGGGTGATGGCACCCAGTCGGTTCAGTAGCGGCTGCTGTTGCCAGGCGTGCCCGGTCATCAATATTTCGAGCTGCTGCTGAAGCAGATTTTTACTCTCCGCGTCATACCAGAGACAGTCTTTCAGTAGGATTGTATCAATGGGCGCGATGGCGTCGCGACCGCTGAAAAACGCGCTGGCCTGCAACAGGCGGATCGCTTTTTTCCAGCGTCGGTCGGAAACATACGGCGCGGCGGGCAGGTTATCAAGCTGCTGGCGCAGCATAAAAATCAACTCAAATACGCTGTCCGGGAGTGTTACTTTGCCGATATCCGTTTGCCATTGCGTGAATTCTTCATCCGTCACCTGGAGACTGGCGGCCACCGGGTTATCGTTTTCATTCTGCTGGCTGGTCAGCATCGAGCGAAAGTTACCTTTATCCTGGACTTTGTCCAGCCACAGGCGGATGAGCATACGGTCATAAAGCGCTTCGAGGCTGCTGTCCGCTTCCGGGAGTTCATTAGACGCCGCCACCAGCAGACGCATCGGAATTTTTTCTTCGTGTGCGCCGTTACGGAACTGACGCTCGTTGATGGCGGTCAGCAGGGTGTTGAGGATCGCCGGGCCTGCTTTCCAGATTTCATCAAGGAAGACGATTTCCGCTTCCGGCAGATAGCCTGCGGTAAGACGTTCATAGCGGCCTTCATCTTTTAGCGCCTGAATCGAGAGCGGACCAAACACTTCTTCCGGCGTGGAGAAACGGGTCATCAGATATTCAAATGCCCGCGCGTGCTGAAAAGCGTATTTTAAGCGCCGCGCAATCAGGCTTTTGGCAATCCCCGGCGGCCCCAGCAGAAAGACGCTTTCGCCGCTTAACGCTGCCAGCAGGCACAGCCGGATGGCGTGGCTGCGCTCGAAGAGTCCTTTTTCCAGCGCGCTGCTCAGACGGGAAATTCTTTCTGCTAATAGATGTGCTTGAGCCATAATAAATTACGTCCTTCTGCCATTTTCAGGCGGTAAAAAGCGAGTATAGCGTTTTAACAGCAGGCCGGTAATAGACTGAAGATCTGACTCATTTTCTTTGAGCCAGGTTAATCTGACTTCACTTAGGGGTACGATTTTGCCATTTATCATGCATACTGTGCGCTTTTTGTGGGCTAAGGGATTAAGCACACACTCCTTATTCCAACGAAAGATCTGTCTATGAGCACTGATAAAAAGCAATCATTGTCTGCGATTACGCTTGCAGCCATTGGGGTTGTCTACGGTGATATTGGTACCAGCCCGCTTTATACGCTTCGTGAATGTCTGTCTGGCCAGTTCGGTTTTGGCGTGGAACGAGACGCCGTGTTTGGCTTTCTGTCGCTGATTTTCTGGCTTCTGATTTGTGTGGTTTCAATTAAGTATCTGACCTTCGTCATGCGCGCTGATAATGCCGGTGAAGGGGGAATACTGACGCTGATGTCGCTGGCGGGGCGCAATACCTCGGCCAGGACCACCTCGATCCTGGTGATTATGGGGCTGATTGGCGGCAGTTTTTTCTACGGTGAGGTGGTCATCACGCCAGCAATATCGGTGATGTCGGCGATTGAAGGTCTGGAGATTGTCGCCCCGCAGCTCGATAGCTGGGTGGTGCCGCTGTCGATTATCGTGCTGACCTTGCTGTTTGTTATTCAGAAGCACGGCACCGGGATGGTCGGCAAACTCTTTGCGCCGATAATGCTCATCTGGTTCCTGATCCTGGCGGTGCTGGGACTGCGCAGTATCATCGCTAACCCGGATGTGCTGCACGCGCTCAACCCGATGTGGGCGGTGCATTTCTTCGTCGAATACAAAACGATCTCTTTCGTGGCGCTTGGCGCGGTCGTACTGTCGATTACCGGCGTGGAAGCGCTATATGCGGATATGGGACACTTTGGGAAGTTACCCATTCGGCTGGCCTGGTTCTCGGTGGTTCTGCCTTCGCTGGTGCTGAACTATTTCGGCCAGGGCGCGCTGCTGCTGCGTCACCCGGAAGCGATTAAAAACCCGTTCTTCTTGCTGGCCCCCGACTGGGCGCTGATCCCGTTGTTGATTGTCGCGGCGCTGGCGACGGTAATTGCGTCACAGGCGGTGATTTCCGGGGTCTTTTCCCTGACCCGTCAGGCTGTGCGGCTGGGGTATTTGTCGCCGATGCGCATTATCCATACTTCAGAAATGGAGTCCGGGCAGATCTACATCCCGTTCATTAACTGGCTGCTTTACGCCTCGGTAGTGATTGTGATTGTCAGTTTCGAACACTCCAGTAATCTGGCGGCGGCGTACGGTATTGCGGTGACCGGCACAATGGTACTGACCACGTTCCTTTCCACCACCGTAGCGCGTAAAAACTGGCACTGGAATAAGTTCCTGGTGGCGTTCATCCTGATTGCCTTCCTGTGCATTGATATCCCGCTGTTCTCGGCGAATCTGGATAAGCTGGTTTCCGGCGGCTGGCTACCGTTAAGCCTCGGTCTGGTCATGTTCACCATCATGACCACCTGGAAAAGCGAGCGCTTCCGCCTGCTGCGTCGGATGCACGAGCACGGCAATTCTCTGGAGGCGATGATCGCCTCGCTGGAGAAATCGCCGCCGGTTCGCGTGCCGGGGACGGCGGTATATATGTCCCGCGCGCTGAACGTCATCCCCTTTGCGCTGATGCATAATCTTAAACATAACAAAGTGCTGCATGAGCGGGTGATCCTGTTGACCCTGCGCACGGAAGATGCGCCGTATGTCCATAATGTGCGTCGCGTACAGATCGAGCAGCTTTCGCCGACCTTCTGGCGGGTGGTGGCAAGCTACGGCTGGCGTGAAACGCCGAACGTGGAAGAGGTGTTCCACCGCTGTGGTCTGGAAGGCTTAAGCTGCCGAATGATGGAAACGTCATTCTTTATGTCGCACGAGTCGCTGATTATCGGTAAGCGTCCGCTTTACCTGCGGCTGCGCGGCAAGCTGTACCTGCTGCTTCAGCGTAACGCCCTGCGCGCGCCGGATCAGTTTGAGATCCCGCCAAACCGGGTGATTGAACTGGGAACCCAGGTCGAGATCTAAAATATCAGGCCGGGCGGCGCAGACTAAGCGCTGCCCGGTACGCGAAAAATTCCTTCACATTTCACGTAGCGAAACGTTTCGACGCCGATCACATTTCTGCAACGTCATGATGGTTTTCTGCTCATCTCCCGCGCTAAACTCCTTATCAGCGAAACGTTTCGCTAGTGGAGCATAAAAATGAAGAAAGGCACGGTTCTCAATTCTGCAATTTCCGCGGTCATCTCCCGGCTGGGACATACCGATACGCTGGTGGTCTGTGATGCAGGCTTGCCTGTTCCGGCCAGCACCACGCGCATTGATATGGCATTAACCCAGGGCGTTCCGGGGTTTATGCAGGTACTGGAGGTGGTCACCAGTGAAATGCAGGTTGAAGCGGTGATCCTCGCGACAGAGATTAAAGAACATAATCCGCAGCTCCACGAAACGTTGCTCAGCCATATCGGGCAACTGCAACAACACCAGGGAAACACCATTGACGTGCATTACACGTCGCATGAGCACTTTAAAAAACAAACCGCAGACAGTCAGGCGGTCATTCGCAGCGGGGAGTGTTCCCCGTATGCGAATATCATTCTCTGTGCTGGCGTCACCTTCTGAGGCCCTCATGGACGCATTACTGCAACTCAAAGGCATCGATAAAGCGTTTCCCGGCGTGAAAGCCCTCTCCGGCGCGGCGCTGAACGTGTACGCCGGTCGCGTGATGGCGCTGGTCGGCGAAAACGGCGCGGGCAAATCGACGATGATGAAAGTGCTGACCGGGATCTACACCCGCGATGCAGGTTCGCTGCTGTGGCTGGGGCAGGAAACGGCTTTTACCGGGCCGAAATCGTCACAGGAAGCAGGTATCGGGATTATTCATCAGGAGTTGAATCTGATCCCGCAGCTAACCATTGCCGAGAATATTTTCCTGGGCCGCGAATTCGTCAACCGCTTCGGCAAAATCGACTGGAAAACCATGTACGCCGAAGCGGATAAGCTGCTGGCGAAACTCAATCTGCGCTTTAAAAGCGACCGTCTGGTGGGCGATCTGTCGATTGGCGATCAGCAAATGGTGGAAATTGCCAAAGTGCTGAGCTTCGAGTCGAAAGTCATCATTATGGATGAGCCGACCGACGCGCTGACCGATACCGAAACCGACTCCCTGTTCCGCGTCATCCGCGAACTGAAAGCGCAGGGACGCGGCATCGTTTATATCTCTCATCGCATGAAAGAGATTTTCGAGATTTGCGACGACGTAACGGTATTCCGCGACGGGCAGTTTATTGCCGAGCGGGAAGTTACCACTCTGAGTGAAGATACGCTGATTGAAATGATGGTCGGGCGCAAGCTGGAAGATCAGTATCCGCGCCTTGATAAAACGCCGGGCGACGTGCGCCTGAAGGTCGATAACCTGTGCGGTCCGGGCGTAAACGGAGTGTCGTTTACCCTGCGCAGAGGCGAAATCCTGGGCGTTGCCGGACTGATGGGCGCGGGGCGTACCGAACTGATGAAGGTGCTGTACGGCGCGCTGCCGCGCACCGATGGTCAGGTTACGCTGGACGGACGCGAGGTCGTGACCCGCACCCCGCAGGACGGGCTGGCGAACGGCATCGTATACATTTCCGAGGATCGCAAACGCGACGGATTAGTGCTCGGCATGTCGGTGAAAGAGAATATGTCGCTGACGGCGCTGCGCTACTTTAGCCACGCGGGCGGCACCCTGAAACATAAAGATGAACAGCAGGCGGTGGGTGATTTTATCCGCCTGTTTAACGTCAAAACGCCGTCGATGGAACAGGCCATCGGCCTGCTTTCTGGCGGTAATCAGCAGAAGGTGGCGATTGCGCGCGGCCTGATGACCCGCCCGAAAGTGCTGATCCTCGATGAGCCAACGCGCGGCGTGGACGTGGGAGCGAAGAAAGAGATTTATCAGCTTATTAACCAGTTCAAGGCCGACGGTCTGAGCATCATTCTGGTCTCCTCCGAGATGCCGGAAGTGCTGGGGATGAGCGATCGCATCATTGTGATGCATGAAGGGCATACCGGCGGTGAGTTCACTCGCGAGCAGGCCACCCAGGAAGTGTTAATGGCTGCCGCTGTGGGCAAGCTTAATCGCGTGAATCAGGAGTAAAACAATGACTACCCAGGCTGTTGCTGGTCGCCGTTATTTCACCAAAGCGTGGCTGCTGGAGCAAAAATCGCTGATTGCCCTGCTGGTGCTGATCGCGATTGTCTCTACCATGAGTCCGAACTTTTTTACCGTTAATAACCTGTTCAACATTCTTCAGCAAACTTCCGTAAACGCCATTATGGCGGTGGGGATGACGCTGGTGATTTTGACCTCCGGGATCGACCTGTCCGTCGGTTCTCTGCTGGCGCTGACCGGTGCGGTGGCGGCATCCATTGTCGGGATTGAAGTCAACGCGCTGGTCGCCGTGGCGGCAGCACTGGCTTTGGGTGCGGCAATCGGCGCGGTAACGGGCGTGATTGTGGCAAAAGGCCGCGTGCAGGCGTTCATCGCTACGCTGGTGATGATGCTGCTGCTGCGCGGGGTGACGATGGTTTACACCAACGGCAGCCCGGTCAATACGGGCTTTACCGAGAATGCCGATGTCTTTGGCTGGTTCGGGATTGGCCGTCCGCTGGGCATTCCGACGCCGGTGTGGATCATGGGGGTTGTGTTCCTCGCCGCATGGTACATGCTGCATCACACCCGTCTGGGGCGCTATATCTATGCGCTGGGCGGTAACGAAGCGGCGACGCGGCTGTCCGGGATCAGCGTTAATAAAATCAAAATTATTGTCTATTCGCTAAGTGGCCTGCTGGCTTCGCTGGCGGGTATTATTGAAGTGGCGCGCCTTTCTTCCGCGCAACCAACCGCAGGCACTGGCTACGAGCTGGACGCTATTGCAGCGGTGGTGCTGGGCGGTACCAGCCTGGCAGGGGGTAAGGGTCGCATAATGGGGACGCTGATTGGTGCATTAATCCTTGGCTTCCTGAATAATGGCTTGAATTTGTTAGGTGTTTCCTCCTATTACCAGATGATCGTTAAAGCGGTGGTGATTTTGCTGGCGGTGCTGGTAGACAACAAAAAGCAGTAATAACGACACTACAGGACATCTTAAATATGAACATGAAAAAACTGGCTACTCTGGTTTCGGCTGTCGCACTGAGTGCAACGGTCAGCGCGAACGCAATGGCAAAAGACACTATTGCGCTGGTGGTTTCCACGCTTAATAACCCGTTCTTCGTCTCTCTGAAAGACGGTGCGCAAAAAGAAGCGGATAAACTGGGGTATAACCTGGTGGTTCTGGATTCACAGAATAACCCGGCGAAAGAGCTGGCGAACGTTCAGGATTTAACGGTGCGCGGCACCAAAATTCTGCTGATCAACCCGACCGATTCCGATGCGGTGGGCAACGCAGTCAAAATGGCTAACAAGGCGAAAATCCCGGTAATCACCCTTGACCGTGTGGCGGCATCGGGCGAAGTGGTCAGTCATATCGCGTCTGATAACGTGCTGGGCGGGAAAATCGCCGGTGACTATATCGCTAAGAAAGCGGGCGAAAGCGCCAAAGTGATTGAATTACAGGGCATCGCCGGGACGTCTGCCGCCCGCGAGCGTGGTGAAGGTTTCCAGCAGGCGGTTGCTGCTCATAAATTTAACGTTCTCGCCAGCCAGCCTGCTGATTTCGACCGCACTAAAGGCCTGAACGTCATGCAGAACCTGCTGACCGCGCATCCTGACGTGCAGGCCGTCTTTGCTCAGAACGACGAAATGGCGCTGGGCGCACTGCGTGCGCTGCAAACTGCGGGTAAATCTGATGTGATGGTCGTTGGATTTGACGGCACGCCGGATGGCGAAAAAGCGGTAAACGATGGCAAACTGGCGGCAACTATTGCCCAGTTACCGGAGCAGATTGGCGCGAAGGGTGTAGAAACGGCTGACAAAGTGCTGAAAGGCGAAAAAGTGCAGGCGAAATACCCGGTTGACCTGAAACTGGTCATCAAGCAGTAATCGCTTTTAAACCAAAAAGAAAAGCAGGGCACGCGCCACCGCCAGCGGTGGCGCACTTTAAGGACAAGCTGAACATGAAAACCGCAGGCACTCTCGTCGTTCTCGGCAGTATCAATGCCGATCACATTCTCAATCTCGACGCCTTCCCCACGCCTGGCGAAACCGTTACCGGCAACCATTATCAAATCGCGTTTGGCGGCAAAGGCGCTAATCAGGCGGTAGCCGCCGGGCGCAGCGGAGCGAATATCGCGTTTATTGCCTGTACCGGCGATGATGACACTGGCGAGCGCATCCGCACGCAGTTGGTTAGCGATAATATCCACGTGGAGCCGATCAGTACTATTAATGGCGAATCCACGGGCGTGGCGCTGATTTTCGTTAACGGCGAAGGCGAGAATGTCATCGGTATTCATGCGGGGGCTAACGCAGCGCTCTCTCCGGCGCTGGTGGCGGCGCAGCAGGAACGTATTGCCCAGGCATCGGCACTGTTGATGCAGCTCGAATCACCGCTTGAAAGCGTGCTGGCGGCAGCAAAAATTGCTCATCAGCACCAGACGACCGTAGTCCTCAACCCGGCACCTGCGCGGGCGTTGTCGGACGAACTGCTGGCGCTGGTGGATATCATCACGCCCAATGAAACCGAAGCCGAAAAGCTGACGGGAATTAAAGTTGAAAGCGACGCTGACGCGGCTAGTGCGGCGCAGGCGCTGCACGCGAAAGGCATTAAAACGGTTATTATTACTTTAGGCAGCCGTGGCGTATGGGCCAGCACTAACGGAAAAGGCCAGCGCGTGCCGGGCTTTAAAGTTCAGGCCGTGGATACCATCGCCGCAGGCGATACCTTTAACGGCGCGTTAATCACTGCGCTGCTGGAAGAAAAACCGCTGGCGGACGCCATTCGTTTTGCTCATGCGGCGGCGGCGATAGCGGTCACCCGAAAAGGCGCGCAGCCCTCGGTGCCGTGGCGCGAAGAGATTGACCTGTTTTTACGTCAGCAGGAGTGAAGATTGGCTACCATGAAGGATGTTGCCCGCCTTGCGGGCGTTTCCACCTCAACGGTTTCTCACGTCATCAATAAAGATCGCTTTGTCAGCGAGGCCATCACTGACAAAGTGGATGCGGCTATTAAAACGCTGAACTATGCCCCCTCCGCGCTGGCGCGCAGTCTCAAACTGAATCAGACCCGCACTATCGGTATGCTCATCACCGCCAGTACCAACCCTTTTTATTCCGAACTGGTGCGCGGCGTTGAGCGCAGCTGTTTCGAACGCGGGTATAGCCTGGTGTTATGTAATACCGAAGGCAATGAGCAGCGCATGAATCAGAATCTGGAAACGCTGATGCAGAAACGGGTGGATGGCCTGCTGTTGCTGTGTACCGAAACGCACCAGCCCTCGCCGGAAATCGTTCAGCGTTATCCTTCCGTTCCTACCGTTATGATGGACTGGGCACCCTTTGATGGCGACAGCGACCTGATTCAGGATAACTCGCTGCTGGGCGGGGATTTAGCGACCCAGCATTTGATCGACCAGGGCTATACGCGTATTGGCTGCCTTACCGGGCCGCTGGATAAAACCCCCGCCCGTTTGCGCCTTGAAGGATACAGAGCGGCGATGCATCGTGCCGGTCTGGAGATCCCTGCCGGGTATGAAATTACCGGCGACTTTGAATTCGGCGGCGGTTTTGCCGCTATGAAACAGTTGCTGGCTCACCCGGCACCGCCCGATGCGGTATTCGCCGGAAACGACGCGATGGCAGTGGGCGCGTATCAGGCGCTTTATCAGGCCGGAAAACGCATCCCGGAAGATATGGCCATCGTCGGCTATGATGACATCGAACTGGCGCGCTATATGACGCCGCCGCTGACCACCGTTCATCAGCCGAAAGATGAGCTGGGCGAACTGGCAATCGATGTACTGATCCACCGCATGGCGCAGCCCGACCAGAAACAGCAGCGCGTTCAGCTCACCCCGGAGCTGGTGGTGCGCGGCTCTACCCGAACCTAATGGCGTTCTTTTATTAAGTTGCGCCCGTCTCTGGGGCGCAGCAGCATAAATACCGCCGCCGAAACCAGCGTAATCGCCCCCATCGTAATAAATGTATAGTGGAACTGTTCCACGGTATTGGCGCTGTCAAAACCTTCATAAAAGCGCAGCACAGCGGCGCTGATCGCCACGCCCAGGCTTATTGAAAGTTGCTGCGTTACGGCCAGCATACTGTTTCCACTGCTGGCATTTTCATCCGTCAGATCGGCAAGCGTAATGGTATTCATCGCCGTGAACTGGGTCGACATCGCCATCCCTAATATAAAGAGGGGCAGCAGCATCAGCCAAATCGGATACGCCGGGGATTGCAGCGAGAACTGGGCAATCATTAGCCCGATAAATACGGTAATGCCGACCAGCGTGCGGCGGTAGCCGAGCCTGCGTAACACCTGCGTCACCATCGATTTCGCGAGGATGGAGCCGAGAGCGGTAGGAGCCATCATGCAGCCTGCAATTAAGGCGGGATAGCCGAAGCCAACCTGCAACATCAGCGGCATCAGGAACGGCACGCAGCCGGTGCCAAGCCGCGTCGCCAGATTACCGGCGATGCCGACCGAGAACGTCCGCGTTTTAAACATCGGCAGAGCGATAAGGGGATTCGGATGGCGGCGGGCATGCCGAATATAGCTCAGCAACAAAATGATGCTGACGGCAATGATCAGCAGCGCAATCCACGACGCCACGATCTTCTCACCAAACAGTTCCATGCCGCTGGAGAAAAGCACCAGTCCCAGCCCAAAAAGCAGAAATCCGCTCATGTCGAAGCTGCGCCGGGGCGTAGTAAAATTCGGCATATATTTCTGGGCGTACAGCAGACCGGCAACACCAATCGGAATATTAATCAGGAAAATCCAATGCCAGCTTGCCCAGGTGACCAGCACGCCGCCGAGCAGCGGCCCCAGAATCGGCCCGACCAGACCGGGCATGGTGACGAAGTTCAGCACTGGCAGAAGTTCACTGCGCGGATAAGCACGAAGCAATGCCAGACGTGCGACCGGCATCATCATCGCGCCGCCGATACCCTGAATGACGCGAAAAATGACCAGCGCCGTTAACGAACTGGAGAGCGCGCAGGCCAGGGAACCAAGCGTAAACAGGGTGACGGCGGTCATAAACACCCGACGAGTACCGAAGCGATCTGCCAGCCAGCCACTGACCGGGATCAGCATGGCGACCGTCAGGGTATAACTGATAATGGCGGATTGCATGGCGAGAGGAGAGCGGTCGAGACTTAGTGCGATGGCCGGAAGAGCGGTATTAAGTATTGTTGCGTCCAGCGCCTGCATGAAAAAAGCCATTGCCGCGATCCACGGCAAACCGGCCATACTAATCCCTTTTTTGCTGGTCATTCTGTCTCCTGTGTTCTTTGCTGGCTGGTTGGGGCGCTCAGTAATGCCCGGCAAGACGCCTGCGCCCGATCGCCGTCGCTGTCCTGGATCGCGTCAACAATGGCCTGGTGTAAATCCAGCTTAATCACTTCGTTTTGGGTAATAGAGGTGAAGTAAATATGGTAGACCGACTGGAACAAGGTAGCGAAAGAGGTCAGGAAGGGATTGTTACTCATCTTATAGATGTGTTCGTGCCAGGCCATATCCACTTCAATCCAGCGCGAACGCTGAAAATGCTGCTTCAGATGGACCATCTCCTCCATAAGCGTATTAAGCTGCGCTTTTTGCTCCGCGCTACCCAGTGTTGCCGCCAGCAGGCAAGCCTGAGGTTCAAGGCTGCTACGCATAACGAGGAAATGCTGCACTACGTCCTGAAAGTTCTCGGCTGTCATCCACCAGGAAAGCAATTCCTTATCCAGGAAGTTCCAGTCGCTCTGCGGCATGATGCGGGTGCCAATGCGGGGGCGGGGTAATACCATCCCTTTTGCAGTTAAAGTCTTCACCGCTTCCCTGACCGCTGTCCGGCTCACACCGTACTGCTCGCCCAGCTCTATCTCGCCAGGCAAAATACTTTCAGGGGCATATTCACCCCTGAAAATTTTCTGCGCCAGCTTCTCCGCCAGCACATATGAAAGGTTCTTCTGAGCAGCCAACTGCTGCGGGCTTAGCTTCATTAAAGCTGTTCCTTAATATTCACTCTGCTTTTCAGTATGCCATTTGTGGGCAAATACGGTGGTAAAAACAGCATTTGAAGTATTATCTGGCGCATTAGGCAGCGGATTGGTGAAAAAAGACCCGTTCAGTAAATTAATTTAAATTTATGCTTGTCACGCCGGAATAACTCCCTATAATGCGCCTCCACTGAC
>NZ_DAMAPU010000012.1:0-94542 GCF_032071645.1 Superficieibacter sp.
GCAGTTGACTTTTAATCAATTGGTCGCAGGTTCGAATCCTGCACGACCCACCAATGCAAAAAAGCGCCCTAAAGGCGCTTTTTTGCTATCCACGATACGAATGATTCGAACCTGCAGCAGGTTCGGGCCGAACGCAGTGAGGTAACGGAGCCGCCTGCGGCGACGGCCCGAAGGGCGAGCGAAGCGAGTCATCCTGCACGACCCACCAATGCAAAAAAGCGCCCTAAAGGCGCTTTTTTGCTATCCACGATACGAATGATTCGAACCTGCAGCAGGTTCGGGCCGAACGCAGTGAGGTAACGGAGCCGCCTGCGGCGACGGCCCGAAGGGCGAGCGAAGCGAGTCATCCTGCACGACCCACCAATGCAAAAAAGCGCCCTAAAGGCGCTTTTTTGCTATCCACGATACGAATGATTCGAACCTGCAGCAGGTTCGGGCCGAACGCAGTGAGGTAACGGAGCCGCCTGCGGCGACGGCCCGAAGGGCGAGCGAAGCGAGTCATCCTGCACGACCCACCAATGCAAAAAAGCGCCCTAAAGGCGCTTTTTTGCTATCTGCACTCCACCGCCTGCCAAATTGGCCTAATTCCGGTGACAATTCCTCTGCAATCCGCTATCTTGTTTAGTATATAAAACATCAGTGCTCTTTATCGCCGTCATAGCGGTAATTACAGAGCATTGCGTTAAGTCGGTAAAACGAGAAGCCCATGAGCATAATGTTTGATCCCCAAACTGCTATCTACCCATTTCCGCCGAAGCCTGCGCCGCTGAACCAGGATGAAAAAGTGTTCTATCGCGAAAAAATCAAACGTCTGCTGCGCGAGCGGGATGCGGTGATGGTCGCGCATTACTACACCGACCCGGAAATTCAACAGCTGGCAGAAGAGACCGGCGGTTGCATTTCTGATTCGCTGGAAATGGCGCGCTTCGGCGCGAAGCATCCTGCCTCAACGCTGCTGGTGGCAGGTGTGCGCTTTATGGGTGAAACGGCCAAAATCCTCAGCCCGGAAAAGACCATTTTAATGCCGACGCTTGATGCGGAGTGTTCGCTGGATCTCGGCTGTCCCATTGATGAGTTCAATGCTTTTTGTGATGCGCACCCGGATCGCACGGTGGTGGTTTACGCCAATACTTCAGCCGCCGTGAAGGCGCGAGCTGACTGGGTGGTCACCTCCAGTATTGCGGTTGAGCTGATTGAACATCTTGATAGCCTGGGCGAGAAAATCATCTGGGCACCGGATCGACATCTGGGCAGCTATGTGCAGAAACAGACCGGCGCGGACATCTTATGCTGGCAAGGTGCGTGCATCGTGCATGACGAATTTAAAACACAGGCGCTGTCACGGATGAAATCCCTCTACCCGGAGGCGGCAATCCTCGTTCACCCGGAGTCGCCGCAGTCGGTCGTGGCGATGGCCGACGCGGTTGGCTCGACCAGCCAGTTAATTAACGCCGCCAGAACGCTGCCACAGCAGGAGTTGATTGTGGCAACCGACCGGGGGATCTTTTATAAAATGCAGCAGGCGGTGCCGGAGAAAACGCTGCTGGAAGCCCCGACGGCGGGCGAGGGGGCAACCTGCCGTAGCTGCGCGCATTGTCCGTGGATGGCAATGAACGGTCTGAAAGCGATTGCTGACAGCCTCGAAACAGCAGATGCCCATCATCAGATTCATGTTGATGCCGCCCTGCGTGAAGGCGCGCTGCTTCCACTTAACCGCATGTTGGATTTTGCGGCTACACTACGTCCATAACAAAATTAACGCGTTTCTACGCTCTGGGGAAAAGATGGATTTTTTTAGCACGCAGAATATTCTCGTTCATATCCCGTTCGGCACCGGCGGTTACGATCTCTCATGGATCGAAGCGATTGGCACGCTGGCGGGCCTGCTCTGCATCTGGCTTGCCAGCCTGGAAAAAATTATTAACTACTTCTTCGGCCTGATTAACGTCACCCTGTTTGCGGTGATCTTTTTTCAGATCCAGCTCTACGCCAGCCTCCTGCTCCAGGTCTTCTTCTTTGCCGCCAATATTTACGGCTGGTATGCCTGGTCGCGACAAACCAGCCATAACGAGGCGGCGCTGCAAATCCGCTGGCTCTCGCTGCCGAAAGCTATCCTGTGGCTGGTGATTTGCGTAGTGGCTATCGGGCTGATGACGGTGTTTATTGACCCGGTATTCGCATTCCTGACCCGCATTGCCTTCGACATCATGTCTGCACTGGGGCTGAACGTCACTATGCCCGACCTGCAACCGGACGCCTTCCCGTTCTGGGATTCCTGCATGATGGTGCTGTCGATTGTGGCGATGATCCTGATGACGCGTAAATACGTCGAAAACTGGATTTTGTGGGTGATTATCAACGTAATCAGCGTAGCGATTTTTGCCCTCCAGGGCGTCTATGCGATGTCGCTGGAATACCTGATCCTCACCTTCATCGCGCTGAACGGCACCCGGATGTGGATTAACAGCGCGCGTGAGAGAGGCTCACACGCGCTTTCTCATTAATGGTGATGATGATGAGCATGACCGGACTGCGCCTCGTTAAGGTCGCATTCCGGTCCGCTACAGGGCTGATACTCCATCTGCACGGTAGCGTGTTCAATCTGATAGTGATGCTGCAAAAAATGGTGAATGCGAGCCAGTAACCCGTCGTGATCGTGCGGCGGAACGACCTGAACGTGGAGCGTCATAAGCGGTTTTTCACCCACGAGCCATACATGCACGTGATGAACATTGCGCACTTCCGGTATTTCTCGGTGCAGTCTGCGCTTCAGCGCCGCAATATCCAGCGCTCGCGGCGCGCCTTCCAGTAATTCATTGACGCTCTCTTTCAGCAACTGCCAGGCGCTGCGCAGCACCAGACACGACACCAGCACGGACAGAATCGGGTCAATCGGCATCCACCCCGTAGTCATAATAATCACCGCCGCGCCTATCGCGCCAATGGAACCCAGCAAATCGCCGAGCACATGCAGCATCGCCGCGCGGACGTTAAGATTTTTTTCCTCGCCGCCGCGATGCAGGATCCAGAAGGCCAGCACGTTTGCCAGCAGTCCGGCTATCGCGATGATCAGCATGGTCATTCCCGCCACCGGCTGCGGGTGATAAAAACGCTGAATCGCCTCCCAGACAATCAACAGGGTGATCACCACCAGTGCAATAGCGTTGACGAAGGCCGCGAGCGTCGTCAGCCGCAGCCAGCCAAAGGTATGTCGCGCATTGGGGGGGCGACGCGCAAACTGCACGGCCAGAAACGCAAACAGCAACGCTGCTGCATCCGTCAGCATATGGCCCGCATCGGCAAGAAGCGCGAGGGAACTGGCTATCAGCCCGCCCACCACTTCGATGACCATAAATCCTGCCGTAACGCTAAACGCCAGCAGCAAACGGCGAGCGTTGCTGTCTTCGGGTAAGTGAGAATGGGAATGGGAGTGCGCCATGACATTATCCTGCAATATTTATCATCATTAACGCATTACATCATTACAGATATTGCACGCGGGCGCATAAAAAAAGGAGAGCCGAAGCTCTCCTCTTTACGACATTCCGGGAAGATGATTAATGCGTAGTACCATCAGTTTTGGTATCAACGTCATTATTTACGCCATTGCCGGTCTCAACTTTTTTGTTAATGTCCGGGCAACGACCATCTTTACACATGGTATTTTTGTGAATGTCTTCTTTGCTCATGCCATCAGCGTCAGTGCTGGTGGATGAGGAGCTGTTCGGATGCAACAGGGTGCCGCCAGACGTGCTGTTAGTGGTCGACGTGCTGTTGGTATTGGTATTACCGGTATTAATGTTGCTGTTATCAACATTATTCGGTGCCACATTCTCTTTCGCGCCCGGATCAACCTGACCCGCATCCGCCGAAGAGTTGGACTGACCATTGTTCGATTGAGAACTTGAACTTGCAGCCAGAACCGCGCCGCTGGTCATAGAAAGGGTTGCTGCCAGAAAAATTGTCGCCAGTTTATTCATTTTCATCATGCTGCTCCTGTTCTCGTCGTCTGTCAGAGAGACCCCTGACAAAACAATGGACGTATTGCTCAGTAGTGAAAGATTCTGTAGCGTAAAATAACGCCAGCATAGAATCTGGTAAATAAAATCAAACACAGTAGTTACATTTAAAAAGTGTAGATTAGATCTCGTTTAGCGCTACTTTCTGGCGTTTTTTTAATTAATTCCAGGAATATTCTGCCCGAAGTGTAAAAGCCCGTTTACAGTTCTGGGCTGAAGAGATAGATTGAAAGGATTGCATTCACACTTATAAGTATGGCACGACTGGAAAGAAAATGAATTATCAGAATGACGATTTACGTATTAAAGAAATTAACGAATTATTACCCCCGGTAGCGCTTCTTGAAAAATTCCCGGCCACCGAAAACGCAGCGAACACCGTCGCCCACGCCCGTAAAGCGATTCACAAAATCCTCAAAGGGAATGACGATCGCCTGCTGGTGGTCATTGGCCCATGCTCTATTCACGATCCGTCAGCGGCGAAAGAATATGCATCCCGCCTGCTGGCCCTGCGCGACGAGCTGAAGGGCGAACTGGAAATTGTTATGCGCGTCTATTTTGAAAAACCGCGCACCACCGTCGGCTGGAAGGGGCTGATTAACGATCCGCATATGGACAACAGCTTCCAGATCAACGACGGCCTGCGTATTGCGCGTAAGCTGCTGCTGGACATTAACGACAGCGGACTGCCAGCAGCGGGTGAATTCCTCGATATGATCACTCCACAATATCTGGCTGACCTCATGAGCTGGGGAGCGATTGGCGCACGCACCACGGAATCTCAGGTTCATCGCGAACTGGCCTCCGGTCTTTCCTGCCCGGTCGGTTTCAAAAACGGCACCGACGGCACCATCAAAGTGGCTATCGACGCCATCAATGCCGCCGGTGCGCCGCACTGTTTCCTTTCCGTGACCAAATGGGGTCACTCGGCGATTGTGAACACCAGCGGTAACGGCGACTGCCACATCATCCTGCGCGGTGGCAAAGCGCCGAACTACAGCGCACAGCATGTGGCGGAAGTAAAAGAGGGGTTGACCAAAGCGGGTCTGCCTCATCAGGTGATGATTGACTTCAGCCATGCTAACTCCAGCAAGCAGTTTAAAAAGCAGATGGACGTCGGCGCGGACGTTTGCCAGCAGGTGGCGAACGGCGAAAAAGCGATTATCGGCGTGATGATTGAAAGCCACCTGGTGGAAGGCAATCAGAGCCTGGAGAGCGGCGAACCGCTGGCTTACGGCAAAAGCATTACCGATGCCTGCATTGGCTGGGATGATACCGACGCTCTGCTGCGTCAGCTGGCGAATGCAGTTAACGCGCGTCGCGGCTAATAAAAAACCGGATGCCGTCAGGCATCCGGTTTATTTCGTTTCTCAGAACGTCAATTACTTCGCTTTACCCTGGTTAGCGACCGCTGCGGCTTTCGCGGCGATTTCGTCTGCGTTACCCAGATAGTAGTGCTTAATTGGTTTGAAGTTTTCGTCGAACTCATATACCAGCGGTACGCCGGTCGGGATGTTCAGTTCGAGGATCTCATCTTCACCCATGTTATCCAGATATTTTACCAGTGCGCGCAGGGAGTTACCGTGAGCGGCGATGATCACACGCTCACCGCTTTTCAGGCGCGGCAGAATGGTGTCGTTCCAGTAAGGGATCACGCGATCAATGGTCAGCGCCAGGCTTTCGGTCAGCGGCAGTTCCTGCTCGGTCAGCTTCGCGTAACGCGGATCGTGGCCCGGAAAACGCTCGTCTTCTTTGGTTAACGCGGGCGGCGTCACCGCAAAACCGCGACGCCACTGTTTCACCTGCTCGTCACCGTATTTTTCAGCAGTTTCAGCTTTGTTCAGACCCTGCAACGCGCCGTAGTGACGCTCGTTCAGCTTCCAGGATTTCTCTACCGGCAGCCACGCCTGATCCAGTCCATCGAGGATATTCCACAGGGTGTGGATCGCGCGCTTCAGCACGGAGGTGTAAGCAAAGTCAAAGCTATAGCCTTCATCTTTCAGCAGCTTACCCGCTGCTTTGGCTTCAGTGACGCCCTTCTCCGACAGATCAACGTCGTACCAGCCGGTAAAGCGGTTTTCGTTGTTCCACTGGCTTTCACCGTGACGAACCAGAACCAGTTTAGTTACAGCCATACACTTACTCCTCAAGCTCATTGAATGATAATAATTCTCATTATATTGCCGTGACTAAGCCGGCGGCAATGCTTAACCCTAACCATAGCGAAAATAGTGGGCGAGTGTAAGATGCTTGTGAATTTGCAGTTATTATTTTGTCTTTAAATGGCGCTAATTTCAGCAAAATGGATAAAAAAAGCCCTCTTTTCAGAGGGCTGGTTATCAGGCCGGAATAAACTGATATGCCGTTACGCTGATATATTCATCGCCTGGACGCAGAACGCAGTCAGGCTGCGGCCATTCCGGGTGGTTCGGGCTGTCCGGCAGAAACTCGCTTTCCAGCGCCAGACCCTGCCACGCCTCGTAGCTTCCCGGCTCGCGGGACGGGGTGCCTTTCAGGAAGTTGCCGGAATAGAACTGGAGTGCCGGGGCAGTGGTATAAACTGCCATCTGCAACCGCTCATCGTCAGACCACAGGTGCGCCGCTTCACGCCTGACGTCGCCTTGCGTCTGGAGCAGGAACGCGTGATCGTACCCCTGCACCTTTTTCTGATCGTCGTCGCTTAAGAAATCATCGGCGATGCGCTTCGCGGTGCGGAAATCAAAGCTGGTTCCGGCTACCGCTTTCAGACCGCTACGCGGAATACCGCCTTCATCTACCGGCAAATACTCATCGGCCAGAATGTGCAGTTTGTGGTTGCGCACGTCAGACCGCTCCCCGTTAAGGTTGAAATAGACGTGGTTAGTCATATTCACCGGGCAGGGGGCATCGACGGTGGCACGGTATTCAATGGTGATGCGGTTATCGTCGGTCAGCGTGTAGCGCGCGGTGGCCTTCAGATTGCCGGGGAAACCCTGATCGCCATCGGCAGAGTCCAGTGAGAAAACCACTTCGCGATCGCTCTGACTTTGATAGGTCCAGCGGCGTTTGTCGAAACCTTCCGGCCCGCCGTGGAGCTGGTTAACGCCCTGGCTCGGCACAACGTTAATTTCTTTGCCATCCAGTTCGAAACGGCTGTCGGCGATGCGGTTCGCATAGCGGCCCACCGACGCGCCGAAATAGGCTTCATGCTGCGGGTACTGTTCCGGCCCGGCACAGCCGAGGATGGCTTCGCGCACGGTGCCATCGGAAAGCGGTACGCGCACGGAGAGCAACGTGGCACCCCAGTCCATCAGGGTGACAACCAGCCCCGCGCCGTTGCGCAGGGTGATCAAACGAAATGGCAGCCCATCCGGGGCGCTGGCGGGTGTATTTCTTAACACTGACCTGCTCCTTGTGACGGTTTACAGACGTAGAAGGTTTCTTTAATACCGGTCTTCGCTTCATACTGCTCCGCGACCGCTTTTTGCACGCGATCGACCAGCGCTTCCGGCATCAGCGCGACGATACACCCGCCGAAGCCGCCGCCGGTCATCCGCACACCGCCTTTATCACCGATTTCTGCTTTCACAATCTCGACCAGAGTGTCGATTTGCGGCACGGTGATTTCAAAGTCGTCGCGCATCGACGCGTGCGATTCGGCCATCAACTGGCCCATGCGTTGCAGATCGCCTTTCTCCAGCGCTTCTGCGGCTTCCACCGTGCGGATATTTTCCGTCAGCACGTGACGGACGCGTTTGGCAACCACCGGATCAAGCTCGTTCGCCACGGTATTAAACTCGTCCAGCTTAACATCGCGCAGGGCAGGCTGCTGGAAGAAACGCGCGCCGGTCTCACACTGCTCGCGGCGGGTGTTGTATTCGCTGCCCACCAGGGTGCGTTTAAAGTTACTGTTGATAATCACTACCGCCACGCCTACCGGCATGGAAACGGCTTTGGTGCCGAGGGTGCGACAGTCAATCAGCAGGGCATGATCTTTCTTGCCCAGCGCGGAGATCAACTGGTCCATAATCCCGCAGTTGCAGCCCACGAACTGGTTTTCGGCTTCCTGGCCGTTAAGGGCGATCTGCGCGCCGTCCAGCGGCAGATGGTAAAGCTGCTGAAACACGGTGCCGACCGCCACTTCCAGCGATGCCGACGAGCTTAAGCCTGCGCCCTGCGGCACATTGCCGCTGATCACCAGATCCGCGCCGCCAAAACTGGCATTACGCTGCTGGAGGTGTTTAACCACCCCGCGCACATAGTTTGACCACTGCTGAGTGTCATGCGCCACAATCGCCTCATCCAGCGAAAACTCATCGATTTGATTATCGTAGTCGGCGGCGATAACGCGCACGGTGCGGTCTTCGCGTGCTGCACAGCTGATAACCGTCTGGTAATCAATCGCGCAGGGCAACACAAAACCGTCGTTGTAGTCGGTGTGTTCACCGATCAAATTTACGCGGCCCGGTGCCTGAATGACATGAGTGGCAGGGTAGCCGAATTTTTCAGCAAACAGGGACTGGGTTTTCTCTTTCAGACTCATTGTTATTCTCCGGATTCGCGAAAATGGACGTCGCTGACCGCACGCAGGCGCTCTGCGGCTTGTTCTGCGGTGAGATCGCGCTGGGTTTCTGCCAGCATCTCGTAGCCCACCATAAATTTACGCACGGTAGCGGAGCGCAGCAGCGGCGGATAAAAGTGCGCGTGCAGCTGCCAGTGCGGGTTTTCTTCGCCGTTAAACGGCGCGCCGTGCCAGCCCATAGAGTAGGGGAAAGAGCACTGAAACAGGTTATCGTAACGGCTGGTGAGTTTTTTCAGCGCCAGCGCCAGATCGCGATTTTGTTCGTCGGTTAAATCGGTGATCCGCAATACGTGGGCTTTCGGCAGCAGCAGCGTTTCAAACGGCCACGCGGCCCAGTAGGGCACCACCGCCAGCCAGTGTTCGCTCTCAACGACCGTCCGGCTGCCGTCCGCCATCTCGCGCTGAACGTAATCGACCAGCATCGGAGAACCCTGTTCACCGTAGTAGGCTTTTTGCAGCCGGTCTTCGCGCTCAATTTCGTTAGGCAGGAAGCTGTTCGCCCAGACCTGCCCGTGCGGATGGGGATTGGAGCAGCCCATCGCTGCGCCTTTGTTCTCAAAAACCTGCACCCACGGATAGTCAGCGCCTAATTCTGCCGTTTGCTGTTGCCAGGTCTCGACGATTTCGGTCAGCGCAGGCACGCTGAGTTCCGGCAGCGTTTTGCTGTGATCGGGAGAAAAGCAGATCACCCGGCTGGTACCGCGCGCGCTCTGGCAGCGCATTAAAGGATCGTCGCTGTCCGGGGCGTCCGGGGTGTCGGTCATCAGCGCGGCGAAATCGTTGGTGAAAACGTAAGTGCCTTTGTAGTCCGGGTTTTTATCGCCAGTGACGCGGGTATTGCCAGCACACAGGAAACAGTCAGGATCGTGCGCGGGCAGCTTTTGCTGCGAAGGCGTTTCCTGCGCCCCCTGCCAGGGACGTTTTGCGCGGTGCGGCGAAACGAGAACCCACTGCCCGGTTAACGGGTTATAGCGGCGGTGCGGATGATCGACCGGATTAAATTGTGTCATCACTGTTCCTTAGTCTAAATAACCCTGGGGATGGCGTGACTGCCAGTGCCAGGTGTCCTGTGCCATTTCATCGAGATTGCGGGTAACGCGCCAGTCCAGTTCTTTATCGGCTTTGCTGGCATCTGCCCAGTAAGCGGGGAGATCGCCATCGCGACGCGGGGCGAAATGGTAGTTAAGCGGTTTGCCGCAGGCTTTGCTGAAAGCGTTAACCACATCCAGTACGCTGCTGCCGACGCCCGCACCGAGGTTATAAATATGCACGCCCGGCTTGTCCGCCAGTTTTTGCATGGCGGCAACGTGACCGTCTGCCAGATCCATAACGTGAATATAATCACGCACGCCGGTACCGTCTTGCGTCGGGTAATCGTTGCCAAAAATGGCCAGCGACTCGCGGCGGCCCACGGCAACCTGGGCGATATACGGCATCAGGTTATTCGGGATACCCTGCGGATCTTCACCCATATCTCCCGACGGATGCGCGCCAACCGGGTTAAAGTAGCGCAGCAGGGCAATGCTCCACTCCGGCTGGGCTTTTTGCAGATCGGTAAGGATTTGTTCGACCATCAGTTTGCTTTTGCCATACGGGCTTTGTGGCGTGCCGGTAGGGAAACTTTCAACATAAGGGATTTTGGGCTGATCGCCGTAAACGGTCGCCGAGGAGCTAAAAATGAAATTTTTCACGTTGGCCGCGCGCATCGCAGAAATCAGACGCAGGGTGCCGTTAACGTTGTTATCATAATATTCCAGCGGTTTCGCCACCGACTCACCGACGGCTTTCAGACCGGCGAAATGGATCACCGCATCAATGGCGTGATCGTGCAGGATCTCGGTCATCAGCGGCTCGTTACGGATATCGCCTTCCACAAAGGTCGGTTGCTTACCGCCAAGGCGCTCAATAACCGGCATTACGCTGCGCTTGCTGTTGCACAGATTGTCCAGAATGATGACCTCGTGGCCATTTTGCAGCAGTTGCACACAGGTATGACTTCCAATGTAACCGCTACCACCCGTAACCAGAACTCTCATATTTCGCTCCATCATGCTTATGATATGTCATTAAGATAGCATAACAAAGATGTGAAAAGTGTGACATGGGATATGTTTGTGGAATCGCTTACACTGGCGCGCAGAACGGCGAGATTTTTCTGTAAAACCATTTAAATCATTGGCTTAGACTGAGGTGTGATAAATCCTAAAATAAGTTGCCCGCAACGCGTGTATTTGTGTCTTTTCGCTGCGGGACAGAAGCACTGATGAGCTCAATTTACTCAGCCGTGGCGGGCGGTCAGGCACGCTGGCAGGGCCTACCTTTATCGCACCCGCGAGCGGGCGGATCTGTGCTTCGCTTAACGCTTTTCCAGCTCGTAACGGTAGCTTTCACCCTCCGGCACAAACGCCAGCCGGTGGGTGATGCACTCCGGCGCGTCTTCGGCATGATGAGACACAAACAGCAGCTGTGTTTCACCTTCGCCAATTAAAATATCAATAAACCGGCGCACCAGCTGACGGTTAAGCGGGTCCAGACCCTGAAGCGGTTCGTCGAGGATCAGCAGCGTCGGATGCTTCACCAGCGCGCGGGCAATCAGCGCCAGCCGCTGATGTCCCCAGGAAAGGCTGTGAAACGGCGCATCAGCGGTACGGGCATCAATACCCAGAATATCCAGCCAGCCCTGCGCCAGCTTATGCTGCCGATCGGATACCGCCTGATAAATGCCAATCGAGTCAAAATAGCCTGACAAAATGACGTTGCGCACGTTGGTACTGACGCGATAATCAAGATGCAGGCTGCTGCTGACGTAGCCAATGTGCTTTTTAATATCCCAGATAGTTTCGCCACTGCCGCGACGGCGGCCAAACAGGGTCAGATCGTTACTGTAGCCCTGCGGATGATCGCCGGTGATCAGGCTTAGCAGGGTGGATTTTCCCGCGCCGTTAGGCCCGATAATTTGCCAGTGCTCACCCGGCTGTACCGTCCAGCTTAAATGATTGAGAACAGGACGATCGTTATACGACACCACCGCATCGTTGAGCACAATGCGCGGCGTGTTGGCAGGCAGCGTCAGGCGGACAGAAGGTTCGTCGGATTCAGGAAGCTGAATACCGTCCAGACGCTCACTATGCGCCAGTTGCCCGATCAGCGCCTGCTGAAGCAGCACATCCTTTTCGCCGGTGTCGAGCAGCGTACAGTCCGCCAGCACGCCCGCGTACTGTACAAATGCCGGGATTTCATCGAAGCGGTTGAGCACCAGCACCAGCGTGTATCCCGACTGATGCAGCGTGGCAAGCAACCCGGCCAGCTGCTCGCGCGACGCCACATCCAGTCCGTCAAAGGGCTCATCAAGGATCAGCAAATCCGGCTCGCTCATCAGCGCCTGGCACAATAATGTTTTGCGGGTTTCGCCGGTGGAGAGATATTTAAAACGACGGGAAAGGAGTGGAGTAATACCAAACTGTGCGGCAAGACGGGCGCAGCGTTCAGGATCGTTGACGTCTGCCTGAATAATTTCCGCCGTCGTCCGTCCGGTGTCCTCTTCGCCCGGACTGAGCAAATCGGTGTTATTGCGCTGCCATTCATCGCTCACCAGCTTTTGTAACTGCTCGAAGGAGAGGCGGGTGGTGCGTGAAAAATCACTCTGGCGGGTGCCTTTTGTCAGCGAAAGCTCTCCCGACAGCGCCCGCGCCAGCGCGGATTTGCCGCTGCCGTTAGTGCCGACGAAGGCCCAGCTCTCGCCCGCACGCAGCGTCAAATCATTAATCGTTAACCGGCGCGCTTCCCCCAACTGAAACGTGCCTTGCGAAATATGCAACAATGACATGATTTATCCCGTTTTTTGCAGTATTTCAAACAGGGATACGATTTCCTGAAGGGAATGTCAATTCGCTTAACACAGCGTGGCGATGATTGCCCGGTCAGCGTTGAAATAAGCAATGACTTCGTTCCCCTCTGCCAGCCCTGCCGCCTGCGCGGTGGGGAGCGTGGCGCACAGGATCTGACCATCCGCCAGGGTCATCAACACTTCGCACTGCTCCGCGCCGCGCTCAACATGGTGAATAATGCCGGTAAGCTGGTTATCTGCCGTCGCTGCCTGCGCGCGATCTGCCGTGACGTTGACCCACGGCGCTTTCAGCAATACCAGCACCTCTTTACCCTCATCAAGGCCGAGCCGTTCACCGCTTTGCGCCGTAATCGCGACTTTCAGCCGGGTGGTGCCGTCGGCCAGCAGCACGTCAATATGCTGCTGTACCCGATCATCGTCGCGCGCCATTACCGTGCCGAACCACTGATTGCGGGCGCTGGTTTGCAGGGAAAAGCGGGAAATTGCCGCCAGCAGGCTGTTCAGCGGCAGCGCATCGTCGTCGCTCAGCACATCAAAGGCTTTTTGCTGGATTTGCGCCAGCAGATCGTAAAGCTGAATCAGCCGCTGACCATAACGCGTCAGCACTGCGCCACCGCCGCCTTTACCGCCGGTAGCGCGATCCACCAGCGGCTGCTCGCTTAACTGATTCATCTCGTTAATCGCATCCCACGCGCTTTTGTAGCTGATGCCCGCATTTTTCGCGCCCTGGCTAATCGAACCGGTTTGTTCAATGTGTTTAAGCAAGGCGATACGACGTGGATCGGCGAAAAGACGCTGCTGGAGTTTGAGAGTGAGGAGGATTTCAGCCTGCATAACCATGTCCTGGCAAAAAGGGTATTGTGACGTAAACGCTCGCTGACGCCAACCCATTGTAGGATAAGTACGTGAGAATATATCGAGGGTTACTATTTTATTAAATCATTTATCTGGCAAGGCCATTGCTGATTGAAAACATTTATTGTTAACGGCAAATAAGGGAATTATACGGGCAGCCGTTTTATTATTAATCTCAATACGCTAATAATTTATTCACATATAGTTTTACCTCGCAATGATAATTCGTAAAGTGGTTGTCCTTCCCCCCGCGCCACAGATACAGACCCTTTCCCCACCGCACAAAAGGGGAGTGCTTTTTGCCCATTTCTCGTTACAATAAAACCATTCACAATATCTGGAGTTCACCATGTTAGAGTTGTTGAAAAGTCTGCTTTTTGCTGTAGTCATGGTCCCAGTGGTGATGGCGATCATCCTGGGATTAATCTACGGCCTCGGCGAAGTGTTTAACGTCTTCTCCGGTATCGGTCGCAAAGACCGCTCTGAGCAGCGCCGCTGATCCCCCGACGCCCGCTTTTGCGGGCGTTTCCCTTCAAGTTTTTCTCTTCATTGCCGATAGTCTACTTACAGAATGGGTGTAATAAACGCTGGGAAATCCATGAGCATATCGTTATATTATTTGATATATAACGACACTCACAGGAGTTACAGATGGCACGTACATGGGTACGCTTTTTTGCAGGGGCAACATTAACGCTGACCGTTGCCGGACACGCGCTGGCAGACGACGCAAAAGTCACGGTTTTTGCGGCGGCATCATTGACCAACGCCATGCAGGATATCGCGGCAGAATATAAAAAAGAGAAAAACGTTGAGGTGGTGTCCTCCTTTGCGTCCTCCTCAACGCTGGCGCGGCAGATTGAAGCCGGTGCGCCTGCCGATCTGTTCATTTCTGCCGACCAGAAATGGATGGATTACGCGGTGGATAAAAAAGCGATTGATACCGCCAGCCGTGAAACATTGCTGGGCAACAGCCTGGTGGTTGTCGCGCCGAAAGCCAGCAAGCTCGGTGACGTCACCATTGACGGCAAAACCCAATGGACGCGCCTGCTGGACGGCGGGCGTCTGGCGGTAGGCGACCCGGATCATGTTCCGGCGGGCATCTACGCCAAAGAGGCGCTGCAAAAACTGGGCGCATGGGATACGCTATCGCCCAAACTGGCCCCGGCGGAAGATGTTCGCGGTGCGCTGGCGCTGGTTGAGCGTAACGAAGCGCCGCTCGGCATCGTTTACGGCTCTGATGCGGTCGCCAGTAAAGGCGTGAAAGTCGTGGGGACTTTCCCGGAAGATTCCCATCAAAAAGTAGAATACCCGCTGGCAATTATCGACGGGCATAAAAACGCGACGGTCAGCGCCTTTTACGACTATCTGAAAGGGCCGCAGGCGTCGGCTATCTTTAAACGTTACGGATTTACGACTCACTAATGATACTGACCGATCCCGAATGGCAGGCCGTGCTGCTGAGCCTTAAAGTGTCTTCTCTCGCAGTGTTATTCAGTTTGCCTTTTGGGATCTTCTTTGCCTGGTTGCTGGTTCGCCGTCGCTTTCCGGGCAAAGCGTTACTCGACAGCCTGCTTCATCTGCCGCTGGTACTGCCGCCGGTGGTGGTCGGTTATTTACTGCTCATCTCAATGGGGCGGCGTGGCGTGATTGGCGCGTGGCTGTATGACTGGTTTGGCATCACCCTCGCGTTTAGCTGGCGCGGTGCGGTGCTGGCGGCGGCGGTAATGTCTTTCCCGCTGATGGTCCGCGCAATCCGCCTTGGGCTGGAAGGCGTTGATATCAAGCTGGAACAGGCGGCGCGCACGCTGGGAGCCGGGCGGACGCGCGTTTTTCTGACCATCACGTTGCCGCTGATGCTGCCGGGCATTATCGTCGGTACGGTACTGGCCTTCGCCCGCTCGCTGGGCGAATTTGGCGCAACCATCACCTTTGTTTCCAATATTCCCGGTGAAACCCGCACCATCCCTTCTGCAATGTACACCCTGATCCAGATGCCCGGCGGCGAAAGCGCGGCCGCGCGGCTGTGTATTATTTCGATTGTACTGGCGCTTATTTCCCTGCTCATTTCCGAGTGGCTGGCGCGCATTAGTCGTGAACGGACCGGGAGATAATCATGCTGGAGCTTAATTTTACCCAGACGCTGGGCAATCACCGGCTTAACATTCACGAAACGCTGCCCGCCAGCGGTATCACGGCAATTTTCGGCATATCGGGCGCGGGAAAAACCTCGCTCATCAATGCGATTAGCGGCCTGACGCGGCCTGAACAGGGGCGCATCGTATTAAATAATCGCGTGCTGAACGATGCCGAAAAAGGCATTTGCCTGTCACCGGAGAAGCGCCGGGTTGGCTACGTCTTTCAGGACGCGCGACTGTTTCCGCATTACAAAGTGCGCGGCAATCTGCGCTACGGGATGGCGAAAAGCATGGCCGGGCAGTTCGACAAGCTGGTGGCGCTGTTGGGCATTGAGCCGCTGCTCGACCGCCTGCCGGGCACGCTTTCCGGCGGCGAAAAACAGCGGGTGGCGATTGGGCGCGCGCTGCTGACCGCCCCGGAACTGCTGCTGCTCGATGAGCCGCTGGCCTCGCTGGACATCCCCCGCAAGCGCGACCTGTTGCCTTATCTGCAACGGCTGGCGCGGGAGATCCATATCCCGATGCTTTACGTCAGCCATTCGCTGGACGAGATCCTGCATCTGGCGGATAACGTGCTGGTGCTGGAAAACGGTGAAGTCAAAGCCTTCGGCCCGCTCGAAGAGGTGTGGGGCAGCAGCGTGATGCATCCGTGGCTGCCGCAGGAGCAGCAAAGCAGTATTCTTAAGGTCAGCGTGCTGGAACATCATCCGCATTACGCGATGACCGCGCTGGCGCTTGGCGATCAGCATCTGTGGGTCAACAAACTGGAGCGCCCGGTGCAGTCGGTGCTGCGGGTGCGCATTCAGGCGTCGGATGTATCACTGGTGCTCCAGCCGCCCCAGCACAGCAGTATCCGTAATATTCTGCGGGCGAAAGTCGCCCAGTGCTTCGATGATAATGGTCAGGTCGAGGTGCAACTGGAGGTGGGCAGCCGCACGCTGTGGGCGCGGATCAGCCCGTGGGCCAGGGATGAGCTGGGCATCAAACCTGGCCTGTGGCTTTACGCGCAGATCAAGAGCGTGTCGATCACCGCGTAATTACAGAAGCTGGCTGTAAATAAAGCGGGCGATGCTGTCTTCTGTATTATCGCCGATGACCACGTTAGCCCGCGCTTTAACGTCATCCACCGCGTTGCCCATCGCCACGCCCGTGCCCGCCGCTTCCAGCATACTGATATCGTTCTGGTTATCGCCAAACGCCACCACGTCCTGCATAGACCAGCCCTGTGCTTCCACCCACTGCGTCAGGCGTTTGCCTTTGCTGTTGCCGTGGCGGGCGACATCAACCTGATCCTGCCAGGACCATTCGCACTCTAATTGCAGCGTTTCGCCGACGTTGAGCGCAAAATCCTGTAGCTTGCCGATATTCTCATCGGTCAGGGCAAACTTCCACACGCAGTTGACGTCGTGCGCTGCCTGGGTCAGGGAAGCGACCTGGTGGAATACCGGACGCTGGGCCTCCGGCAGAGTCTGCGCCCACTGGCTCATGCGGATCACGTGCCCGGTCGGGCGCTCATACAGCATGGCGTCATCCACATACATCAGGCCGTGAATATCATAGTCATTCAGCATTTCAATTAACTGTACTGCTTTCGCGACCGGCATCGGATCGGCTTCGAGCACCTTTTTTGCTTGATAATCATACAAGTAAGTGCCATTGCAGCAGATTGCAGGTGTATCGAGCGCCAGCGCCTGATAAAAAGGATGAATAGCGACGTGATGCCGTCCGGTGACGATAATCAGTTTATAGCCAGCCTCTTTCGCACGCATCAGGGCTTCAAGAGAAGAGGGAAGAAAGGTTTTTTGCGGCGTCAGCAGCGTGCCGTCTAAATCAAGGGCGATAACGCGCGTGGTCATGCGATTTTCCTGTCGTCGGAGAGTATTTTTACTGCCTGCGATGGTACACCGCCGCGCGGACAGGACAAATAAATTCAGCATTAACGGTCAAAAAAGTCTATTTTGGTTATTTACTTCCACGCTGTAGTAAGGAAAGGAGTATTCATGAAACAAACCGTTTATACCGCCAGCCCGGAAAGCCAGCAGATCCACGTCTGGGATCTTAATCCGGGGGGGACACTTACCCTGATTCAGGTCGTGGATGTGCCGGGACAGGTGCAGCCGATGGTGGTCAGCCCGGATAAACGCTACCTGTACGTTGGCGTGCGCCCGGAATTTCGCGTGCTGGCTTACAGCATCGCGCCGGATAACGGTGCGCTGACCTATACCGCCGAAGCACCGCTGCCCGGCAGCCCCACCCATATTTCGACCGACCATAGCGGGCGCTTTATTTTCAGCGGTTCATACAACGCGGGATGCGTCAGCGTCACGCGCGTCGAGAATGGCCTGCCCGTGGCAACCGTTGACGTGGTGGAAGGACTGGAGGGCTGCCACTCGGCAAATATCTCCCCGGATAACCGCACCCTGTGGGTTCCGGCGCTGAAGCAGGATCGCATTTGTCTGTTTACCTTAAGCGACGACGGTCATCTGGTGGCGCAAACCCCGGAAGCGGTGAATACGGTTGAAGGGGCTGGCCCGCGCCATATGGCGTTCCATCCGAATCATCAGTACGCCTACAGCATTAACGAACTGAACAGTTCCGTGGACGTCTGGGATTTAAACAATGCGCACGGTGAAATTGAGTGCATCCAGACGCTGGACAGTATGCCCGGCGATTTTGCCGACACCCGCTGGGCCGCCGATATCCATATCACCCCGGACGGACGTCACCTTTACACCTGTGACCGCACCGCCAGCCTGATCACCATCTTCAGTATTTCCGAAGACGGTAGCGTGCTGGCCGTTGAAGGCTATCAGCCGACGGAAACCCAGCCGCGCGGCTTTAATGTCGATCACAGCGGTAAATACCTGATCGCCGCCGGGCAGAAATCTCACCACATCGCGCTGTATGAAATTCAGGGCAAGCAGGGGCTGCTGGAAGAAAAAGGCCGCTACGCGGTCGGCCAGGGGCCAATGTGGGTGGTCGTTAACGCGTATTAAGAAATAAAAAGTGCTGATCGTTTGAGAGCACCTGAACGATCCAGCCAGTAAGAAGCAATCCGGGAGCGGCTTTCTGCTCCCGGATTTTTTATGTCTGAACATAATATTGAAAAATTCATTTTCTACTCGCTGGAGGCATCACCAGTTTCAGTCAGGCTCTGACTGCTTAAAAATATCTCCACAATTTTAAGCACATTTTTATCACAAGGTTTATAATTTAAATACATATCTATTGTTAAATGATGGTCTGGTATCAGGGTGATATTTTCACGCCGCCTTTTGCTCATATTTTCATACATTAATGCAGATATAAATCCCACCGAATTGGTTTTTTCAATAAATAGCAGGTTGATGTTTTGAGATGAACTCTCGAACACGACTTTTCTTTTTTTAAGTATTCTTGATAAATGACTGTTTTTGCGGATGCTCTGATAATGAATGTTCCCGGAATTGAGCGTTACCCAACATTGGTCAAGTAATTTTTTTTCATTATCTTTTTCAAGTAAAAGATCCTTTTCGGAATGATTGTTGTTAACTACAATATAAGAAGCCATTGTGTATAATTTTACACTAATAATGCCAGGGTGGACAATTTTCTCGTGAGTAAGCACAATATCCGCTTTTCTGAAGGCAAAAAGATCAATAGTTTCATTGGCTTCTAAAATGGCTGTGTGATGAATGACTTTTGGTAACTCTTCAGGGTTTTCTAATTTAGAATATTTATTAATGAAATCCAGCATCGGACCGTCCGGTGCATAGATTACAACTTCATCACGAGTGTCTACATTAAAAATCGACTGGTAAATATTATTAAAGCTTGCGCTGAGAGAGGCATGGAGCTGGTCGCAGAAAATTGTCGACTTAATTCCCTGGCCACATCTGACAAAGAGTGGGTCATTGAAATGCGCACGGAGCTTATTAATACTTTGGGTAATATTCGGCGGTGTCATCTGCATCTCGGCGGCGGCTTTGGTAATGCTCGAATGTTTGTAGACCGAAAAAAATAACGGTAAAACATTAAGATCGAATTGATGCAGATTGTTTAAGTTTGGCATTTTTGGGGGCCTGTCAATATTTCCATTTTAAGGAGAAATCCATTATCCGCGCAGGTTAATGCATTTCACAGGACAATACAATGTCACCACCAAAGAAGACACAGACGTTTAATTGATGGTTATTGATAAGAAAGAGACAGAACAGGGTATGAACTGTGCTGGCATGTGATGCCAGTTTTACCCCTGGTGTGAAATGTACTGCTTCAGGAGAGAATTCATTGATTAAGGGTGCGCTACCTCGGCACTGTTGCCTGGGCGTTGACTGCGCCCACTCACCCTGGCCACTTCCGGGGCTTCCCTCGCTTGCCGCGTTACCCGGTCTTGCAGACCTCGCCCTGCGGGCCAGCGCAAGCGTTGTTCAAAACGGCTTAGCTGTTTTGTCATCCAACTCGAATTATTCAGGGTATAAATATAACACTAATTAAAACCAGGCGGTAATTAATTATTTAATAAATGCGATCGCGCAGTTTAATAATTTTAATGGGATGTCATACGTCTCTGCTTCCGTATTATCGCATACTTACTGCTGGCATTTAGCGACTTTAGCAAACAATACACTTAAACAATGGATTAGGGTGCGAGTTCGTTAATCATGGCTTAATAATTAATTAATTTTTGATTAAGTGTGGTGTAAATTTACATGTTTATCAATGACATAAATCATTTTTTTCTTGCTCTTTGATGCAAGTAAAAACCTACAAAACATTCGAAAAAAAATGTAAGATTCATCGAGATACAAACTTTAATTGTCATTCGCTATTGCATTTTTCATGGATATGTATACCCGCCCGCTTAAATTCGGGGTATATAACATTTTAAAGGACTCTTTTAATGAAATATATTTCACGGACCCCCGCTTCCCGCAGAAGTGCGATATCATTATGTATTGCGCTTGCTCTGCAAGCCACCCCGGTTTGGGCTGATGAAGTTGAGACAATCAGATCTCTAAATAAAGGCAACCAAAGTAGTTGCCCCAAAGATATCAAATCATTAACCAAAGAACAAAAAGCAAAATTACCGGCAACCTGTCTGAAAGAAGAACCGTCATTCCTGGAAGAAAACTGGGAATGGGTGGCAGGCGGTATTGCGACGGTTGCTGCGGCGTTCGGAATCGCAGTGTCTAACGATGATGACGGCGACGACAACCACCATCGCAGTGATACCCCGCTGCCGCCTGACAACGGTGATGCCACACCGCTGCCACCTGACAACGGTGATGATACCCCGCTGCCGCCTGACAACGGTGATGATACCCCACTGCCGCCTGACAATGACGGTGATACTCCGCTGCCGCCTGATGATGGCAGTGATACCCCGACGCCTCCGGCACCTCATGCTCCGGGAACAGCCAGTTTCACCAACGGCGTGGAATGGGATGAAGCCAGCAGCACGCTGACCATCAAGGGTGTGGCATGGTCCTACAACAAAAATGCAGACGGGACTTACACCTTAACGCATCCTGCAACGGCTCAGACGGCTGTACTGGTGAATTGGACTATCAATGATGACGGCACCATTACACTGACCGGAAAAAATGCAGACGGCAGCAAAAACTGGCTGTATGACAATACGGGTACACGGACGTGGTGAATGACGACAGCGTCAGCGATGTGGCGAAAGCGCTGGATGCGGGTTACACCAGCAACGCGCTGTACAACAGCCTCAACCTGTCGACCTCTGCGGATGTGACCAGAGCGATGAAGCAAATCAGCGGCAGCATGGCGAACAGCGTTTCCCGCGACGCCCGGGTGCTGAGCAACCGTTTTGACATGCTGGCCGATACCGCGCCGGTGGTGAAAAACGGTCTGGCCTTCAACGTGGTGGCGCAGGGCGACAAACGCGCAGAACTGGGCAACAACACCAGGTACGACATGATGGCCCTGCGTCAGACGCTGGCGTTTGGCGGCAACCAGACGCTGTCCATGGAGTACGGGATTGCGCGCATCAACGGCGACAGCACCGGTATTTCTGCCGGGGATAACGGTCTGGCAGGCGGTTACAGCCAGTTCTTCGGTCTGAACCATGCCATGCCGCTGGGTGAAAACGGTCTGTCCTGGAATAACGGTCTGCGTTATGACGTGCACCAGTTCGACAGCAACCGCGCCATCAGCTACGGCGACGTGAGCGAAACGGCGAAATCAGCCACCCGCCAGCAGTACCTGGAGCTGCGCTCTGAAGGCCGCAGGACGTTCACCGTGCAGGAAGGGTTTGAGGTGGCGCCGTATGCGGGCGTGAAACTGCGCCACACCACCGAGGACGGCTATCAGGAGAAAGGCGCAGGCGACTTCAGCCTGAACATGAGCAGCAGCACGGAAACGGCGGTGGACTCGGTGGCGGGGATGCAGCTGAGCTACGCGGGTAAAGATGGCTGGGCAGCAACGGCGACGCTGGAAGGCGGGCCGAACCTGAGCCACATCAGCACCGGTAAAAAAGCCTCGCTGCAGGGAGCCGCAGGCCAGCGCTTTAACGTTGAGGACGGTCAGCAGGGGGGCGGCATCAACAGCAAAGCGCAGGCGGGCGTGAAGTATAACGCCGGTAACACCCGCGCCGGGCTGGAGGCGTACCACTGGAAAGAGGACGGTATCAGCGATAAAGGTCTGATGATGAACTATAACGTCAGCTTCTGATAACAACCGGCGCAGGGCCCTTTCACTGAAAGTAATGCCGATCGTTTAAGAAGAGACAATCCGGGATCAGCCCTCTGCTCCCGGATTTTTTATGTCTGAACATGCTATGGGTTTCGTTGTTAATGCCTGTCCTGATAAACTCAACGGTAGCTAACGAGGCAATAATTGTCACAAACAGGCCCCGCGAATCCAGGAAAACCACGTTGACGTTACCTTCAATGATTTTACTGTTCAAAATTAACGTTACCATCACCGCACTAATAACAGGGTACAGAGGGGGGCATTAATTCGCTGTGTGTGATGATAATTAATGGTTATTGCACAATAAACGGATAACGGCCCACAGGTAAAGGGCAGTTGTAGCAATGGCCCATACTCCGTAAAGAATTGACTTTCCTTCAGCACATTTTCTGATTGTTTAAATAAATCCTGGGCCTGGATAAAATCCTTTTGCTTCGCGGCCTGTAATTCGACGAGGATTTTTGTCGCAATAGCGTAATCATTAATCAGCGGGTGGATCATTAATGCCTGAATATCTTTATTATTTAAATAAAAATAAAGATATTCGTTGGGTAACTCATTGTCTGAAAGCGAAATCGTCCCTTCGTCGAACAATTTCATTTCTGTTTCTTTAAACAACGCCGTGTTTGCCAGTACCCGGGTGGAGACATCCTGACCATCAACGGTAAAATCACGGTAAAACGACAGGTGATTCAGGCCGTAGCAGGTAGCGGAAAAACGCATAATATCCACGAGAACGTCCGAAAAAAAACCTCGCCGTGGCGAGGTTTTCACTGTTTGCTGCCTGAAACCGATTATTTGTTCGGTGCAACGACCTGGCTGCCAACGCCCCGGTTGTTGAACTCCCACATGCGGTTAAACTGCGCATCGTTCAGGTCGCGCTGGATCTCACCTTTTTCGTTCTGGCTGCCGGTGTTGCCGTTAAACGCGCGTTTAGAGACGGCGCTGTCGGCCCACGGTTTTTCCACGTTAAAGCCCTGGTTAATCACGCTGTCGCGGATCACCACCTGCCCGTTAACGTTGCTGTCGATATCCAGCGAGCGGCCAAGCTGCGCCACGTTGTCACCGGCGGCGGTAAAGCGGCTGTTGGTGGCGAGGAAACCGAAATAAATATTCGATAACGTCGCTGGCGCAAAGACGTAGCCTTCTTGCTGGGTGCGGGAGTTAACGACGTGGAAATCGGTATTGTCGAAGACCACCGAGCCGCGACCGGAAACCAGATCGACATCGCCTTCAATGTAGCTGTTCGTCACCAGCGTGCGGGTCTGACGGTCATTTTGCAGGGTGTTCTGAATGCTGCTGTTGGTGACAAAGAAGGTGTTCTGGCGGCCCAGAATGTTGACGTTATTGATCTGTACCTGGTCGCCGTCGCTGCGCAGGGCCACTGCCTGATGAGTGCCAGCATCGACGCTGTCGCCGAGATTGTTGGCAATGGTCAGATTCTGCAATTGCAGACCATTGCTCTGTGACCAGAATACGGCAGAGCACATCAGGCCGACCGTTGCCGCGCGTTTGCTCTGGCATTTATCAAACATGTACCAGCCGGGTTTGCCGGGCATATATTTGCCTGCCGGGTTAACCAGACGACGCCAGCTGACCGGATCGATTTCAGAATCGATGGCTTCGCTGATTTTAACGTCGGCGGCTTTCTCGCCCGTGCCGTACAGCGTCAGGCTGCCAGGCGCAATCGGAATGTAAACGGTGCCCTGGTACTCACCCGGCATAATAGCAATGTACTGGCGGCTGCTGGTGTGGCGGGTGATAGCGGCATCAACGGCGGCCTGAATGGTGGTATGGGTCACGCCTGCGGTCCCTGCGGGTCCGACCACAAAATCAGGTTTAGCAGGAATATTAATCGCCGACGGCTTCCACGGCGCGGTGTTCGGCGTCATCGACAGGAAATAATGCGCAGCGTCAAAATTCTCTGCTTCGCTGGCGGTGAGCACCGGGCGTGCAGCGGTGCCAGGCGCGATTTGTGCAGACGGTTGTTCATCGGCCGGCGTTGAGCTGCATGCGGTCAGCGTCGCGCCCAGAAGCAGTGCCAGAGACAGGCGGGAAACCGAAAATGTGTTCAAGGGGAACTCCAGGCTGGTAAATGTTAAAGGGTCCTTTAAAGCCTGCTGTTTTATACTAAGTTGAGCGAAACGGGAAGCCAAATTACTAAAAAGTCACGACGAAAGGTGTTGATTTACAATCTGATGATTTTGGGTCGGAAAATCCCACCGAACGCGGGGCGTCGGCGGGGCAAAAATCAGGGATGTAATGACAGCCCTTTAATCACTTTATCGACCGCTTTTTTCGGGCCGCGCAGGGCGATTCCCACCAGATTCATCGCGTCGGCGTCTTCTTCCAGGAACACCGCGCGGTTATCTGCATCATTGCCGGTAGCGAACATCGCCTGTACGTAAGGCACAAGGATTAATTCCCGCTCAAGCCCCTTGCGATGGGTACGCTGGAGGGCGGCCAGATCGCCTGCGAAAATCAGCATCGGCTGGGCGGATATGCGGGAATAGGGGCGATGATGGGCGTCGATATAGGTCTCGCCCAGCACGTCAGGCGCGGCGGCGACAATACCGGTGGCAAGGAAGGCGACGACGTTTAGCCGCTGCCAGCTTTCCAGATCGTCTCGTACTACAAAGGCAATTTTGCTGTCGAACATGCGTCTCTTTTCTCCATCTGCACGGTAAAGACCCATCATCGGAGAATGCGGTTTAGCGGGATAGAACGTTTGTGCACTGCTGCTGAAAAGCGGCGGGTGACATCCGGTAAGCACGCTGGAACCAGCGCCCAAGATGGCTTTGGTCGGCAAAACCCACCTGTAACGCGACCTGCACCGGCTCCACGCCGTGACTAAGCAGCGCCCGCGCGCTACGCAGCCGCAGCCTGACCAGATAGGCGTGCGGCGTCTGGCCGAACGCCTTACTGAACTGGCGGCTGAGGCGAAAACGGTCAATGCCCGCCAGACGCGATAACTCATCAAGACCGATGTCATCGGCCATCCGCTCATGGAGGATCTCGCGCACGCGCTGCATCTGGCACAGCGGATCGTCCTTAAGCGACGGCGGTTTCTCTTTGATATGGCTCATCAGCATGGTCAGCAGGCGGTCAGTACTCTGATCCCGCGCCAGTCGGCCTTCATCATGATGGAAGGCAAAAAAGGTCTGCTGAATAGCGTGCATTAACAGGGGATCGTCGGTGAGGGTGTGGCAGAACGCCGCTTCGATCAGCGAAATATCATCCTGCCCGCGCCGGGCAAGCTGCGCTGAAACCCACGGCTGCGGCAGATACAGCATCGAATAGGTAAATCCGCCCGGCTCCGGGGCATGGCCGTCATGCACCGCGCCCGGCTCAATTAAAATTGCGCGCCCCGGGGTGCTGGTATGTACCGTGCGATGACAGCGAAAGCGCTGCACTCCCTGCCAGGTGACGCCGACCAGAATTTCGTCGTGGTCGTGAGGATCGTAGGCGTGTCCGGTGAAATGCGCGCTGACGCTGTCAATCCCGCTTTCCTTTTCGCGGTGAAAATCCAGCCAGTCGCCAGCCACGCTATTTTTCATCTCAGATGTAGTACGCGGTGATTGACGCGCTGCCGAGGGTGTGGAAATGAACGTTGAAACCGACCATGGCACCGCTGGCACCTTCATCTACCTCAATGCGATCCACATTGAGCGCGTGAACCGTAAAGATATAGCGATGGCTTTCCCCCTTGGGCGGTGCCGCGCCGTCGTAGCCGGTCTTGCCAAAGTCGGTGCGGGTCTGAATTGCGCCCTCCGGCAGAGGAAGCAAAGCAGAGCCGGAACCCTGCGGCAGCACGCGGGTGTCGGCGGGCAGGTTGGCGACCACCCAGTGCCACCAGCCGGAACCGGTCGGCGCATCGGGATCGTAGCAGGTGACGACAAAACTCTTCGTTCCCGCCGGGACGTCGTCCCACGCCAGATGCGGAGAAATGTTATCCCCTTCATAGCCCATGCCGTTAAAGACATGGCGGTTGTGCAGTTTATCGCCGTCCTGAAAATCTTTGCTGAGTAACTTCATCACTGCTCCTTAAGGTTGCTCACTCGCTAATTAAGAAGTGTAGCACCGCGTCTTACGCGCTAAAAAGCGTTTCATCCTGCACCGCAAGATTGACCGCCCGCGTCAGGCGCGACAACTGCTCCGGGTGGATGATGTAGGGCGGCATCAGGTAGATCAGCTTGCCGAAAGGACGGATCCACACGTTGCGATCGACAAAAAAGCGCTGGAGCGCTGCCATATTGACCGGGCGGGTCGTTTCTACCACGCCGATCGCGCCAAGCACGCGCACGTCGGCGACCAGCGCCGCGTCGCGCGCCGGTGCCAGTTCGGCCTTCAGTTGCTCTTCAATGGCTGAAACCTGCGCCTGCCAGTGGTTTTCCGCCAGCAGCGCCAGACTTTCGCTCGCCACCGCGCAGGCCAGCGGATTGCCCATAAACGTCGGGCCGTGCATAAAGCAGCCCGCTTCGCCGTTGCTGATCGTTTCCGCCACCGTGCGGGTGGTCAGCGCAGCAGAAAGCGTCATCGTGCCGCCGGTCAGCGCTTTGCCGAGGCACAGAATATCGGCGGTAATTCCCGCATGTTCACAGGCGAACAGCTTGCCGGTACGCCCAAAGCCGGTGGCAATTTCATCGGCAATCAGCAGGATGCCTTCGCGGTCGCACATTTTACGGATGCGCTTCAGCCACTGTGGGTGATACATGCGCATTCCGCCTGCGCCCTGCACCACAGGCTCGAGAATCACCGCGGCGATCTGCTGGCGATGCGCCGCCATCAGGCGGGCAAAGGGGATCATATCGTGCTCGTCCCATTCGCCGTCAAAACGACACTGCGGCGCGGGCGCAAACAGATGCTGCGGCAGATAGCCCTGCCACAGGCTGTGCATGGAGTTTTCCGGGTCGCATACCGACATCGCGCCAAATGTATCGCCGTGATAGCCATTGCGGAAGGTGAGAAAGCGCTGGCGCGGCTCGCCTTTGGCCTGCCAGTACTGCAACGCCATTTTCATCGCCACTTCAACCGCCACCGAGCCGGAATCGGCCAGAAATACGCACTCCAGCGCCTCCGGCGTCATCTCCACCAGCTTACGGCACAGTGCCACGGCGGAGGGATGAGTAATGCCGCCAAACATGACGTGCGACATCCGATCGATTTGCGCGGTCATCGCCGCATTCAGGCGCGGGTGATTATAGCCGTGAATCGCCGCCCACCATGACGACATGCCGTCCACCAGATGCTCTCCGCTGGCAAGCTGCAACTCGCAGCCCTGGGCGCTGACCACCGGATACACCGGCAGGGGAGAGGTCATTGAGGTATAGGGATGCCAGATATGGCGTTTATCGAAGGCGAGATCGTCCTGGGTCATAATCGACTTGTAAACCATTTTGAAAAGCTTTAGGTTTACGAGTATAAACCGAACCACGAATTAACTAAACCCTTTGGAGAGGCCCCATGGCTCACCACCCGCGCTGGACAATGTCGCAAGTCACCGAACTTTTTCAAAAACCGCTGCTGGATCTGCTGTTCGAGGCGCAGCAAATCCACCGTCAGCATTTCGATCCTCAGCAGGTGCAGGTCAGTACGCTGCTGTCGATTAAAACCGGTGCCTGCCCGGAAGACTGCAAATACTGCCCGCAAAGCTCGCGTTACAAAACCGGTCTGGCAACCGAGCGCCTGATGGAAGTTGAGCAGGTGCTGGAATCCGCGCGCAAAGCGAAACTGGCTGGATCGACCCGTTTTTGTATGGGTGCCGCGTGGAAAAACCCGCACGAGCGCGATATGCCCTACCTTGAGCAAATGGTGCAGGGTGTAAAAGCCATGGGGCTGGAAGCCTGCATGACCCTCGGCACGCTGGATGAAACGCAGGCCCGGCGCCTGGCGTCGGCGGGACTGGATTATTACAACCATAACCTCGACACCTCGCCGGAATTTTACGGCAATATCATCACCACCCGCACCTACCAGGAGCGGCTGGATACGCTGGATAAAGTCCGCGACGCCGGGATCAAAGTGTGCTCCGGCGGCATCGTCGGGCTGGGCGAAACGGTGAAAGATCGCGCCGGACTGCTGTTGCAGCTGGCGAATCTGCCCACGCCGCCGGAAAGCGTGCCGATCAACATGCTGGTGAAGGTTAAAGGCACGCCGCTGGCAGACAACGAAGACGTCGATGCTTTTGATTTTATTCGCACTATTGCGGTCGCCCGCATCATGATGCCGACGTCATACGTTCGCCTCTCCGCCGGGCGCGAGCAGATGAACGAACAGACCCAGGCAATGTGTTTTATGGCCGGGGCCAACTCAGTGTTTTACGGCTGCAAACTGCTGACCACGCCGAACCCGGAAGAAGATAAAGATTTACAACTGTTCCGCAAGCTGGGGCTGAATCCGCAGCAGACCACGGTGCATGAAGGTGACAACGAACAGCAGCAGCGCCTCGAACAGGTACTGAAAACGCCGGACACCGATGCGTACTACAACGCGGCGGCGGTATGAACTGGCAGCAACGCATTGATAACGCTTTAGAACAACGTCGCGCCGCCTGTGCCCTGCGCCAGCGTCAGACGGTCACACAGGGGGCGGGACGCTGGCTGGAAACCGACGGGCGTCGTTTTGTGAATTTCTCCAGTAACGATTATCTCGGCTTAAGCCAGCACCCGCGCGTTGTGCGCGCGTGGCAGCAGGGCGCGGAGCGCTACGGCGTCGGCAGCGGCGGCTCCGGTCACGTCAGCGGCTACACGACCGCCCATCAGACGCTGGAAGAGGCGCTGGCACACTGGCTGGGCTACCCGCGCGCGCTGCTGTTTATCTCCGGCTTTGCCGCTAATCAGGCCGTTATCGCGGCGCTGGCAGGAAAAGAGGATCGCATTCTCGCCGACCGCCTGAGCCATGCCTCGCTGCTGGAAGCCGCCAGCCTCAGCCCGGCGCAGCTTCGCCGCTTCACGCACAACGATCCGCAGCACCTGCAAACTCTGCTGGCAAAACCGGTGGACGGACAGCAGCTGGTGGTGACCGAAGGCGTTTTCAGCATGGACGGCGACAGCGCGCCGCTAAAAGAGCTTAGCGCGGCGGCGCGGGCGGCAGGGAGCTGGCTGATGGTGGACGACGCGCACGGCGTGGGCGTCACCGGCGACGGCGGGCGCGGAAGCTGCCACGCGCAGCAGGTGCAGCCGGAACTGCTGGTCGTCACCTTCGGCAAAGGCTTCGGGGTCAGCGGCGCGGCGGTGCTGTGCAGCGAGCCTGTCGCGGACTACCTGATTCAGTTTGCCCGCCATCTGATTTACAGCACCAGTATGCCGCCCGCGCAGGCGGTGGCGCTGGGTGCCGCGCTTTCGGTGATCCAGAGCGATGACGGCCAGCAGCGGCGCGAAAAACTCCGTCAGCACATCACCGCGTTTCGGCGCGGCGCGGCGGCATTAGAGGCTCGCCTGACCGATTCCGCCAGCGCCATTCAGCCGCTGATTGTGGGCGACAACGCCCGTGCGCTGAACATGGCGGATGCCCTGCGCAGGCAGGGATGCTGGGTGACGGCCATCCGCCCGCCAACGGTGCCGGAAGGCACCGCCCGGCTGCGCTTAACCCTGACCGCAGCGCACGAAACGGAAGACATCGCCCGTCTGCTGGAGGTGCTGGATGCCATCGGTCGATAAACAGGCGGTTGCCGCGGCGTTTGGTCGCGCGGCATCGGTGTATCTTCAGCATGATGAACTACAGCGCCAGAGCGCCCGGGCGCTGCTGACCGCGCTCCCTGAACGCGAATTTGCCAGGGTGCTGGACGCCGGATGCGGGCCGGGGGCGATGAGCCGTTACTGGCAGACGCGCGGCAGCCAGGTCACCGCGCTGGATCTCTCGGCGCAGATGCTGGCGGAAGCGCAGCGCCAGCAGGTCGCGCACCAGTACGTGCTGGCGGATATTGAATCTCTGCCGCTGGACGCGGCGAGCTTCGACCTGGCGTGGAGTAATCTGGCGGTGCAGTGGTGCGACGATTTACGTCAGGCCATCGGGCAACTCTGCCGGGTGGTGCGCCCCGGCGGGACGGTGGCGTTCACCACCCTGATCGCCGGATCGCTGCCGGAAGTGGCGCAGGCGTGGCGGGCGGTCGATGCGCACCCGCACGTCAACCGTTTTATGTCGGTGGAGGCCATCCACGAGGCGCTGGCGGGCTGGCGCTATCGCAGCCATCAGCAGTCGATTAGCCTGACCTTCGCCGATGCGCTAAGCGCCATGCGCTCTCTGAAAGGGACCGGGGCGACGCACCTGCATCAGGGCCGGGAGCGTCGTCCGCTGACCCGCAGCCAGTTGCGCCAGCTACAGCTGGCATGGCCGCAGCAGCAGGGCGCGTATCCGCTGACGTATCATCTTTTTACGGGAATTATTGCACGTGACTAAACGTTTTTTTATCACCGGGACCGACACCGAAGTGGGCAAAACCGTTGCCAGCTGCGCGCTGTTACAGGCCGCCGCCCGTCAGGGGCTGAAGACCGCAGGCTATAAACCGGTGGCCTCCGGCAGCGAAATGACGGCGGACGGGCTGCGCAACAGTGACGCGCTGGCCTTACAGCGCTACAGCACGCTGGCGCTACGCTATCCGCAGGTTAACCCTTTCACTTTCGCAGAGCCGACCTCGCCGCATATCGTCAGCGCCGATGAAGGGCGTCCCATCACCGCCGGGGCGCTGTCAGCAGGCTTGCGGGCGCTGGAAGCGCAGGCGGAGTGGCTGCTGGTGGAAGGTGCCGGAGGCTGGTTTACGCCGCTGTCGCCGACGCTGACCTTCGCCGACTGGGTGACGGCAGAACAACTGCCGGTGATCCTGGTCGTGGGCGTTAAGCTGGGCTGTATCAACCACGCGATGCTGACCGCGCTCGCCGTGCAGCAGGCGGGACTGACGCTGGCAGGCTGGATCGCCAACGACGTAACCCCGCCGGGTAAACGTCATCAGGAGTATCTCGCCACCCTGCAACGCGTGTTGCCCGCGCCGCTGCTCGGCGAAATCCCCTGGCTTAAGACGACGCCAGAGGAGTGCGATCCCGGTCAGTATCTCGACCTCAGTGTCCTGCACCCGGCGTCATCCACTGCGCCAGCAGGCGCTGGTCAAGTTGATTAACCTGTCCCTGAGCGACGTTGCGCCCCTGATGCAGCAGCAGAAAGCGGTCGGAAACCTGATGGATGAATGACAGATGCTGCTCTGCCAGCAGGATCGTCAGCCCCAGCTCGCGTTTCAGGCGCAGAATAAACTCGCCCAGCCGGAGTAAAAATGCCTGCCCCACGCCGCGCGTCGGTTCGTCAAGGATCAGCAGGCGCGGGCGGGTCACCAGCGCGCGCGCCAGCGCCAGCTGATACTGGTTATCGTCTGACAGGGTAGCCGCTTTGCTCTGACGCAGCGTGCGCAGTTCCGGGAACAGCTCGTAGATCTCCCCGTTTACCGCGCCGCCGTCCTGACGAGAGGCGCGGGCAATATGCAGGTTTTCCTCCACCGTCAACTGCGAAAAAATGCGCTTATCCTGCGGCACATGGCTGATCCCAAGCGCGGTGCGGTGCGGCACCGACACCGGCAGCAGATCGCAGGGCAAGGCATCCGCGTCCTGCCAGACGATACTGCCGCTCTCGATGGGCAAATACCCGGTAATACAGTTAATCAGGGTGGTTTTGCCCATCCCCGGCAGCCCAATGACGCTGGTACATTGCCCCGGCTGTAGATCGAGCGTGATATTCCACAGCGTATGCTGACTTCCGTAAAACTGATTTACAGCGCGTAGACTCAACATCGGTTTCTCCTCAATTCAGCACGTGCAGTTCGACAATCCACTATTTCAGCAGGTATGTTGCAAAAGGCTTGCCATTTCCGGCATGCGTGCGCAAAAAGAGGCTTATTTCGGAAACCGCCGAGGAAAAGGGGAAAAATGTTAGCGAAGCGAAGCATCGCTATGCACTTTGTCGGTGCCAGCGCCCGATAATAGTGGTGCATGTAGCCCGCGCTGTCACCGCCGTCTTAAGATGATTAACGTCAAAAAATAGTGATAAATATTTTTTACAGGGGCCATTTTGCGGCGTCGGCGATTTTCGCCAGATAGCGGCGGCTAAGGGCTGGAGATAGTTATCCACTATTCCTGTGGATAACCTTGTGTATGAGAGTGAGAAAACGTGTGGCAAACGAGAGAATACGCGGCTTGCGCCTGAATTGACGGCAAACGCATCTTTTCTGATATATCATCTGATATCAACAGGTTATATAAAATCAATATTTGCAAGAAAAGTGTCATCTGCTGCCACAAAAGCGTCATGACGTTACTTGACAAAAGTTAAAAATTGAAATTTTCTGGGGATAACCCGTTCCGACTGGCATTTTCCTCATCGGACGCTACGCTTTTGCTGTTGTTCCCGGGCGCAACGGAATCACTTTTACCGTTTACTGGTTTTTTGTCCAGTATTAATTGTTGGCAAAATCGTCAACCACAGGTAAAATTATCCTCCTGCTCGCTTCTTCCTTTCAGGTAGCCATTTAATGAGTAAACCGTTCAAACTGAATTCCGCATTCCGTCCGTCTGGCGATCAGCCGGAGGCGATTCGTCGTCTGAAAGAAGGTCTTGAAGATGGCCTGGCCCATCAGACGCTTCTTGGCGTAACGGGCTCAGGGAAGACGTTTACCGTGGCGAACGTGATCGCCGATCTCCAGCGCCCAACAATGGTGCTGGCACCGAACAAAACCCTGGCGGCGCAGTTGTACGGCGAGATGAAAGAGTTCTTCCCGGATAACGCGGTAGAGTATTTCGTCTCGTACTACGATTATTATCAGCCGGAAGCCTACGTCCCCAGTTCAGACACCTTTATTGAGAAAGACGCCTCGGTCAACGAACACATCGAGCAAATGCGTCTGTCCGCCACCAAAGCGCTGCTGGAGCGGCGGGACGTGGTGGTGGTGGCGTCGGTCTCGGCGATTTACGGCCTTGGCGACCCCGATCTCTATTTAAAAATGATGCTGCACCTGACCATCGGCATGATTATCAACCAGCGCGATATTCTGCGTCGGTTGGCAGAGTTGCAGTACGCCCGCAACGATCAGGCATTCCAGCGCGGCACCTTCCGCGTGCGCGGTGAAGTGATCGACATCTTCCCGGCGGAATCCGATGACATGGCGCTGCGCGTTGAGCTTTTTGACGAAGAGGTCGAGCGTCTGTCGCTTTTCGATCCGCTGACCGGGCATATTGAATCGACCATTCAGCGTTTCACCGTGTACCCGAAAACCCACTACGTTACCCCGCGCGAGCGCATTCTGCAGGCGATGGAAGACATCAAAGTGGAGCTGGCCGACCGGCGCAAAACGCTGATGGCCAATAACAAACTGCTGGAGGAGCAGCGGCTGACCCAGCGCACCCAGTTTGACCTCGAAATGATGAACGAGCTGGGCTACTGCTCCGGCATCGAAAACTATTCGCGCTATCTGTCCGGGCGCGGGCAGGGTGAAGCGCCGCCGACGCTGTTTGACTATTTGCCCGCTGACGGCCTGCTGGTGGTCGATGAATCGCACGTCACCATCCCGCAAATTGGCGGCATGTATCGCGGCGACCGCGCGCGTAAAGAAACCCTCGTTGAGTACGGTTTCCGACTGCCGTCGGCGCTGGATAACCGCCCAATGAAATTTGAAGAATTCGAAGCGCTGGCTCCGCAAACCATTTACGTTTCCGCGACCCCCGGCAAGTACGAACTGGAGAAATCCGGTGATGAAGTGGTCGATCAGGTGGTCCGTCCGACCGGCCTGCTGGACCCGATTATCGAAGTGCGTCCGGTCGCCACCCAGGTGGACGATTTGCTGTCGGAAATCCGCAAGCGCGTCACCATCAACGAGCGCGTGCTGGTGACGACTCTGACCAAGCGGATGGCGGAAGATTTAACCGAATATCTGGAAGAGCACGGCGAGCGGGTGCGCTATCTGCACTCGGACATCGACACGGTGGAGCGTATGGAAATCATCCGCGACCTGCGCCTCGGTGAGTTTGACGTGCTGGTGGGTATCAACCTGCTGCGAGAAGGGCTGGATATGCCGGAAGTGTCGCTGGTCGCCATCCTTGATGCCGACAAAGAAGGCTTCCTGCGTTCAGAGCGCTCGCTGATCCAGACCATCGGCCGTGCCGCGCGTAACATTAACGGCAAGGCGATCCTTTACGGGGATAAAATCACCCCGTCGATGGAAAAAGCGATTAGCGAAACCGAGCGCCGCCGCGAGAAGCAGCATCAGTACAACCTCGAGCATGGTATTGTGCCGCAGGGTCTGAACAAGAAAGTGGTCGATATTCTGGCGCTGGGCGAAAACATCGCCAAAACGAAAGCCAAAGGTCGCGGCAAGTCACGTCATCCGGTGCAGGATGACGCCAGCGAACTGACGCTGACGCCGAAAGCGTTGCAGCAGAAAATCCACGAGCTGGAAGGGAAAATGATGCAGCACGCGCAGAATCTGGAGTTTGAAGAAGCGGCCCAGGTGCGCGACCAACTGCATCAGCTGCGCGATCTGTTTATTGCTGCTTCCTGACGCCGCGTTAGTCAATACCAGGCCGGAATAGCGAAACGCTATCCGGCCTTTTTAATGTCGCGCAGACCCCGGAATTTGACCCACGCGCGTGCGCCTGGCCCCGGCTGTCGGTTGTGCAAAAAGAACTGCGCGTCGTGAAGCTGGGCGATACGGGTCACGATGCTCAGCCCCAGCCCGATGCCGCCGTAACGGCTGTCCATGCGCACAAACGCTTTACTCAGCTCTCCGCCTTTCGACTCGTCGATCCCCGGCCCTTCATCTTCCACTATTAGCACCGGCTCCGGGCCGGGCTCAATACTCACGCTAATCACCGACCCCACCGGGCTGTAACGGTAAGCGTTTTCCACCAGATTGCGCAGCAGCACTCCCAGCAGCGTGGCATCACCGAGCACCGCAGCGTTATTCTCAGCGGGCAGCTGTAGCCGCTGTTGACGCTGCGCCAGCATACTTTCCAGTTCACCCTGCAACGGCAGCACCACGTCCGTATACAGCGCCACTTGCTGATAGCTGCCTGCGGAGAACGACTGTCCGACGCGGGCGAGTTGCAACAACTGGGCAATGCTGGTGGTCATCTGATCCAGACGTTGCAGCAGCGGCTCCACGTTGGCGGTGCCCGCGCGGCCAATCAGCTCCAGATGCAGGCGCAAACCGGCAAGCGGGGTGCGCAGTTCGTGGGCCACGTCGGCGGTAAACAGGCGTTCGCGCTCGATGGTGACGTTCAGGCGGGAAACCAGTTGATTGATGGCGGAGGTCACGGCCTCCACTTCGCTGACCGAATCGCTGATGGCAATCGGCTGGAGATTATCCGGCGTGCGCGTATCCAGTTCGCGCTGAAGTTCTTCCAGCGGGCGGGTGATCTTTTTCACCGCGTGAAAGCAAATCAACAGCGCCATGCCGATAATCAGAAGGCTCGGCACCAGCAGGCTGGCGACCGCCTCGTGGATCTCATGTTCAACGTGCTTATGGTTATTGAGATTATGAACCGCGCTCTCGACCAGCAGTTCGATCTGTTCTTTGCTCTCATGCCAGAGCCAGAACACGCTGAAAACCTGACACACTACCAGCACCGCGCCAATGGTCAGCAGAAGCTGGCTGCGCATGGTGGACTTTCTGGGCCACAATCGCATCATTGCTTATCCTGCTCCGGCATCATGTAGCCGAAACCGCGCACCGTGCGAATGCGCGTTTTACCGATCTTTTCGCGTAAATTATGGATGTGCACCTCCAGCGTATTGGTGGAAGGCTCGTTGTCCCAGTTATAAATATCGTTAAACAGGATCTCACGGTGCACCGGGCTTCCGGCCTTCAGCATTAGCCTGGAGAGAAGCGCATACTCTTTCGGTGTCAGATCCAGCAGTTGCCCGTCGAGCCATACCTGACGCCGCGTGACGTTAACCGTCAGATTTCCAAGCGTCAGTTCGCTGTCACCCTGATTATGATGACGGCGCAGCAGGGCGCGAATGCGGGCGTTCAGTTCATCCAGGGCAAAGGGTTTGATCAGATAATCATCCGCGCCGGTGTCCAGCCCGGCGATGCGGTCGCCGACGGTATCGCGGGCGGTGAGGATCAGCACCGGCTGGGTAAATTTCTCCCGGCGCAGATTCGCCAGCAACTGTAAGCCGTCCTGATCGGGCAAGCCTAAATCCAGCACCACCAGACTGTAATGGGCGCTGGACAAACAGAGTTTTGCATCGCGGGCGGTTGCAACGCCATCGCAAACATATCCCTCGTTTTGCATTGCGAGGAGCAGCCCCTGCAATAATAAAGCATCATCCTCGACAACTAATATTTTCACTTAGTCAGCTCCTCTGCACGGCATTAAAATATCCTCATTACGTTGATAAACCTGGGTATTCACGCCGGTCATCCCCAGCAGCGTGTGGAAAAGATTATCCTGCGAGTAGGGCAACGTTGCCGCATTTTTTTGCAGACAGGTTTTGTCGATGCCGTAGCGTTTCTGATAATCCTCTGACAGCCAGATCAGCATCGGAATGTGCGTCTGCTCTTGCGGGGCAATGGACCAGGGTAGCCCATGTAAATAGACACCGTTTTCCCCCAGCGATTCACCGTGATCGGATAAATAAACCAGACTGGTGGTGAATTTATCCTGCTTAGTTTGCAGCAGTTTTATCGCCTTATCGACAATATAATCGACGTACAGGATCGTATTGTCATAAGTATTGACCAGCTGCTGCTGGCTACAGCCTTGAATTTCGTTGGTATCGCAGGTCGGGGTAAATTGGCGGAACTGCGGCGGATAGCGGTGCCAGTAGGTCGGCCCGTGGCTGCCGATGGTATGCAGGACAATCACGCCGTCGCCCTGCAAATGGTCAATGTCTTTTTCTAAATCGTCGAACAGCACCTCATCGTAGCACTCGCCGTCAATGCACTGGCCCGGCAGCTTGCGGTTGGTCATATCCTGGGTCGGCACCCGCGTACACGCGCCTTTGCAGCCGCCGTCGTTTTCGTTCCACAGCACCTTTATTCCGGCTCGCTGGAGCACATCCAGCAGCCCTTCCTGGTGATGCGCCAGCTGCGCGTCATAATGCTGGCGCGGCATCCCGGAAAACATACAGGGAACCGAGACGGCGGTGGCGGTGCCGCAGGAGGTGGTCTGCGGATAGTAAATCACGCCATCCTGCTTCAGCCGGGGATTGGTTTCACGCGGATAATCGCCGAGGGAGAAATTCGCTGCCCGCGAGGTTTCGCCGACGATCACGATGGTCAGGTTTTTTCTTCCGCCCTGCATTTTGCGATCCTGCTGCGCGTCTTCACCGATTTTCACCAGCGGCAGGTTATCCAGCCGGTTATGGATGTACCACGACCAGCTGGCGACAAGACTGTTCGACGGATTCAGCGATTTCACCAGCTGTTTATTATTGCGAAACAGAGAGGCGTAATCTTTGTAGAAAAGCAGCGCGACCAGCAGGATCGCCAGCATCGAGAGCGTCAGGGTGATGATACGCACCAGCGCCCCGCGCATCCGGGTGGTGGGATAGCGGATTTTCACCCACCAGGCAATGACCACCATCAGCACGCCGGAAGTCAGCAGGGTGAGCACCAGCCGCGACGAGAGCAGGGCAAAACTCTCCGCCGGAGTGGTATCGAGGATGTTATCGATCATCCCCCGGTCGATCACAATCGAGAAGTTAACGATAAAATATTGTGCCGCCGCGCTGAGCAAGACAAAAAGGCTGACCGCCAGGCGATGCAGGCGCACAAACGAGGTTAGCGTCAGGATAATCAGCAGCGCACAAAAGAGCACAACCGGCATGGAGAGATACACCAGCGCCGAATGCAGGGAGTGCACCGGCAGCAGCCGGTACGCCTGCTGCCAGAATGCGAGATTTAAAAACAGTGCGATATAGAGTGCAAAAAGGCTCAGATAAGTCAGCAGTCCGAGCGTCGGCCTGCGCAGAGTGAATGCCCGCATGATGCGATCCCAGCAGAAAAGAGAACGCCATCCTCGCAGGGAATAATTAAGACAACCTTAAGATTTCAGGCCGCAGGAAAATCTCAACCCAGCGCCTGCACCGCCTGCTCCAGCGCCTTGCGCAGCAGGCCACGGTCATGGAGATAGGGGATATCGCTGGCCTCCAGCGGCTGCTGGATCACCACCCGATCGTGAAGCCCGTGGGTGTCGGTTTCCGGCCCAATGACTACCGCATCGATCACCCGCTTACCGATATATTGCTCCATCAGGGTGAGTTTATCGATCACCTGTAGCTCCGCCGCCGGAAGGCTGACTTCGCGCCCCAGATTGCCGATGTAAATCATCGGCGCAGGCGTGCGCCGTAGCGCCTGGGTGATATCGGAAAGCAGCAGGATCGGCAGCAGGCTGGTGTAAAAACTGCCGGGACCGATGAGGATCAAATCCGCTTCGCCAATTGCCTGCACCGCCTCGCGGGTGGCGGGCACCGCAGGCGAAAGCAGCAGTTCTGCAGGCGGTTGCCGAAGCTGATCGATATTCACTTCGCCATACACTTCATGACCGTCGTTATCCAGCGCCATGAGATCGACCGGCACTTCCGACATCGGGATCAGCAGCGCATCGACCTTCAGCAGATTGCGAATAAGATTTATCGCCTCCAGCGGGCGCACGCTCAGATGGTCGAGGGCTTTTAACATCAGATTGCCGAGATTATGGCCGGAAAGTTCGCCATTGCCGCCGAAACGGTACTCAAACATCGCGGAGGCCACGCTGGGCTCAGTGATCAGTTGATTAAGACAGTTACGCATATCGCCCCACGCAATGCCGCCCTCGGCGCGGCGAATGCGTCCGGTAGAACCGCCGTTATCGGTAGTAGTGACAATCCCGGTCAGCCGTGAGCCGAGCGATGACAGTGAAGACATCACGCGCCCCAGACCGTGTCCGCCGCCCAGCGCCACCACTCTGTCCAGATCCGCAAACGTGCGATTTCGCATAACTTTCCCTTAATGATTTATCCAGCGCTACAGTAGCGTAACTGCGCCTGAAAGACGATGGGGCAGATGCGATGAACTGATGCATATCAATGCAAAAGCGTGAAATACCCGTATCCTGTAGTGAAATGACACGATCGTGACGCTATATACAGGTTTATATAGCGTTATGCGTCTGGCGAAAACGCCGCTGACGCGCTACTATCGGCATAATCACTCTAGCCCCTGCGCCTAAGTCACACGATATGGCGCTTCGGCCGTGGCATAAGCCACCAGGGTACAGGAAGAAATGACTGTGCCTCCCGAACTGGAAAGGTGTACATGGCCTCACAACTTACCGATGCGTTCGCCCGCAGGTTTTACTATCTGCGTTTGTCGATCACCGATGTGTGTAACTTTCGTTGCACCTACTGTCTGCCTGACGGCTACCGGCCCAGCGGCGTTAACAACAAAGGTTTTTTGACCACCGATGAAGTGCGGCGGGTGACCCGCGCGTTTACCGCGCTGGGAACCGAGAAAGTGCGCCTCACTGGCGGCGAGCCTTCATTGCGCCGCGATTTCACCGATATCATCGCCACCGTGCGCGAGAACCGCGCAATCCGCCAGATTGCAGTCACCACCAACGGCTACCGGATGGCGCGGGACGTCGCGCAGTGGCGCGACGCGGGCCTGACCAACATTAACGTCAGCGTGGACAGCCTCGACGCCCGCCAGTTTCATGCCATCACCGGCCAGGATAAATTCCGCCAGGTGATGGACGGCATCGACGCCGCCTTCGCCGCCGGTTTTGCGCGCGTGAAGGTCAATACCGTCCTGATGCGCGACGTTAATCATCATCAACTCGACACCTTCCTCGCGTGGATCAAACCGCGCCGCATTCAGTTACGGTTTATTGAACTGATGGAAACAGGGGAGGGCAGCGATCTGTTTCGCAAACATCACATTTCCGGCATGGTGCTGCGCGATGAGCTACTCCGGCGCGGCTGGATCCACCAGCTTCGCCAGCGCAGCGACGGCCCGGCGCAGGTGTTTTGCCACCCGGACTACGAAGGCGAAATCGGCCTGATCATGCCGTATGAAAAAGATTTTTGCGCCAGTTGCAACCGCCTGCGCGTGTCGTCCACCGGCAAACTGCATCTGTGCCTGTTCGGTGACGGCGGCGTTGAACTGCGCGATCTGCTGGAAGATGACCAGCAGCAGGCCGCGCTGGAGTCGCGGATCGCGGCGGCGCTGGCCCATAAGAAGCAGACCCATTTCCTGCATCAGGGAAATACGGGCATCACGCAGAACCTTTCTTATATTGGCGGTTAACCGCCCGCAAGGAGAAGTCACATGAGTCAGGTCAGTGCAGAATTTATCCCGGCGCAGATCGCCATTCTTACCGTGTCCAGCCGTCGTGGCGAAGAGGATGACACCTCCGGCCATTTCCTGCGCGATTCCGCGAGCGAGGCGGGGCATCGGGTGGTGGATAAAGCCATCGTCAAAGAAAATCGCTACGCCATCCGCGCCCAGGTTTCGGCGTGGATCGCCCACGAAGAAGTGCAGGTAGTTTTAATTAACGGCGGCACCGGCTTTACTGAAGGCGATCAGGTTCCCGAAGCGCTGCTGCCGCTGTTTGACCGCGAAATCGAAGGTTTTGGTGAAGTGTTCCGCATGTTGTCGTTTGAAGAGATCGGCACCTCCACGCTGCAATCGCGCGCGGTGGCGGGCATCGCCAATAACACGCTGATTTTCGCCATGCCCGGCTCAACCAAAGCCTGCCGCACGGCGTGGGAAAACATTATCGCCCCGCAGCTTGATGCCCGCACGCGCCCGTGTAATTTTCATCCCCATTTGAAGAAATAAGTTATGTCACAACTCACCCACATCAACGCCGCCGGTGAAGCGCATATGGTGGATGTGTCGGCGAAAGCGGAAACCGTGCGCGAGGCGCGCGCGGAAGCCTTCGTCACCATGCTGCCGGAAACGCTGAAAATGATCGTTGACGGTAGCCACCATAAAGGTGACGTCTTCGCCACCGCCCGCATCGCCGGTATTCAGGCCGCCAAGCGAACCTGGGATCTCATCCCGCTGTGTCATCCTTTAATGCTCAGCAAAGTGGAAGTTAACCTCCAGGCGCAGCCGGAGCACAGCCGCGTGCGCATTGAAACGCGCTGCCGCCTGACCGGGAAAACCGGCGTGGAAATGGAAGCGTTGACCGCCGCGTCGGTGGCGGCGCTGACCATCTATGACATGTGCAAAGCAGTGCAAAAAGATATGGTGATTGGCCCGGTACGCCTGCTGGCAAAAAGCGGCGGCAAATCGGGTGACTTTACGGTGGACGCTCATGATTAACGTTTTATTTTTCGCCCAGGTGCGCGAACTGGTGGGCAGCGACCGCCTGACTCTGGCAGCGGAATTCACCAGCGTGGAAAACCTGCGTCAGCACCTCGCCGCCAGAGGCGACCGCTGGGCGCTGGCGCTGGAGGAGGGCAAACTGCTCGCCGCCGTCAACCAGACGCTGGTGGCCTTCGATCATCCGGTTAATGATGGCGATGAAGTTGCGTTCTTTCCACCGGTTACCGGAGGCTGAAATGGCTGAAACCCGAATTTGCGTCGGTCACGCCCCGTTTCGCGTGGGCGATGAATACCCGTGGCTGGCGGAGCGCGATGAAGACGGCGCGGTCGTCACCTTCACTGGCAAAGTGCGCAATCATAATCTCGGCGACAGCGTGAAGGCGCTGACGCTGGAGCACTACCCGGGGATGACGGAAAAAGCGCTGGCGGAAATCGTTGCTGAAGCCCGCGCCCGCTGGCCACTGGGCCGCATTACGGTGATCCACCGCATCGGTGAACTGTGGCCGGGCGATGAAATTGTCTTTGTCGGCGTCACCAGCGCCCATCGCAGCAGCGCCTTTGAAGCCGGGCAATTTATTATGGATTATCTGAAAACCCGCGCGCCGTTCTGGAAACGGGAAGCGACCCCGGAAGGCGAACGCTGGGTTGACGCGCGGGACAGCGATAAGCAAGCCGCGCAGCGTTGGTAAGACGAGTTTTTCAGGATGTAGTAGGCTTACATGAGTATTCACCTTATAAGGAGTTTCTCATGGAGCGATTTCCAAAGTCCGATTCCATCGTCCAGCAGTCCCGCAGCGGCCTGCAAACCTACATGGCGCAGGTTTACGGCTGGATGACCTGCGGCCTGCTGCTCACCGCTTTTGTGGCCTGGTATTCCGCCAATACCCCCGCCGTGATGATGTTTGTCTTCTCAAGCCAAATCACCTTTTTTGGCCTGATCATCGCGCAGCTGGCGCTGGTGTTTGTGCTCGCCGGGCTGGTACACAAGCTGAGTGCGGGCATGGCGACGACGCTGTTTATGCTCTATTCGGCGCTCACCGGCCTGACCCTGTCGAGCATTTTCATCGTCTACACTTATTCTTCCATCGCCAGCACCTTTGTGGTGACCGCCGGGATGTTCGGCATCATGAGCCTGTACGGATACACCACTAAACGCGATCTCAGCGGGCTGGGCAACATGCTGTTTATGGGCCTGATTGGTATTATCCTCGCCTCGCTGGTTAACTTCTGGCTGAAGAGCGAAGCGCTGATGTGGGCGGTGACCTACATCGGGGTGGTAATTTTTGTCGGCCTGACCGCCTGGGATACCCAGAAGCTGAAAAATATCGGTGAGCAGATCGATACCCGCGACGGCAGTATGCTGCGTAAATACTCCATTCTTGGCGCATTGACGCTGTATCTGGACTTTATCAACCTGTTTCTGATGCTGCTGCGTATTTTTGGCAACCGCCGTTAAACGCTCGCGCTACCGCTATCCATCCCGGAACCTGTTTCCGGGATTATTTTTTGTCGGCGGGGCTTGTTAATCCATTTAACAATATACTGTTATTCCCTTTTCATTCTGGTTGCATTTTTAATAAATAATCGCATGTCGCTGTCTCTTTTTATTCCGGGACGGCGTTTTAATTATTTTCTCTCCGGCAAATAAAATGCCGAAGATAAGCCGATGCTGCCCTATTAACGCGACAAATAATTCGCGCGTGCAGTATAACAATTTGAAAAAACTTACCCGGTTGCAGAATAGGGTGAAGTATGTTAGCTTCGTCGAGTATTTTAAAAAGATCCCGTTAAGGGTATATTTGGCGTTGCCCTGAAAAAAGGATTTTCTATTATGATCCAGCCTGCAGAACACCCCCGCAAAGACTCCAACACCAAAAGCGTAAGCAAAACTTTAGCAATACTCGCTACATTTAATGAGTCGGTGCCAGTACAACGCACTTCCGACATCGCGGTAAAACTGCAGATGAATATTAGCACCGTCTCCCGCCATCTTAATACCATGCTCGATTGGGGTTTTCTGGAACGCGATGAGGCCACCGGTTTTTATTCCCCCGGTCTTGGGATTGTGGCGCTTGCGGGCGTCACGCTGCAAAATAATGACATCTTTCGTCATGCTTTCCCGGAGCTTCAGCGGCTCTCTCACCAATATAATATTCACAGCCACATGTCTGTTCCGCACATGACCGATATCGTCCACCTGATCAGCAACTGCTGTAAAAGCACGGTGGATCTGCTCATCCCGATGGGTCATCGTCACCCGATGCACTGTTCAGCTATGGGCCGCGTGCTGCTGGCGTACATGCCCGAAGCGCAGGCGCAGGACATTCTCCAGCGCTCGGAACTGCAAAAATATACTGCCGCTACCAAAGTCGATCTCCGCGAAATCAAACAAGAACTGGTGATCACGCGCCAGCGCGGTTACTGCACGATTTTTAATGAACTGAACGAAGGGAAAGGCTCGCTTTCCGCCCCGGTTTTCGACCGTAATCGCGCGCCCGTCGCCGCCATCAGCGTATCCACCAGCGTGCACAGCCTCAGCCAGCCGGAGCGCGAGCGGGAGCTTGCCAGAGCGGTAATGATGGCCGCCAGCAAAATATCCGGCAAGCTGGGCTATTTCCCCAAATAAAAAAGTGGCATAAAGGACGCAATGCTTTTATGCCTTTTTCCATTAGCTGTTCTACTGTTACGGTATTATTATTTCCCGGCGTTTAATTAGTGGATGGGATGATATTCTTTGTCTCTTTTGCAATGCTTTTGTTTCGTTTGAATATTACATTCACTGCCAGAAAATTACCTGTGAAAATAATTATTGTATAGCCATTAAGAAGATAATATTGAGTTGCATAATATGCAATTGTCTTGCATCAGGTAAAATATAATTTTGTAATGTGAGAATTAATTGCAATAATCAAAAAAACAAACTTGCCTATTGTTATTTTGTTCGAATGCATATAGTGTAAATGGCAACGATCTTTCGAAGTTTTCTAACTATATTACTGACGCTATGGAACGCAGATAGAACATTCGGCGGTGTATTCTTTCGTTAAGTTGATAAACCTCAGTCAGCGGTACGGCGCCATTGTGCCTGTATTTTGGCGCGCGTGAAATAAGACAATCTCTGTCGGCACACGTTTAAAAATCGTTAAAAGGATAATATGCCATGGAGCCAGTTAAACGTTTATTTTACATTCTTGCCGGTCCGGGCGTCCTTGGGATTTCCACTTTTCTGCTCTCCGATCTGCTGACTCTCCACGGCGCGCAGGCCATCGGGATTTTATTCTGGATGATTTTGTGGTGGATCGCGCGCCCGGTACATATTGCGGTTACCGGTTTTGTGCCCGTCATCGCCAATGCGCTGCTCAATATTGTGCCGATGGGGGTGATTACCGGGCAGTATTTTTCTGACAGCATCATTCTGATTTTCGGCTCCGGTCTGCTCTGCGCGCCCTGGGCGACCATTGGCCTTGACCGTCGCGTGGCGCTGAAAGTGCTGTCGGTGATTGGCCCCTCAATGCGGTCCCAGGTGACCGTCTGGCTGCTGGCCAGCATCCTGATGTCCTGCCTGCTGCCTAACGTGGCGGTCTGCGCGCTGTTTACGCCGATGGCGGTAGCGATGCTGACCACAGCGGGCTACAGCGATATCACCAAATGCCAGCCTGCCGTTCCCATTTTGTTGGCTATCGGCTGGGGCGTCGGCATCGGCGGTCTGGGAACGCCGCTTGGCGGGGCGATGAATCTCGCCGCCATCTCTATTTTTGAGGAGCACGTCGGCCACGAATTTATGTACGTTGACTGGCTTATCCGCATCAGCCCGTTTTTCATCATCATCAGCCTCGTCACCCTGGCCTGTATGCTGCTGATCCCGATGAAGGTCAAAACCCTGAATGGCACCCGCGAATATTTTACCCAACGCTATCGCGCGCTGGGGCCGATGACGCGCGACGAAAAAATCTGCGGCTCGCTGTTTGTGATTGGACTGATCGGCGCGTTCACCCGCCCGCTGTACGTCAGTATTTTTCCCGCGCTGACGCCCGCCCATCTTTACCTGATCCTCGGCTGCCTGTGTTTTGTGATTACCCTCGCCAATAAGATGCCGATGCTGTCGTGGGAAATCGCTGAGAAAGAGACGATGTGGGGGATGATGATCCTCTTCGGCGGCGGTCTGGCGCTTGGCAAGCTGATGAATGATTCCGGTGCCAGCGTGGGCATTGCCGAACTGGTTTCCGGTATGTCGCTGGACGGCGGCCTGCTGACCATCATCATTTTTGTGGTGTTCGCCAGAGCGATTTCGGAATCCACCAACTCGACGACCTCCGCCGCCGTCACTATTCCCATTGTGCTTGGCTTTACGACCAAACTGGGTCTTAACCCGGTCCCCTACTGGTTTATCACCATTCTGGCGCTCAATGCCGAATTTATGCTGCCGATCAGCGTCAGAGCAATCCCCGTCGCGTATGGCCTGGACGCCAGAAAAATGCTCAAAGGCGGGGCGGTGATGGCTCTGGTACATATCGTGATGGTGACTGTTTTTGGCTACGCCTTTATGCAGCTGTGGCCCACCTTCAGCCAGCTTTCCTGTGTCTTCAGTAAATGAAAAGAGATAAGAGCCCATGGACAGAGCGTTAACCGTTGAAGCGCTGGTCGCCCGTTCGCAGGCGGCGCAGGCGCAGTTTGCCTTTGCCAGCCAGCAGCAGGCCGATGCAGCGGCGCGGGCAATCTGCAAAGTGGTTTATGACAATGCCGCCACCCTGGCGGCGCTGGCCGTTACCGAAACGCGAATGGGCAACGTGGCGGACAAAATCAGCAAATGCCGGATGAAACCCGCGCTCATCTGGCAAAGCATAAAAGATAAAAAATCGGTCGGCGTGATTGCCAGAAACGACGCGCGCCGGACGCTCGACATCGCCAAGCCGATGGGCGTGGTCGCCAGCATCATTCCTGCCACCAACCCGATTGTGACCCCCATGAGTAACGCCGCGTTTGCGCTGAAAACCCGTAACGCGGTGATCTTCGCCCCGCATCCGCGCGCGGTGGACTGCACCCGGCGGCTGGTGGCGATGTTCCGCGCCGAGCTTGAAAAGCTGGCGCTCCCGGCGGATCTGGTGCTGGGGCTGGAGAGTGTCTCCATCGACAACAGCGCGCAGTTAATGAGCGCCGCTGACGTGATTGTCGCCACCGGCGGCGCGAATCTTGTGAAGGCGGCTTATTCCAGCGGCAAGCCCGCGCTGGGCGTCGGCGTTGGTAACGTGCAGTGCATCGTGGATCGGGATGTCGATGTAGCCGACGCCGCCGGGAAAATCCTCCTCGGACGCAGCTTTGATAACGGCCTGATCTGCCTGAGCGAACAGACGGTTTTTGTCCACCAGAGCCAGTTAAGCGCGTTTATCCGCGAGATGGAAAAGCAGGGCGCGTATTCGGTGAACGGTACAGAACACGCGCAGCGCCTGCGCGAAACGCTGTTCCCCGGCGGCGGGGCGATTAACCGCGACGTGGTGGGCCAGAACGCAGAGCAGGTTGCTGCCCGGGCGGGCCTTGAGGTGCCGCGCGGTACGCGGGTGATTATGGTTCAGGTGCCGGAAGTGGGGCCGCGCGAGGTGCTGTGCCGCGAAAAAATGTGCCCGGTACTGGCCGTTATGCCTTACCCGACGTTTGCCGAAGGCGTCGCCATGATGGTTGAAAATCTCAACTGTGAAGGCAAGGGCCACAGCATCGCCGTCCACTCGGCGACGCCCGCCAATGTTGAATATGCCGCCATTCAGTGCGCGGTGTCGCGGGTGATTGTAAATCAGCCTGCCGGAACCAGCGGCGGCGGTAGCCCGACCAACGGTTTCATCGCCACCACCACGCTGGGCTGCGGCTCCTGGGGCAATAACAGCTTCAGCGGCAATCTCAGTTTTGAACACCTGATGAATATCACCCGTGTCGGTTATCCGCTGCAACAGTCGTGGCTTCCCGATCCCGATGGGATCTGGTGCCAGTCTCCTGTTGACGAGCACGACATTTTTCACATGGAAGGAATTTAATAATGAAAAACTTTGGCTTTAAGATCCCGCAGAATATTGAGTTTGGTATGGGGAGCCTGCAAAAGCTGCCGCAGATCCTCAGACAGCTTAATGCGGAGCACGTCTTTTTGATCTCCGATCGCGGCCTTGACGCCGTTGGGGTGGTCAAAAAAGTTCAGGAGATTATCACCTCCGGCGGGGTAAGTCTGACTACCTGTCTGGAGGTCAAACCCAATCCGACCGTCGATATCGTTAACGACGCCGCCGCCTGCTACAAAGCCTGCGGCGCGACGGCGATTATCGCGCTGGGCGGCGGCAGCCCGATTGATGTCGCCAAAGCGGTGGGCGTACTGGTCAATTACGGCGGCAGCATTACCGACTACGAAGGGCCGAACAAGGTTCCCGGTCCGATTACGCCCATCGTGGCGATCCCGACCACTGCCGGGACGGGCAGTGAAGTCACCGCGTCGGCGGTCATCACTGACGAGGCCCGGAACTATAAGCTGTCGGTGATCAGCTACGAAATGCTGCCGAAGTACGCCATTCTCGATCCCGAACTGATTATGACCCTGCCCGCGTCCATCGCGGCGGCCTGTGGTATTGACGCGCTGATCCACGCGCTGGAAGCCTATCTGTCCACCAGCGCCTCACCCTTCACCGACGCGATGGCGGAAAAAGCGATGCAGCTCATCGGCAAAAATATCCGCCGCTTTGTTGCCAACCGTCAGGATGCAGAGGCTGCCAGCGCGATGATGGCCGGAAGCAATTTCGCCGGGATCGCTTTTGCGTGGGCAAGGCTGGGTAACGTCCACGCCATGAGCCATCCGGTCAGCGCCTTCTTCAACGTACCGCACGGCGTGGCGAATGCCATTCTGCTGCCAACAGTGGTGGAATATAACGCGCTGGCTGATACCGGACGTTACGAAGTGATTTACCAGTTTATTCGTCAGGACACACACACCGGCGGCTGTTTTAAACCTGAAATGCTGGTGGCAGAAATTAAAGAATTAAACCGCACGCTCGGTATTCCGGCCTCGCTGTCCGCCGTCGGCGTCACCGAAGAGAGTATTCCGGCAATGGCTAAAGACGTGATGAAAAGCGGTAACGTGCTGGTGAATCCTCGTCAGTCAACCATTAACGACATTATCCGGCTTTATCACCAGGCGCTGTAAGCGGACGTTATTATGCAAACGGGAGAGGATAACGTGTCTCTGCGGGGAAATGTTTTTAATATTCAGCGCTTCACGCTGCATGACGGACCGGGGCTGCGCACCGAATTATTTTTAAAAGGCTGCCCGTTAAAATGCGCCTGGTGCAGCAATCCTGAAAGCCTGAAACCCTACAGCCAGCCAGGGGTTTTTAAATCTAAATGTATTTCCCAAAAGAAATGCGGCTTATGTGAAGACGCTTGCCCGCATTCCGGCGCGCTGAATTTTACGCGCGGTAAACTTAGCGCGATTGACCGTGACCTGTGCAGCAACTGCCTCGCCTGCGCCGATGCCTGCCCGTCAGAAGCCATTAAGCCATGGGGAAAATCCATGACGGTGGAAGAGTGCATGGCGGTCATCCGCAAGGATATTGGCTATTACCAGCGCTCCGGCGGCGGGGTAACCGTTTCCGGGGGCGAGCCGCTGCTGCAAAGTGAATTCGTCGCCGCGCTATTTAAAGCCTGCAAGGATGAAAATATTCAGACCTGCTGTGAATCCTCTTTCTGTGTTAACTGGAAAGATATCGCCCGCGTACTGCCGTGGACCGATATTATTATTTCCGATATTAAACATATGGACCCCCTGGTTCATAAAAAATATACGCGGGTCGAAAATGGTCGAATTCTCGAAAATTTACAGCGACTGACCCGCGAGCATCGCGAACTGATCCTGCGCATTCCGCTTATTCCGGGCGTTAACGACGATATGGACAATATCAGCGCCACGGCGGATTTCATTCTCAGTGAATTAGGCGGGCAGGTAAGAACGCTCCAGCTATTAAGTTTTATGCGACTCGGCGAAGAAAAATATCGCTCATTAGACATGCCTTATGAAATGCAAAGCCTGCGGGTCAACAGACGCTCGTTTCAGAAACGGGTAAACGACATCGCCCGCTATTTCAATGGTCGCGGTATTCACTGCCTGGTCGGTACAAAAGAAAAACAGTAAAAAAATACCAAGGAGATATTTCATGAAAACTTACCATACACAAGCACGGGGCACCGAGCCTTTTGATCGTACCTACAGTCTGGGTTATGAGGTCAATCACGAAGACTGGTCGCCGTACCCGCGTGTTAATCGTCTGCGTCAGACTTTCCTCGACCGCCCCTATGAAGTGGACGTCGAAAGACTGCGGCTGGTGACTGAATCCTACAAAAAACACGAAGGCTATCCGCGTAAATTGCAGTGCGCCAAAGCGTTTGAAAATATCCTGCTCAATACCACGCTGTATATTTATGAAGACGATTTGATCCTCGGCGAAATTGCGGCCCCGGCCAAAGCCTCGCCGATTTACCCGGAATTCTCGGTAAACTGGATTATCGATGAAATTCTGCATTCGCCGTTTGAAGAGCGTCCGAACGATCAGTTCTATATCCGTAATGACGCAGAGCGTCAGGAAATTATTGAACTGTGCAAGTACTGGCAGGGCAAAACCGTTGACGATCTGATTAACCTGCGGCTGGAAGACGATCAGATCAAAGGTTCTGAAGTCGGCGAGCGCATTTTCCAGACCAACCTTTACCATTACGCGGGGGCGGGTCATCTGGCGATTGATTACGGCCTGCTGATGCAGCTCGGCTATGACGGACTGATCGCTCGCGCCAAAGCTAATCAGCAAAAACTGAGCAAACGCGACCCGGAATATGGTGATAAGCGCGACACCTACACCGCGATGATTATCATGCTGGAGGCCGCGAAAAAATATGTTACCCGCTATGCGACGCTGGCCGAACAGTGCGCCGCCGGGGAAAGCAATCCGCAGCGTAAACAGGAACTGCTGGCGATGGCGGAAAACTGCCATGCCGTCGCCGGGGGCGCACCGAAAACTTTCTGGCAGGCGCTGCAACTGTTTAATATCGCCACCGCGCTGATTCAGGTCGAAAGTAACGGTCACTCCATTTCTTATGGTCGCATGGATCAGTGGCTGTATCCCTACTACGCCGCCGATATTAAAAATGGCGTTATCAGCAAAGAATTTGCGCTTGAGCTGATTGAAGTTGAATACGTCAAAATGAATAACCCGACCAAGCTGAAAGACAAAGGCAGCATGGCGTTGCGTAACGGTCGCGGTTTCGGCGGCGAAAGCCTGACCATCGGCGGGATGGATCGCGATGGCCATGACGCCACCAACGATTTAACCATGCTGATGCTGGAAGGCTCTGCGCATACCCGCATGATGAACCCGTGGGTCTGCGTGCGTATGCACGAAAAAACGCCGTATGAGCTAAAAGTGAAAACGGTGGAGTGTATCCGCGCGGGCTACGGTCATCCGAAGCTCTTCAACGACGCGCCAACCATCAAAGCCATGATGAAAAAGGGCATGACCCTGGAAGAAGCCAGAGAGTATTGCGTGGTGGGCTGCGTGGAAATCGATCTGCCGGGCAAAGAATATGGCTGGCACGATGCGGCCTACGTCAATACGCCAAAAATGATGGAAATGGTGGTCAACGGCGGGCGCAGCCTGAGCACCGGCAAACAGCTCGGCCCGGATACCGGCAGCCTTGATACCTATCAGAGCTTTGATGACGTATTGGCGAGCGTCGATAAGCAGTTTGAATACTGGACCGATCAAATGTGCAGCAGCCTGAATATTATCGACAACGCGCACCGGGCGCTGAAGCCGGTGCCGTTTGTCTCCGCATTCTATGAAGACTGCATGGCGTCCGGTAAAGATCTGACCGAAGGCGGCGCGAAGTACAACGGCATTGGCCCACAGGCCAGCGGCATGGCGACCTGCGCGGATTCTCTGGCGTCCATCAAACAACTGGTGTTTGATGAAAAACGCTGCACCGGCGCAGAACTGCTCCGGGCGGTGAAAGAAAACTGGGTCGGCCACGAAAAAATCTACGCGCTGGTCAACAGCTCGAAGGTGCACCATTACGGTAATGACGATCCCTACGCCGATGAACTGTTCAAATTTATGTTCGAATGCTACTGCCGTCATATCAGCGGCAGGAAAATCCCGCGCGGCGGCGAATTCAGCCCCGGCGTGTATTCGGTGAATGCCAACGTGGCGATGGGTCTGAACACCAATGCTTCCGTGGACGGGCGTAAGAAGGGCGAGGCGATCTCCGACAATATGGGTCCGGTGCATACCGACGCCGGGTCGCATGATATCTGCGGACCCACCGCGCTGGTCAATTCGCTCTGCAAAGTGGATCACAGCCTGGCGACCAACGGCACGCTGATGAATCTGCGCTTCCCGCAGGAAGCGGTGGCCGGAACCGAAGGCCGCGATAACCTCATCAGCTTTATCGATGAATACATGTCGAAGCAGGCGATGCACGTTCAGTTCAATATTATGAGCTCTGCAACCATGCGTGCCGCGCAGAAAAAACCAGAGGATTATAAAGATATGCTGGTACGCGTGGCGGGCTACAGCGCTTATTTTGTTGAGCTGGGTAAACCGTTGCAGAAAGATTTAATTCAGCGCACGGAACTTCATTTCTGAGGGTGATAACGGCACCGCCTGACAGGCGGTGCCGGTTTATGGCAATGCGGAAAATATCAATACCAGGACGGATATCATGAGCTTTGAATCTATCTTCATTATTATTGGCCTGATGCAAATCTTTGGCTTTTTCATCCAGGGATGCACCGGCTTTGGCTGTACTGTTATCGCGGCGGCGGTCGTCACCGGGCTGCTGGGGACGGCGGAGGGCGTACCTTACGGCACGATTATCACCTTGCCATTCCTGTTCTATCTGGGATTTAAAACCATTAAAGAGGTTTCCTGGAAAGACTTAATTAAAATTGTGGTGCTGTGCGCGCCGGGCATTTTATTAGGCAATTATCTGTTTTATAAAATCAGCCCCACCACGGCGAAAATCTGTATTGGTGCGATGATCACCGCGATTGCCTTAATGAATATTTATAAATATATCATTATGCCGCTGGTGCTGAAAAAGATCCTCACCGAAGAGGTCCCCGATACGGCCATTAAAAAAAGCTTTCGTAACGGCTGCCTGTTATTAGGCGGGGTGGTGCACGGCGCGTTTAATATCGGCGGGCCACTGATTACCGTTTACACGATCGACGCGGTAAGGGAAAAAGAAAAATTCCGTAATACCATGAACTGGGTATGGATTGTTCTGAACACCTTCAATGCCGTGAACCAGTATCTCAACGGGGCCTGGACGCCGCGCCTGTGGAGCGCGCTGGCGGTCGGTTTCCCGATGGCGGCAATCGGCTTTTTCCTCGGCATGGCGTTTCTCAAACGCATTAACCGCGAACAGTTCCTGCGGATTGTGTATCTCGTGCTGCTGTTTATCGGCGGCGATATGCTGATCCGTAACGTGCTGGCGGTGGTCTGAGGCATGAGCCCGGCACAGTCTGCCGGGCTCATCGTTATTTCGCCATCGCCCGTTCGTTCCTGGCCCGCAGCTTTTTGGCGCGGCTTTCCAGAATCAGATAGCACACCAGCGCCAGCAGCAGCGGGGCGATGTAGTAGAGCATCCGGTAGGCAAGCAGGGCGGCGATGATCGTCCCCTGCGAGGTATGCTCTCCCGCCAGCAGCGCCAGAAATACCGCTTCCAGCACGCCTATCCCGGCGGGAATATGCACAATTACCCCGGCAATACTGCTCACCAGCAGCACGCCCAGCACGAAGAAGTAATTCACCTCCTGACCGAGCAGCAGCCAGATAATCAGCCCCATCACCATCCAGTTGGCGCTGGAGATAGCCATCTGCGCAATGGCGAATTTCCACGACGGCAGCACCAGCTTCTGGCCTTTAATGGTCATGTGACGACGCTTAGCGAACGCGCATCCCCACATATACAGCGCCACCAGTAACAGCAGCACTATACCGACGATCCGTAATGTACCTTCGTCGATATACCAGTGCGAGGGAAGCTGGACCACGCCAAAGGTGAAGATCAGCCCGCCGAGCAAAATATAGCCCAGCCAGTTGGTGGTAATGCTCAGCGAGAAAATTCGCGTGATGGTACTGCTCGGCAGACCGAGGCGCGAATAAAGCCGGTAGCGCATCCCGATGCCGCCGACCCAGGTACTGAGCGTCAGGTTAAAGGCATAGCAAATAAACGACACCAGCATCACCTGCCGCTTCGCCAGCTTATGCCCGCAGTAGGCGCGCCCCAGTAAATCGTAAAAGCCGTACATCACGTAGCTGACCACCACCAGCGCCACGGCACTCAGCAGCGCAAGACGGTTGTAGTCGCGGATCACCTTCCAGACGTCTTCCCAGTTTACTTTTTTCGCGTACACCACCAGTAAAACCGCCACGGCAATAAAAAACAGCCAGGTGAGGATTTTCTTGACCAGTCGCCAGCGGGGATGAGATTTAGCCATCAGGAATTCACTCCAGAATTTTCAGTGTTCACGCGATCCTGCGTTTCAATCTCCGGCTGTACCGGAGGATCAACCTGCGCCAGCAGCGGCGTATGGGCAGGCAACCAGCCAACCAGCGCCGGGAAATGGCGCAGGAAGTGGAATACCACCACGCTTTTACCGAGATTCCACCAGGTGCGCTTCGGCATCATGGTTTCATCCACCTGTTTGCAGTCCTGCTCAATAATGGTATTGAGGTTTTCGCGCAGCGTCTGGTTAAACTCGCGGTCATGTATGATCAGATTCGCTTCGAGGTTAAGCGACAGGCTGAGCGGGTCGAGGTTGCTGGAGCCCACGGTGGCCCAGTGATCGTCCATCAGCGCCACTTTACCGTGCAGCGGGCGGCGGCAATATTCGTACACGTCGACGCCGCCTTTGATCAGGTAGTTATACAGCAGACGCGCGCCCACTTTAACGATCGGCATATCCGGTTCGCCCTGAACGATCAGCTTCACCGTCACGCCGCGTCGGGCGGCATTGCGCATCGCGTGCAGCAAACGATAGCCGGGGAAGAAGTAGGCGTTGGCGATAATCACCTCGCGGCGCGCTTTCGCCAGCATCTTCAGATAATGGCGCTCGATATCGTCACGATGCTCGTCGTTATCACGCCAGACAAACAGCGCCTGCGCTTCGCCGGGCGTGTTGTTTTCTACCGCGCGATGACGGCGACGCCACCAGCGGCGCACCGACGCATTGCCCGGCAGGTTTTCAACTTCAAATTGCAGAATATCCTGCACCACCGGGCCTTCAATACGGATGGCGTAATCCTGCTTGGCCTGTGGGCCATAGTCGGACATATGTTCGTCGGAATAGTTGATCCCGCCGACGAAGGCCACATCGGTATCAATGACCACGATTTTCCGGTGCATCCGGCGAAAGACGTTGGTACGCATTCCCATCAGGCGCGGACGCGGATCGTAATAGCGGAATACCACGCCCGCCGCCGTCAGCTCGTTGACGAAACTATCGCTCAGATCGGGCGAGCCGTAGCCGTCGAGCAGCACGTCAATCTTCACGCCGCGCTGGGCGGCACGCAGCAGAACTTCATGCAGTTTTTTTCCGACGCCATCTTCAAACCAGATAAAGGTTTCAAGAATGACCCGGCTTTTCGCGTCGTCGATGGCGGCATGTACCGCCGGATAAAACTGGTCGCCGTTCTCCAGTAACTGGATGCGGTTTCCTTCTCGCCAGTCACATTTCATAAGTGGATCTCCGCGCTCAGAGGGGCATGATCGGATAAATGACGCCAGTTACGCAGCATCAGCGCCGTCGGGCTGCTGGCGTGGGCATTCTTGACGTAGATCCGATCGAGTCGTAACAGAGGAAAACTCACAGGAAATGTCCGCGCCGGGCGGCCTTTAGCACGGGTGAAAATTTCTTCCAGCCCCGCTTTCGCTTTCAGCGGATGATTGGCTTTTTGCCGCCAGTCGTTGAAGTCGCCCGCGACCACCACCGGATCACCTTCCGGCAGTCCGTTAACCCATTGCGCCAGCATATCAAGCTGCGCCTGGCGATGCGCCTCGCGCAGTCCTAAATGGACGCAGAGCACATGGATCGGATATCCCAGATCCGGCGGCGCAATCCGGCAATACAGCAGGCCGCGTTTTTCGCTGCCGTCCACTGAAACATCGTGATTCTCATAATGTTCAATCGGGTAGCGCGACAGCACCGCGTTGCCGTGATGCCCTTCCGGGTAAACGGCATTGCGACCGTAGGCGAAATCGCTCCACATGGTATCCGCCAGAAACTCGTAATGCGTGGTGTCCGGCCAGTTTTCCACGTGCAGCGGATGCACCTCATGTGCGCCCATCACTTCCTGCAAACAGACGATGTCCGCGCCGACGGTCCTCACCGCATCGCGTAATTCGGGCAATATAAAACGGCGGTTAAATGCGGTGAATCCTTTGTGTGTGTTAATGGTGAGCACTTTTAATGAAAAATGTCGCGCGTGTTGGGTCATGATTCTCCTGCCAGCGTCACTATCCTGTTTGAAATAGTGTAGTCGTCGTCACAAAAAGATGCGCTGTTACGGAATTTTCCGTAAAGTCCGGTAGTCTGACTTATCAGTTAAAAATTCTTCAGGAGAATAGCCATGAGGTGGCAACAGCGAGTTCGTGTCGGAACAGGATTAAGTTGCTGGCAGATTATGTTGCATTTGCTGATTGTGGCGCTGCTGGTAACAGGCTGGATGAGCGGCACGCTGGTGCGCGTTGGTCTGGGTTTGTGCCTGATTTACGCCGTGACGGTGGTGATGATGCTGGCGCTACAGCGCCACCACGAGCAGCGCTGGCGCGAAGTGGCTGACGTACTGGAAGAGCTGACCACCACCTGGTATTTCGGTACGGCGGTGATCGTACTGTGGCTGATTTCCCGCGTCGTACACAATAATTTACTGCTGGCGCTGGTCGGGCTGGCGATCCTTGCCGGTCCGGCGGTGTTTTCGCTGCTGGCGAAAGATAAAAAGCTACGCGATCTTGCGGCGAAACATCAGATACGCCACTGAGCCCGTGGTGGCCGCTATCACCAGTAGCGGCCACAAACTTCCCCAGACAATCCCCAGGCTCGCATCCTTCAAATAAATCTGCTTGGTAATATCGGTAAAGTGACGGATTGGGTTAACCCACGTCAGATTCTGCAACCACACCGGCATATTCTCGACCGGCGACACGTAGCCGGAGAGCAGAATCGCGGGCATCATAAACACAAAGACGCCGATAAACGCCTGCTGCTGGGTCGAGCACAGGGACGAGATCAGCAGCCCGAACCCGACCAGCGACAGGCCGTAAATCAGCATGGTGAAGTAAAACAGCGCCAGCGATCCGGCAAACGGAATGTCATACGCCCAGATGCCTACCCCCAGCACCACCGACGCCTGAAAGGTCGCCACCACCAGCGCCGGAACCGCTTTGCCGATAAAAATTTGCCACGTTGCCAGCGGCGAAACCAGGAGCTGATCCAGCGTGCCCTGTTCCCGTTCGCGCGCCACCGACAGCGAGGTGACGATCATTACGCCGATGGTGGTGATCATCGCGATCAGCGACGGCACGATAAACCATTTGTAGTCCAGATTCGGGTTATACCAGTTGCGCACTACCAGCTCGCTGTTATTCGGCTTCGGCTGGCTGTCGGTCAGTTCCTGCTGATAGGTTTTGACGATCTGCTGAAGATAGTTGGCGGCAATTTGCGCGCTGTTTGAATTACGCCCGTCGAGAATAAGCTGCATCGGCGCAGGCTGGAAGGCGTCGAGATTGCGCGAAAAATCCGCCGGGAACCGCACCAGCAGCAGCGCCTTTTGCGTATCCAGCGTCGGGCGAATTTCCTGCGGGCTGTGCAGCAGCAGAACATGGGTGAACGCCTTTGCGCGGGCAAAGCGCTGGGTCAGTTCCACCGCGTGTTTGCCGTTATCTTCATTATAAATAGCGATGGTGGCGTTACTGACCTCAAGCGTGGCGGCAAACGGAAACAGGAAAACCTGGATCAGCACCGGCAAAATCAGGATTGCCCGCGTCTGCGGCTCGCGCAGCAGCGACTGTAGCTCTTTGCGGATCAGCGTCCATAAACGATAAAACATGATCTCTCCTTCAGCGCCGGGATTAATCCAGCCGCCGTTTGGTCTTCATCCACGTCAGGCCGATAAATATCACCGCCGAGGCAATCAAAAACAGCACGTTGACCACCAGCACCGCCGGAATATTACCCGCCAGAAACAGGCTTTGCAGGGTGCTGACAAAATAACGCGCCGGAATGATATAGGTCACAATTCTGATTGCCGCGGGCATACTGTCGATCTGGAAGATAAACCCGGACAGCATAATTGACGGTAAAAACGCGGCGTTCAGCGCCACCTGCGCGGCGTTAAACTGATTGCGGGTAATGGTTGAGATCAGCAGTCCCATCCCCAGGGTGCTGAGTAAAAACAGGCTGGTGACCACAAACAGCACCAGCAGCGACCCACGATACGGCACGCCAAGAATAAATACCGACACCAGCATACACAGCAGCATCGCCAGCATCCCAAGGAAGTAGTAGGGCACCAGTTTGCACAGCAGCAGTTCGCTGCGGGTGACTTCGGTGGACAGCAGCGCCTCCATCGTTCCGCGCTCCCATTCGCGCGCCACCACCAGAGATGTGAGGATCGCGCCAATCACCGTCATGATGATGGTCACCGCCCCCGGAATAATAAAATGCTGGCTGATGGCGGCGGGGTTAAACCAGTAGCGGGTCTGGACATCAATTAACGGCTCAAAGGTTTCGCCGCGATCCTCCGCGCGCTGCATCTGCCAGATTTGCCAGATCCCCTCCGCGTAACCCTGCACGAAGTTCGCGGTGTTCGGCTCGCTGCCGTCGGCAATGACCTGAATCGGCGCATCGGCACCGTCGCGCGCCATATTGCGGGCAAAATCCGCCGGGATAACGATCAGCCCGCGAATGCGCCCGGCCTGCATCATCTCCACCAGTTGCTGGCGATTATCGCTGATGGTGGCGTCTATGTAGGGCGAACCGATCATCGTATGGGTAAAATCCAGCGCTTCTTCACTGCGGTCCTGGAGCAGAATGCCCACCCGCAGCTTGCTGGAGTCGAGATTAATCCCGTAGCCAAAGATAAACAGCAGCAGCAGGGGGATCACCACCGCGATCAGCCAGCTACTGGGATCGCGAACGATCTGCCGCGTTTCTTTGATGCACAGGGCGCGTACCCGCCGCCAGGAGAAAACGCTATGACTCATGCGCGTGCTCCTCATCCCAGTTATTGATAAGAGTGATAAACGCCTGTTCCATGGTCGGATCGGCCTGCTCGTCGTGGGCGGCCTGACTTTTGAGATCGTCCGGCGTGCCGCTGGCGATAAGCTTGCCGCGATAAACCAGCCCGATGCGGTCACAGTATTCCGCCTCGTCCATAAAGTGGGTCGTCACCATCACCGTGACGCCTTTTTCCACCATGCTGTTGATATGCAGCCAGAATTCGCGGCGGGTGAGGGGATCGACGCCGGACGTTGGCTCATCCAGAAACAGGATATCCGGCTCGTGCATGAGCGCGCAGGCCAGCGCCAGACGCTGCTTAAAGCCGAGCGGCAGGGCATCGGTGGCGTGGCTGGCAATGCTCTTCAACCCAAACGCCTCGCTCATCCGGGTGATTTTCTCATTCTGCGTCCGTCCGCGCAGGCCGTAGACGCCGGAAAAAAAGCGCAGATTTTGCTCGACGGTCAGATTGCCGTAGAGGGAGAATTTCTGCGCCATATAGCCTAAATGCTGGCGCGCTTTGCCGGAGCTGACTTTCAGATCCATATCCAGCACCAGCGCCTGGCCGGAGGTGGGTACCAGCAGGCCGCACATCATTTTAAAGGTGGTGGACTTGCCCGCGCCGTTCGGCCCCAGCAGGCCGAAAATCTCGCCGCGCTGGACGGTAAAATCAACGTGGTCGGTGGCGGCGAAATCGCCGAACTTTTTGGTCAGCGCTTTCGCTTCAATTACCGTCTCGCCCGGCGTTCCCTCGACGGTATGCAGAATTGCGCCCAGCGGTGATTCCGATGTGCCTGCGCCGCCCAGTAAATCGATAAACGCATCCTCAAAGCGGGGCGCGGTTTCGGCTATTTCAATGTCTGTCATCCCGTCGGCCTGGCGAATGTCGTCGGCGGTGGCCTCTTTTTTCAGGATCAGCCGTACCGAGCGCCCCTGAATCATGCCGTCGCTGACCTGCTCTAGTCTGAGCGCGCGCTGGAGCAACCGGCGGTTATTTTCCTGCGGACTGTGCATTAAAAAACTGCGCCCGGCCATTTTTTGCGTCAGCGCTTTCGGCTCACCCTGATACAGCAGTTCGCCCTCGTTCATCAGCAGCACGTCGCGGCACTGCTCCGCTTCATCAAGATAGGAGGTGCTCCAGAGGATCAGCATTCCGTCGTCCGCCAGTTCATGGACCATCTGCCACAGCTCCCGGCGGGAAATCGGATCGACCCCCACGCCTGGCTCATCAAGCAGCAGCACTTTCGGCTCGCCGACCAGGGTGCAGGCCAGCCCCAGCTTTTGCTTCATGCCGCCGGACAGCTTTCCCGCCAGCCGGGCGGTGAAAGGCGCCAGCGCGGTGAAAGAGAGCAGGCGCTCAAAGGTTTCACGACGTTTTTCGCCGGTCACGCTGCGCAAATCGGCGTACAGATTGAGGTTCTCCATCACCGTTAAATCTTCATACAGACCAAATTTTTGCGGCATATAGCCGAGCACCGCGTGCAGGGCGTTATCGTCACGGATTGGATCGAAGCCAATGACCGTGGCGCTGCCGCCATCGGGCTTCAGCAAACCGGCAAGCATCCGCATCAGGGTGGTTTTACCCGCGCCGTCCGGCCCGACCAGCCCGGTTACATAACCCGGATGAATGGTACATTCCAGCGGCGCAATGGCGGGCTTGTCCATCCCGGCGAAGCGCTTTTCCAGCCCGTTAAGGGTGATGAGTGCGTCACTCATCGCGGCGATCCCCGCTAAAACGCAGGGTGACGGGCATTCCCTGACGCAGCGAATCGTCGGCATCGTTGACGATAATGCGCATCCGGTAGACTAAATCGGTACGCAGATCCGGCGTTTCGACGGCCTTCGGGGTGAATTCGGCGGTGGGCGAGATAAAGCCGATTTTGCCGTGATAAGGCTCATCGGGACGACCGTCGGTATAAAGCAGGATTTCGCGTCCCGGCTGGGCCTCATTCAGATTGCGCTCGTCAACATAGGCGCGAACCCACACCGGGCGGGTCAGGGAGAGCGTCAGCACCGTACTGCCTGCGTTAAGCATACTGCCCGGCTCCACGGCGCGGGTAAGAAGCGTGCCGTCGGAAGGCGCGATAAGCGTGGTGTCCTGCAAATCCAGTTCGGCCTGGGCCAGTTGCGCCTGCGCCTGCTCCAGACCGGCTCTGGCCTGGGCAATTTCCTGCGGACGGTTACCGGCGCGGAACTGGCTGAGCTTATCCTGCGCCGATTTGAGGCTGGCCTGCGCCTGATCGCGCGCGGAGCGGGCATTTTCCAGATCGTTGGCCGAAATAGTGCGGCTCTTCCACAGTCCCTGCTGGCGCTGGTAGAAATTTTGTGCGTACTGCCAGGCGGCCTGGGCCTGATTGACGGCGGCGGCGGCCTGGGCAATCTCTTCCGCCCGATAGCCCGCCATCGTCAGGTCATACTTCGCCTGCGCGGTAGACACGTTCGCTTTGGCCTGAAGCAGGGCGTTCTGATAAGGCGCGCGATCCAGCTCGCCCAGCATCTGCCCGGCGCGGATCTTATCGCCCTCATCCACGGCGAGGGTCGCCAGCCGACCGCCAACGCGAAAGCTCATATTCACCGTGCGAATATCCACGTTGCCGTAAAGAGTTAACGGCTGATGCTGCTGATTCTGATACCACAGCCAGCCGCCGCCGAGGGCGGCCAGAACAATGACGCCAACCAGCGCAATGACGACAGGTTTTTTCATGGATTCAGGCTCCTTTGCGATAATCCGTGCAAGATAAAATCGATATGGCAGGTGATGATCTGGTAAATCAGCCCGCTTTTTTGATCGTCAAAACCGGACCATCCCGCGCGCAGCAGAATGGTTTCGCGCCCAAGGCGGAAAGCGAGAATTTCACCCAGCAGGGCGTGGGTATGCAAAATGGTGCGGGTATCGTCGCCGTCCAGCCCGGTATAGGCCGCGATCAGGCGGGTCAGATGACTGTGCATGGGGGCGAGCACGCGATCGTGAATGAGCATATATGCCGCCGTCGGAGAGAGCTGTTCACGGGAGATAAACTTACTCAGGCTCATGGTTTCATCGCGGGTCAGCAGGGCGATCATATTCTGGCAGGCGTTAAGGATCAGCGCGCGGATGGCTGTTTTATCCGGTTGCGCCTGCGCCAGCAGTTTTTCCGCCGCCTCGGTATGCGGGCGAAACTGTTCACCGATAAAGTCTGCGATCCACGCGGCGCAGGCGAGATATAACTCTTCCTTGGAGCCGAAATAGTAGGGAATAGCAGCGATGTTTTGCCCGGCCTGAGCGGCGATCTCCCGGGTGGTGGCGTTGAGGCCAAACTCGCCAAACTGCGCCAGCGCCGCGTGAATCAACTGGCTTTTTGCCTGCTCGCCTTTGGTGGTGATCGGAGTGACGTTCATTCTGTGCTCAATAAATTAATCAATCGATTGATTAATATTATGCTGACGTTTTAACCGTTGTCCAATTCACGGGCGGGTTTTTATTATTTGCGTTTAAAAGGGCTGCATTAACCGGCTGGATAAAACACCCGCCGGGCAGATCCGGCATGATTTTTCATGATAAGTTAAGCCACACTATCGTGAACTGAGAGACTGACATGGCCGATTATGACGCATTCCCGGAGCAGCGGCTGGCGCTGATCCAGAGGATGCTCACCGATACGGGGCGGGTGACTGGCGTCGATCTGGCGCGCACACTGGGCGTTTCAGAACATACTATCCGGCGGGATTTACAGGCGCTGGCCCGGCGCGGCGTGTGCAAAAAAGTCTACGGCGGGGCCGTCAGCCAGATCGTACAGTCCGCCCCTTTTGAGGTGCGGGCCGCGCAGAATATCGAGGAAAAACGGCTTATTGCCAGACGCTGTGCGCAGTTGATCAAACCCGACACCTGTATTTTCATTGACGCAGGATCAACCTATCTGGCGATGGTTGAATATATTCCTGCCGATTTAACGCTGACCATCGTCACCAATTCACCGCAGGTTGCCGCCGCGCTCAGTAGCCGCAGGAATGGCGAGCTGATCCTGTTGGGCGGCAAAGTTAATCCGCTGACCGGCAGTACGTTAAGTTCAGATACGGTTAATCAAATCAGAGGGATGCTCTTCGATCAGACGTTTATCGGCGTGTGCGGCCTGGACCCGCAGGCCGGACTGAGCGCGGTGTACTATGAAGATGCCTGCTTTAAGAAAGCGGTGCTAAGCCAGAGCAACGAAGTGATTGCGGCGGTGACGGCAGATAAAATACCGCAGGTCGCCCGCTATAACGTCGCTTCCTGCGACGATATTGATATTGCGGTTGTGAGCGCGGAAACCCTCATGGCGGATTTCAGCCACCTCAGTATGCGTATTGAGATTGCCGGACAGGCGGAGTGACTGGCGCGCCCGTGCTTAACGCCAGAATGGGATATTTATGCGCTGCATCACAAAAACTGCTACACTCCGCCCCTTCATGACACTGTGGTTTTTGTCATCTGCCTTATTACTATCTCCCTGAAAACTACACCGGTAACGGTCGGGGCGGTGTGGAGCTGTTATGTCTTTTGATTCCCTTGGCCTGAGCCCTGAAATTCTGCGCGCTGTTGCAGAGCAGGGATACCGTGAGCCAACCCCTATTCAGCAGCAGGCGATCCCCGCCGTGCTGGAAGGCCGCGATATTATGGCCAGCGCGCAGACCGGTACGGGCAAAACCGCCGGATTTACGCTGCCGTTGCTTCAGCATCTTACCCAGAGTACCCCGGCTAAAGGCCAGCGCCCGGTGCGCGCGCTGATCCTCACCCCGACCCGCGAACTGGCGGCACAAATTGGTGAGAACGTCGTTGATTACAGTAAATACCTTAACATTCGCTCGCTGGTGGTTTTCGGCGGCGTCAGCATTAACCCGCAGATGATGAAACTGCGCGGCGGCGTGGATATCCTCGTCGCTACGCCGGGTCGTCTGCTGGATCTGGAACATCAGAACGCGGTTAAGCTCGATAACATTGAAGTGCTGGTGCTGGATGAAGCCGACCGGATGCTGGATATGGGCTTTATCCACGATATCCGCCGCGTGCTGGCCAAACTGCCTGCGAAGCGTCAGAACCTGCTGTTTTCCGCGACGTTCTCCGATGAGATCAAAACGCTGGCGGAAAAACTGCTGCGTAATCCGCTGGAAATCGAAGTGGCGCGTCGCAACACCGCTTCCGAGCAGGTCACCCAGCACGTGCATTTCGTTGATAAGAAACGCAAACGCGAGCTGCTGTCCCAGATGATCGGCGAAGGCAACTGGCAGCAGGTGCTGGTCTTCACCCGTACCAAGCACGGCGCGAATCACCTTGCCGAGCAGCTGAACAAAGACGGCATTCGCAGCGCGGCGATCCACGGCAATAAAAGCCAGGGCGCGCGTACCCGTGCGCTGGCCGACTTTAAATCCGGCGACATTCGCGTGCTGGTGGCGACAGATATCGCCGCGCGCGGGCTGGACATCGAAGAACTGCCGCACGTTGTAAACTATGAATTGCCTAACGTGCCGGAAGATTACGTCCACCGTATCGGTCGTACCGGACGTGCGGCGGCAACGGGCGAAGCGCTGTCGCTGGTCTGCGTGGACGAACACAAACTGCTGCGCGACATTGAGCGCCTGCTGAAAAAAGAGATCCCGCGCATCGCTCTGCCGGGCTACGAGCCGGACCCGTCCATCAAAGCCGACCCGATCCAGAACGGTCGCCAGCAGCGTGGCGGCGGTGGCGGTCGCGGTCAGGGTGGCGGCGGACGCAGTCAGCAGCAGCCTCGCCGCAGCGATGGCGGCGCGCCGAAAGCCCGCACCCCACGGAGTAACGATGGCAAACCGGCGGGTGAAAAGCCGCGTCGTCCGCGCCCGCGTAAACCTTCTGCTCACTGAGTTCCGCTATTCTGTCTCTGATTACCCGCGCCCTCCGGCGCGGGTTTTGCGGAAGAGACATTGTCACTTTGCTGCCGGATAGTTACTCTATAACTGTCTACAGGGAGCATCATAAATGATTGATAAACACTCAACCGTACCGGTCTATCTGCAACTTGAGCATTATCTCACCGGTCAGATCACCGCTGGCCTGCTGCGGCCCGGCGATGCTATCCCTTCCGAAAATGAACTCTGCCAGCAATTTGCTATTTCCCGGATGACCGCGCGTAAAGCGGTGGATTATCTGGTGCGTCAGGGAAAAGTGGAACGGCGTCGCGGGCAGGGCACGTTTGTCGTGCAGAACAGTAAAAATTTGCGCATCTCGCTGCCGCTGGATCGCCATCTCTCGTCCAGTGAAGCGACGCTGGGGCTTGAAGGGCCAGTGGTCAACCGTCTGATCTGCCTGCAACGTCAGCCTGCCACGGCGGACATCGCCGAAAAACTGGCGCTGGCAGAAGGGGATGAAATCTGGTTTATGAAGCGCCTGCGGCTGGTGGGCGATATCCCGTTTGTGTTTGAGCAGTCGTGGATGATTACCCGGCCTTTTGCCGACCTTAACGAAGACGATCTCAACGCCTCGAAATACGCCTATATCAGCCGCAAAGGTTTCACCGTGGAACGGTCAGAAAAAGAAATCCGCGCCGAGCTGCCCTCCCAGGAAGTGCGCGACATGCTGGGTATCAACCGTGACGAGCCGGTACTGCACGCCACCTCGCTGGCTATCCTGCGCAATAATATCCCCTTCGAAATATCAGAGATTTACTACAATCAGCAGCACTATCGCTTCACCCTGACCGCTGCCCGTCCCTGAAAAACCGCGCGTAACTTTGTGATCGGTGCCTTATTTTTAACCTAGTGGGCTAGACAACTATACATCTGGATCATCTATACTCATCTCAACGTTTACGTAGTTAAGCCACTTTTACCTTACAGGGAATGCGATATGAGTCGGGCAGGTGAGTTTTTACAGGATTTAGGCAAGGCGCTGATGATGCCGATCTCGGTGATTGCCGCTGCCGGTATTTTTCTCGGCCTTGCGGCGGCGTTGCAGAATCCGGCGATTGTCGGCGAAAGCATTATTCATGCGCAAACGATGCAGCAGGCAATTGGCTTTATCCGCAAAGTTGCCGGTGCATTATTTGGTAATTTGCCGTTGCTGTTTGCTATAGCCGCCGCGATTGGACTGGCGCGCGATGAAAAGCCCACGGCGGCGCTTTCCGCCGTGATCGGCTTTATTACTTTTCACGTCGGGGTGAATTACAGCCTGCTGGCGCAGGGATTAACCCCGGAAACCACGTCGGTTGCCGCGCTGGTGGCGAAGGGATACGACCAGACGGAAGCGGTGATGTATTCGGCTGAATTTGCCAGTACGCTGGGAATATTTTCTTATCAGATGAGCGTCCTTGGCGGGGTTATTGCCGGGATGGTGACGGTGGTGCTGCACAACCGCTTTTATACGATTAAACTCCCGGCGGCCATCGCTTATTTTGGTGGTCGCCGCTTTGTCCCTATTATTACGGTTATCGTCCTGCCGCTGGTCGGCGTGATGATGTCGCTGATCTGGCCGGTGATTGCCAGCGCGATTATTCATCTTGGGCAGTTTATCGGCGAGTCCGGCGCATTTGGCACATTTATTTATGCCTTCACCGAACGTATTTTAATCCCCACCGGGCTGCATCATATTCTTAATGAGACCGTTCGTTTTACGCCGGTGGGCGGCATGGTTCACGTCAATAATGAAAGCGTGATTGGCGCGCTCTCAATCTTTAATTACGCGCTGGCGCATCCGGGTGCGCTGGCGGACGATATTACCCGCGAAGCCACGCGCTTTCTCGCCCAGGGAAAAATTCCGGTGATGATGTTTGGCCTGCCCGCCGCTGCGTTGGCTATTTTCCGCTGCGCAAAGCCGGAGCATAAACAGCGGGTGAAAGCCTTAATGCTGGCCGGGGCACTGGCGTCCTTTACCACGGGTATTACCGAACCGCTGGAGTTCAGCTTTATTTTTGTCTCGCCGCTGCTGTTTATTCTCCATGCGGTAATGACCGGCCTGTCTTTTGCCAGCGCACAGTTGCTCGACATGATGATCGGTAATATTCAGGGCGGGTTTATCGATTTTATGGTCTTCGGCGTGCTCGGCGGCGCGAAAACCCACTGGTGGTTTAGCCTGCTGCTGGGGGCTATCTGGGCGCCGGTGTATTACTTCTCCTTTAAGTGGATCATTTTGCGTACCAACGTGAAAACGCCGGGACGTGAAGATGAAAGTGCGACACCGGTAGCCAACACCAGGGCATTACCGGCAGATGAAAACAGCGGGCAAATTATTGCCGGTCTCGGCGGTAAGGACAATATCCAGCACGTTGACTGCTGCTTCACTCGCCTGCGGGTAAAAATAATCGACATGCAGAAAGTGGATGAAGCGGCATTAAAACAGAGCGGTGCCAGCGGATTTATTCGCGCCACCGATAACGACATTCAGGTTATTTACGGCCCGCAGGTAGAGAGTATTGCCAGCGCCGTAAAACAACATTTACTCGTTCAACAGACGCAATAAGAGAACTGATGATGAAAAAACATTTTAATATCGTATTAGTCGGTGGGGGTTCCACGTGGACGCCGGGATTATTAAAAGCGTTATGCAAACTCAAAGCGCGTCTGCCGTTAAAAAAACTGGTGATGTTTGACGTCAACAGCGAACGCCAGGCGGTCATCGGGGAATATGCCAAAGTGCTGTTTCGCGAAGAATACCCGGACCTGGAATTTACCTGGACCAGCGATGAAGACGTGGCCTTTACCGATATGGATTTTATCTTTTGCCAGATGCGCACCGGCGGCTACGCGATGCGCGAGAAAGATGAAAAAATTCCGCTCAGCCTCGGCGTTATCGGCCAGGAAACCTGCGGCGCGGGCGGTTTCGCCTACGGTATGCGCTCCATCCGCGACATGATCGCGCTGGTGGAAAAGGTGCGCGCCCGCTCGCCGCAGGCATGGATCCTCAACTACACCAACCCGGCGGCCATTGTCGCCGACGCGCTGAACAAGCGCTTCCCGGATGATCAGCGCATCCTCAACATCTGCGACCAGCCGGTCAACCTGCTGCGATCCTACGGACGTCTGCTGAATCGCGATCCGGCGACCTTCGATCCGGTATATTTCGGTCTTAACCATTTCGGTTGGTTCACCCATCTTTATGATGAAAACGGGCACGATCTGGTGCCGGAACTGAAAGCGTATATCGCTGAAAACGGCTTCAAGCCTGCGGACGCTGAACAGCGCGATCAATCCTGGCTGGAAACCTACGCGGCGGTGGCTGATATGCTGCGTGATTTCCCGGATTATTTGCCGAATACCTATCTGCAATATTATCTCTACCCGGAGTACAAATTCTCCAAACTCGACCCTCATTACACCCGCGCCAATGAAGTGATTAACGGCCGTGAAAAACGGGTGTTCGACGAGTGCCGCACCGCCGTCGCTGAAGGCACTACCCGTAACGTCCATGTGGTCCATAACGATGCCCACGGCGATATGATCGTCGAACTGGCGGAAGCCATTGCCTTCAACCTGAAGAAAAAATTCATCGTGATGGTGCCCAATAACGGCCTGGTGGAAAACCTTGATGATGACGTGATGGTCGAGCTGACGGCGGAAATTGGCTGCAACGGTCCGCGTCCGTTTGGCGTCGGCAAAATTCCAACCTTCTATAAAGGGCTTATCGAGCAGCAGTTTGCTTATGAGCGCCTGACGGTTGAAGCCTGGTTTGAACGCTCTTATACCAAAGCGTTGCAGGCGCTGACCCTTAACCGCACCATTATTGATGCGAAAAAAGCCCGCAAAGTGCTGGATGCGCTGATTGAAGCGAATAAAGATTACTGGCCGGAACTGCGTTAACGGGCAGGGTGCGGGGAAGATTTTCCCCGCACCCTGAAGAGTCAAAATGGTTTATTACGCTAATCCGGCTGTTACTCTTCCCGCCGTGGTTAACCTCAGGCGGATCGCGTCGGCGCTGGCCTGCATAAATCGAATTGCGAGCCGCCTTCCACAATTCTAAAAACTGATACCCCCACCTCGCGAAAAATGCCACAATAGTGGCTGTTTATACAGTGTTTCAGGTTTCCGATGGCCCTCACCGCCGCGCTTAAAGCGCAGATTGCCGCCTGGTATAAGGCGCTACAACAGCAAATCCCCGACTTCATCCCGCGCCCTCCGCAGCGGCAGATGATTGCGGACGTGGCAAAAACGCTGGCCGGAGAAGAGGGGCGGCATCTGGCGATTGAAGCGCCGACCGGCGTCGGTAAAACGCTGTCTTATTTAATCCCCGGCATTGCTATCGCCCGTGAAGAACAAAAAACGCTGGTGGTAAGCACTGCTAACGTCGCGCTACAGGATCAGATCTACAGCAAAGATTTGCCGCTGCTGAAAAAAATCATTCCTGAACTCCGCTTTACGGCGGCCTTTGGGCGTGGGCGCTACGTGTGCCCGCGTAATCTTGCTGCGCTGGCCAGCACGGAAACCACTCAACAGGATTTGCTGGCTTTTCTTGATGACGAACTGACGCCGAATAATAAAGAAGAGCAGCAGCACTGCGCGAAGCTCAAGGGCGATCTTGATACTTACAAATGGGACGGCCTGCGCGATCATACTGACCGCGCCATTAGCGACGATCTCTGGCGACGCCTGAGTACCGACAAAGCGAGCTGCCTCAACCGCAACTGTCATTATTACCGCGAATGCCCGTTCTTTGTCGCCCGGCGTGAAATCCAGGAGGCTGAAGTGGTGGTCGCCAATCACGCGCTGGTGATGGCTGCAATGGAAAGCGAAGCGGTGCTGCCGGAGGCTAAAAATCTGCTGCTGGTGCTGGACGAAGGGCATCATCTGCCGGACGTCGCGCGCGATGCGCTGGAGATGAGCGCCGAGATCACCGCACCCTGGTATCGCCTGCAACTCGATCTCTTCACTAAACTGGTCGCCACCTGCCTTGAGCAGTTTCGCCCGAAAACCCTGCCGCCGCTTGCCACGCCTGAGCGTCTTAACGCCCACTGCGAAGAGTTGTACGAACTGATCGCCTCGCTGAATACCATCCTGAACTTATACCTTCCGGCCAGCCAGGAGGCCGAGCACCGCTTTGTGATGGGCGAACTGCCGGAAGAGGTGATGGTCATCTGCCAGCGGCTGGCAAAGCTGACCGAGCTGCTGCGTGGGCTGGCGGAATCCTTCCTCAACGATTTGAGTGAGAAAACCGGCTCGCATGACATCGTGCGGCTGCACCGGGTCATCCTCCAGATGAACCGCGCGCTGGGTATGTTCGAGGCGCAGAGCAAGCTCTGGCGGCTGGCCTCGCTGGCCCACGCTTCCGGTGCGCCGGTGTCGAAATGGGCGACCCGTGAAATCCGTGAGGGGCAGACGCATATGTTCTTCCACTGCGTCGGCATTCGCGTCAGCGATCAGCTGGAGAAACTGCTCTGGCGCAGCGTACCGCATATTGTAGTGACGTCCGCGACGTTGCGCTCGCTCAACAGTTTTACCCGCCTGCAAGAGATGAGCGGGCTGAAAGAAAAGGCGGGCGATCGCTTTGTGGCGCTGGACTCGCCGTTTAACCACGTTGAACAGGGCAAAATCGTGATTCCGCAAATGCGCTATGAGCCATTGATGGAAAACGAAGAACAGCACGTTGCCGAAATGGCGGCGTTTTTCCGCCAGGAGCTGGAAAGCAAAAAGCATCAGGGAATGCTGGTGCTGTTTGCCAGCAACCGGGCCATGCAGCGTTTTCTGGAGCACGTTACCGATCTGCGCCTGCTCTTGCTGGTACAGGGCGATCAGCCGCGCTACCGGCTGGTTGAACTCCACCGCAAGCGGGTGGAAGCGGGCGAGCGAAGCGTGCTGGTCGGCCTGCAATCGTTCGCTGAAGGTCTGGATTTAAAAGGTGAGCTGCTAAGCCAGGTGCATATTCATAAAATCGCTTTTCCGCCGATAGACAGCCCGGTGGTGATCACCGAAGGCGAATGGCTGAAAAGCCTGAATCGCTATCCCTTTGAAGTGCAAAGCCTGCCCAGTGCCTCCTTCAATCTCATCCAGCAGGTCGGACGCTTGATCCGCAGCCATAGCTGCTGGGGCGAAGTGGTGATCTACGATAAACGCCTGCTGACGAAAAGCTACGGTAAGCGGCTGCTGAACGCGCTGCCGGTGTTCCCGATTTCCCAACCCGACGTGCCTGACGTTATAGTTAACAAACTTAAAACCAAAACCAAAACCAAAACAACACAGAGTCGCCGCAGGCGACGTTAATGATGTGAGCCGCTGGAGGGCGTTTTGATGGATTACCGCAAAATCATCAAAGAAGTGGGACGGGGGAAAAATCATGCCCGCGATCTGGATATCGATACCGCGCGGGAGCTGTATACCCGAATGCTTAACGGCGAAGTGCCGGAGCTGGAGCTGGGCGGTATTTTAATTGCGCTGCGCATCAAAGGTGAAGGCGAAGCCGAAATGCAGGGGTTTTATCAGGCGATGCAGCAGCAGACTCTGCGCCTGACTCCGCCGGTAGCAAAGCCGATGCCCATCGTCATTCCCAGCTATAACGGCGCGCGCAAGCAGGCTAACCTGACGCCGTTACTGGCGATTCTGTTACGTAAACTCGGCTTCCCGGTGGTCGTTCACGGGGTGAGCGAAGATCCGGGCCGGGTGCTGACGGAGACGATTTTTACCCTGCTCGGCATTGAACCTGTGCAGACCGCAGGCCAGGCGCAGGCGAAGCTTGACGGCTCGCAGCCGGTATTTATTCCGGTCGGCGTATTCTGCCCGCCGCTGGAAAAACAACTGGCGCTGCGCTGGCGGATGGGCGTGCGCAACAGCGCGCACACCCTGGCGAAACTGGCGACGCCGTTTGCGGAAGATGCCGCGCTGCGCCTTTCCAGCGTCTCACACCCGGAATACGTCACCCGGGTAGCGAAATTTTTTACCGATATCGGCGGGCGCGGCCTGCTGATGCACGGCACCGAGGGCGAAGTGTATGCCAGCCCGCAGCGCTGCCCGCAAATCGCGATGATTGATGCTGAAGGCGTGCGTGTTATCAGCGAGCGCCAGGAATCGCCAAACAGCGTGCCCATTGCGCTGCCGGAAAGCAAAGATCCCGACGTTACCGCGCGCTGGATCGAACGCTGCGTCAGCGGTTGCGAGCCGGTGCCCCAGTCTGTCAAAACGCAAATCGCCTGCTGCCTGCTGGCGACGGGGGAAGTGGAAACGCTGGACGCCGGGCTGGCGCGGATTGCGCAGGCGTATTAATCCGGCGCAAAAAAAAGCCCGTCCTGCATGGACGGGCAAAAAAGGGTAACAACACAGAGTCAATTAATGAGGGTTAAAGCGCCCCACCAGCGGGTTTCCGGTGGGTCAGGGTGATGCGAAACAGCAATTAGTTATAGATAACCGCAGTGCCGCTCATTTTATTGTTTCCGTTAGTGGACGTGATGCTGTAGCCCTTAGCACCGGCCGCAGCGGCTTTTTCCGCCAGGCGAGCTTCCAGACCGTCCAGAGTGGTTGCGCCGTAAGCAGAAACCACACCGACTTTATTCATGTTCTGCGCCTGCGCCGGGTTTACGGCTTCAGCAGCAAAAGCACCAAAGGAAAGGGTAGAAAGGGCGATGGCGGCAACAGCATATTTGATGGTTTTCATAGTTAATCTCTCGCAGGTTATTCTGTTAAAGGGACGGTGTTCCGTCGATGTGATAAGTATCACGCTTTTTTACGAGAGATAAAATCGAAGAGAATTGACGGCGTTGTTCGAAATATTTGAACGATGAATAATTTATTGATTATTAATAAATTATTTTGATGTGTTGCTGCGGGTTTGCGTTGAGCACGGCATCAGGCAGTTTAAAGGCATCTTTTGCTACTCCAGAACCTGAAAACCGTGCTCGTAAAGTTACCACGTGATCCTGTCAACAACGGAAAAGAAAGGTCAACGTAGCTGGCTGTCCTTTGATCCCCGGCGATTATATCCTGAGAATTTCGCATTTTTTAAATCTTTCTTCTGTTGGCAGTTTACGCACAGCCGGACGCCCGGAATTGCCTTACGACGCGCCTCAGGGATCGGTTCATCGCATTCTTCACAAAATTCGATGCTTTCTCCCTTTGGCAGGTCGCGACGCGCGCGAGCGACTGCATCTTCAATTGTGCTGTCAATCTGATCCTGAACAGCACCATCATTTGCCCAACCTGACGCCATTTTCACCTCCAATAGTTACCTTTATTATAGCAAAAATGGGGTCAAAATTTGAGCGGGCAAGGGCGGGACGCGGGATTTCAGAGCATTCGCCTGCGGCGGTGGCGCAGCCGTTTCATCATGACAATGGCTGAATTCACCCGCAGTAAAGCGTTTAGCGGGCGTCCGGGCGGATCAAATCGAAACGGTGAGACTCGTCGATGCTGTAGTAGGCGGATGGCCCCCCGGCACGCAGCACTGGCTGCGCTCTGGCGGTCTGGTAAATGCCGTTTTCCAGCAGCGCCTCGTCGATGTGTACCGCCACCACTTCGCCCAGTACCAGCCAGCTATCAACGGCGCTGCCGTCGGCAGCGGTAAGCTGAATACACTGTGAAAGACGGCACTCAAAATTAACCGGGCTTTCCGCCACGCGCGGGGCGCTGACAATACGGCTGGGGGCGGGCGTCAGACCGGCGCGGACAAACTCGTTCTCGCCGTGCGCCAGGCTGGCGGACGTCTCGTTCATTTGCCGCGCCAGGGTAAGCGTGGTCAGATTCCAGACGAACTCTTTAGTCTCGCTGATATTGCGCACGCTGTCTTTCCAGCCGCTGCTGGCAAAACCAATAATCGGCGGTGTGTAATTAAAGCAGTTAAAGAAGCTGTAAGGCGCGAGATTCACCTGCCCGGTGGCATCCTGTGAGGAAATCCAGCCTATTGGCCGTGGACCTATAATCGCGTTCAGCGGATCGTGCGGCAGGCCGTGCCCGTGAGCGGGCTGATAAAAATACATAGCGTTCCCCGGTAAAAAACGAATTTCACCAGACTCACTTATTTACCCGCCCGGCGTCAACGGGTATCTTACGCGGCAACTGACAGGAGAATGCCATGAATGCCCAGAAACCGGGTTTACACCCGCGTAACCGCCACCGTGACCGCTACGATCTGCCCGCGCTATGCCTGGCGTGCCCGGAGCTTAACGACTTTATCGTGTTAAACCCGGCAGGTGAACAGACGATAAACTTTGCCGAACCGCGTGCGGTCAAAGCGCTGAATAAAGCGCTGCTGACGCATTTTTACGGCGTTCAGCAGTGGGATATCCCGGAAGGATTCCTCTGCCCGCCGGTGCCGGGGCGCGCGGACTATATCCACCATCTGGCCGATATTCTGGCGGAAACCAGCGGCGAAATTCCGCGTCTGGCGAGCGTGCTGGATATCGGCGTCGGCGCGAACTGTATCTATCCGCTGATTGGCGCATACGAGTACGGCTGGCGCTTTACCGGCAGCGAGGTTAACGCCCAGGCTTTCGCCAGCGCGCAGGCTATCGTGCAGGGCAATCCGGGGATCAGCCGCACGCTGCGTCTGCGCAAGCAGAAAGATGAAAAGGCGATCTTCCACGGTATCATTCATAAAAATGAGCAGTACGACGCCACCATTTGTAACCCGCCGTTCCATGATTCTGCCGAGGCGGCGCGCGAAGGGAGCGAGCGCAAGCGGCGTAATCTGGGGCAGAAACAGGATGACGCGCGCAACTTTGGCGGCCAGCAGCAGGAGCTGTGGTGCGAAGGCGGCGAAGTGCGTTTTATCCAGCAGATGATAGAAGAAAGCCAGCAGTATGGCCGTCAGGTGATGTGGTTTAGCTCGCTGGTGTCACGCGGTGAAAATCTGCCCGCGCTGTATCCGCTGTTGACAGCAGTGGGCGCGGTTAAAGTCGTGAAAAAAGAGATGGCCCAGGGTCAAAAGCAGAGTCGCTTTATTGCCTGGACCTTTATGGACGACAGCCAGCGTCGCCGCTTCGCTACGCGCGCCCGTTAAAGCGTCGGCTCGGCGGGCGGCTGCGGCATCGCGCCCGGCGCGGGCAGGATTTGCCAGGTCTGAACCGGGGCGCGGACGTCGGCCCGGTCGAAGTGTTTCTTCACCTGGCTGTCCAGCGCAAAACGCACGGTCCACTGTTTCAGCGGCTGGGTGGTAAACGACACCCGCAGGGTAAAGGCGGTGTTAGTCAGACCGACAATCCCGGCAAAAGACGGCTCGCCGATAATCAGCGCGCGGATGTCCGGCATTTCCATCAGTTCCGCGACCGCATCCTTCAGCGCCTGGTTGGCTTTATCCGCATCTTCATGACGGTCAACATCATAATTCGCCACCACCGAGCCAATGCCGCGCACGAAGTTAGCGAAAGTGGTAATCGAAGACCACGGAATAATGTGGTACGCGCCGGTATCCTGGCGCACGCCTACCGAGCGAATGGACATCCGTTCTACCGTGCCGGTTAATGGCCCGATAGTCACCAGGTCGCCGGTATTCATCCCGTTCTCAAACTGAATAAAGATGCCGGTGATAATATCTTTCACCAGCGTTTGTGACCCGAAAGAAATCGCCAGCCCCAGCGCCCCCGCGCCCGCCAGCAGCGGGGCGATATTTACGCCGATTTCAGACAGCACAATCATTACCGTAATGGTGCTGATGATCACCGCCAGCGCGTTGCGGAACAGCGTCAGCAGCGTGCGGGTACGCGCGCTCGGCAGCGGACGACCGTGAATATCGGAGGAGAGGCGATTTTCAATCAGGCTGGCGAGCACCGTCCAGCCCACCGCCGAGAAGAACAGGATCAGCGCAATGCGAATCAGGATATCGACGGTTTTCTCCCCTGCGCCGTTGTGCAGCCAGTTCCAGAAATCGAACAGCCCCCACGCGCTAAGCAATAGCATAATCGCCACGCAGACCACCAGAATGCGCGCCACCTTCAGGGCGGTGGAGAGCCAGCCATTAAGCCGCTTTTGCAGTTCAGGATAGTTACGCTGGGTATGCGCAGACAGCGTAATGCGCTTGGCGATCCAGCGCGAAAGGATCCCGGAGGCAAACGCCGCCAGGCCAACGATCGCCAGGCTGCGCACCGTTGCGCCCATCATAAATTTCAGGCTGTTGCCGGGATCGAACAGCGAGAAGAAAAACAGCACGATGAAATAGGCGGTCGCCAGCCAGTGCCAGACCAGCGCAAAGGCGCGGATAAACAGGCTGAAGAAAGAGAGCGAACGTTCTGCCAGCTTGAGTAAATCTTCGGTAATGCGCTGTTTGTTATGGAAAATAAGATACAGCGCCCAGACGGTGATCCCCAGCATAATCGCCACGTTAGCCATCGCGCCAAACTGCACATTCACCTGGTTGGAAATAATCGGCACCGCCACAATCAGCCCGTAACCAATCAGGCTACTGAGTGCGCTTAAGCGTAAATTCCAGTAGTGCGCCGAGGCATCTTCAATTGAGAACGGGCGCAGATCCGGCACGCGCGGGCTGAAGATAAGGCGCAGAATTGCTTTGAAAAATTCAATCAGCGCAAAGGCGCTCAGGAACAGACTCTGCTGAAAAGTAATGGTCTGACTGCCGGAATTGAAATTCTCAATCAGGATTTGCCCGACGAATAACGTCAGCACCAGCAGCAGGAGATCAATAATAAACGCGCCCGTAATCATGCCGGGAAGCTGAAGCCAGTTGCCGTGCTCGCGATTTTTTCTCCGTCCCCAGCGACCCATTTTGCGGTAAAGCGGAAGGGCGGCGAGGCGAATTAAGCCGTAAAACGCGAAGACCATCCCCGCCAGCATCAGAAAGTGGGTCAGGGCGTTGGTGAAAGTATGCTGGTTAAACGGTTTGTGCGGCGAGCCGGTGATATTGCGGTAGAGCTGGGCGAAGCGGGAAGAGAGCTGTTCGCCATAATGCCGTCCGACGCTGGTGACGTTTTCCAGCACGGTTGTATTATCTTCCACTTCCGGCGGGGCAATCTTCGGCACTGGCTCCGGTGGCGGCGTGGCGGCGACTTTACGCAGTTGCCCGATCAACTCCTCGCGCGACGTGTCATTGGCGAGAACGTCCGCCAGCGCTGCGTAGGCGGCTTTCTTCTGCTCCAGATCGGGTTCTTCAGCAGGGGCTTTTTCTTCTGTTGCCGCCGGGGCGCTGGTGGTAACGCCAGGAATGACCGCTGCGTGCAGCGGAGCGCTCAGCAGACTAATAAGTAAAAGTAAGATCCACGGCACGGGGGCTCCTCCGATGAGAACCAGGAACAAAACCCTAAGTATAGAAGGTTGAGATGACGCGGCGGTAAATGAGAGGATTCCGGGACACCGCCCCCAGGCAGGGGCGGTGACGGACATCAGGAAACGTGCTGTAAAAATTCCTGCAAGCGCAGGCTGGGCGGGTTTTCAATCAGCGTTTGCGGATTGCCGTCTTCGGCAATCCGGCCTTTATCGATAAAAATCAGCCGCGAGGCCACTTTCTCGGCGAAGCCGATTTCGTGGGTGACGATCACCATCGTCATGCCTTCTTCCGCCAGATCCTGCATCACTTTCAGCACTTCATGACGCAGTTCCGGGTCCAGCGCTGAAGTTGGCTCATCGAACAGCATCATTTTCGGCTTCACCGCCAGCGCACGGGCAATTGCCACGCGCTGTTGCTGCCCGCCGGACAGTTCAGACGGATAGTGATGCGAGCGCTCTGCGAGACCGACTTTCGCCAGCAGCGACAGCGCCAGCTTTTCGGCTTCGGCTTTCTTCGCGCCACGCACGCGCAGCGGGCCGAACATCACGTTTTCCAGCGCCGTCAGGTGCGGGAACAGGTAGAACTGCTGGAATACCATTCCGGCTTCCTGGCGGATCAGGCGATCGTCCACTTTCGGATCGTTGACCTTCAGGCCATCCACAACCAGCTCACCGCTGGTGATCTCTTCCAGTTTGTTAATGCAGCGCAGCAGGGTCGATTTACCGGAACCCGACGGGCCGATGATAACCACTACTTCACCCTGGGTGATGTGTAAATCAATATTGTGCAGCACCTGGGTCGGGCCAAAGTGCTTGGAAACGTTTTTAAATTCAATCACAGGATTTTCATCCTTCTTTCAAGACGGCGCAGAACAAAGCTCAGAACCAGAGTGATAAGCAGATAAATCACCGCGACGGCGCTCCAGATCTCCAGCGCGCGGAAGTTACCGGCAATAATTTCCTGTCCCTGACGGGTCAGCTCCGCCACGCCGATAACGATAAACAGCGAGGTATCTTTAATGCTGATGATCCACTGGTTGCCCAGCGGCGGCAGCATCCGGCGCAGCGCCAGCGGCAGAATCACATGACGGATGGTTTCACGGCGCGACAGTCCCAGCGCCAGGCCCGCTTCGCGAAAGCCTTTGTGAATGGACAACACCGCGCCACGGGTGATTTCTGCAATGTACGCGCCAGAGTTAATCATGATGGTCACCACTGCCGCGCTGAACGGATCGATACGCAGATCGTTGAAGGCCATGGGCAGGGCAAAATAGATAAACATCACCTGCACCACAATCGGGGTGCCGCGAATAATTTCGATGAACACGAGGGCAATAAAGTTGGTGATACGGCCACCGAAAGAGCGGGCAAAACCTGCCAGCAACCCGATGATCAAACCACCCGCCAGGCCGAGGACCGAGATCCACAGCGTCATTTTGGCCCCTTCCAGCAAAATCGGAATGGCAGGCCAAATGGCACTCCAGTCAAACTCCATAATAAATTCCTGTTACCGCGTTTAAAAAATAGAACAGGGGGCGAACGTCGCCCCCGGAAAAAAGTCGAGCAAAATGGCTTATTTAGGTTCGGTGCCGAACCATTTTTTGTAGATTTCGTTATAGGTGCCGTTGTCGCGCAGCGTTTTCAGCGCGCCGTTCACTTTCTCACGCAGATCGTCGCTGCCTTTCGGGAAGGCGATGCCGTACTGCTGCGCTTCCAGAGACTCACCCACCGCTTTAAACTTGCCGTTGCCGGCGGTTTTGATGAAGTAAAGGATGTTTGGCGTGTCGTGCAGTACCGCGTCGGCGCGGTTAGTGCCCAGCTCCATATAGGCGTTATCGATGTTCGGGAACTGACGCAGATCTTTGGTTTTGATATTGGCTTTCGCGTAGTCAACCGAGCCGGTGCCGCTCTTCACCGCCACCACTTTGCCGTCAAGGTCTTTCACCGATTTCACGTCGTTGTTATCCGCTTTGACCATCACCAACAGGCCGCTTTTGTAGTAGCCGTCGGAGAATTCAATCGCTTTTTTACGCTCTTCGGTAATGGTGATACCCGCCAGCGCCACATCAACGTTTTTGGTTTGCAGGGCAGGGATGATGCCGCTGAAATCCATGGGCTTCAGGGTGTAATCAAGCTTCAGCTCTTTGGCGATAGCCGCCCACAGGTCAACGTCAAAGCCGACATACTTATCGCCTTGTTTGAATTCGAAAGGAACGAAAGCGGTATCTGTGGCGACAACCAGTTTTTTATCTGCTGCGTGAGAAGAAACGGCGAAAGCCAGAGCAAGCGTTGCCAGGGAAACTTTAAACAGAGACTTCATAGCATTTCCTTTTATAGTCACGGGGCGATCCCCTGCGAGAACAGACGGTACTATGAAAAAATCGTGCCACTTTTACAAGCTATTGTTTTATCAGCCACAATGCAACGTAGCGGTGCACGAATTTGATCATCTCACCCTTCAATGCACCACGATGGAGCACCCTTTTGGTGCAAGACGTTCGTGCCGGGGTTCATGTTGATTTTTATCGCAGAACAGAGGGAGAAAACAATCTTTTATTAACGATTATGTGAGGTGATTATTACAAGAAATTAACTTATGCCGCTAAGAAGACCAAAAAAATGCACCTTAAAGGTGCATATGACCCCCGCCACGGCGGGCGGGGAGAGAGGATTTTCGTATGGTTATTCGATGTTAGACTCGATGAACCACAGGAATTTATCCAGATCGCGTGACGCTGCGGTCAGAATATCAGCCGTATCTTCGTCTTTCGCTTCGGTGATGCCTTTACGCACGTCGTTAGCGACGATAGCGTAGCGGTCAGCCAGCTCTTTCAGGTGATCCTGAACGGTGTGAATGTCCAGCGGGTAGCTTTTCAGTGCGGTTTTGCTGTTAACGACCTGCGTGGTCCCCAGCGCAACGCCACCAAGCTGTACGGCACGTTCTGCGATGGTATCCAGGTGATCGGTTAACGCGGTACGGAAGCCGTCCAGCATTTCGTGTACACCAATAAAGTTAGCACCGCGCATATTCCAGTGAGCCTGTTTGGTGATCAGCGACAGGTCGATAAACTGCACCAGCTGACGGTTCAACAGTTCAATGGTGGCTTTTTTCTCGCTGTCAGATACATCGTTGCGAGTATAAAGCAGATTAGACGCTTTTGTTTTAACCAGTTTAGCGGTACTCATAATCTCATATCCTCTTGATGTGGATTCCCAGGTAAATTTCGAGATTAAGTATAGCACCGCTTTTCGGATGTGCGATTCAGGATCTGCCTATCGGTTTAATAGTGTGAAACGACGGTGTGGAACAATAATCAGTTTTAACAGATACTTAGATGTTATTGATGTAAATGATTCTTAATTGATAATTTAAAGGGAATATTATCTTTTCTATTTTTACGCAAATGGATAAAAGTGCGTAAATATTTGTCGATAAAAAGCGGGATTATTCTGCATGGCTATGCACACCATGCAGAATAATATTATTTCTTGACCTTTACCTGCTTAATTTCCGGCTCGCGTCGCAGAGTGAGCGTGGACCCCATGGAAGCCGCGATAATCGCCCCCAGCGCCAGTGACTGGGTGAACGTCAACGTTTCCCCAAGGAAAATAATCCCTGAAATGGCGGCCAGCGCAGGCTCCATACTCATCAGCGTACCAAAGGTTCGCGTTGGCAGGCGGGTGAGGGCAATCATCTCCAGCGAGTAGGGCAGCGCCGTAGACAGCACGGCGATTGCCAGACCCAGCGGAAGCACGGACCAGTGCCACAGGGCTTCGCCCGACTGTAAAATTCCCAGCGGGACGAAAATCAGCGCGGCGATAAGGGAACCCATCGCCACCGTCGCCGGGCCATGTTCCGCGCCTGCACGCTGGCCGGTGATGATATAAATGGCCCAGCACGCGCCCGCACCCAGCGCCAGAAGCGCCCCGGTCAAATCAACGTGCGCCACGTCCTGACCCAGCGGCAGCAGGAACCATAATCCCAGTACCGCCAGTATCACCCAGATGAAATCCACCGCCCGGCGTGAGGCGAAGAGAGCCACCGCCAGCGGGCCGGTAAACTCCAGCGCCACCGCCACGCCCAGCGGAATTGTCTGGATGGAGAGATAAAACAGATAGTTCATCGCGCCGAGCGACAGGCCGTAAAACACCAGCGGCAGCCGCTGCTCTTTGGCAAAGCGCAGCTTCCATGGTTTGAATACGATTACCAGAATCAGCGTACCCAACGCCAGGCGCAACGCGGTGACGCCGGGCGCGCCGACCAGCGGGAAGAGGGTTTTTGCCAGCGACGCGCCGCTTTGAATCGACGCCATAGCGACTAATAAAACAACAACAGGTAGCCAGACTGGCATTTTACGCTGCGATCCAGGCATGTATTCTCCGTCAATTTTTGTCAAAAGAAGTAAAAGTTCCAGTGTAAATGAACAGGCGGTCGCGGTTTAGTCTTTGTTGAAAAAAGAACGCTTAAAATTCATCGGGTGAATATCAATTGCTGAAAAAAATCTGTGGGAGATTGAGAGTAATCCGATGATTGCAATCCCTGCCGCGCGTCATAATGACCGCCTGCGAGACAAAAGCGTTGTTTTTTGAAAGGGATAGTCAAGAATGGAAATGTTTCGTTACAGGAAAGGACGCCTCTGACAACGCAATTCTCAAAAAGTTTCACAGCATTTTGATATATTTAAAACTTAGGACTTACTTGAAGCACATTTGAGGTGGTTATGAATAAAATTGCATGTCTTTCAGCACTGGCCGTTGTTCTGGCTGTTTCCGCAGGTACTGCCGTAGCTGCAACTTCTACCGTTTCCGGTGGTTACGCTCAGAGCGATATGCAGGGCGTGGCGAACAAAGCTAACGGTTTCAACCTGAAGTATCGCTACGAAAATGACACCCCGCTGGGCGTTATCGGTTCCTTCACCTATACCGAAAAAGACGATTCCGATAACGGCCTGTATAACAAAGCGCAGTACTACGGCTTCACCGCGGGTCCGGCTTACCGTATCAACGACTGGGCAAGCATCTACGGCGTAGTCGGTTTTGGTTACGGTAAAGTTCAGGCGAACGATATCCCTGATAACCACAGCACCAGCGATTACGGTGTGGCATACGGCGCGGGTCTGCAGTTCAACCCGATGGAAAACGTTGCTCTGGACGTTTCCTACGAGCAGAGCCGTATCCGTAGCGTTGACGTTGGTACCTGGATCGCAGGCGTCGGCTACCGCTTCTGATTATTGTGTGATTTCTGCACGATACAAAAAATCCGCCCCAGGGCGGATTTTTTTATGGGGAATAAATACTGTTACGCCTCGGTGCGCATTTCCGTTTTGATATTCAGCCCGCTCAGTCGGTGGAACGGCGCGGACAAATGGGTGATTTCGGGCACCTGACCGCCGAAACTGTTCCCCAGATGCGCTTTCCAGGTCGTTTTTAGCCGCTGTTTGATCTCTGAAAAAACCATTTCTGCCACCGCATCAAAATCCGCATAGCTGGCTCCTGACGCGGGTAAAAATTCACATTGCATCGGGAAACGTACTTCGGTTTGCCAGGCCCAGTTAGACATGATTCTTTCCTGCAAGAAGTTGCGCACTGCCGCCAGATTATCGCTGCCACTGGCAAAGACCAGGGTAGCAAGCGCCGTACCGAGAGAGTTGCAGGTGGTGTTCCAGCCCGCATAGCCGCAAATACGATCGCAGGCACCGTAATGGTCGAGGAGATCGACCAGTTCCGTTTCACCGCCGTTGGAAAAAGCCAGATCGGCAATGACGACCGGGACGGAATGCGTGCGGCGGGTGAGTTCAGCTACGAAAGAGTCCAGGCTGCGCCGGGTGGAATAGGTCACATTTTTGTGCGGCTGATGCCGACAACCGGTGTGGACATCGTAACCGTAGCTGGCTGCCGCCGACTCCTGCATGATGTCGCCGCAGCCGTTAATCGCCAACAAGGGATAAAGCTGATCGTCACCAGCCGCCAACGTTATGCCGCAGGCGGCGGTATGCGAGCGCAGGGAATCAATAAACGGGCGATCCTCATAGTTGGGGATAACGGAAGAAAACTGCTCGTTTGAGTACAAAACGGAAACCGGAAACGGACGCCCACGCTGGTCGAGCCAGGCGCGAGTCAGCAGCGTACAGCCACTTTCATCGGTTCCAGGGTGAACATGCACGCGCTCGTGAACGCCAGCATCATCGATCCACTGATAAATGCGTGACCGATCGGCGGCGGTAAAGCCGAATTCAGCGGTGTCATCCAGGGGGATCACCAGTTGCTCCAGCACCCCTTCAGCGACCAGTTGAATGGCGGCCTGAATGACCTGGCGATTTTTTTCCCGCCGCGAGAGCCAGTCTTGCAGCACGGCAGCAGGAATAAGCTGCTGATAATGTTCAAGACGCGCGGACTCATCCGTATCAAGCCCCACACGCTGCTGCTTGTTGCTTAAAAAACCATACGTATAAACGGCTTTACCGTAGGTCGCGTACCAGTCCGGCTCCTCTTCGCTCGAGTCGTAGCAGGGCGTGCGTAAGACCAGCGCCGAGGCATAAATTTTCACATCAGGCTGCTGCCATTTTATTTGCCGCAGGTGGTGCAGACGTGACAGTAGCACTTCCACCCTCTCATTATGGACTCTGGCCGGGAAAAGCCCGCCGTAGACATACATATCCAGGCTGACAATCAGGGCATCGGCTTTGCCGGTTTCCTGCCGCAAAAAATCATTCAACGCGCCATGACGGGCGGGCTGTTTCTTAAAGCCTAAAAGGTTTTTCTCTGGCAGAAGTAAATTTAGCTGACTGTTCATCGCCGCCAGCGACTGCAAAAAATCATAGTTGTAGGGGCGGATATCCAGCGGGATGCCGACAATGATCATTGGGCGTCTCCTCGCCCGCAGGACTGGCGGTTCATCAGTGAAACAAACGGCAGGTAGATCAGCGCGGAAATAAAAATAAGCATGACGGCAAGCCCGGCGGCGCGCCAGTCGCCGGAAGTTGCTAAAAATGCGCTTATTACCGGTGGCGTCGTCCAGGGAATTAAAATACAGGTTTTACTAATTAGCCCAAAAGCCGTCGCCAGGTATGCAATAGTGATACAGATAATCGGCGCGAAAATAAACGGTACGATCAATATCGGATTGAATATGACCGGCAGGCCAAATATCAGCGGTTCATTGATATTAAACAGTGTGGCAACGGAAGAAATTTTGGCAATAGCGCGGTGTTCTTTACGCCGTGCGGCAATAAACAAGGCGATCATTAAACCCATCGTTTGCCCACCGCCGCCCATAAATCCAAAGGCATCAATAAAGGGTTTTGTCACAATATGCGGCAGGGGAAGATGACTGGCAAATGCGCTGCTGTTTTGCTGGATCGCCACTAATAAGGTGGTTTCGGTAATCGGATACAGGATGCTGGTGCCGTGAATACCCATCCACCATAAACCATTCTGGATGAACAACAGTGAAAGCACGCCGCTTAACCCCTGAAGAATGCTTTGCAGGGGAGCCTGGATCAGCCAGTTGACCAGTTGATGAAGGGTTTTCCCGCAAAAATAATCAATCCCCCAGGCGAGAGTGCTGAACAGCGCAAATATAACGATCACCGGCAGCATGACATTAAAGCTTTGCACCACGGCAGGCGGCACGGTTTCTGGCATCGGGATGCGCAGCCATTTTTGCTGATTCAGCAGGCGAAAAATTTCGGTACTGCTAATGGCGACCAGAATGCCGACAAACATGCCGGTAGCGCCGGTGTGTTCACTGCCGATCAGACCCGTTGCCGGAAAGCTTTCACCGGAAGGCGAGGTCACCGCAACATTTAGCGGGAAAAGCGCAATCAGAAGACCCAATGCAATAATGCCGTATATCAGGCCGTCTTCGCCGTAGCTTTTCGCAAGCTTACAGGCAATCATCACGGTGGCCATAAATGAAAGAATATTCAGCGTGCCGTTATAAACCCGCAGGCTAATTTCCCGCAGGGCATCGACCCAACTCCCCGTCAGCTCAAGCCAACCAACCAGCCCATTTTGCGGATGAAGAATGACATTGTTAATGAGGATAAAAAATGAGGCGGCAATAATTACGGGCATCAGGGCAATAAAAGCATCCCTGACCGCCGATAAATGACGCTGTGCAGAAAATTTGCCGGATGCGGCATTTAATTTATCCACCAGTATGACGAACTGAGGATGGCTGCTGATCGGTTTACTCACTGTGGTTAGTCCTTTTCCGTAGCGTGATGATATTCTTGTGAAAATTTTTACCATGTTTTTAAGTTTGCATGATAAAAATCACCATTAATGCGAGGGGAGTCATACTTCTGTTACGGCTAAGTACGAAGATTTGCGGGCACAGAAATGTAAAACGCCCGCAATAGTAGTTATTGCGGGCGTTGGGGAAGCGTTAATCTGGCTACAAAAGCGCTAGCGGCGGGGTTTGGTATCAAAAAGGTCGGTGCCAAGATGGTTAAAATCGACCTTTTGCAGATGAAAGTTGGTGATATACGTGGGGCCAGCTTTCTTTTCCGAAATAAAGGGATAGCCCAGCACGATCTCTTTCGCGCTAATGCCCGTCCACTGCGAGAAGAAACCAAGAAAATCATTGGCAGAGCGGCGCGCTTTAATGATCCGGTGCTTTTTATCGTCGCTGGACAACACCATAAACGGCACCTGAAAATTCTGCTGGAATTTGTCGTCATGCGCGAGGTACTGCACCTCTTTTCCGCGTTCTTTAAATGCCAGGCCGTGATCGGAAAAATACACCAGCGAAAAACTGTTGCCGGTATTGCGAAGCTGCGAGTAAAGCTTGCCCAGCAAGTCGTCGGTCTGGGTCATGGTATAGAGGTAGCACGACGTCTCTTTTGACTGTACGAATTCGGCGTATTTGCCTTTCGTGCGGTCGCAGGCCTGCGGATGCGAGCCCATCAGATGCAGGACAATCAGCTGCGGCTGGCTGCGCTCGCTGGCAAACACCTGCGCGGTCATTTTCAGCAGTTCTTCATCCTGGGTATTTTTATCGGCTTCGAAATCGCCGCTTTTCAGGAAGTGCGCTTCGTCGGCACGTTTGGCAATGCTGGCAATGGCGGTATCGTATTCGCCAATTTGCCCCTGATTGGAAAACCACCACGTCTGAAATCCGGCGCGGTTAGCCAGCGTTACTACGTTATCCTGGAACTGCGGTTTGTTATCGACCACCCGGTTCAGGGTTAGCCCCAGCGATTTTTGCGTTGAGCCGCTGGCGGCAATGTAGTCAGTAAAAAGGGTGCCGTTGACGGCGCTGGCAAACGGGGTGTTATTCCAGTGACCGCCGAACGCACCGAGCGCATCGCGGCGCGCGCTTTCGCCAATCACCACCACATAATAATGATACTTCGGCTTAACGGCGGTCACGTGCCAGGTGTCCTTCATTTCGGCGAACTGCGCCATCCGCGCCTGTTCGTCGAGCACTTCCGCGTTATTGACCACCACATCTTTAACGAAACGCACCGCCGGGTAGCCGGTATCTTTCAGTTTAAAAACGCCGCCCCACGCCAGGTTTTGCACTGGCTGAACGAAAAACGTCACCACGCTGAACAGCAGGCACAGGCTGTCCAGGTTACGCCACGGTTTTTTACCTTCCGTTTTACGGCGCACGGCAATCACGCCGAGAGCAAAAATAAACAGCCCGACCACGTAGCTGTACCACGGGAAGATGGTCAGGATTTCGGTGGACTCTTCCATATTGGTCGAGTGCATCGCCAGCAGGGTATTAAAATTCGGTGCGCCGTAAGCCTGGCCGAACGGGTAATAGCTGGCGGCAATCAGCGAATAAATGCCCAGCACCACTTTTTGCACATTGGGCACCGTGCGCCATAACAAATGCAAAACGCAGGTAAACGCAACGGTATAAAGCAGGCTGAACGGATAACCGAGCGCAAGGTTAATAAATAACGATTGCAGGAAATAAAAACCGATCCACGGGCTTAACGCCTGGCGTCGTGAGGCAAGCGATTCTTTAAGGGTGTAATTCATATGCCACAATCATAAAACGCCATGTGAGCACCCTGGCGTCAAGGGTCAAAACCTGCGGGAGAGTGCGTGAAGAGGGGAACGAGTCCGCATCTGCGAACCGCAATACGTGCAGGGCTGCAAGAAGATAAAGCGCCGTGAATGTCAGGTCAACTAGCCATAAGAAATAGTTTTGCGAGGCAGATTGCAAATCAGCAAAAAAGAGAGGGTTTCAGCAGCAGAAGGAACAGAATAACGCGCGAAGATGACAGAAAAATGAAGCGGCGTACCGCAACGCCGCATTAATGAGAGGAAGGATCGTCCTGACGCGGTTTGCCGCCGAGCATCTCGCACAGCATGTTCAACAGCATTAAGCGTACCTGAAAAGGAGAGTGGCTAAACACGCGTATACACCTCTTAAATTCGTTCATAAAACCTCCTGACCGTTTACCCCTTCTTCCGTGAAAGGTGACTGCATTACATACAGATATAGCACAGGCTATATTTTATAGCTATGGCTAAAACGTTAATTTTTTGTACTCACGTCACGATCCTATACAATAAGCGCTCTTTTGATGATGCCCCGGTGCATCGCACCCATGAGGAAGCACAATGAGCCGTCGCGCGGGAAAACTTACAACAAAAAAAGTGACGCAATTAGTGAACGTACAGGATCACGTTGAGGGGTTCCGCCAGGTGCGGGAAGCGCATCGTCGCGAACTGATCGATGACTACGTGGAGTTGATTTCCGATCTCATCCGCGAAGTGGGCGAGGCGCGGCAGGTTGATATGGCCGCCCGGCTCGGTGTGTCGCAGCCGACGGTTGCGAAAATGTTAAAAAGACTGGCGACCGTCGGGCTGATCGAGCAGATCCCGTGGCGCGGTGTGTTCCTCACGCCGGAAGGGGAGAAACTCGCCGAAGAGAGCCGCCAGCGCCATCATATCGTCGAGAACTTTTTGCTGGTGCTCGGCGTCAGCCCCGATACTGCGCGCCGCGATGCCGAAGGCATTGAGCATCACGTCAGCGAGGAGACGCTGGAAATGTTCCGCCAGTTCAGCCTGAAGCACGGAATGCCTTCTGAATGAATCTGCCGTTTCTGCGCGCGCTGGCGCATGACCGTTTTTTACACCTGCTGATTATTATCGCCGTTGTCCTGAGCTTTTTCGTGCCGTTCGCGCCCGGCGGCTGGCCTGCGGCTATCGACTGGCACACCATTATTACCCTCAGCGGGCTGATGCTGCTGACCAAAGGCGTAGAGCAGAGCGGCTGTTTTGACGTGCTGGGGCGTAAAATGGCGCGTCGTTTTGTTACGGTTCGCCAGCTGGCGCTGTTTATGGTGCTGGCTGCCGCGCTGCTGTCGACGTTTCTGACCAACGACGTGGCGCTGTTTATCGTCGTGCCGCTGACCCTGACGCTGAAAAAATGGTGTGAGATCCCGGTCAACCGGCTGATCATCTTCGAAGCGCTGGCGGTTAACGCCGGTTCCCTGCTGACGCCGATCGGCAATCCGCAAAATATCCTGCTGTGGGGGCGCTCCGGGCTGTCTTTTCCGGCCTTTACCTGGCAGATGCTGCCGCTGGCGCTCAGCATGATGGCGACTTTGCTGGTACTGTGCTGGCTGTGCTTTCCCGCGCAGACGCTGCATTTTCGCAGCGGCGATAAAACGCCGCAGTGGCAGCGTCGTCTGGTGTGGAGCTGCCTGGCGTTTTACCTCGTGTTTCTGGTTGCGCTGGAAACGAAGCAGGAGCTGTGGGGGCTGGGCATTCTGCTGGTCGGCTTTCTGGTCGTCGCCCGCAGCGTAGTGCTGAAGGTGGACTGGTCGCTGCTGCTGGTGTTTATCGCCATGTTTATTGATGTGCATCTCCTGACCGGGCTTCCGGTGCTGCACGGCCTGCTGGATCGCGTTGACGGTCTTACCCCGCTGCAACTCTGGCTGACGGCGATTGGCCTGTCGCAGGTCATCAGCAACGTGCCTGCCACAATTCTGCTGCTGAATTACGTTCCGCCCACTACGCTACTGGCGTGGGCGGTAAACGTCGGCGGATTCGGCCTGCTGCCCGGCTCGCTGGCCAACCTTATCGCCCTGCGCATGGCGGGTAATCGCCGCATCTGGTGGCGCTTTCATCTTTATTCTTTGCCGCTGCTGGTGTGGGCGGCGCTGGTCGGGTACGGATTACTCCTTGTCAGTTAGTGCTGATTTGTCAATTTATCCTGGCAAATGTATAGCAACCTCCTAACTTTAGTTATCAGGCCCCTTTACGCCGTTAACTGACAGGACCGTTGCATACTTATGGCAGAAAAAGACGAAAAACCTGAAAACCAGCAGGAAGACAATAAAGCGGAAAATCAGGGAGATGAAAAGAAAAAGGACTCGCGCAAGCGTCCGGGTAAAAAGCCGCTGATTATTCTTGGCATCGTGGTGATTGTGATGATCATCGTGGCGCTGGTGTGGTGGCTGATGACACGCAATCAGGAAACTACCGACGACGCCTTTACCGATGGCGATGCGGTGACGATCGCGCCGAAAGTCTCCGGCTACGTCACTGACTTGCGGGTGAAAGATAACCAGCGGGTGAAGAAGGGCGATTTGCTGGTGATTATCGACCCGCGTGACGCCACCGCCCAACGCGATCAGGCGAAAGCGCAGCTTGGCCTCGCCGAAGCGCAACTGCATCAGGCCCAGGCGCAGCTGGCCCTGTCGAAAGTGCAGTATCCGGCGCAGCGCGATGAAGCGCGGGCGCAGGTGCTGAAGGCGCAGGCGGACCAGGCCAATGCCGAAGCGGCGTACCGCCGTCAGCGCGGCGTCGATCCACGCGCCACGACCCAGCAAAATATTGACTCGGCTAACGCCCAGTTGCGCAGCGCCCAGGCGCAGATGGCGAGCGCCAAAGCGCAGCTGGAAGTGGCGGAGCAGGTGGAGTTACAGATCCGCCAGCAGGAAACCAACGTCGAAGCGCGCGAGCGTCAGGTCGATCAGGCGCGGGCGCAGCTGGAAACCGCCGAGCTGAATTTGTCGTGGACCGAAGTGCGCGCGCCGTTTGACGGCTTTGTCACCAAACGCAACGTGCAAAACGGCACGCTGGTGCAGGCGGGCAGCGCGCTGTTCTCCCTCGTCTCCCCGGATATCTGGGTGGTCGCCAACTTTAAAGAATCCCAGCTTGAGCGCCTGCGTCCCGGCAATAAAGTCAGCATTAAAATTGATGCCTATGGCGATATGGAACTGGAAGGGCACGTTGACAGCATCCAGCAGGGCAGCGGCTCGAAGTTCGCCGCCTTCCCGTCGGAAAACGCTACCGGCAACTTTGTGAAGATCGTCCAGCGCGTGCCGGTCAAAATCGTGATTGATAAAGGGCTGGATGCCAACCATCCGCTGCCGCTCGGCCTTTCCGTGGAACCGAAGGTAACGCTTGAATGACCGACCAGAGCCATGAAAACTGGCGTCCGGCCAGTAATCCGTGGGCGGTGGCGATGGTGGTCACGCTGGCGGTGTTTATGGAAATCCTCGATACCACAATCGTCAACGTGGCGCTGCCGCACGTCGCCGGATCGCTCTCCGCCAGCTACGATGAATCCACCTGGGTGCTGACCAGCTACCTGGTGGCGAACGGCATCGTACTGCCGATTTCCGCATTCTTAAGCCGCGTATTTGGCCGCAAGCAGTTCTTCCTGATCTGTATCGTAATGTTCACCATCTGCTCCTTCCTGTGCGGCATCGCTACCGAACTGTGGCAGATCATTCTGTTTCGCATTATGCAGGGTTTTTTCGGCGGCGGTCTTCAGCCGACCCAGCAGTCGGTGCTGCTCGACTATTTCAAACCGGAAGATCGCGGTAAGGCGTTCGGCTTGTCATCGATCGCGATTATCGTCGCGCCGGTGCTGGGACCCACCCTTGGCGGCTGGATCACCGATAACTATTCCTGGCGCTGGGTGTTCTTTATTAACATCCCGGTGGGCATTGTGACGGTGCTGGCAATTTACCAGTTGCTGGAAGATCCGCCGTGGGAGCGTAAATCGGAAGAAAAACTGACCATTGACTGGACTGGCATCGGACTGATTGCGCTGGGGCTGGGCTGTTTGCAGGTGATGCTCGACCGGGGCGAAGATGAAGACTGGTTCTATTCAAACTTTATCTGCACCTTTGCGGTGTTGACGCTGATCGGCATTATTGGCGCGATTTACTGGCTGATATATGCGCGCAAACCAGTGGTCGATTTACGCTGTATGGCGGATAAAAACTTTGCCGTTTCCAGCCTGCTGATGGCGGGCATGGCGATGATCCTCTACGGCAGCTCGGTGGTGATCCCGCAGCTGGCGCAGCAGGATCTCGGCTATACCGCCACCTGGTCGGGGCTGGTGCTGTCGCCGGGGGCGGTGCTGATTGTCTTAACCATCCCGCTGGTGCTTAAGCTGATGCCGATCGTGCAGACGCGTTTTATTATCGCCTTCGGTTTTCTGCTGCTGGGCGTGGCCTTTTTCTGGTCGCGAACGCTGACGCCGGATGTCGATTTTGAAACGCTGGTGCTGTTTCGCAGCGCCCAGTCGCTGGGCCTCGGTTTCCTGTTTGTGCCGTTGACCACCATCGCGTTTATCACTATTCCGCGCCAGCTCAATGCCGACGCCTCGGCGCTGTTCACCATGTTCCGTAACGTGGCGGGTTCGGTGGGAATTTCGCTGTCGACGGCGGCGATCACCGAGCGGGCGCAGGCGCACAGCGCGCATCTGTCTTACCATACCAGCCCGTTTGATGAGCCGTTCCAGCAGGCAATACGTCAGTCGGCGCAGGCGATCCGCGATTTTACCGGGCTGATGGGCGATCCACTGAGCATCGCCACCGGGCAGATGTACCAGACGATGATCGAACAGTCGCGCATTCTGGCTTACATCGATGTCTTTACGATCCTTAGCGTCGTTGCGCTATTGCTGATCCCCTTTTGTTTACTGCTCTCTCCGGTGAAGAGCGAAGGTAGCGCAGGAGCACATTAATATGCACAGACGCAAAATTTCCTCCCTGACTCTGCTGGCGCTGATGCTGGCTGGTTGCAGCGTGGGACCGGATTATCAGGCCGCCGTGCCGCAAACGCCCGCACGCTGGCACGATGCGGGCGGTGGCGATGTGCCGTCGCAGACGCGCCCGCAGGCGGTGGATCCGCGCTGGTGGACGACGTTTAATTCCCCGCAGCTCAATAGCCTGGTCGAGCGGGCGATTGCCGGAAATCTGTCATTACAGCAAACGGTGCTGCGAATTGCCGGGGCGCGCGAGCAGCTTAATCAGGCCGGTGGCGCGTTCTTACCGGCGGTGAACGGCAACGTGCAGGCCACCCGCCAGCAGCTTGGGCTGAAAGGCGAGCTGGAGTCGCACGATGTTTACGGTCAGCTTGATGATGTTGACCCGGAACTGCGCGGCGCGTTGGGGCCGCTGACCCAGCCGATCAATTTGTATCAGGGCAGCTTTGACGCCCAGTGGGAACTGGATTTGTGGGGCAAGGTTCGCCGTCAGGTTGAAGCGGCGCAGGCCCAGCAGCAGGCGGCAATTGAGCAGCGCAACGACGCGCTGGTGTCGCTGGAGGCGGAAGTGGCCCGCGCATGGCTGCAACTGCGCGGCGCACAAAGCATTATTCATACCATGAATACGCAGATTGCCAGTGCGCAGGAAACGCTGGATCTCACCGAGAACCGCCAGCGCGGAGGACTCTCTCCGCAGCTGGACGTGGAAAACGCCCGCGCCCAGTTGGGCAATCTCGAAGCGCAGTTGCCGCAGTATCAGGCGCAGCAGCGGCAGGCGATGAATGCGCTGGCGGTGCTGCTGGGTAAACCGCCGGGTGCGCTGGACGGTGAGCTACAGGGTGAGAAACCGCTGCCGCCGCTGCCGGAAATCGTCAAAACCGGCATTCCATCCACGCTGGCGCGTCGGCGTCCTGACGTGCGCGAGGCGGAGGCTAATCTGCACGCCGCCACCGCGCAAATCGGGGTTTCCGTCGCCCAGCTATTCCCCAGCCTGACGCTTAGCGGGCAGTTTGGGATGCGCAACAGCGAAGCGGACTGGCTGACCGACTGGAGCAGCCATTTCTATAGCGTCGGCCCGCAGGTCTCGATCCCGATTTTCCAGGGCGGACGGCTGGTTTCCAGCGTTAAACTGGCCCGCGCGCAGCAGGGCGCGCAGGTGTTGCAATATCGCCAGACGGTGCTGACCGCGCTGAACGACGTTGAAAATGCGCTGGTCAGCTACCGCAGCGATCAGCAGCAGAAGCAGGGGCTGGAGAAAACCATTACCGCGCTGCAAAACGCCTTCAACCTTGCCAGCGACAGCTACCGGCAGGGGCTGGCGACCTTTATTGACGTGCTGGATGCCCAGCGGCAGCTGGCGCAGGCCGAGCAGCAGCGCGCGCAGGCAAAAGTGCAGAGCAGCCTCGATCTCGTTGCGCTGTACAAAGCACTGGGCGGCGGCTGGGAGCCGTATCAGACCGTGCGCCTGCCGGATTATTCGGTCTTTGGCGACGCGCCGCGCGGGTAACCTTCAGAGGATTGGGCAAGAAAAGAACAGGAACGCCACATTCGCCGCTGCGACCGGGAGGGTATAACTATAGGGTACTCACGTTATCATCCTGAAAGGAGAGTCCTGTGCGATATCAAAAATTAGGCAATACCGGCCTGTTTGTTTCCGAACTGTGCCTCGGCACCATGACCTTCGGCGGTGAAGAGGGGATGTGGGGAAAAATCGGTCAGTTGCGGCAGGCTGACGCAGAAAAACTGGTCGGCACCGCGCTGGATGCGGGGATCAATTTTATCGATACGGCGAACGTCTATTCCGAAGGACGTTCAGAGGAGATCACCGGGCAGGCGCTGAAAAACCTGAAGATACCGCGTGAAGAGGTAGTGGTGGCGACCAAGGTATTTGGCGAAACCGGCACCGCAGGTGTCAACTCGCGCGGTAGCTCACGCTATCACATTATCGACAGCGTGAAGGAGAGTCTGTGCCGGTTGCAGTTGGATCATATCGATCTCTACCAGCTTCACGGTTTTGACCCGGCAACGCCGATGGAAGAAACGCTGTACGCGCTGGATAATCTGGTGCAGCACGGTCACGTGCGCTATATCGGCGTGTCAAACTGGGCGGCGTGGCAAATCGCCAAAGCGCTGGGGATTTCCGAGCGCAAAGGGCTGGCGCGTTTTGCGTCCCTCCAGGCGTATTACACCATTGCCGGGCGCGATCTGGAGCGCGAACTGGTGCCGATGCTGCAAAGCGAGAACGTCGGGCTGATGGTCTGGAGTCCACTGGCCGGGGGGTTGCTGAGCGGTAAATACAGCCGCGACGGTGAGAGCGAAGCCGGAAGCCGCCGTCAGGCGTTTGATTTTCCGCCGGTGAATAAAGATCGTGCCTTTGACTGCGTGGACGTGATGCGCACGATTGCCGACAGCAAAGGGGTGTCGGTGGCGCAGATTGCGCTCGCCTGGCTGCTGCATCAACCGGTGGTCAGCAGCGTGATCATCGGCGCTAAACGCCCGGAACAGTTGACCGATAATATCGCCGCCACCGAAATTCGTTTCAGCGACGACGAGCTAAAACAGCTGGATACGGTCAGCGCTCTGCCGCCGGAATATCCCGGCTGGATGCTGGAGCGTCAGGGCGAGTACCGCCGCAATCAGCTCAAAGGATAACCCTTCCGCCTCGTTTTCAGTCAGGCTTTCAGCCAAATTTATCTTCTTCAGAGGCTCGGGTAATCGGGCCTGGTTGTGTTAAGTACCCGT
>NZ_DAMAPU010000013.1:0-91281 GCF_032071645.1 Superficieibacter sp.
CCAGGCATCAGATAAAGCAGAAGCCCGTCCGCAAGGACGGGCTTTTTGCGTTTCTACATTTTCAATAGCGACCAACATTGACCTGACATCCACCCGCAATCCATTTCTCAATAAAATCTGCTATCCCTTCGGGATCATTCAAATCCAGCACCGGCACGCCCACCGTCAAAGGAACATCGCTGGCGACCGCAAGCACGTACTCATCCAGCGTTAACTCGCTGACATCATGCCCGGCACTACGGCGGAAAAGCAGGATCTTAGCTACTGCCTCATGCTTAAACCCTTCGACCAGCACCAGATCCAGTGTGGAATGATCCATCCGGCTCACCAGATAAGTCAGAGAAAGCGCCTTTTCATCTGGTGTCTCGGTCATCAGTGCCCAGCGTTGCGCGCTGGCTACAATCGTCTGGGCAGCTCCGGCCTTGCGCAGTTCGTAACTGTCTTTACCGGGTTTGTCCACATCCATATGGTGATGAGTATGTTTAATCAGGCCAGGGCGGATCCCTCTGGCGCGTAGTGCCGGAATCAACTTCTTCAACAGGGTGGTTTTCCCGCTGCCGCTCCAGGCAGCGATAGCCAGTAGGGGCATCATTGACTCACCTCCTGCATAGCCTGCAAATCGTCAGGCGTATTAACGTTAATAAATGCCGCTTTTAGATCGCTGAAGTCAACGTGATGACCCCCCGCCTGACGCATAAACACCATCACCCGCCGTTCCCCGCGCAGCAGATAGTCATTTAACGCCGGAATCAACTGACGACTGACAAGGGCAATCGTTGGATGATCCCGCTCGCCATCATGCACCCACACTACCGGCGCATCTCCCCGCTGGCCGATCAAACGTTTTGCCAGGCAGCAGGGAATAAACGGTGTATCGCAGGGGCAAAACAAAAACCACTCGCTATCAGATTGCTGCATTACCGAGAGCATCCCGGCAAGGGGACCGGGAAAATCGCCCATGAGATCCTGATAAACGGTGTCACCGCTGCGCTGATAGATCGTAAGATTGCGGTTCGCACTGATCGCGAGCGTCGTCACCTGCTTACGCAACGTATCGGCGACATGCTGCCATAAAGGTTTACCGTTAAGCTCCAGTAAACCCTTATCTTTTCCGCCCATCCGCGTCGCCCGACCCCCTGCCAGTACGACCCCGGTAACTTCCCGGCACTGATTCACCCGTATCACCTCTTTTATTGTGGGATTGACCCTGCTAACGTGTTCTGACTAAAAGTAAGGAGCCCTGCTATGAAATGTAAACGCCTGAATGAAGTGATTGAACTCCTCCAGCCAGCCTGGCAAAAAGAGCCGGAGCTGAACCTAATCCAATTCTTACAGAAACTGGCGAAAGAGTCAGGTTATGAAGGCGATCTCGCCGACCTGTCTGACGATATCCTGATCTATCACCTGAAAATGCGCGACTCCTCCAAAGAGGCTGTTATCCCCGGCATTCAGAAAGACTACGAAGAGGATTTTAAAACCGCTCTCCTTCGCGCGCGTGGCGTAATTAAAGAGTAAAACCTTGTAAGCGGAGCCTCCGAAAGCGCTCTGAAATGATATCCTGAATCATTCGTGTTTTTTGGATGCCAGGATGAACGATAAGGCTTTCACATTCCAGACATTACACCCGGATACCATCATGAATGCCCTGTTTGAACAGGGCATCCGGGTGGATTCCGGTCTTACTGCGCTTAATAGCTATGAAAACCGTGTCTGGCAGTTTCAGGATGAAGATCGCCGCCGCTTCGTCGTAAAATTTTATCGCCCGCAGCGCTGGTCGGCGGAACAGATCGAGGAAGAACACCAGTTTGCGCTGGAGCTTCAACATGATGACTTTCCCGTGGCGGCTCCCCTCCAATTCAACGGGCAAACGTTGCTGCGCCATCAGGGCTTTTTCTACGCGGTATTTCCGAGCGTTGGAGGACGTCAGTTTGAGGCGGATAACCTGGATCAGATGGAGTGGGTCGGACGCTATCTTGGGCGACTGCATCAGACCGGGCGTAAACAGCATTTCCAGTACCGCCCAACCATAGGGTTGCAGGAATATCTGACTGAACCCCGGCAGGTGTTCGAGGACAGTACGCTGATCCCCGCCCGGCAAAAAGACGCCTTTCTGGAAACCACCGATGCGCTAATCGCAGCCGTTAATGGTCAGTGGCATAATCGCTTCACTACCATACGCCTGCACGGCGACTGTCATGCCGGTAATATTCTCTGGCGCGATGGCCCTCTCTTTGTCGATCTTGATGACGCCCGTAATGGTCCCGCAATACAGGATCTCTGGATGCTATTAAACGGTGAACGATCTGAGCAGCGTATGCAGCTGGAGACCATTATTGAAGCCTATGAGGAGTTCAGCGAGTTTAATACTGACGAATTAGGGCTGATAGAACCTCTGCGTGCGATGAGGCTCATTTATTATCTGGCATGGTTAATCCGTCGCTGGGGCGATCCGGCTTTCCCGGTTAATTTTCCATGGCTTGCCGAGGAAGATTACTGGTATCGGCAAAAGCAAATATTCACAGAACAGATTCGGGTTTTACAGGAACCCCCTCTACAATTAACGCCAATGTATTAATTTATATATTCAGGAGAACGGTAACAATGAAAAAAATCTGGCTGGCACTGGCAGGTATGATTCTGGCATTCAGCGCATCGGCCGCGCAAATCACTGATGGTAAGGAATATATTACCCTCGATAAACCCGTACCAGGACAGCCCCAGGTACTGGAGTTCTTTTCCTTCTATTGCCCGCACTGCTATGAATTTGAACAGGTGCTGCACGTTTCAGATACGGTGAAAAAGAAACTGCCAGAAGGCACTAAAATGACCAAATATCACGTCGAATTCCTCGGCGGTGACATGGGCAAAGTCATGACCCAGGCGTGGGCCGTTGCGGTCGCGCTGGGCGTTGAAGATAAAATCACCGCTCCGATGTTCAACGGGGTGCAAAAAACCCAGACCGTGCTCAATGCTGACGATGTTCGCCAGGTATTCATTGATGCGGGTGTGAAAGGTGAAGAGTACGACGCCGCGTGGAACAGCTTTGTGGTGAAATCTTTAGTCGCCCAGCAGGAAAAAGCCGCTGCCGATCTGCAACTCCAGGGCGTACCTGCCATGTATGTTAATGGCAAATATCAGGTAAACCCGCAGGGCATGAAAATGGATAACAACAATCTGGATATGTTTGTGCAGCAGTATGCGGACACCGTGAAGCAGCTGGTCGAGAAAAAATAACGTCAGCCTGATCTTCTGAAGCGCCCGAGCGACTACCTCAGGCGCTTTTTTTTGTCTGAAATAAATATGACTCAGGAACTGAAAAAAATACTGTAAGGATTATCATGTAACACAATGTTTTTACTTGGAAAAATCAATAATCCACATGAATTGTTGATGTCTTTTTATTAAGGATGATGAATATGAAAAAATCAGTAGTCGCGGTTTGCGTGATTGTTGTTCTGGGTGCCGTATGGACTGGTGGAGCATGGTATAGCGGAAAACAGCTGGAGAAGAGCACAGAAGCCTTTTTGAAAGAAGCTGGCACGTATGCCAGTGACAAATTAGGTATACCGCTTAACGTTACCATCAAAAATTATCAGCGTGGTTTATTGAGCACCCACTTCATCATTGACGTTTCGCCGGATAAAAGCATGCCGGTGGATGTGGTGATTGACCACGGTCCGTTCCCGCTTGCTCGAATCGGTTCCGGCAACATTCTGCCTGCGATAGCGACAGCAAAACTAACCCTGGTAAACAATGCAGTAACAAAACCGTTATTTGATGCTGCTAAAGGAAAAAGCCTCATAGAAGCAAAGATCGATTTCGCGTATGGCGGCGCAATCTCTTCTGATGTCACCTTTGTTCCTGCCGAATATCAAGGAGAAACCGGGAAATTAATATTTGAGGGCGCGTCATACCACGTCGATGTTAATAGCACACGTAACGATATTGAGTTTGAAGGTGAAATTGACAAAATTACCTTTTCATATAAGAAAGGAATTGAAATCGTCATACCCGACGCAACGTTTTCAGGTCACCAGACAAAGAGCCCGTTTGACTTTATGACGGGGTTGCAGAAGGTCGATATTGGTAATATCACCATCAATAGTCAAGGTAAACCAGCGGCGGAGCTAAATGGCTTTAGCCTGGAAGGAAGTGCCGAGCTAAGCGCTGACGGCAGAAAGCTCAATGCCGGGGGCGGATACACGCTGGCTTCGTTAAAAGTGCAAGGCCAGGATTTTGGTAGCGGAAAAACAGGCATTAGCTTTGATGGTGTGGATGCCGCTGCTTTCAACAATTTCCTGAATTATTATCGGCATTTTGGCAAAGAGTACCTGCAAGTTCCGCAAGCCCAGCGTGACAATCCTGACTTTATGCATGAAAGGATTTTATCGCTGGCACCTAAAGCCGTGCAGTTGAAAAAAGGTGAGCCGGTATTTAAATTGCCGGTAAGCTGGAAAAATGCGAAAGGCGAAGCGACGTTTAACATAGAAGTGCAGGCTGCGGATGTGAATAAAGCCCCCGACGCTGGCGCAGGTGAAACCGCTGTACTTGATAGCATGGTGAAACATATTAACGTTAAGCTGGCCGTGCCCGTCGATATGGCCACGGAGATGGCCAAAAATATGCTGATTGTCGCAGGTGGTAAATCTGAAGAGGCGGCACAGGCGGAGGCATCGAAAAATATTACCGGTCTGGTTGGGCTGGGAAACCTGTTTAAACTTATCGCGCTGGAAAACAATACCGTTAAATTGGACGTAAATTATAGCGGCGGGTTTGTCACCATGAACGGTGAGAAAATGACGCTGGATGAGTTCCGCCAGAAATTTGGTCGGTTCGGACTTCCTCATTAACAGGTTCTGCCGCGCCGCCCGGACGACTAAAATGTCGCCCGGGCAAAAACCTGCTACGGCTAAAATTAGTAGCAGGCATAAAAATAAGACCACTTATATCCACATTGATTAAATTACACCCATCGATCCTTAAAGCCATAGGGATCGTTAATAATCACCTGAAATGAAAAGCTTTTATAAGCGATTCGCTATTCAACACTTCACGTTTCCTGTGAGCATAAAAATCTATGCACAAAGTTATCCACAGGTTAACTCTGCGATCGATCTTCTGGATCTGAAAATCTTTTCGGTCAAACGGAGTGAAAATTTCAAGTTTTTATCCTGTCTGTGGCATCCTTTACCCATAACAGATAAACAGGCATGGAAATTATGGTTCAGATCCCCGAAAACCCACTTATCCTGGTCGATGGCTCTTCTTACCTCTACCGGGCCTATCATGCGTTTCCTCCTCTGACCAACAGCGCCGGAGAACCTACGGGCGCGATGTACGGCGTGCTCAACATGCTGCGTAGCCTGATTATGCAGTATCAGCCGACCCACGCGGTGGTGGTTTTTGATGCCAAAGGCAAAACCTTCCGCGACGAGCTGTTTGAACACTACAAATCTCACCGTCCGCCAATGCCGGACGATCTGCGTGCGCAGATCGAGCCTCTGCATAGCATGGTGAAAGCGATGGGCCTGCCGCTCATGGCCGTCTCCGGTGTGGAAGCGGATGACGTTATCGGCACGCTGGCGCGGGAAGCGGAAAAAGCCGGGCGTCCGGTATTGATCAGCACTGGCGATAAAGACATGGCGCAACTGGTTACGCCACATATTACTCTCATCAATACCATGACCAACACGATCCTCGGCCCGGAAGAGGTCGCCACCAAGTATGGCGTGCCGCCGGAGCTGATTATCGACTTCCTGGCGTTGATGGGGGACTCCTCCGATAACATTCCGGGCGTTCCCGGCGTCGGTGAGAAAACCGCGCAGGCGCTGCTTCAGGGGCTGGGTGGCCTCGATGCGCTCTATGCCGAACCGGAAAAAATCGCCGGTCTTACATTTCGTGGCGCGAAAACAATGGCGGCAAAACTGGAGCAGAATAAAGAGGTGGCTTACCTCTCTTATCAGCTGGCGACCATTAAAACCGACGTTGAACTGGAGTTAACCTGCGAGCAGTTGCAGGTCCAGCAGCCAACGGCGGAAGAACTGCTGGAACTGTTCAAAAAATACGAATTCAAGCGCTGGTCCGCCGATGTTGAAGCGGGGAAATGGCTGCAGACTAAAAGCGCGAAAACTGCCACTAAGCCCCAGGAAACGCTGGTGGTTGAGGCCGATGTGGCACCGTCTACCGCCGTGCTTTCCTCCGAGCATTACGTCACAATTCTTGATGAAAAAACGCTAGAAGAGTGGATCGCCAGACTGAAGAAAACGCCGGTGTTTGCGTTTGATACCGAAACCGATAGCCTGGATAATATCAGCGCGAACCTGGTGGGGATCTCCTTTGCCACCGAGCCAGGCGTTGCCGCCTATATTCCGGTCGCGCATGACTATCTGGATGCGCCGGATCAAATCCCCCGCGAGCGTGTGCTCGAATTACTTAAGCCGCTGCTGGAAGATGAAAAAGCCCTCAAGGTTGGGCAAAATCTGAAGTTCGATCGCGGCATATTGCAGAACTACGGTATTGAGCTGCGCGGTATTGCCTTTGATACCATGCTGGAATCCTATACCCTGGACAGCGTCGTTGGCCGTCACGATATGGATTCGCTCTCCGACCGCTGGCTGAAACATAAAACCGTCACCTTCGAAGAAATTGCCGGTAAAGGAAAGAATCAGCTGACCTTTAATCAGATCGCGCTGGAAGAGGCGGGGCATTATGCGGCGGAAGATGCCGACGTCACGCTACAACTGCATCTGAAAATGTGGCCGGAACTGCAAAAGCACGCAGGCCCGCTGAATATCTTCCAGAACATAGAAATGCCGCTGGTGCCGGTGATTTCCCGTATTGAGCGTAACGGCGTTAAAATCGATCCGGCGGTGCTGCACAAACATTCCGGGGAAATAGCGCTGCGCCTGACCGAACTGGAACAAAAGGCGCACGACATCGCGGGCGAGCCGTTTAACCTCTCTTCAACCAAACAGCTGCAAACAATTCTGTTTGAGAAGCAGGGCATCAAGCCGCTGAAGAAAACGCCGGGCGGTGCGCCGTCCACCTCGGAAGAGGTGCTGGAAGAGCTGGCGCTGGATTATCCGCTGCCGAAAGTAATTCTTGAATATCGCGGTCTGGCAAAGCTGAAATCCACCTACACCGACAAACTGCCGTTAATGATCAACCCGAAAACCGGGCGCGTGCATACTTCTTATCATCAGGCGGTAACGGCGACCGGGCGGCTGTCCTCAACCGATCCTAACCTGCAAAACATTCCGGTACGTAACGACGAAGGCCGCCGTATCCGTCAGGCTTTTATTGCGCCGAAGGATTACGTCATTGTCTCTGCGGACTACTCGCAAATTGAGCTGCGCATCATGGCGCATCTGTCGCGGGATAAAGGCTTACTTACGGCTTTTGCCGAAGGAAAAGATATTCACCGTGCCACCGCTGCCGAGGTCTTTGGCCTGCCGCTGGAAAGCGTCTCTGGCGAGCAGCGTCGCAGCGCCAAAGCGATTAACTTTGGTCTGATCTACGGCATGAGCGCTTTCGGCCTGTCGCGTCAGCTCAACATCCCGCGTAAAGAGTCGCAGAAGTATATGGATCTCTACTTCGAGCGCTATCCTGGCGTGCTGGACTATATGGAGCGCACCCGCGCTCAGGCGAAAGAAAGTGGCTACGTAGAAACGCTGGACGGTCGCCGTCTGTATTTGCCGGACATCAAATCCAGTAATGCCGCGCGTCGCGCGGGTGCGGAACGCGCGGCAATCAACGCGCCGATGCAGGGCACAGCGGCGGACATCATCAAGAAAGCGATGATTGCCGTCGATGCCTGGCTGGAAACCGAAAAACCGCGCGTGCAGATGATCATGCAGGTTCACGATGAACTGGTATTCGAAGTGCATAAAGATGACGTTGCCAGCGTAGCGAAAAAGATCCATGAACTGATGGAAAACTGCACTCGTCTGGATGTGCCGTTGCTGGTGGAAGTCGATAGCGGCGAAAACTGGGATCAGGCGCACTAAGGAAGGTCTTAACGCAGCGCTTTTTCGTAAGTAAGCAACATAACTTATCGCATTTTGTGATGAGTATTAGAATTCGCTATGTAAAGAATGAAAAAAAACTACAAAAAGTGCTTCGCAGGTCGCTAAAAAAAGAGTAGAGTTATTTGCGTAGGGTACAGAGGTAAGATGTTCTATCTTTCAGACCTTTTACTTCACGTAATCGGATTTGGCTGAATATTTTAGCCGCCCCGGTCAGTAATGACCGGGGCGTTTTTTATTGCGCGAAAGAAAAAGCGCGGACAATGCCCGCGCCTGATTTACTCTCCGCTCTCTTCGTCCTCGACGACAGAAGGCAGATCGCTAAACCAGCTATCCAGCTTCTGGCGCAGTTTATCCACGCCCAGCTTCTTCAGTGATGAAAACGCTTCAACCTGCACATCACCGTTAAAGGCGAGAACCGCCTCTCGCACCATATTAAGCTGCGCTTTACGCGCGCCGCTGGCGAGCTTGTCGGCTTTAGTCAGTAAGACCAGCACCTGAATATTGCTTTCGACCGCCCATTCAATCATCTGCTGGTCGAGATCTTTCAGCGGATGGCGAATATCCATCAGGATCACCACGCCCTGTAAACACTGGCGTTTTTCGAGGTATTCACCGAGCGCGCGCTGCCACTTAATTTTCATCTCTTCCGGGACTTCGGCATAACCGTAACCGGGAAGGTCAACCAGACGGCGGCCTTCGGCAACTTCAAACAGGTTAATCAGCTGCGTGCGGCCAGGGGTTTTCGAGGTGCGCGCAAGGTTTTTCTGGTTCGTCAGCGTATTCAGGGCGCTTGATTTGCCCGCGTTGGAGCGGCCAGCGAAAGCCACTTCGATGCCGCTATCACCGGGAAGATGGCGAATATCCGGCGCACTGATAACAAAGTGCGTTTGTTGATAATTAAAACTGGTCAAAATGGCCGTCTCCGTTAATTCTGGCGTTGGTCGCGATTATACCTGAACACAGAAAAAAGACTGTTTTTTCAGCCAGGCAACATCTGTAAGAAAAAGCCCTGCACTTTGTAAGATATTGACCATTCTCACTATGCGACATCTCACCCACGTTTATGGCCTGAAAATAAATTTACCTATACAAATCAGGACGTTATTTTTTAAGGTTTTTCCGATTACCCTGAGCGGCTTTTCTCTATATCTTGTATACCCATCACAGTACGGTAAAGTGTGACTCACAGGCGAGGAAGCCAACAGGATTTACGACTCAGGATGAGGGTCAGGAGCGCCAGGAGGCGAAGACGCAGGATTGTCAGGAAGACAACGTCCCGGAGACGTATTGAAAGGAAATGGAACTGCTACAAGGATTGTTCCATGCTGAAGGAAAAACAGGGTTAGTTGTAAGCAGACACGGAATGTAATGCCCGTTGAGGGTGTGAGTCAGGAAAAAAGGCGACAGAGTAATCTGTCGCCTTTTTTCTTTGCTTGCTTTCTGTTAGATTCCGCCTCAATTCTATACTAAAGAAAACGGCTCAAAGATCTCATATTATGAAAAAACCAGCACCGGCAGCACCCCGTAGCAAAGCACGCCGTAAAACTCGTGAAGAGTTGAATCAGGAAGCTCGCGCGCAAAAGCGTAAGAAAAAACATCGCGGCCATACGGCGGGCAGCCGTGCGACGGGCGGCGAAAGCGCATCCGGCGGCAAAAGTCAGAATAAGCAAAAAGATCCGCGTATTGGTAGCAAAACGCCTGTTCCACTGGGTGTGACCGATGCGCCAGTCACCAGGCAGCACAAACCAAAGAGCGAGAAACCTATGCTTTCACCGCAGGATGAGCTGGATTTGCTGGAAAATGATGAGCGCCTGGACGCGCTGCTGGAACGTCTGGAAGAGGGCGAAACCCTGAATGCTGAAGAGCAGGCATGGGTAGATGCGAAGCTGGATCGCATTGATGCGCTGATGCAAAAGCTGGGTCTTTCTTACGATGATGACGAAGACGAAGAAGAAACCGAGAAGCAGGAAGATATGATGCGCCTGCTGAAAGGCGGAAAGTAACATTTGCAGCAGGTCGGTCTGCCCGTCCTGCTTATACTCCTTCCGGTAGTATGTTATCTGGTGTGGTTATTCGTTAAACTACGACGGTTGTCGCGGCGCCAAAGCTGGCTGCGCAACCGGCTGGTGGCCCGAAACGGGAGGCGGCCGGTATCCCGTACCCGCCGACGACATCATCGGAAGGAGTGAGCATGTCTGTGCAGTTAATCGACTGGGATCTGGCCCTGATCCAAAAATATAACTATTCCGGGCCGCGTTACACCTCTTACCCCACCGCGCTGGAGTTTTCTGAAGACTTTGGTCACGCGGAGTTTTTGCGCGCTGTCGGCCGCTATCCGGCGCGTCCTTTATCGCTTTATATCCACATCCCTTTTTGTCACAAGCTTTGCTATTTCTGTGGCTGTAATAAAATCGTGACTCGCCAGCAGCATAAAGCCGACCAGTATCTCGACGCGCTGGAGCAGGAAATTATCCACCGCGCACCGCTGTTTGCCGGGCGTCACGTCAGCCAGCTGCACTGGGGCGGCGGCACGCCTACCTATCTGAATAAAGCGCAAATCAGCCGCCTGATGACGCTGCTGCGGGCAAACTTCCACTTTAATGACGATGCTGAAATCTCGATCGAGGTCGATCCGCGTGAAATTGAGCTGGATGTGCTCGATCATTTACGCGCGGAAGGTTTCAACCGCCTGAGCATGGGCGTGCAGGACTTCAACAAAGAAGTGCAGCGGCTGGTCAACCGCGAGCAGGACGAAGAATTTATCTTTGCGCTGCTTAACCACGCCCGCGACATTGGCTTCACGTCGACAAACATCGACTTAATCTACGGCCTGCCGAAGCAGACGCCGGAAAGTTTTGCTTTTACCCTGAAGCGCGTGGCGGAACTCAACCCGGACCGTCTGAGCGTCTTCAACTACGCCCATCTGCCGACGTTATTTGCTGCCCAGCGCAAAATCAAAGATGCAGATCTGCCGACCGCCCAGCAGAAGCTGGATATTTTGCAGGAAACCATCTCCTCGCTGACGGAAACCGGCTATCAGTTTATCGGGATGGACCACTTCGCCCGCCCGGATAACGAGCTGGCCGTCGCGCAGCGTGAAGGCGTGCTGCACCGCAATTTTCAGGGTTATACCACCCAGGGCGACACCGATTTACTGGGGATGGGCGTTTCCGCCATCAGTATGCTGGGTGACAGCTACGCGCAGAACCAGAAAGAGCTGAAGCACTACTATCAGCAGGTTGACGAGCACGGGAACGCCCTGTGGCGCGGTATCGCGCTGACGCGGGACGACTGCATTCGTCGCGATGTCATCAAGGCGCTAATCTGCAATTTCCGTCTCGACATGAACGCGGTTGAGCAGGCGTGGGATTTGGATTTTGAGCGCTACTTCGCCGAAGATCTGACGTTGCTGGCACCGCTGGCAAAAGATGGGCTGGTGGACATCCGTGACCACGCGATTGAAGTGACCGCCAAAGGCCGCCTGCTGATCCGTAATATCTGCATGTGTTTTGACGTTTATCTGCGTCAGAAAGCCCGGCTACAACAGTTCTCCAGAGTGATTTAATCGGGATGGCGGGAAAGCGGGAAGGGCAAAACGCCTTCCACCCGCCGGGGGTGGAAGGCGTTCAGATGTTAACTCAGAAAATTAACCAGCGCCGCGCACAGAATTGCCGCAATCGCCGTTTGGGGCGTGTGGCTTGCTGCACCGCTTGATAATAAATTAATCACTGATTCCAGCATGATGACCTCCGGTATTACCGGGCCGATCATACCGAACTCATCGGAACAGTAAAGTACAAAATAGCAGCAATTTACGCGCAATAAATACTCTTTATTACGCGGAGTTGGCTTACTCCATCCCTAGCTCTTTCAGCTTGCGGGTCAGGGTATTACGCCCCCAGCCGAGCAGCCTTGCCGCTTCCTGTTTGTGACCCTGCGTATGACGCAGTGCGGTGGTCAACAGCGTGCGCTCCAGTTCAGGCTGGGCTTCAGAAAGCAGATCCTGATGCCCGGAACGTAAGGCCCGGTCAGCCCACTGCGCCAGCAGCGTGGCCCAGTTATCCGGGTGCGTTTGCGACGGGCTGTCCGGGACCGTGGTCTCAAACAGTTCACCGGGCAGATCCTGAATCAGCACCTCCTGGCCCGCCGCCATCACCGTCAGCCAGCGGCAGGTATTTTCAAGCTGGCGCACGTTACCCTGCCAGGCAAGCCGCGTCAGCGCCGCCTCGGTTTCCGGGTGCAGAAGCTTTGTCTCCACGCCCAGTTCACGGGCGGCAACCTGAAGGAAGTGGCGCGCCAGACGTGGGATATCTTCCCGGCGCTCGCGCAGCGGCGGCAGATGCACGCGGATCACGTTCAGGCGGTGAAATAAATCTTCACGGAACTTACCTTCCTGCACGCGCAGTTCAAGATTCTGGTGGGTCGCGGCGATTATCCGCACGTCCACCTTTACCGGCGCATAGCCCCCGACGCGATAAAACTGACCGTCGGCAAGCACGCGTAGCAGGCGTGTCTGGACATCGAGCGGCATATCGCCAATTTCATCAAGAAACAGCGTCCCGCCGTCCGCCTGTTCAAAACGCCCCTGGCGAATGGTGTTCGCGCCGGTAAACGCCCCTTTTTCGTGGCCGAACAGTTCGGACTCAATCAGATCTTTCGGTATCGCTGCCATATTCAGCGCGATAAACGGCGCTTTGGCGCGCGGACTATGGCGATGCAGCGCGTGGGCTACCAGCTCTTTCCCGGTGCCGGACTCGCCGTTAATCAGCACGCTTATTGATGACCGGGAGAGACGGCCAATAATGCGGAACACATCCTGCATGGCAGGCGCTTCGCCGATAATATCGGTCGTTGGCCCGTTCACCTCGACGTTGCGCGGCTGCTGCTGCTCCTGATAGTGGCTGATGGCGCGTTCGACCAGCGCGACGGCCTCGTCGATATCAAACGGTTTTGGCAGGTAATCAAACGCGCCCTGCTGGTAGGCACTGACGGCGGCGTCCAGGTCGGAGTGGGCCGTCATTATGATGACCGGGAGCATCGGATGACGTTGCTTGATCTGTTTTAACAGCGCCAGCCCGTCCATACCCGGCATACGGATATCGGAAAGCAGCACGTCCGGCGTTTTGGTCGCCAGCGCGTCCAGCACGTCGCTACCGCTTTCAAAAGTGATGCAGGTGAGTCCTGCGCCGGTGAGCGCGCGTTCAAGCACCCAACGGATGGAGCTATCGTCATCGACTACCCAGACTATCCCTCGTTGCATAAACTCACGCCTCTATTTTTTGATCGGCAGGTAAACCGAGAATTCGGTATGGCCTGGCCAACTGGTAAATTCGATTTTTCCGCTGTGCTGATCGATAAGACTGCGGGCAATGGATAAGCCCAGCCCGGTGCCGCCTTCACGCCCACTTACCATTGGATAAAACAGCGTATCCTGGAGATGCGAAGGAATACCTGGCCCGTTGTCTTCCACGTCAATGCGCGCCGCCAGACGATAGCGCACGCCGTGTAGCGTCAGCTGGAACGCGGTGCGCGTGCGTAGGACGATTTCCCCGCCCTCCGGCCCCAGCGCCTGAAGCGCGTTACGCACCACATTCAGCAAAACTTGCTCTATCTGGTCAGGATCGTGCGGCAACTCCGGCAAACTGGGGTCGTAATCGCGTACCAGTCTGACGTTGTCCGGCAGCTCCATCGACACCAGTGTCACCACCCGCTCTGCGACTTTATGAATACTTTCGGTAACGTGCAGACCCGGCTGTTGCGGCCCTAACAGGCGATCAACCAGATTACGCAGGCGGTCGGCCTGTTCGATAATCACTTTGGTGTATTCCAGCAGAGCCGGATCGGGCAGCGCTTTACTAAGAAGCTGCGCCGCGCCGCGTAGTCCGCCCAGCGGATTTTTGATTTCATGCGCCAGGCCGCGCACTAAATCGCGCGCGGCGACCTGCTGCGCATGTTGAAGCTGCTCCTGGCTAAGACGGCGCTGATTATCCATCGGAGCCATTTCCAGCAGGATCATCCCGTCCGGCAGGCGCTGCGCCGTCAGCGAGAGAATATGAGAGCGCCCGTCGATCACCAGCGTGACTTCGTTATCGGTAAAGCCCTGTCCGGCGCGCAGACTTTCCTGCATCAGCCCGATATTCAGGGAGAAATAGCTCAACAGTTCCGGCAGCGGCGTACCAAATAATTTTCGCGAACTTTGCGCCAGCAGCTGTTGCGCCGCCGGATTCGCGTAATGCACCGCCAGGTCATCATCGACCAGCAGGATACTGTTGATTAACGAGTTGAGGATCTGCCCAGCATCGGGCAGCACGCCGGTTGCCATTTAGCAGTCTCCTTAGTGTGCACTAATTTAGTGCAGTATAAGCGTAAGTGGATGAATCGGGTGAGTTTGGTGGAGAAAAAAGCCCATCCAGAGATGGGCTGAAAGTTTCCACGGCAACTTCAACTAACAACGAAAATTAAACGCTGTAGTACAGCTCAAATTCTACCGGGTGCGGCGTCATGCGTACGCGGTCATTTTCTTCGCGACGCAGGGCGATGTAGGCGTCAATCGCTTCATCGGTAAACACGCCGCCAGCGGTCAGGAATTCGCGGTCCAGATCCAGCTCGTTCAGCGCTTCTTCCAGAGAGCCTGCAACCTGCGGGATTTCTTTCGCTTCTTCCGGCGGCAGATCGTACAGGTTTTTGTCCATCGCTTCGCCTGGGTGGATCTTGTTCTTGATGCCGTCAAGACCAGCCATCAGCAGCGCAGCAAAGCACAGGTACGGGTTAGCCGCCGGGTCCGGGAAGCGCACTTCGATACGACGTGCTTTCGGAGACGCCACCACCGGGATACGGATGGAAGCAGAGCGGTTACGCGCAGAGTAAGCCAGCATAACCGGCGCTTCATAACCCGGAACCAGACGCTTGTAAGAGTTGGTGGTCGGGTTAGACAGGGCGTTGATCGCTTTAGCGTGTTTAATCACGCCGCCGATGTAAAACAGCGCCTGCTCAGACAGCCCGGCGTATTTGTCGCCAGAGAACAGGTTGGTGCCGTTTTTGGACAGCGACATATGGCAGTGCATACCTGAACCGTTATCGCCGAACATCGGTTTTGGCATAAAGGTCGCGGTTTTACCGAAGCGGTGAGCCACGTTATGCACGACATATTTGTAAATCTGAATTTCGTCGGCTTTTTTGGTCATGGTATTGAAGCGGGTTGCCACTTCGTTCTGACCTGCGGTTGCCACTTCGTGGTGATGTGCTTCAACCACCAGGCCCATCTCTTCCATCACCAGACACATGGTGGAACGCAGATCCTGCGCGGAATCTACCGGCGGAACCGGGAAATAGCCGCCTTTTACTGCCGGACGGTGGCCTTTGTTGCCGCCTTCGTATTTGGTGGAGGAGTTCCAGGCACCTTCGATATCGTCAATGGCGACGTGAGAGCCGGAGATAGAGCTGCCAAAGCGCACGTCATCAAACAGGAAGAATTCTGGTTCTGGCCCGAACAGCACGGTATCAGCGATACCGGTAGAGCGCAGATACTCTTCTGCACGTTTGGCGATAGAACGCGGATCGCGGTCGTAGCCCTGCAACGTGCCCGGCTCAAGAATGTCGCAGCGAATGATCAGGGTTGATTCTTCGTAGAACGGGTCAATCACCGCAGTAGAAGAATCCGGCATCAGAACCATGTCAGATTCGTTGATACCTTTCCAGCCACCAATCGAGGAGCCATCAAACATTTTGCCTTCTTCAAAGAATTCGGCATTAACCTGATGCGCAGGAATTGTGACGTGCTGTTCTTTACCTTTGGTATCGGTGAAGCGCAGATCGACAAACTTCACTTCGTGTTCATTCAGCATCGTCAAAACGTGTTCAGCGGACATACTTTAACTCTCCCCGGATTCGGTCATGGTCGTCGTGGTAACGAGGTCTTCAAACGGTCAGACTGGCGTGATTGCCTTAAAAAAGATAAAGCGAAATCTGTGCCAACTTTCAAATGCCCCCTAAAAGGCGCTATGATGCGCACCATAGTGCAAAAGGGCTGCACCACGGTGATTGTGTTGCACCAGTATAGTGCTTCAATGTGAACATAGAGCACCATATTGGTGCAATTTGCGTTTAGCAGCCTGATTTCGCTTCGTGAAAGCGATCACAAACAAACTCTGCAATACTTGTTTGCGGAGGATCTTTGTGATCCTGTTTTGTAGTGCGATTAATCCGTGTACAATAACGCGCTATTTCTAATGCCTGAGGCAAAGTTGTGATCGAAAATTTGCGTAACATCGCCATCATTGCGCACGTTGACCATGGTAAAACCACCCTGGTTGACAAGCTGCTGCAACAATCTGGCACCTTTGGTGAGCGTTCTGAGCTTACCGAACGTGTCATGGACTCCAACGACCTGGAGAAAGAACGCGGGATCACCATCCTCGCGAAGAATACCGCTATCAACTGGCGCGACTACCGTATCAACATCGTAGACACCCCGGGGCACGCCGACTTCGGCGGCGAAGTGGAACGTGTAATGTCTATGGTTGATTCCGTTCTGTTGCTTGTCGACGCAATGGATGGCCCGATGCCGCAGACTCGCTTCGTGACCCAAAAAGCGTTTGCTAATGGTCTGAAGCCGATTGTTGTAATCAACAAAGTTGACCGCCCTGGCGCGCGTCCTGACTGGGTTGTCGATCAGGTATTTGACCTGTTCGTAAACCTGGGCGCAACCGACGAACAGCTGGACTTCCCGATCGTTTACGCCTCTGCGCTGAACGGTATCGCGGGTCTGGATCACGAAGACATGGCGGAAGACATGACTCCGCTGTTCGAAGCTATCGTCAAGCACGTTGAAGCACCGAACGTTGACCCTACCGGTCCGTTCCAGATGCAGATCTCCCAGCTCGACTATAACAACTACGTTGGCGTTATCGGCATCGGCCGTATCAAACGCGGCGTGGTTAAGCCGAACATGCAGGTGACTATTATTGATGCTGAAGGTAAGCGTCGTAACGGTAAAGTGAACCAGGTACTGGGTCACATGGGTCTGCAACGTGTTGAATCTGCTTCTGCCGAAGCGGGCGACATCATTGCAATCACCGGTCTGGGCGAGCTGAACATCTCCGACACCATTTGCGATCCGCAAAACGTCGAAGCGCTGCCGGCACTCTCCGTTGATGAGCCGACCGTGACCATGTTCTTCTGCGTAAACACTTCACCGTTCTGCGGTAAAGAAGGCAAATACGTCACCTCTCGTCAGATCCTTGAGCGTCTGAACAAAGAGTTGGTACATAACGTTGCGCTGCGCGTAGAAGAAACCGAAGACCCGGACGCTTTCCGCGTATCAGGTCGTGGTGAACTGCACCTGTCTGTTCTGATCGAAAACATGCGTCGTGAAGGTTTCGAAATGGCGGTTTCCCGTCCGAAAGTTATCTTCCGCGAAATCGATGGCCGTATGCAGGAGCCGTTCGAGCAGGTAACGCTGGATATCGAAGAACAGAACCAGGGTTCCGTTATGGAAGCGCTGGGTATCCGTAAAGGCGATCTGCGCGACATGATGCCGGATGGCAAAGGTCGTGTGCGTCTGGATTACGTCATCCCAAGCCGTGGCCTGATCGGTTTCCGTACCGAATTCATGACCATGACCTCCGGTACTGGCCTGCTGTACTCCAGCTTCAGCCACTACGACGACGTCCGCGCGGGTGAAATCGGCCAGCGTCAGAACGGCGTGCTGATCTCCAACGGTCAGGGTAAAGCTGTGGCTTACGCCCTGTACAGCCTCCAGGATCGCGGCAAGCTGTTCCTGGGTCACGGTGCAGAAGTGTATGAAGGCCAGATCATCGGTATTCACACTCGTTCTAACGACCTGACCGTTAACTGCCTGACCGGTAAAAAACTGACCAACATGCGTGCTTCTGGTACTGATGAAGCCACCACGCTGGTCCCGGCAGTCAAAATGTCTCTCGAACAGGCACTGGAATTCATCGATGATGATGAACTGGTAGAAGTTACGCCGGTCTCTGTACGTCTGCGTAAACGTCACCTGACCGAGAACGACCGTCGCCGCGCTAACCGTGGCCCGAAAGACGCGTAATTAACGCCGCTTTCAACAAAAACCCCGCGCAGCGTGCTGTGCGGGGTTTTTTTATATCTCTTGCTGATGCAGCGAATCGGCGATCACCAGTTCTACATTCTCTTCGCTCAGTAATTGTTTAAAGGAATCTGGCGGTGGCGCGTCGGTAAAAAATGCGCGCCCCTGGCGCGCATTCCCTACAGAGACGGCAGCAGAGGCGGTAAATTTGGTGCGATCGGCGACCAGCAGCGTGTTACGCGCGTGCTTCATCATCGTCCTGGCGACCTGGGCTTCATTGACATCAAACTCCAGCAGCGTTCCGTCATGCTCAATAGCGCCAATGCTGGTGATCAGATAGTCAGCTCTGAAACCCTCAATAAAATTTACGGCGGCGGGGCCAACGATACCGCCATTGTGCGCGCGTAACGAACCGCCCGGCACCATCACCTCAATATCCTGGTTTTTATACAAGATTTGCGCGACGCGCAGACTATTGGTGATGATGCGCAAATCACGACGACTGAGCAAAGCCCTGGCGACCGCCTCGACGGTAGTACCAATCGTAATAAAAACGGTACAGCGTTCCGGGAGATAATCCGCGACCGCCTCAGCGATGGCCCGTTTCTCCTGGGTCAGGGAGAGTTCCCGTTGCTCAAAAGCCGTATTCATGATGCTGGAGACACGTCCGGCCCCGCCATGATGTCGGGTGATCAGACCCTGCTCGCTCAACTTACGAATATCCCGGCGCACGGTTTGTGTAGAAACATCCAGCAACTGCGCAAGCTCTTCAATATTCATATAGCCTCGTTCCGCAATATAGTGAACGAGCTGGTCGTGCCGTGGATTCCCGGTGACTTCAATAATGCTCATGAATACTCCTGTGCCCTTCCCCTGAGTTTTTTACTATTTTACGCATAAAGTGACAAAAATGACTCGTTTTGCTCACGATTACACATTCCGACGGAGACGCATTTTTCAGCCGCGCTTGCGCGCTTTTGAGCATCTCTGTCTAGTCTGCGGCGCAGTTGTCCTGTTTTGTTCGATTTTATGACAGAAGCGGTCAAATTAGTGACCTGTATCCTGTTTTCCCGCATAAATTACAAATATGATCAAAAAGTGACAATCAAATACTCAATTTGTAATTATTTTTCCAGCTTAAGACAGGAGATCGGTTATGACAACCATAGCATTTTTGGGATTAGGTCAGATGGGCAGCCCGATGGCGAGTAATCTGTTGCAGAAAGGCCATGCTTTGCGGGTGTTTGACGTCAACCCGCAGGCCGTCGAGGCGTTAGTGCAAAAAGGCGCGATTGCCGCCAAAACCCCCGCTGACGCCGCGCAAGGCGCAGCCTTTGTGATCACCATGCTGCCAAATGGCAATATCGTTCGCCAGGCGCTACTCGGCGACGATGGAGTCAAAAAAACGCTCTCCGGCGATGCGCTGGTCATTGATATGTCCACGATCCATCCCTTACAGACCGATGCACTAATCGCGGAGATGAATGCGAACGGCATCAGCATGATGGATGCGCCGGTAGGTCGCACCTCCGTTAATGCGATTGACGGCACATTGCTGATCCTGGCTGGTGGCACGCCTGAACAGGTTGAACGCGCCCGGCCGATTTTAATGTGCATGGGGAATGAACTGGTGGAAGCGGGCGGTCCGGGGATGGGGATCCGCGTGAAGCTTATCAATAACTACATGAGTATTGCGCTGAATGCACTTTCGGCGGAAGCCGCCGTGCTGTGTGAATCTTTGGGCCTTAGCCTGGACGTGGCGATCAAAGTGATGAGCGGCACCGCCGCAGGCAAAGGGCACTTTACAACCACATGGCCTGGAAAAGTGCTGAAAGGGGATCTGTCTCCGGCCTTTATGGTGGATTTAGCGCTGAAAGATCTGCGCATCGCCGTCGATGTCGCCCGGCAGACGGGAGCGCCGCTAAACATGGGAATGGCGGCAGAAGCCTACTACACCCGCGCGAGCGAAAACGGCAGAGGGCGTCAGGACTGGAGCGCGTTGTTATCCCAGGTGCGTCAGCAGGCGGGCCGCCCGGACGCGCTTTAACGGCAAACCCCGCCGTTCATTCACGGCGGGGAGCCTGTATACTCGCCGCCTCAGACCACCTCAACGATTTCTTTATTTTTCTTCCGCTGACTGATTTCCCCGATAATAAACGCAAAGCGTTTTTCATTGAGTTTATAAAAGAAACCCATCGTCAGCGCTGCGATAATCGCCAGGGCGCAGGGCCAGATAAAAATAAGCTGACGCAGGCCCAGCAGCGTGGCATCGCTTTGGGTGATATTGGGAACATAGCCGATCTGCGTCAGCATAATACCGGGCAAAAAACCGGCAAGCGCCGCAGAAATTTTACGGAAGAAGGTGTAACCCGTGTACACCGAGCCCTCGGCGCGAATGCCGGTTTTCCATTCACCGTAATCGACGGTGTCGGGAACCAGCGCCCAGTTCAGGCTGTTCACAAACGCGGTGCCAAAAAAGGCGAGGCAGGAGAACATCACAAAGGTGAGGGAACTACTTCCCCAGAAATAATTCAAAATATCCCCCACCGCCCAGAGCACCATACCGGCTAAATAGACCTGTTTTTTACCGAAGCATTTTACGGTCGACGGAACCAGCAGCACCCCGACCAAAACGCAACCCATACTAAAGAATCCCATCCACGATAATAAATTAATATCGTTTAAAACATACTGCGCATAATAAACCTGAATCGCCAGCTTGATATTAAATGCCGCCAGGGTACAAAGATTGGCGATACAGAGAACCAGCAGAGGCGGATTGCGGAATATCGCACAGAATGATTTGAGAATGCTGATCTTATGCCCGGCGGGAACGGTATCAATATAATGCTCTTTGACGCCTTTGTAACAAAGCATCATGAATAAAAATCCACAGCCGGAGAAAATCAGCGCCGCACAGCCATAGCCGAGCGTCGGGGTGGAAAACAGGGACTGAAGCGGAATAAACGCCACCGTACACACCAACAATCCCAGCGTTGCGCCCCCTTGCCGAAAGGCCGCCAGTTGCGCCCGCTCGTCAGGGTTTTGGGTGATGGCGGGGATCATCGCGCCATAAGAACAGTTCATCAGGCTATAACACAGGCCAAACAGCATAAACAGGCCGGTGGCAATAGCCGTTTTGATCGGCAAACTAAACGTTGTGGCGATAAACTGTAATGTGGCAACAACGGCCGCCGGGATCGCCGCGTACAGAATAAAAGGTCTGAATTTCCCTTTGGGTCCAATGCGTTGACGGGAATCGAGTAAGAATCCGGTTAGCATATCGGTAAAGGCGGTAAAAAACTTCGCCACCAGAAAGATAATGCCCCCATACCAGGCGGGCATCCCTAACTCATCGGTATAAAATTTAAGAAGATATAATGTCCCGATGCTTAGCATCAAATTGGAACCAACATCACCCACGCCATAGGCGAATTTTTCCCGCAGCTTCAGTTTTAATGTGAGTGGATTAGGGTCAGGCATAATAAATATTCCTTTATTATTATGGTCGCGCCATGTTTTTACGGGCTTCAATTTCTTCCACAATGCGCACATACATTTTTTCGTTGAGATTGTAGAAGCAGCCCATCGTAATCATCGCCATAATGGCCAATGCGCAAGGGTAAATAAAAATAAGCTGACGCAAGCCCGCAACCGTATCCGCCGATTGCACCACGTTCGGCACATAGCCAATTTGCGTCAGCATCCAGCCGGGGAAAAAGCCTGCCAGCGCCTGGGACATTTTGCGGAAAAAGGTCAGCCCGGTATAAACCGTGCCTTCTGAGCGCACGCCGGTGCGCCATTCGCCATATTCCACCGTATCCGAAACCAGCGCCCAGTTCAGGCTATTCACAAACGCGGAGCCGAAGAATGCCAGACAGGAAAACGCGACGAAGCTGACCGACCCGCCGCCAAAGACGTAGTTGAGGATATCGCCGAGCGCCCAAATCAGCAGGCCGCCGAGATAAACCTTTTTCTTACCGAAACGGCGCACGGCCGCTGGCATCAGCAGAACGCCAATGAAGATGCAGCCCATGCTGAAAAAACCCATCCAGGAGAGGAGGATAGGATCGTTGAGCACGTACTGGGTGTAATAAACCTGGATCGCCAGTTTGACGTTGAACGCAGCCAGCGTACAGAGATTGGCAATACAGAGAATAAACAGCGGGCGGTTCCCGGCAATGGCGCGAAATGATTGCAGTAAGTCCGGCTTTTGCGCCGAATCAGCGGCTTTCACCTCAACATAGCGTTCTTTCACCCCGGCATAACAGAGCCACATAAACAACATGCCGCACAGAGAGAACAGCGTGGCGGCAAAAACATAGCGTACTTGCGCGCTCCCTTCGATCAGGTTCATCACCGGGACAAAACAGACTGTTCCCAGCAGCAGGCCGAGGGTGGAGCCGCCCTGCCGCCATGCCGCCAGCGACGCGCGTTCATTGGGGTTTTTGGTGATGGCGGGAACCATCGCGCCATACGAGCAGTTCATCAGACTGTAGAACAGGCCGTACAGCATAAATAACACCGTGGCGACCACTGTTTTACCCGTAATTTCAAACGGTGTGCCGACGAAGTTGGCGATTGCCAGCAGCGCCACCGGAAGGGCGGCATAAAGCACGAAGGGGCGAAATTTGCCCTTCGGGCCAATTTTGCGCCGTGAGTCGAGAAGCACCCCGGTGCCCATATCGGTAAAGGCGGTAAAAAACTTAGCAATCAGAAAAATGATGCCGCCGTAAGTCCCGGGTAAACCGAGGACATCGGTATAAAACTTGAGTAAATAGAGCGTTCCGATATCCAGCAGGATATTGGAGCCTAAATCGCCGACGCCATAGGCGATTTTTTCTTTTAAAGGCAGGCGCAGAGTGGCCGGGTTGGCTGTCGTTTGACTCATGATCATTCCTCATGTGCCCGTGAGTTCCCCCACGGGCGAACGGTATTAAAGAGTGCGTAAAGCGGCGAACAGCGACGCCCATTCGCTCTGTGCGCGGTAAAACACCGGAGGCTTGCCGAGGGGCGCATCCACGGTGATCTCTCCGCCTTCGCAGGTTTCGCCCGTCCAGAGGTTGACCCAGCTATCCGCGGGCAGGTACAGCGTCCAGTCGCTGCGCCCCTGTTCATGCACTGGCGCAACCAGCAGATCCTGACCGAGCAGGTACTGGTATTTCAGGCTGTAAGTCGCCGCATCGTCCTCGTAGTGCAGAAACAGCGGGCGCATCACCGGCAGGCCGCTCGCCGCATTTTGCGCGACGGCCTGTCTGAGATACGGCTTCAGGGAAGTGAAGACGGTGGTCATGCGGGCAAAATGGGCGATAGTTTCTGCATCACTATCGAACTGCCAGTTATCGCCGGGACGGTTGCCTTCGTGGGTGCGCATCATCGGGGTGAACGCGCTGAAGTCGCACCAGCGCAGCAGCAGCTCTTTACTGCGCTTCATGTCGAACAGGGTGGTGTAACCGCCGATATCGCTGTGGTGCAGGCCGTGACCGGTCATCGCCAGCGACAGCGCGGCAGGGACGACGGAAGCCAGGCCATCGTCCAGACTCCAGTCAACGTTCTGATCGCCCGCCCACATCATGGTGGAATACTTCTGGCTGCCGGTGTAACCCGCACGCATAAAGAACAGGATTTCGCCGAGCGTGCCGGTTTCCTGTAACGCCTCGTAATTGCATTTTGCCCATAGCGCGGGCCAGGCGTTATGCATGATTTCAGCGCTGACGCCGTTGTGCAGGACGGTATCGGTCGGCAGATATTCGCCAAAGTCCGCCATCCAGCCGCCGATGCCCAGTGCAATCATGTTGTCTTTGATAACGCCTTTGAACCAGTCGTAAGCTTCGGGGTTAGTCAGATCCACCACGCCGCCATAAAACTCGCCAAACTCAACCAGATAGTCATTGCCAGAGATATCTTTCGCCAGCCAGCCACGTTTCGCTGCTTCGGCGCAGAGATCTTTATCGCTGGCGACATACGGGTTGATATAGGAAAGGAACTGCACGCCCTCTTTTTTCCACTGTTGAATGCGGCTATCCAGGTGCGGATAGTTGTTGCTGTCCCACTTCCAGTTCCACATCACGCGCTTGCCGAAGGAGGTCATGCGCACCCCGGACCAGTCCTGCGCCCAGATGCCGTTCACCTTCACGCCTGCGTTGCGCATGGTGTCCAGTTTCTGCTGACAAACGTCGGTGCCGCCCTGAATGCCCAGCGTGACGCCGTCGTAAATCCAGTCCGGCAGTTCCGGCTGGCGGCCTGACAGTGCGGTCAGTTTTTCCAGCAGGGAGATATAGGTGTCGGCACATTCGAAACGCAGAGTGGTTTTGTCTTCCCACAGCGCCAGTTCGTGATACTCCGGCGCACTGAAATCGAAATTCATGTAGCAACTGTTATCGACGTGGCAATAATACTTTTGCGTGCTGACAAAGGTCGGTTGCGGGAAAAAGGTCCAGTAATAGTCGCCGCCCGCGTTCTCTTTGCAGTCCGCCAGCCAGGTGACATAACTGTTTTTATTGCGGCCCACACCCTGTTCGCTGGTCCACAGCGGGAAGGGTTTACCGCGCAGGTCGAAGTAAGAAAACTGTTCACCGCAGCCGTAAATATGGTCATCCGGGTTGGCGGCCAGACGTAGCCAGATACGGTTGTGGGTCAGATCGTCGTTTTGCAGCTCCAGCGTCAGGCGACCCGTTGCATCGGCAGAGATGTGCAGCGTTGCGCCAATACTCGCGCCACGGCTGAAATACACCTGCCAGCCGCCGGATGTTTCGCTTATCTGCGCGTGAGTCAGCGCAATCTTCTCGTTGAGTTGGTCTTTAATACTGAAGTTGCCGCGAAACATATTAATATCGGCAACGCCGGTGCCGATCCATAAACAGGGCGTTTTTACGCTATGGCGCAGGATCAGGCGCTGTTGATAACGTAACGTAAAACCATCCATCGTTTTGTCCAGCTGGATATTGGACAAAGAGTAATTCAGCGCACTCATAGAATAATCTCCCTGAAATTAAGTGACGCGAGAATAGTTCGCGCTGCGCGATCCGCAGCGCCTGGAAAAATTTCTTTTATTTCGCTTCATCCGCCTGACGGATTTCGGCAATCTTTTTGCCAAAGGCCAGGTGTAATACCGCTAATAATGCAAAGGGCGGCAGAAGAGCGGCGATAGCCGTAATACCCAGCGCACCTTTAATTAACATTGCGCCTGAAGCAATCAGTAATAAAAACACCACAATGCGAAACACCTTCACGGAAATACGCTTATGAACATATTGCCCCACCAGCGAACCGAGGATCATGGTAGGAATACAGAACAGCACCAGCTTAAAGGTGGAGATAGTTAAGATCCCGCTGGTGGCCAGACCGCCGACCACGGCAATATTATTGGCCGTAAAAAAAGCATTCAGCGTACCGCGAAAGGCGGCGGGGCCTAAATTACGCAACATGCCATACATCACAACGGGCGGCCCATTGGTCGAAAATGCCGCGCCCAGCGCTCCGGCAACGGCGCCCAGCGGGGCGGCAATCCAGCGACGGTCATAGACCGGCAGGCGGGGAATAAACATGCTGTAGAAGGAGTAGAGGATCAAAAACCCGCCCAGTCCTGTTTTCATTATATGGTCAGGTAAATAAGAAAGCGCGTATAGCCCGACCGGAATACCCAGAAACGAGAAAAGAATAAGCACCAGCGCCGAGCGCCAGTCTGTGTCTTTTCGCGACAGCCAGGTGGCATAAATCGCGGTGGCGGTTCCGACAATCACTGACAGCGGCGTGGCCATTTTGACGGGCAGCATCAGGGTAATCAGCGGCATGGTGGTCAGCCCGCCGCCGAAACCTGCGCATATTCCCACAAAGGTATAAAGGAACATTAAGGCGATGACGATACAGACCACATTAGTCTCTAACATCACCCCGTCTGGCGTAAATAAGTTAAAAAAATCCATAGCGAATCCTTATTGTGAATGCTATCCCGAAAATATAATTGTGCTATTGGCGTAAGCTGGTGCTGTTAAATATTCTGGCCTCGAACAGTAAAAAAGAATCGATGCTGTTGTTCCGGTAGCAGCAAAATTAAATCTGTCCCGGAATTAAAAGCATTTGGCGGGCAGCTCATTGGCTCAACGGCTAAACCTTTACGATCTAACTTTTCACCGCTATAAACCTGTAACCACGGCTGATCGGAACATAAACTGACTGACAGCGCCTGATGTGGATCGGTAATGCGCATTTCCCACTGCGGGCATTGAGTTTTAAAAGTGTGGTCAATCTGCTTATGACCTATCCGCCGTTCAGTCAGGAAATTTAAATCCATCGCATCAACCGGCTGTAATTCGGTGGGATTAGCGTGACTGTCCACGGCAAAAACCTGTTCCGCAGGCAGTTGTAAAAGACAGTCATCAATCTGCGCTAAATGACAGGTCAAATAGGGATGAATACCCACGCCATAAGGCGCGACGCTGTTACCGATATTTTTACTGATTATCTCCACAGAAAGGCCGCCCGTGTCGTCCAGGGCGTAAGTGACCTGCGACATCAGCATAAACGGGTAGCCATAGCTGGGCGGCAAAAACGCCTGCAACGCGACTTTTGTCGCCGTCAGTTCACTGACCTGCCAGTCGCGCCACGCAAGAAACCCGTGGATCGCCGCCTGAGAGCCGTGCTCGTTAATCGGCAACTGGTACTCATGGCCTTCATGCCGATAGCAGCCATTGGCGATGCGGTTAGGCCAGGGGATCAGCACCTTTCCCAGATGCGCCAGCGGCATCTCTTCGGGCTTGTGCGGTATGACTAAATGACGGCCCTGCCAGCATAATTCGGCAAGCCCAGCGCCAACGGAAACAATCTGTGCGCGGTAATCTCCCGCCGTGAGTAAAAACGTTTTCCCACTGCTATGCATACGATATTCCCTTACACAGTAACGGCACAGGCGCAATAAATTCGCGGCTATGCCGTAATGCTGGTCAGTTAAGCATTTGTATGAATAAAAATTCATACAAATGCCTGAAAATAAAGCGAAGGAGTCAGGCTTTCAGCCAAATTTATCTTCTTCAGAGGCTCGGGTAATCCGGCCTGGTTGTGTTAAGTACCCGCAATTCCCCCCTCTCCCCAGCCCTCTCCCTCAAGGGAGAGGGGGCAGGACGTGCCCCGGGTGGTGTTTGATGGCCCCCTTCGCCTGCGTAAAGATGACAAATCCGGTCACCGTTCCCTCAAGGGAGAGGGGGCAGGACGTACCCCGGGTGGAGTTTGGTGGCCCCCTTCGCCTGCGTAAAGATGACAAATCCGGTCACTGTTCCCTCAAGGGAGAGGGGGCAGGACGTACCCCGGGTGGAGTTTGGTGACCCCCTTCACCTGCGTAAAGATGACAAATCCGGTCACCGTTCCCTCAAAGGAGAGGGGGCAGGACGTACCCCGGGTGGAGTTTGGTGGCCCCTTTCGCCTGCGTAAAGATGACAAATCCGGTCACCGTTCCCTCAAGGAAGAGGGAGCAGGACGTACCCCGGGTGGGGTTTGGTGGCCCCCTTCGCCTGCGTAAAGATGACAAATCCGGTCACTGTTCCCTCAAGGGAGAGGGGGCAGGACGTACCCCGGGTGGTGTTTGGTGGCCCCCTTCGCCTGCGTAAAGATGACAAATCCAGTCACGACGCCGGACCATTCCCTCTCCCGGGGGAGAGGGCCAGGGAGAGGGCGGGAAACCGGCATCAGACTTTCAGCCCGTTTTATCTTCTTTGAGGCCCAAATCATCAGGCCCGGTTTCCTTAACTGACCAGCATTACGGCTATGCCGTCTCTTTATGCCTGCTTATTTAGCGTTGATATCCAGCAAACCGGCGGCAACGGCGGGTGCCAGACCTGGCGCTAATGGGATGCGCGGGATCACCAGACAGTGCAGCAGGTGATAAATATCCTGTTTGCCGTCCCACACTTTGGTGGTGACTTTATTGTCCGGGTCCAGTTCCTGCCACCAGGAACCATTTTCATAGTCCATCAGGTAGTTAATGCAGTATTCCCACCAGGTCTGATACCAGGTTTCGTACTGGCGATCGCCCGTCACGGTATAGAGCGCGTAAGCCGTACCCATGGCTTCAACGATGGGCCAGCGCACGCGTTCGCGCACTACCGGTTTCCCTTCCCAGTCAACGGTATAAACAATGCCGTCAGCGCCATCGGGTGCCCAGGCGTCGCGAATGGTGGCATGGAACAGACCTTTCGCGTCTTCTGACAGCCAGGCGGGCGGCTGCTCGCCTCGGGCTTCTAACGCAGCGTGGATATGCAGCATTAAACGTCCCCACTCAATCCAGTGGCCTGGCGTACCGCCAAATGCCCGGAAGCGGTGCGCCGGATTGTCTTTGTTGTAATCGCGGATCGGAGCCCAGTGGGTATCGAAGTGTTCATTCACACGGTAATGATTATTTCTGGCGACATCGTGAATAATGACGGACGCAATGCGGATAGCGCGATCCAGCCATTTTTTATCGTGAGTGACGTCATAAACAATCAGGAACGCTTCCACCGCGTGCATATTGGCGTTGCCGCCACGGTAATCCTCGGTTTTGCTGAACGCTTCATCCCAGGACTCCAGGCACATCTGCTCTTCTTCGCTCCAGAAGTATTTTTCGATAACGTCGATGGTGTCATTCAGTAGCTCTCTGGCGTCAGGATGTCCGGTAGTGACCGCGCTGGCCGCGCCCAGTAAGGCGAAGAAGTGTTGATAACCCTGTTTTGACGCATCCACCACGCCTTTATCGTTCACACAGGCGTACCAGCCGCCGTATTTTTTATCCCGTAGCGCGCCGTTCATGGCTTTGATGCCGTGATCCACCAGAGAATATGCGCCCGGTCTGCCCATCGCCGCCGCCACTGAATAAACATGCAGCATACGCGCGGTGATCCACAGATGAGTCCCCATCTCTTCTTTTATTTGACCTTTATTGCCCAGCCAGCCAAATCCGGTTGGCACCGCCGCGTTCTTGCCAAAATTGAAGATGCGATCGGTTTCCTGCTCCAGCCAGCGGTTGTGGCTCAATGTATTAAACCATTTCATTCCTTTGTCCTCCTGTTAACGGCGTCGGGCCATCATTTCGTCGACGATCTCGCCTAAACGTTGTAATTTCGGTACAGAAATATCGCGCAGCATCAGGTCGGTATCCGGTAAGCCCACCACCGATGACCAGACCGCGCGCCCGGCCAGGAACCCGGATGCGCCCGCCGTCATGGCGACCCGCACGGCGCGTGGGAACAATTTTTCGTCCACGCCGGATGAGAGGATCACCCACGGCATATTGATGTGCTCATTCAGACGCAGGGAGGCGGCGAGCAGATCCTGTTGCGCGCCTTTGCCGTACAGCGGCATTTCGACTTTGTAGAGGTCCGCGCCGCTGTCGCCCAGCTCTTTGGCCGCGTCGATAATCGCCTGTTCACGGCAGAATTTATCGCTACGACGCGGTGGGCGGACAACTGGCTCAATAATGCTCACCAGACCGTTGCTGTGGCACATCTCATTGAATTCTCTGACCATCTCAAGACGTTGCTGCGCGTCTTCATCGCTACGCCAAAGCACCAGCAGTTTTAACGCTTTCGCGCCATCCTGTTTCACTGCCTGCGGGTTGATGGACTTATCAATGGCCACGCTATCGACCGGAATACCGTTGCCGGGAATAAATGCATCGGCGGCGACAATCATGGCGCAGCTTTTGGCGATGGCGTTTTGCTCCACCACCTGCGGATAGCTGAACTGCCGATCCACCAGAATGGCCGATGCATACGGGGATAAGGTTTTTGCGGCGTTCACTTTGAAATCGGTCAGAACGCTGTCGGCAACGGGCGATGTGGTCCCCGCAGCGGCAAACATCATGCGCATGGCTTCCCGCTGATCGACCGCCAGCATGGCAAAACCGCCTGACGCCCTGGTAATGTCCTTAACGGTATAACTCTTCATTAACGCTCTCCTGGCTCCGTTTTTGTCATTTTTTGTCATTTATTCCGTGCTGTTTTTGATCATATTTGTAAGTTATGGTCAAAAAATTGACGGCCGTCACTTTTTAAACATTCTGTGAAATTAAAATAATTCCATCCCGAAATGCTTAAGGAACGATCATGATTCGTGTTGCTTGTGTAGGTATTACCGTAATGGACCGCATCTATTACGTGGAGGGTTTACCGACGGAAGGCGGTAAATATGTGGCGAAGCGCTATACGGAAGTGGGTGGCGGACCGGCTGCGACAGCCGCCGTCGCGGCGGCGAAACTGGGCGCGCAGGTGGACTTTATCGGTCGCGTGGGCGATGACGACACGGGCAACAGCCTGCTGGCGGAACTGGAATCTTTGGGCGTCGATACCCGCTACACCCGGCGCTACGCGGGGGCAAAGTCTTCGCAGTCGGCGATTATGGTGGATGCAAAAGGGGAGCGGATTATTGTCAACTATCCCAGCCCGGATTTGCTGCCGGATGCCGGGTGGCTGTCGGAGATCGACTTTTCCCAATGGGATGTGGTGCTGGCAGATGTCCGCTGGCATGAGGGGGCAAAACTTGCCTTCACGCTTGCCCGCCGGGCAGGCGTAATGACGGTGCTGGACGGCGACATTACGCCGCAGGATATCAGCGAGCTGGTAGCATTAAGCGATCATGCGGCTTTCTCGGAGCCGGGTCTGGCGCGTCTGACGGGCATCAATGACACCGCCCGTGCGCTTCAGCAAGCACAAATGCTCACAAATGGTCACGTTTATGTGACGCGCGGCGGCGAAGGGTGCGACTGGATAACCAATGGCGCGTTACGCCATCAGCCGGGATTTTCGGTTGAGGTGGTGGACACCACCGGAGCCGGGGATGTTTTTCACGGCGCGCTGGCGTTTAGTCTGGCGTGCGGTCAGGCAACAGACGAGGCCGTCAGATTTTCCAGCGGCGTGGCCGCGCTTAAATGCACGCGCCCCGGCGGACGAGCAGGCATTCCTGACTGCGCGCAAACTCACGCCTTTCTGTCACGCGTCGCCTGAGCAAAAGCACGCCATCCCCGTTTAATGGAACGGGGAACCGGTTATCCTGTTTACTTCGTAGTCAAACCTCTCCTTTCCCGCTACAGTTAGTTTTCCACGGCGAGAAAGGAGGCCAAAATGCTCTATATCTTTGATTTAGGTAATGTGATTGTCGATATCGACTTCAACCGTGTGTTGGGAGCCTGGAGCGACTTTAGCCGCGTACCGCTGGCGACGCTGAAGCAGAGCTTTACCATGGGCGAGGCGTTCCATCAGCACGAGCGCGGAGAGATTAGCGATGAAGCCTTTGCGCAGGCGCTGTGCGCGCAGATGAATCTGCCGCTAAGCTTTGAGCAGTTTTCTCACGGCTGGCAGGCCGTTTTTGTCGCTCTGCGTCCGGACGTGATCGACATCATGCATAAGCTGCGGGAGCAGGGGCATCGCGTGGTGGTGCTATCGAATACCAACCGACTGCACACCGTTTTCTGGCCGGATGAGTACCCGGAAATCCGCGAAGCGGCTGACCATATCTATCTCTCGCAGGAAATGGGAATGCGTAAGCCGGAAGCGCGGATCTACCAGCAGGTCTTGCAGGCGGAAGGATTTTCCGCTGCCGATACGGTCTTTTTCGACGATAACGTCGATAATATAGAAGGGGCCAACCAGTCAGGGATCACCTCCATCCTGGTAACGGGTAAAGAGACTATCCCGGACTATTTCTCGAAGTCGTTATGTTAAAAACCGTTCATCAAAATATTAAGCAACGTACTCGCCCGCTGGTGGCGTGGCTGAAACTTCTCTGGCACCGCATTGATGAAGATAATATGACCACGCTGGCGGGCAATCTCGCCTACGTGTCGCTACTTTCACTGGTGCCGCTGGTAGCGGTGATTTTTGCTCTTTTTGCCGCGTTTCCGATGTTTTCCGACGTCAGCGTGCAGCTCCGGCACTTCGTCTTTGCCAACTTTATTCCGGCCACCGGCGACGTCATTCAGCGCTATATTGAGCAGTTCGTGGCAAACTCCAGCAAGATGACGGCGGTAGGGGCATGTGGATTAATCGTCACCTCGCTGCTGCTGATGTACGCCATCGATAGCGCCTTAAATGCTATCTGGCGCAGTAAACGCGTGCGCCCGAAAGTCTACTCGTTTGCTGTCTACTGGATGATCCTGACGCTCGGGCCGCTGCTGGCGGGCGCCAGTCTGGCGATCAGTTCATATCTGCTGTCGCTACGCTGGGCCAGCGAACTGAACAGCGTGATTGACGATGTCCTGCGGATTTTCCCGCTGATCCTCTCCTGGCTGTCGTTCTGGCTGCTGTATAGCATCGTGCCGACCACCCGGGTGCCTAACCGTGATGCGGTGATCGGTGCTTTTGTCGCCGCCCTGCTGTTCGAGGCGGGCAAAAAAGGTTTCGCTCTCTACATCACCATGTTTCCCTCTTATCAGCTCATTTATGGCGTGCTGGCTGTCATCCCCATCTTGTTCGTCTGGGTCTACTGGACATGGTGTATCGTCTTGCTTGGGGCGGAAATAACTGTCACTCTCGGTGAGTACCGCAAACTCAAAGAAGAACAAGAAGACCAGCCATGATTGCATTAATTCAGCGCGTAACCCGTGCCAGCGTCACCGTGGAGGGAGAGGTGACGGGAGAAATTGACGCGGGACTTTTGGTCCTGTTAGGTGTCGAAAAGGATGACGATGAACTGAAAGCGAATCGCCTGTGCGAGCGCGTGCTTGGCTATCGTATTTTTAGCGATGCCGACGGCAAAATGAACCTCAACGTGCAGCAGGCGGGGGGAAGCGTGCTGGTGGTGTCGCAGTTCACGCTGGCGGCGGATACCGAACGCGGTATGCGTCCGAGCTTCTCCAAAGGCGCAGCGCCCGAGCGCGCAGAAGCGTTATATGAATACTTTGTTGAGCGTTGTCGTCAGCAGAACATGAACACGCAGACCGGACGATTCGCTGCCGATATGCAGGTGTCGCTGGTGAACGATGGGCCAGTCACCTTCTGGTTACAGGTATGAGCCAGCTTCCGGCGTGGTCGCGGGTAACAAAAGAGAGTGCCGCTATGTATCACCTTCGTGTACCGCAAACAGCAGAAGAGTTAGACGCTTACTATCAGTTTCGCTGGGAGATGCTGCGTAAGCCGCTGCATCAGCCAAAAGGCTCCGAACGCGATGCCTGGGACGCGCTGGCGCATCACCAGATGGTGGTGGATGAAGACGGTAAGCTGGTCGCCGTCGGACGACTTTACATCAACGCCGATAACGAAGCGTCCATCCGCTTTATGGCGGTCGATCCCGGCGTCCAGGAGAAAGGCCTGGGAACGCTGATGGCAATGACCCTTGAGTCCGTTGCCCGTCAGGAGGGCGTCAAGCGCGTCACCTGTAGCGCGCGCGAAGATGCCGTGGAATTCTTCGCCAAGCTGGGTTTTGTGAACCAGGGCGAAATCACCACCCCGCAAACCACTCCGCTGCGCCATTTTCTGATGATCAAACCGATTGCTTCGCTGGACGATATTCTGCATCGCGGCGACTGGTGCGGGCAGCTCCAGCAGGCGTGGTATCAGCATATCCCGCTTAGCGAAAAGATGGGCGTGCGCATTCAGCAGTACACCGGCCAAAAATTCATCACCACCATGCCGGAGACCGGCAACCAGAACCCGCACCACACCTTGTTTGCGGGCAGCCTGTTTTCACTGGCGACGCTGACCGGCTGGGGATTGATCTGGCTGATGCTGCGCGAGCGTCATCTCGGCGGCACCATCATTCTGGCCGATGCGCATATTCGCTACAGCCATCCGATCAGCGGTCGCCCGACCGCCATTGCCGACTTAGGCTCGCTTAGCGGCGATCTCGACCGTCTGGCGCGCGGACGTAAAGCGCGCGTTCAGCTTCAGGTCGAGTTGTTTGGCAATGAAACGTCCGGCGCGGTGTTCGAAGGGATCTACATCGTACTGCCCGCGAAGCCGTTTGGCCCGCTGGAAGAAGGCGGTAATGAAGAGGAGTAATGGATCTCCCTTCTAGCCAATAAACGCCTCCGCCGGGAGCTTAAAGCGTGCCGCGAGCGCTTTTATATGCCGAACCGTGAGCGCCCGACGGCCATTGAGAATATTGCTCACATTTGATTTTGAACCCAGCTCGTTGAGCAGATCGGCCGCTTTCAGTCCGTGCTGATCCATCAGCGTTCGCAGCAGCGCCACGCCATAAGGCGTGGCTTCCAGCTTATTATTGAGCGCTGCGAACTGGGGAGAACGCTGTTCATACTCACTGATTTTGCGTGACAGGATGTCAAAGAGAGGGCTTTCCAGCTCATCACGGTCAACCAAAAATTCAATCAGCGCCAGCGCCTTCCGATACCCGGCTTCGTTGTACTCAACGCCGAGCAACGGGATCGGCTTCACCGCAAGGGCAAAAGCCTCCACCATCTTTTCCGCGCTCGCCGCATCAATATGCTGATAGTTGTCCGCTCTCATTCTTTGTGTCCCCGGTAATATTTTGTCAGCCTGTCATATTCAGCATGAGTGACGATGTGTTTTCAAGTTGAAAACTAAAGCCTTAATCCAGAACGGCGTTCTCGCCTATCCGCCACGCCACGTCGCGCATCACATTTCTCGCCGCCTGGCTGACACCCCCTAACTGGAAAAAGCCATGAATAACGCCGAGGTAACGCTGGCAGGTGCAGTCCACGCCCTGGTCAGTGAGCCGCTGATACAGCGCTTCACCTTCATCGCGGAGCGGGTCGAATTCAGCGGTGATAATGTGCGTGGATGGCAGCCCCGCTAAATCCTCCCGCCATAACGGGCTGGCTTCCGGGTGCCGGGTGTCGGTATCCGCCAGGTACATTTCATAGCCGGAAAGCAGCATATCGCGGGTGATGATGTAATCCTCACCGTTAAGCGTGTAGGTTTCAAAGCTGGCGGTGGCGTCGAGCATCGGGTAGAGCAAAATAAGCTGCGCAGGCTGCCACTGATGTGCCGCCTTCAGACGCAGCGCCGTAACCAGCGCCAGATGCCCACCCGCGCTGTCTCCGGCAAGCGTAATGCGATGGCGGTCAATGCCCAACTGCTCTGCGTATTTCCAGAGAATATTTGCGCCTTGCTCCGCATCATCGTGCGCCGCCGGGAACGTGTGCTCGGGCGCGAGACGATACTGCACTGCAATGACCCGGCACCCGCTGTAATACGCCAGTTGACGTAGCTGGTTATCATGAGTCGCAAATTCGCCGCTAATAAAACAGCCGCCGTGATAGTAGATAACCGCAGGCAATGGCCCGAACGCATTAAGCGGCGAGACCATGCGAAAACGCATCCCGTCGCGTTCAATATCCTCCACCTGAACGCGGGTTTCCGTCTCGCCTGCCAGCACCGCGCTGGCGACATACCCCGCTCTCCGGTCATCAATATGCGTTGCCCGCGCAGAGGGGCGACCTGCTGCAATGAAATCCTCAACCTGTTGAGCGATACCTTTTTCCAGTGCCATTTTATTCTCCTTAACTGTATGGATATCCAGCCTTATAGCCTGATTATTAACGGATGACAACAGCGGATTCTGGCAGGGTTGGGATTCTGGAAAGCGGCTCGCAAAAGTGAAATGTGGGGGGGCACAGGCTGTAGCTTTAACGTCGTTTCATCATTACTGTGATCGGACAACGCTATACGTCATTGACGAGTGCTATAAGCCAATGGCGTACCAGTTATGATATTTAAATGTGAGGTGGTGAATGGATAAGGCGCTGTTTGAACGAGTGACGCAAAGTATGTCCCAGATGAATGAGAGTGTTGACGGTAAGCGTGGATACATTACGCAACGGGGAGCAGGGGCGTCGTTCTCCCACCGGGCCTGCGAAGACGTTGCTGCGGGCGATTGCCAATGATCCAAAACACGTGATAACCGCGCTGGGTTATTAAGTTAATGGTTATACTCGTCATACTTCAAGTTGCAGGGGTGGCTTGACCCGGCCTTCGGCCTCGCCGGTCAAAGAACTCCAAAAATAATATTGGCCAGGGCAGGTTCCGCGTTTCCATCGCCATCGCTCATCCTTAAAGTCAAAAAACATGCAGGCTGAAGCAGCCTGCAATAGTCTTACTCGCCTTCGCCGGGGAACAAAAACGGGTTGATGGAACTGCGGGCAAATCCTTCCTGCTCCATGCGGGCATCAAGGATCAGCGAGGCCAGATCGTCGGCAACCGCTTCCACTTTCGGGTCTTTTTCCTGATACAGAATCTTCAGGTAGGTGCCGCAGTCGCCGCAGCTCTCCGCTTTTACCGCCGATTGCTCGTTGTCCAGCGACCAGTAATGCAAATCGCGGGTCTGTTCGCAGTTGCTGCATTTAATGCGCACCACGTGCCACTCGGTTTCACACAGGTTGCAGTGCAGGTAACGCAGGCCCTGGGTGGTGCCGATTTGCACCATGCTGGAAACCGGCATGGAGCCGCAGACCGGGCAGAACTGGCGCTGTTCGCCGTATTCCGCACGCGCTTTGCCTGGGATGAGGCTGGCCATCTGCGCCCAGTACAGCGACAGCGCGGCCCAGATGAACGGGGCTTTATCGCTGCTGACGGAGGCGAAGTCGGCAACAAACAGCGCGCTCGCCATCAGTTCCAGCTCCTGCACCGAGGCCTTTTCCAGATTTTCAATCACTGCCAGCGCCGGGCCGCTCATTTCCGGCTTCAGTTCGGCGATCAGCGAATGCAGCAGCTTATGCCAGTGCTTATCGCGCGGCAGAACGTGAATATCCAGCGGTGGCTTGCCCTGCGCGGCGGCTTCTTTGATGCGCGCGGTAAGATCGATTTCCAGCGGATGATCGTACAGCACCACTTCCTGGGCATGGGCGATCAGCGCGGCAAAACGCAGATAATCGCCCAGCGGATTATTCTCTGCCAGCTCGCGCAGGCGTTCAGCGCGGCGGTTGTAGAGGTTTTTGAGTCTGGGGAACAATAACGGCGGAATCATATCCGCCGTGCGTTTCTCGCTCGAACCCAGCTCATCTTGCGGGATTATGCGAATACTCATTCAGATGACTTTTCCTGTTTCTGGCGGACCTCACGGTACCAGCGCGGGTGATGTTTCCTCGCCCACGTTTTGGTAACCCATCCTTCCACCATCGCGGTAATGGTGCCTTTCACCCAGAGGGCGGCGTAGATATGCACCATGATAACCACAATTAACCCTACTGCGGCAAATGAATGCAGCATTAACGCGAATCTGATCGTCGGGATGGAGAAAACAGGCGCAAAATAGGGACGCCAGATGATCACGCCGCTCACCAGCAACAGGACCAGCAGGATAATCGCCGCCCAGAATACGCACTTCTGGCCGAAGTTGTAGCGTCCGGTATCGCCCACTTCCTCGTTGACGATGATCTTACGAATATTCTTCGCCCAAAAGATATCGTCCCGATTGATGAGGTTGTGATGCCAGTAGCGAAAAAACATGATGATGAAGGAAGCAAACATCACCACCCCAACGAACGGATGCAGAATGCGCGCCAGCTGCGGCGTACCCAGAACGTGCATCAGCCAGTTGAAGGACGGGAAGAAAAACCCCAGCCCGCTTATCGCCGCCAGCATGAAGCAGAAGGCGGTGACCCAGTGGTTGATGCGTTCCGGCGCGGTGTAGCGCACGATGGTGTCACGTCTTTTCATTTGCGCACCTCGTCTTTCTCTTCATGCAGATTGTCTTCTTCCTCTTCCGCACGGTTCGGACCGACCCCGACGTAGTGGAAGATGCTGGCGGCGAACGTCGCTGCGAAGCCGACAGCCGCAAGGGGTTTCCAGATGCCTTTCCAGAACTTCACGGTCTGGCTGATTTCCGGGTTCTCCGGCAGGCCGTGATACAGATTCGGCTTGTCGGCGTGATGCAGCACGTACATCACGTGCGTCCCGCCAACGCCCGCCGGATCGTACAGGCCCGCGTTATCATAACCACGGGTTTTCAGTTCGTTGACGCGCTCGCCCGCCAGCACTTTCATATCCTCTTTAGATCCAAAGTGGATAGCGCCGGTTGGGCAGGTTTTCACACAGGCTGGCTCCTGGCCAACAGTCACGCGATCCACGCACAGGGTGCATTTATAGACGCGGTTGTCTTCCGGGTTCAGGCGCGGCACGTCAAACGGGCAGCCCGCAATGCAGTAGCCGCAGCCGATGCACTGCTCTGACTGGAAATCGACAATGCCGTTGGCATACTGAATGATAGCGCCCTCTGACGGACACGCTTTCAGGCAGCCCGGATCGGCGCAGTGCATACAGCCATCCTTGCGGATCAGCCATTCCAGTTTGTCGTTCTGTTCCACTTCCGAGAAGCGCATCACCGTCCAGGATTTGGCGGTCAAATCCGCCGGGTTATCGTACACCCCGACGTTATGCCCGACGCTGTCCCGCAGGTCGTTCCACTCCGAGCACGCCACCTGACAGGCCTTACAGCCGATACAGGTGGTCACGTCGATAAGCTTCGCCACTTCCTGCTGGTGATCCCGCGCCTGGGGCGCGGGAGTGAAACCGTTAGTCGCGGAACGACGGATAATGTCTTGCGATTGATAAGCCATAACTCGTCTCCGTTACACCTTTTCCACGTTCACCAGGAACGCCTTGAACTCCGGCGTCTGCGTATTCGCATCCCCGACCACCGGCGTCAGCGTATTGGCGATAAAGCCTTTCTTCGTCACGCCTTCATAACCCCAGTGAATCGGAATACCGATGGTATCCACATCCTGATTATTCACTCTCAGCGTGCGAATACGTTTCGTCACCACCGCTTTGGCTTTGATATAGCCACGGTTTGAAGACACTTTGACCGTATCGCCCTGCACGATGCCGAGTTTGTTCGCCAGCTTCTCGCCGATTTCCACAAACTGCTCCGGCTGTGCGATAGCGTTCAGCAACGCGTGTTTGGTCCAGTAGTGGAAATGCTCGGTCAGACGGTAAGTGGTCCCGACATACGGGAACTTATCCGCTTTACCCATGGCATCCATATCGACTTTAAACACGCGGGCCGCCGGGTTGGAGATCACATTCGGATGCAGCGGGTTGGTGCCCAGCGGCGTCTCAAACGGCTCGTAGTGTTCCGGGAACGGCCCTTCCGCCATTTTATCGGTAGCGAACAGGCGACCCACGCCTTCCTGCAACATGATAAACGGCCCGACATCGCTGCCCGGAGGCGCGGTGTTGTAGTCCGGGATATCCGCACCGGCCCATTTGCCGTTGCCGTAAGACAGAAGCTGACGCTTCGGATCCCAGGGTTTACCCTGCGGGTCGGCAGAGGCGCGGTTATAGAGGATGCGGCGGTTGAGCGGCCATGCCCAGGCCCAGCCGAGCGTATTCCCCAGCCCTGACGGATCGGCGTTATCGCGACGCGCCATCTGGTTGCCGTCCGGCGTCCAGCTTCCGGCAAAAATCCAGCAGCCGCTGGATGTCGTGCCGTCGTCGCGCAGGTGTGCAAACGAAGCAAGCTGATTGCCTTTCTTCGCCAGTACCTGACCCGACACTGGATCGATAATATCTTCCAGCGCCTTGCCGTTGCTTTCCATCGCCACTTCTTCGGCGGAAGGATTTTCCGGCGTCAGGTAGTTCCAGCTCATGTTGAGCACCTGTTCCGGGTTCGCGCCCCCTTCGGCGGCATACATTTTGCGCAGGCGCAGGAAAATACCGGCAAGGATCTCGCCGTCGTTCAGCGCTTCGCCCGGCGCATCCTGACCTTTCCAGTGCCATTGCAGCCAGCGGCCGGAGTTAACAATTGAGCCGTTTTCTTCAGCGAAGCAGGTGGACGGCAGACGGAAGACTTCGGTCTGGATCTTCGACGGGTCAACATCGTTCGACTCACCGTGATTCTGCCAGAAGGTGGACGTTTCGGTGTTGAGCGGGTCAATCGTCACCAGGAACTTCAGCTTCGACAGCGATGCCACCACTTTATTCTTGTTCGGGAACGACGCGACCGGGTTAAAGCCCTGACACAAATAGCCGTTCACCTCGCCTTTGGAGATCATGTCAAAATACTGGAGAACGTCGTAGCCCTTATCCCACTTCGGCAGCCAGTCAAAGCCCCAGCTATTTTCCGCCGTCGCTTTATCACCGTAGAACGCCTTCATCATGGAGACGAAGAATTTCGGGTAATTGCTCCAGTAGTTCACCTGGTTTTCCAGCAGCGGTTTAGTGGTGTTACCGGCGAAATAGGTTTCGAGATCGTTCTGCTTATCGTTCGGCAGCGTCATGTAGCCCGGCAGGCTTTGCGACAGCAGGCCGAGATCGGTCAGACCCTGAATATTGGAGTGACCGCGCAGGGCGTTAACGCCGCCGCCTGCCATCCCCATATTGCCGAGCAGCAACTGGATCATCGCCATCGTGCGGATGTTCTGCGCCCCGACGGAGTGCTGCGTCCAGCCGAGCGCATACAGGAACGACGCGGTTTTATCGTGCGCACTGGTCTCTGCGATGTACTCGCAGACTTTCAGGAAATCCGCTTTCGGCGTACCGCAGATGTTTTCCACCACGTCCGGCGTATAGCGGGAAATGTGCTTTTTCAGCAGATTCCACACGCAGCGCGGATGCTGGAGGGTGACATCGCGTTTGGCAAAGCCGCGCTCGTCCAGCTCATAGTTCCAGCTGGCCTTATCGTATTTGCGTTTTTCCGGGTCATAGCCGGTAAACAAGCCGTCATCAAAGCCAAAGTCTTCACGCACAATCAGATTGGCGTTGGTATAGGCTTCGGTGTATTCACGGTTGAATTTTTCGTTGTTTATCAGGTACAGCATGACGCCTGACAGGAAAGCAATGTCAGTACCAGAACGAATCGGCGCATAAAAATCGGCAACCGAGGCCGTGCGCGTAAAGCGCGGATCGATCACAATCAGCTTCGCGCCGTTGTGAATTTTCGCTTCCATCGCCCAGCGGAACCCTACCGGATGCGCTTCTGCCGCATTACCACCCATCACCACAAGGAGGTTGGCATTTTTCATGTCGACCCAGTGGTTGGTCATCGCACCGCGACCAAATGTTGGAGCAAGACTTGCTACCGTTGGTCCGTGTCAGACACGCGCCTGGTTATCGACGGCTAACATGCCGAGTGCGCGGGTAAATTTTTGCGTTAAATAGCCGGTTTCGTTGCTTGATGCGGAGGCGCACAGCATGCCGGTAGAGAGCCAGCGGTTAACGGTAACGCCATCCGCATTCTGCGCGATATAGTTGGCATCGCGGTCTTCTTTCATTAGCTTAGCAATGCGATCAAACGCGTCTTCCCAGCTAATCCGCTGCCATTTATCTGACCCTGGCGCACGATATTCCGGGAATTTCAGGCGGCTGTCAGAGTGGATAAAATCAATCAGGCCCGCGCCTTTCGGGCACAGCGCGCCACGGTTTACCGGATGGTCCGGGTCGCCTTCAATGTGGAAGATGGATGCTTTGGCGTTTTTGGCTCCGTCACCGAGGCTATACATTAATAGCCCACAGCCAACGGAGCAGTATGTACAGGTATTACGGGTTTCGCGGGTGCGCAGCAATTTATATTGCCGTGTTTCCGCCAGCGCTACGCCGGGGGCAAAACCCAGCGCTGCTGCCGTGGTGCCTGCCATCCCGCCAGCGCAGATCTTAAAGAACTGCCTTCTGCTGACCTGCATGGTTTGCTCCTTGTTTCGACATTACTCATCAATAATTATGATCTTGCTGGCTGACCGGTTTTGGATGCTACCGCTTTTAGGGTTTGATATGTGCCGTGCCGCCAGGGAATAACCGTTCTGAGAATACCATAATTTTTTGTGGTGTTTCTGATATGTATACAATCAGGGTTGATATTGTTGCCTTGAGCACATTTTTTGCGAAAAACGGGGATTTTCGGCGTGGATTGGGTGATATAAATCAATTTATATAACGGTGTCATATTTTCGCTGAATAATATCGTTGATGCAGAACAAATTCATCCCCGGCAGCGCGTTTGCGCCTGCTGGCTATCCGTGCTGAAATAGCGGCGTACTTGCTCTCATTTCCGGGAAAAACCATGTCTCAGACCCTTCCACCCGTCGGCGCGGCGTCACGTCTCATCTGGCCTCGCGCGCAACGAGAAATTGCTGCACCGGATCACCTGGCAGAAGAAGTCCCCGTCGCGCTGGTCTATAACGGTATTTCGCATGTGGTAATGATGGCCTCGCCCAAGGATCTGCACTATTTTGCCGTCGGTTTCTCCCTCTCCGAAGGGATTATTGAAAATCGACAGGAGATCTACGGTATGGAGGTGGTTCAGGTCTGTAATGGATTAGAAGTGCAAATCGAGCTTTCCAGCCGCCGTTTTATGGGATTAAAAGAGCGCCGCCGTGCGCTGGCGGGCCGCACCGGTTGCGGCGTCTGCGGTGTGGAACAGCTTAATGATATCGGCAAGCCGCTGGCCCCGTTACCTTTTACCCAAACGTTTGATTTAAACCATCTCGATCGCGCGCTTAGCCAGCTGACGCAGTTTCAGCCCGTCGGTCAGCTCACCGGCTGCACACACGCCGCTGCCTGGGTACAACCTTCCGGCGAACTGGTCGGCGGACATGAAGATGTGGGCCGCCACGTCGCGCTGGATAAACTGCTGGGACATCGTGCGGAAGAAGGCGAAAGCTGGCAGTCGGGGGCGGTGCTGGTTTCCAGTCGTGCGAGCTATGAAATGGTGCAGAAGTCGGCAATGTGCGGCGTGGAAATCCTGTTTGCCGTTTCCGCAGCGACCACCCTGGCGGTCGACGTGGCGGAGCGCTGTAACCTGACGCTGGTGGGATTTAGCAAGCCGGGCCGGGCGACGATCTATACGCATCCGCAGCGGCTGTATTAATCGGGCCTGAGCAGTTCAGGCGCGTGCGCTGCCGCCGTAAGGAACTCACGCCGTATTGCCCACAACCTATTTCCCCGGCTGCACGCCGTTGTGGAAACGGGTCCGAATGATAAAAAGTGGGGCTGATCCATTGATTTCAGGTACGCCATTTTCATAGCCAGCTACCGGTGAATCCAGCGGAATGAAAGCATCACGACCAGCTAATTCCCACATAATAAAAATCCTTTTTTCGTGGATGGGAAATACGTTGAATTAATGAGATGTCGTCAGATATTTTCGATTGATACGATTACCGGTTCACCCTGCAGAGGGCGGTTAATAATAACTTTGTTCAGCGTAATAGTTTCGCTGCCAGGGGTAATAGACTTGCCTTGAGCGATGTATAAGTGATTGATGCCGTTGACAAGTTGCTGACCAGCATGGATCAGTGCCGTATAATTCACTCCGGTGAGATTCTCCATGGCCTGATTGAAAATAGCCATGTCTTCTTCACTCACTGCATTAATTTCCGTATTTACCGACGGGTTGATTTTCCATGCGCCAATTTCCATTTTTAATTCCTTTGTTGAGTTAATTCTTATTAAGAGAAAACAAAGTAGCATCGTGATTACTATGGAAATGTGATCCAGGTCTTATAATCTCCATAATATTTCTGGTGGGATGTCGGGTGATTATTTTTTGGTAATGAGTTAATAATCCATTGCCACGACGAGTCAGTGCATAATCGTATGGTCATTAAAATGGCGCAGACTACGTAATAATAACCAGAATTATACAGATGGAAAAAAATGAAAATAAAGATGTCTCCTTATTTTGTAAAAACGTGTCGCGTGCGCAATGACGTTCCCTGTTCTGAAAGCGAAAACGCTGCTGCCACATATCAACGCGGGCGGGCACGAAGTATCGTGCCTCCGGTGATCCAACCCAGGCGACATTATTCGCGCAGCAGCGCCAGAAACGCGTCGTGCCCCGTCAGGGCAATAATTTCCTCGCCCGAATAACGGTACAGCACGCTGGCTAAATAGCTGAATATTTTCAGTTCATGGCGGGCGCTGGAACTGGCGCAGGCAATCAGCACATGATTGACCGGCTCGCCGTTCACCTGCACCGCCGTGGAAAGCGTAATAAAAAAGCCGCGAAAACGCGTTTGCTGCTCGCTCCAGCAGTGCGGAATCGCAACGTGATTGACGATCAGGTTTTCGCCATCCAGTTCCCGCAGGCAAATTCGCCGGGCTTCATCGGCGGTTAAATGCCGATCCGCCACCAGACGCTCGCAGATATGCATCATCATCAGCTGCCAGCTTTCATCCGGCGCGTTGTGATAATGAAAACTTCCCGCCGCGAGGAAAAAGCGCTCCGGCTGCTGGCGAATAAACGCCGAGGCCAGAAAATCCTTTATCTGCCCAATTCCGGCGGCGCTGATGATATTTTTAATCACCAGCACCTGAACCTGAGATTCATCGGGGAAGAGGTGGCTGTTATTAATAATCAGCATGGGCTCAACTTCAGCGCTGATATTGCGCAGCTCCGCCAGCGTATGCGCGATAATGACCCGGCAATTAATAATCTCACGCTCAATCGCCTGTTTATTGATGGTGGCAATCGCGTTTTGTTCGGAAAGCAGGATCACCGGGTGGCGCTCATCCTGGTGGCGTTCCAGCGCGCAGGCAAAATAGATCCCTACCAGATCGCTGTCGAACAGCGGAATATCGCATTGTTCATGCAGACAATTAATAAAGCGCAGACTCATATCGAACGCGGCGGGCCACGCGGCTTTCAGGTTATTCATACTGCCCTGACGATTCTCCGGCAGCCAGACCGGAGCGGCGGTACAGCGCAGAATATGCCCGGTCAGATCGCTGACCAGCGTGTCGTCGATAATATTCAGCCGGGCAATATCCGGCAGGGAGCGTAATAACGTTTTGATATTTTCTGCACTGACGGCGGCGGCCTGTTGTTGATGCAGCGTGAGCAGCCCGTGTACCGCATTCAATGCCTCAGTGCCTAAATATAATCCGGCGCGTTCAATACCCTGGCGCAGCGCGGCATGTCCGGTTTCCGGCCAGTCGCGGGACAGGCGATTACGCAGCGCGTAGACGGCGAGGATCACGCTGGCAATATAGTCACCGGGAATGAAGGAAAATAGCCGTTCCCCGCCGTCAATTTCAGCCAGCGCTTCTGGCACCTGCGGGCTGACGCCGGGGAGGGGAAGAATAAACGGATCTTTTCTGAGCAGGTTAGCCAGCAGAATAATGCGTTTCTCTTCCGGCTCGTCAATAAAATGCCCTGCACCGGGGCGGCTTTGCAGGCTAAAGGCGCGTTCGTAACGCTGTTTCAGGCGCGGCAGTCTTTCAGCGACCCACGTTTCCGGCAGATTCAGCGCGTCGGCCAGCTGGCTGCGCGTGGTGAAGGCGTTAAGCAGCAGCAGCGCCAGCAACCGGTCATCATTATCATGGCGCTGTAAAAGCTGAAAATAACGGCGGCGGTCAAAAATCTCTAAAAGATAGCCTGAGCCGCCCGCCGCGTGGATGTTGGCGGTGCCGCTCAGGGTAAAATTGAGGTAATCGATATCGCGCAGAACGGTGCGCCCGGAAACGCCAGTTTGCCGCGCCAGCTCGTTTAAGGCACTGGGCTGCTGTTCAAGAATATCAAGCAGGGCAAGCTGGCGTTCGTTGAGCATACCGATCCTTAGCGAAAATCTTTCATGGCGTTTACGCTCTCGTGATCCAGTGACATCAGCAATTCACGCACCATCGTCAGCGCGGCCTCATAGTCCTTCCCGGAGATCATGCCGCTGTTGGCGTGGAGATAGCGCGTGGGCAGGCACAGCGCCACCACCGGACGGCCTCCGCCCATCACGTTATAGCGCCCACCGTCGGTGGCACCGGTCTTCATGGTGGAGAACTGAAGCGGCGCGGCGCTGCGGGACGCGCTCTCTTTCAGCGCGGCCAGCAGCTTCTGGTTGGGGAAATAGCGTTTATCGAACAGCATCACGCCCGGCCCGTCGCCCAGCTTCAGCGGATATTTAATGCTGTCGATCCCCGGCACATCGCCCGCCACGGCGGTATCAAGCACGATCACCACATCCGGCTTAATATGCTCGGCGGACGTTTGCGCTCCGCGCAGGCCGACTTCTTCTTCGACGCTGCCCACGCCATAAAGGGTGATTTCCGGGTTGTTCACCGTCTGGAACAGTTCCGCCATCAGCGCGCAGCCGACGCGGTTATCCAGCGCTTTGGCGACGATTTTATCCTCGCCCCAGCGGGCAAAATTGGCTTCCGGGCTGATAAAGTCGCCGATGGCAACGCCGCGCGTAGCCACTTCTTCACGGCTGCTCGCGCCAATATCAATAAACATTTCGTCAAAGGTCAGCGGCTGCTGTTTTTGCTTTTCCGTCAGCGCGTGCGGCGCGACGGAGCCGATAACGCCCGCGACTTTTTGCCCGTCGCGAGTGCGCACCGTGACGCGATGATTCAGCATCGACTGGCTCCACCAGCCGCCGACGGTAGTGAAGCGGATAAAGCCTTTCTCGCAAATATGCGTCACCATAAAGCCGACTTCATCCATATGCCCGACGATGGCGACTTTTGGCCCCTGCGTGCCTTTGCGGGCGACAAAGCTGCCCAGGCCGTCAAAGGTAATTTCATCGGCATCGTTTTCCAGGGTGGAAATCAGCACCTGGCGGACGTCGTGCTCATCGCCGCTGACGCCGCTGGCATCGCATAACTTACGCAGTAAATCAGTGTTCATGGGCAACCTCCTGTTGCGCGGCTTTACGTTTCAGCCACAAACCTTTCAGCAAAATAATCAATGAGATATTCAGCGCCAGGCCAATCGCCAGCACCAGATAAAACGAACCTACCGGAGACATCAGGCCAATCAGCGGGTCAAAGATACCTAATCCCGGCGCAAAACGTTTGATTCCAAAAGCGATAACCAGCATTCCGGCAATACCGCCGGAGAGGGTATTTGCGGTCAGCATCGGCAGCGGAGCTGCCAGCGCGTAAGGGATGGCGGGTTCGGTGGCGACCGTTGCACCCACCACAATTGCGCTGCTGGCCGCGCCTCTTTCCTGCTCGGTAAACAGTTTTGGCGCAAGATAGGTCGCGATCCCTGCTGCGACGGGCGGCATCAGCGCCACCACGCCGACGATGGCGTACCAGTCGTAAATATGTTTTTCCAGCAGCGAGAAGCAGAAGAACCACGCGGTTTTGTTGATCGGTCCGCCCATATCAAACGCCAGCATTGCGCCAACCAGAAACGCCGCGCCCAGCTTCATGGACGGTGGAATGGTGTTCAGGAAGTGCAGCAGGCCACCCATCAGATCGGACATTATCGGACCGACGACATAATACGTGAGCACGCCGAACAGCAGCAGGGTGACAAACGGAATGAGCATTGAGCCGAGCAGCGGCTGTAGCGCTTTGCCGAGACGCAGCTTGCGGAAATAGAGCACGAAATAGCCCACCGCCAGCCCTAAAACCACTGCGCCAAGAAAGCCCGCGCCGGACTGGGTGCCGAGCAAGCCTTTGTCATTCGCCAGATAGCACACCAGAAACGCCGGGGCGAAAGCGGGCTTATCGGCGATGGAGGAGGCGATATACGCGCCCATAATCGGGATCATAAAGGTGAAGCCGAGATAGCCGATGGATTCCACTACCCAGGTAAACGACGGCGCGCCTTTCGACATATCGGTGTAGGGCAGGCCAAACTGCACCAGCATATTGGCGAGCGCCACCAGAATACCGCCGCCGATGACAAACGGCAGCGCGGCGGAAACACCCGCCATCAGGTGGCTCATCACGCTGCCCTGCTGCACGTCCTGTTTACCGAGCTTCACGGCGCTATCGGCGGCGAAAAGCTGCGAATGCGTCGGCAACTGAGCGAAGATCTGGTCGATATTTTTCAGCGCCTGGGAAATTGCGATTTCATACACTTTTTTCCCGGCGAAGCGGGCGCGGTCTTCGGCGCTCAGGCCGCGACCGGTCGCCAGAATGACATAATCCGCAGCGGCAATTTCTTCATTCGTCAGGCGATTTTCCACACCGCTGGAACCCTGCGTTTCAACTTTAATGGTATGAGCAAGCGAGCGCGCTTTTTGCTCCAGCGCTTCCGCCACCATGTAGGTGTGGGCGATGCCCGCCGGACAGTTGGTGATGGCGACTAAACGTAAATTCATATTTTCCCTCACTGACTCAACGTACTGCTTAACAGGGTGAGGATTTGCTGCGCGTCACCCTGTTTAAGCTGATCGATAAATTCGGCGTGAATGATTTTGCGGCACAGGGTGCCAATCATTTTGACCTGATCTTCTTCCCCTTCCTGCGGCACGCCGAGGCAAATCCAGCAGCTTACCGGTTCGCCATCGCTGGCCTTCCAGTCAACGCCCTGCGACTGGCGGGCAAACAGTACGAACGGCTGTCTGACGCAGCCGCTTTTGCCATGCGGAACGGCAAGCCCGGAGCCAAAGCCGGTAGAGTGGAGTTTTTCGCGCAGCAGCAGCGTTTGCAGAAAAGCGTTACGGTTACTGACATAGCCGTTCTGGTACGCCATCTCCGCCAGTTGTTTGAGGATGGAATAGGCGCTATTGCCAGCAATATTCAGATCGATGCAATTAAGTGTGAGAGTTGCCACAAGTTCACTCCTTTGATGTTTGTACGAATGCCATATTACCGGGTGAACGACCCGGCGCTGAGCGAGAATATGTCGCTGGGCGGTGACAATTTCCGTATCAACTCCTTATCAATTTGTGAGGAGGAGCACAATTTGAGGGACAGCGCTAAATGCCGCCGACCCTGGACGGCTGAAAAAGCCGGAAATCGTTCGCCGATCCGGCGAATAAAAATGAGAGCGTACTCACAAAATAACATTGCCATTTTTAAACGCCGTCTCCGCCACAGCAGGAAAAAACGTTTTTGTTACCGGAAAAAATTAACGGCATGATTTTTATGCTTTATTTCTGCAAGGCGGCTAAAAAAGTGAATTTTCTACTGTGACATCCTTCACAAAAATGACCTCTTCAACACCGCTGTCAATACGCATCAGCCGCTACTTTATCCTCACTTTGTGACATCCGTTGCAAATACCGAGCTTGAACTCTGGGAAAAATATTTGCAGCCAACGGTTATTGGGGATTAAAAAAATGAAAATCGGCATCGTTATTAGCGGAGGTGATGTAACAGGGATCAATAATTTTATCTTTCAGATAGCCCGCATCGCGGGTGCAGAAATTACGTTATTTAATGGTGGTATTCCGGGGCTGATGGAAAAAGAGCACCAGAATATTTGCTGGCGCGATCTGGTGGATTTTTCCATCGCGCCTATTCCGATCATCACATCCGGGAGAACGACCCGCAAACTGATGCGCAGCGAATATCTGCAAATCAGTAAAAAACTAAAAGCCCTGCGTATTGACGTGCTTATCATGGCGGGCGGAGATGGTTCACTCCAGTTTCTTAATATCCTCAGTGAATTTGACGTGAACTGTTTTGGCGTCGGCATGACCATCGATAATGACGTTTACGGAAGCGATTATACGATTGGCTTTTCTACAGCCTGTGAGCAGGTCATCAAGGAGGTTTCTCGCTTAAGAAATACCGGCAGAGCGCTGCCTGGCCGGGTATTTATGGTTGAACTGCTGGGCGGTTACTGTGGCGAATTGACGCTGCAATCCGCGCTTAAAAGTAATGCCGATATTGCGCTGATCCCGGAGTGCCAGATCCCTACAGAAGCGCTGGCGCAGCGTATTAAAGATCGCCTGACCCGGCAAAATAGCGTGATCGTATTATGTTCTGAAGGCTATACCAAAGAATATTACCCCGGTTTTCAGGGCGCGATAGATACCATGATTGCCCAACTGGAGCCCAGGATTGGCGTCAGAATACGCAAAACGATTGTCGGCTTTGGCCTGCGCAATGGCGATCCCACCTGCGAGGAAATTTATCAGGGAACGATTATGGCCAATGAAGTGGTGCGCTGTATTCAGTCCGGGATGAAAAATAAAGCTATTATTATTAACTCCAGTAATAAACCTATTCCTATAGATTTGATCAGCATGAAAAAGAGGCTGGTCGACCCCGAAGGACATCATTATAAATTAGCCAAACAACTCAATATTATTTGAGGAGACTCTGTATGCTTAAGGTTCTTTGTGTATGTGGCTGCGGCTTAGGCTCCAGCTTCGCAATAGAGATGAGCGCAAAAGCCGTATTGAAAAAACTTGAAATACCTGCGCAGGTAGAACATACCACCGTTTCGGAGGCCAATGCGTTTAAATCGGACATGATCCTGACTCAAAAAACGTTCGCTGATATTTTAACCGCCGATGCCAGCGAAGAAGAAATTAAACGCGTGGTGGTGCTGAATAAACTGACCGACAAAGAGGAAATCGAGCAAAAAATCCTCGCCTTTTTAAAGCTGCATAATATGAAGGTTGCCGATCATGAATAGCTTCGTTGAATTCATCGTAAAAGATCTGCTCGGTCAGGCTTCTATCCTCGTGGCCTTTATTGCCATGCTGGGGCTGATATTGCAGAAAAAATCACCCGGCAAAATTACCGAAGGGACATTTAAAACTCTGCTCGGTTTTCTGATCATGATGGCGGGGATCAATATTATTGTCGCCGCGCTGACCTTCCTGAATACCATTTTTACCGAGGGTTTCGGGATGAAGGGTTACATTACCGACGTGGCGGCCATTGCCGGGCTGGCTAACCGGGAGTTGGGATCTGAGGTGGCGTTAACGCTGATGGTGATTTTTGCCGTCAACATTCTTATCGCCCGTCTGACGCCGTTCAAATACATCTTCCTGACCGGGCAGGCGCTGCTGTGGATGGCGACGATTGGTGCGGTAATTGGCTATAAGGCCGGGCTGACTGGTCTGCCGCTAATTCTGACCGGCGGTATTTTTGGCGGCGTGATGGCGGTGGTTATGCCTGCGTTGGCGCAGCCGATTGTCCGGCGGATCACTGATTCTGACGACGTGGCGCTGGGGCACTTCTGCACCATCGGTTATCTGGTGCAGGCCGCCGTTGCTAAAGTGGTGGGTAAAGGCTCGCGCTCAACGGAAGACATTGAACTGCCAGACAATTTCAAATTCCTCCAGGATACGTATTTATCGATGGCGGTGGTGATGATCCCCATGTATCTGATCCCCGCGCTGGCGGCAGGCCCGGCGTTTATTGCCCAGTATGCGAACGGCGTGAACTATTTAATGTATGCCTTTATGCAATCCATTCAGTTTGTGGCCGGGGTCTTCGTCCTTTACAGCGGCGTGCGTCTGCTGTTGAACGAGCTGGTGCCTGCTTTTCGCGGCATCGCCATGCGCATTGTGCCGGACGCCAAACCCGCGCTGGATTGCCCGGTGCTGTTTCCCTACGCCCCCAATGCGGTCATCGTCGGATTCCTCGCCACCACGGTGGGGTCAATTATCGGCATGTTGGTTTTCCCAATGTTTGGACTGGCGATGATCCTGCCGGGCCTGTTGACCAACTTTTTCGCGGGCGGCACCGCCGGGATCTTCGGCAATGCGCTGGGCGGACGTCGCGGAGCCATTATCGGCGGGGTGATCCACGGCCTGTTTATCACCTTCTTACCGGCCATCCTGGTGCCGATGCTGGAAAGCTATGGCTTCACCGGCGTGACCTTCAGCGATTCCGATGTCATCAGTTCAGGGCTGGTATTAGGCCACGCGTTCCAGGGGAACTGGTTATTCGTCGCACTGTTTATTGTGTTTATCGCGGTTATTGCCTGGTTCGTGAATGGTAAATCCGCTAAATCTAAAGAGGAGAAAGCTCATGGCTCTGTATAACTTTAATGAATTATATCAGGTAGCGCAGGCCCGTCATTTTAAGGCGGTCGGATCGTTTAATTTACACTGTCTGGAAATGCTTCCCGCTTTTTTCAACGCCGCGCAGCAGACAAATAGTCCATTAATGATCCAGATTTCTACCGGCACCGCGCAATATCTTGGCTATCGCTTATTGGTTGATTCCGTCTGCTCGCTGGCGGAAAGTCAGAATGTCCCAACCTGTTTGCATCTGGATCACTGTTCAGATATTGCGGCGATCCAGACCGCCATCGATGCCGGGTTTAGCTCCGTGATGTATGACGGCTCTCATCTCAGTCTGGATGAAAATATCAAAAATACGCGTGCGGTAGTGGAATTAGCCCGCCCGCGTAATATCAGCGTGGAGGGAGAATTAGGCGCGATTGGCGGATCTGAGGACGGCAAAGCGGTGGCTGAAGAGCATATTACATTTACCACCGTCGAAGACGCTAAACGTTTTGTGGATGAAACCGGCGTCGATATGCTGGCGGTTTCCATCGGCACGGTACACGGCCTGTATACCGGGAAGGCGCAGATCCAGCATCAGCGACTGGCCGAGATTAGCGAAGTGGCCCGCGTTCCGCTGGTGCTGCATGGCGGCACCGGGGTGAGCGATGAGGATATGCGTAAGGCCGTGACCGAAGGCATTAATAAAGTGAACGTCGGCACCGAAATGAATGTGCAGTGGGTTGGACAGTGTAAATCGGCGTTTGAAAAGGGCAAGGTTAACGACAGCGTGCGGAAATTTCTTATTCCGGCTAACGATGCGGTAACGCAGGTATTAATGGAAAAGATTGCCCTGTTTAAATAATATTTTCAATAACGCGTTTATATTGACTCCGGTAGATAATTATCACCGGCATGGGAATGCTCTATGTTTAATTCGTTAAAATCGTTCCTGAAAAAAGAGAAAGACTCTGGCGAAGCGCATAATCAGCAGGCGAAAATCATTGCCGATGAAATAGCATTGCTGGAGGTCAAGCTGGCGGCATCGCCTGAAAATAGCGAATGGCAAAAAGCATTAATGCTTGCTTATAACCGGGCACTACCGCTTTTCGCCAAAAGTCAGCAATACCGCCAGCAGGTTGACGATCTTTTTCTGCGTATTGATCGCTTACGCAATATTATTCGCCGTAATATTTAGGGAGCAAAGATGACGATTAAAGATTTACTCATCGAAGCTAATGCTATTCAGCCAGGCGTAACGGAAGGAGACTGGCAAAAAGTCATTAACCTTGCCGCCAGGCCGCTTGTCGAAAAGGGATATCTGGAAGAATCATACGGTCAGGCGGTAATCGAAAATACGTTATCCTTCGGACCGTATTACGTTTTTGACGAAGGGGTCGCGATCCCGCATGCCAGGCCAGAGTGCGGTGTCAGGCATAACTGTTTTAGCCTGGTGCTGCTGACCGCGCCGATACGTTTTGCCGACAGTGAGGCGGTGGATATCGTCATTATGTTTGGCGCGAAGGACAGCAATGCGCACATTGACGAGGGCATCCGCGCCATTATTCATCTGCTCGACAACGATGAAAGAATGGCGAAACTGCGCGCCGCCCGCACCCGCGAGGAGGTGATAGCAATACTATGACCATGCACTCTCACTCTGAAGGTAAAACGGTAATTCTGGTGAACGGCGTTCCGGCTTCTGGCAAAAGTACGGTTGCGCAGCAGATCGCCCACCGCTTTACCCTGCCGCTGCTCGCCATTGATGAGATTAAAGAGCCTTTTATGGCGCAGTTTACCGATATCGACCGTGGGTTTAACCGTCGGCTTGGGCTGGCGGCCTATGAGGTGATCTGGTCTATCGTGGCACGCGGGCCAGCGGGATGTACGTTCGTCATTGATGCCTGGTTTGGTTTTCAGCCGCGCGAGGCGCTGGCGCGCTTTCTGCAAAATGCGGGGGTCAGCGGGGTGCTGGAGATCTGGAATCAGATCTCCGCACAAACGGCGGTGTCCCGCTACGCGCAGCGGCTGGAACAGCGAAAGCCCGGTCATCCCGGCGAGGAATATTTGCCGGAACTGGCCGCGCTAACCCGCAGCGCCGCGCCGATGGTGCTGGGGCCGGTGTACCGGATTGAGCAGGATCGGGGGTACGACCCTGGCGAACTGATGGCGTGGATTGCCCCTTATCTGGAATGAACAAAGCGCCTGCGGGCGCTTTACTGTATTCCCGCCAGCCGCAGCAGCGCTGTGACCACTGCCGCTGCCACGATCACCACAATCAGCGGCATTTTGCGCCATGCCAGCAACAGCGCAAACGCCACGCCCAGCACCCGCGCCATGCCAGCGAAATGCCCGCCTTCGTAAATCGCCGTAGCCAGCGCCACGGAAAACAGCAGGGTCGTTGCCGCATCTGAAAGCAGCGCCTGTGAGCGTTCGGAAAGTGACAATCGGCTACCGAGCGTCGCCCCGCCGAGGCGCATCAAATAAGTGCCTGCCGACAGCAGCACGGCCGCGATAATAATCAGCGTGATGTCAGCCATTATTTTTTCCTCGTCAGTAAGCCCAGCAGAGAAAGCAGCACCGGCAGGCCCACCGGTGCAAAGGGGACGGCCGCCAGCGAGATCGCGGCACCGCTGGCGGCGCGGATCAGCGTCGTTCTCTTTTTCAGCGCCGGAAGGACCAGCGCCAGCAGGATCGCCGGAAAGACCGCGTCCAGACCGATGGTTTCCGGGGCGGGCAGCAATTTACCGACCGCCGCGCCCAGCAGGGTGCCGACGGGCCAGAACAGCGCTACGCCCAGTCCGCACAGCCAGTAGGCGGCTTTACGCTGCTCCGGCGTCGGCTGTGAAAGGCCAAACACCACGCTTTCATCATTCATAATGTGGCAGCCCAGCAGTCGCAGCGCGCCTTTTCCCACCAGATCGCGCACCGTCACGCCAAACGGAAAATGGCGGGCATTGACCAGCAGCCCGGCGACCGCTGCCGCCAGGGGATGGCCGCCGCTGGCAACAATGCCGATAAACATAAATTCCGACGCGCCAGCCAGCACGATGACGGAGAGGAGCAGAGGCAGCCACAGCGGAAAACCGTAGGCCATCGCCAGCGAGCCGTAAGAGGCGCCGACCACGCCCACCGCCAGACACACCAGAAAAATGGCTTTCCGCGTGTCGCCGGTCAGGCTGGAGAAGGGATGATTCAACATACTATTGTCGCCATATCGAACGTGTATCCATTATAATGAACACATTGCATTCGTTTTTCAAGGCGAACGATTCGTTCGGTAAATAAAACACGGAGTCGTCGTATGACGCAGCCAATCAGCACAATCGCCAAAAGTCTGGTGCGCGAGCGGACGCGAACCGGCCTCTCGCTGGCGGAAATCGCCCGCCGTGCCGGGATCGCAAAATCGACGCTTTCCCAACTGGAAGCGGGCAACGGCAATCCCAGCCTGGAGACGCTGTGGTCACTGTGCGTGGCGCTGGATATCCCTTTTGCCCGCCTGCTGGAGCCGCAGCATCCGACCACCCAGGTGATCCGCCGGGGCGAAGGCACCAAAGTGGTGGCGGAGCAGGCGCACTATCAGGCCATTTTGCTCGCCACCTGCCCGCCGGGTGCGCGGCGCGATATCTACCTGCTGCTGACCCAACCGGGCGCAGACCGCATCTCGCATCCGCATCCTGCCGGATCGGTCGAGCATATTATTATCACCCAGGGGCGCGCGCTGGTCGGGCTGATCGACGCGGCGGAAGAGTTAGGCGAGGGCGACTATATTTGTTATCCGGGCGACAGAGAGCACATCTTTCAGGCGCTGGAGCCGGATACGCAGGCAATTCTGGTTGCCGAGCAAAATTAAACGTGTGGGCGGGACAGTTTTGTGACCCGCTCACCAGCACGTCATTTTCATTAATTATTTATTCAGTGACTTGATCTTGCTGAATATTAATCTCACATGCTTTATCCCCTGTTTCAACAACGCCACTTTTCTCATAAACCCGGCTTCTTTTATTTGATGCGCTCACAAAAATTATTCTAGCTCGATCACATTACCAAAACGTTTCGGTTGTGGAGTGAAACGTTTCGGATCAACCATAAAACGCCCGAACAGCAAAACACCCGGTTCAGTTATACCAGGTCCAGGCACAGGGGTTGAAGGGGTGAATTATTGGTTGGGTGAATATTTATAATTAGAAGTATTTATAAAACATCTAATTATGACGGACGTTTTTTACAACCGGTTATCGACAAAAAGGGACGTAATCTATGAATAAAGGTAAATTCGTTGTCGCACTTTCTGCTTTATGCGCCGCATTTGCGGTACAGGCTGAAAAAATCACCGTCTGGTCATGGGACCCCAACTATAACGTGGCTATTATGCAGGACGCCGCCAACATTTATCAAAAAACGCACCCTGATGTGACCTTCGATATTGTCGATTTAGCGAAAGCGGATCTTGAGCAAAAACTGCAAACGATGCTGGCCTCCGGGATGACCAAAGCGCTGCCGGACATTGTGCTGGTCGAAGATTACAACGCGCCGAAATACCTGCGCTCCTTCCCCGGTGCCTTTGCGCCGCTTAATGGCAAAATCGATTTCACCCGTTTTGCGAAATACAAAATCGATCTGATGACGGTGGAAGGCAAAACCTACGGCGTGCCTTTCGATACCGGCGTTACGGCCTGGTATTATCGTCAGGATTTGATCGAAAAAGCCGGATATAGCGCCAAAGATCTGCAAAATATTAACTGGGATAAATTCATTGAAATAGGCAAAAAGGTCGAGGAAAAAACCGGCAAGAAAATGATTGCCATCGACCCTAATGACGCCGGATTAATTCGCATCATGATGCAATCCGCCGGGCGCTGGTATTTTGATAAAGACGGCAAACTGGATATCGTCAGCAACCCGGCGCTGAAAGAAGCGCTTGAAACCCAGGCGGCGTTAAATAAATCCGGTATCGTCAAGCCAGTGATGGGCTGGGCGGAATGGGTGGGGGCGTTTAACCGTGGCGATGTGGCGAGCGTTGTCACCGGCGTGTGGATCACCGGCTCGATTAAGGCAGAAGCGAAACAGTCCGGCCTGTGGAATGTCGCGCCGATCCCCGGTTTGAACGTGGAAGGCGCAACGCACGCCTCTAACCTCGGCGGTTCAAGCTGGTACGTGCTGGAAAGTAGCGCGGAGAAAGAACAGGCGATCCAGTTCCTCAATGAAATCTACGTGAATAACATCGATTTTTATCAGCAGATCCTGCAAAAAAATGGCGCGATGGGTTCCAACCTGCTGTCACGCGAGGGCGCGGCCTATCAGCAACCCGATGCGTATTTTAGCAATACGCCTATCTGGACCGCCTTCAGCGACTGGCTGAAAGCCATTCCTGCCGTCAACTATGGCATGTACACCTACGAAGCCGATGCAGCGGTGGGCGCGCAGTTGCCTGCCCTGAAAGAGGGTAAGTCGGTGGATGCGCTTTTGAAAAACATCGAGCAGCAAGTCACCACGCAAATTCAGTAAATCCTGACCGGGCGGGATAAAACCCGCCCCCACGTTCGAGGTATTCTTGATGATCTCTGCGCGAAAAAAGCGTGCCATCTCCGTCAATAGCTGGGGCTTCGTCCTTCCGGCGTTGCTGTTAGTGGGCATCTTTATTTTGTACCCGGTCGCCAAATCGTTGTGGTTTTCTTTTCATTCCGGGCAGGGTGCCATGATGAAATTCGTGGGCCTGGGCAACTTTTTGCGCCTGACCCACGATCCGGTGTTCCAGAAAGCGTTAGCTAATACCCTGATCTTCCTGATCGTTCAGGTGCCCATCATGATCATGCTGGCGCTGATCCTCGCGTCGGCGCTGAACATGCCCGGCCTGCGGGGGAGAGGATTCTGGCGTACGGCGATTTTCCTGCCCTGCGTCACGTCGCTGGTGGCGTACTCCGTCTTGTTCAAAAGCATGTTTTCTTACGACGGCGTAGTGAATCATCTGCTGGTGGGAATTGGCGTAATTGCCGAGCCGATTTCCTGGCTGACCGATCCCTTCTGGGCAAAAGGGGTGATTATTTTAGCCATTACCTGGCGCTGGACCGGCTATAACATGATTTTTTATCTGGCGGCGCTGCAAAATATCGACAAGTCGATTTATGAAGCCGCGCGTATTGACGGCATTTCACCCACCCGGCAATTTTTTTCCATCACCATTCCGATGTTAAAACCGGTGATTTTATTTACCACCGTGACGTCAACGATCGGGACGCTCCAGCTTTTTGATGAGACGATGAATATTACCCTCGGCGGGCCTGCGGACAGCACGCTGACGCTGTCGATGTATATCTACAATCTTTCATTTAAATTCGTCCCCAACTTTGGCTATGCGACCACCGTCTCGTATTTCATTGTGTTTATGGTCGCGATTCTGGCGGTCATTCAGTTCTGGCTGGCAAGGGAGCGTAATGCATGATCAGAATGCGACATATTCGTCAGGGCATTATCTATATGCTGCTGTCCGTCACCGCGTTTGTCTCGATTTTTCCGTTTATCTGGATGGTGATTGGCGCGACCAATACCAGCGTCGATATCATTAAGGGCAAGGTCTTTTTTGGCGCCGCGTTGATGGCTAACTATGTCAAATTTACCCAGACGTTTGACGTGGGAATGCTGTTCTGGAACACCAGCAAGATCGCCATTGCAGGCACGCTGCTGACGCTGCTGGTGTCCTCAATGGCGGGCTACGGCTTTGAAATTTTCCGCTCGCGGCTGCGGGAGCGGATTTATCAGGGGCTGCTGCTGACGATGATGATCCCCTTCGCCGCCATGATGATCCCGCTGTTTATTCTGATGGCGACCTTCGACCTGGTGGACTCGCATCTGGCGGTGATTCTACCGACCGTTGCCTCGGTGTATCTGATTTTTTATTTCCGCCAAAGCTCGAAAGCCTTTCCCGGCGACTTGCGCGATGCCGCGCGGGTTGACGGGCTGAAAGAGTGGAAAATCTTTTTGTTCGTGTATGTTCCAGTAATGCGTTCCACCTATGCGGCGGCGTTTATCATCGCGTTTATGACCGCCTGGAACAGCTATCTGTGGCCATTAATCATTCTGCAATCGAATGAGCAAAAGACGTTTACGTTAGCCCTCTCCTCACTGGGGTCGGCCTACGCGCCGGATTTTGGCGTCATTATGCTGGCAGCGATACTGGCAACGCTGCCCACGCTGGTGGTCTTTTTCGCCATGCAGAAACAGTTTGTGCAGGGAATGTTAGGGTCAGTGAAATAATCCAGGGAGAAGAGAAAATGGCGGAAGTAAAACTCAGCGGTGTGAAAAAGTCTTTCGGCAGCGTGGATATCATCAAGGGCGTGGATCTGACGATTAACGACGGCGAATTTGTGGTTTTTGTCGGTCCTTCCGGCTGCGGAAAATCCACTTTGTTGCGGATGATTTCCGGGCTGGAGGATCTGAGCGCGGGCGAGCTGACTATTGACGGCGTGCGGATGAACGAGACGGAACCTTCCCGGCGCGGCATTGCGATGGTCTTTCAAACCTACGCCCTGTATCCGCATATGACGGTAAAAGAAAACATGGCGTTTGCGCTTAAGCACGCGGGCGTAGCGAAAGATGAAATTGAGAGAAAAGTGTCGCTGGCGGCGAAAGCGCTGGAGCTGGAGCCGTTGCTGGCGCGTAAGCCAAAAGCGCTTTCCGGCGGACAGCGCCAGCGCGTGGCCATCGGGCGGGCGATAGTGCGCGATCCGAAAGTCTTCCTGTTTGACGAGCCGTTATCCAACCTTGACGCCGAACTGCGGGTGCAGATGCGCATTGAAATCGCCCGCCTGCACCGCGAGCTGAAAAGCACCACCGTCTACGTGACGCACGATCAGGTGGAGGCGATGACCCTCGCCGATAAAATCGTGGTTCTGCGCGCCGGGAAAATCGAGCAGATCGGATCGCCGCTGGCGCTGTACGATAATCCCGCCAACGTCTTCGTCGCCGGGTTTATCGGCTCGCCGCGCATGAACATGCTGCGCGGTACGGTGGTCGCGCAAAATGCGCACGGCGTGCGCGTCCGGCTGCCGGAGTTCTCTGATGTGCTGCTGGACGTGCCGGTAAAAAGCGCCGTTGCCGAAGGAAGCCAGGTGCTGCTGGGGATCCGACCGAAGCAGTTTGACGAGGCGGGCGACTGTGAGCTGCCGGTGACGATCGACCTGCTGGAGCATCTGGGCAGCGAAACATTCGCCTATGCGCGGGGCGAGCAGGGCGGCACGCTGACCCTCGAAACGCGCAGCGGTCGGGATCTGGTTGCCGGAGCGGTGTACCGCGCCCGTTTCTTTAGCCACTCGCTGCTGATGTTTGGTGAGGATGAGCAGCGGATTTATTAATATACCCGTCATACTTCAAGTTGCATGACGGCTATAGACGCCCTGTAAACATTGCGGGAAACTAACGGCCTCTTTACTGTTGCACCGGGGATCTATGTCGCTTAAAGCCATTGCCAAAGAACTGAAGCTCTCTGTTACTACGGTCAGCCGCGCACTCAATGGATACGATGATGTATCAAAGGAGACGCGGGCGCGCGTTGAAGCAGAAGCGCAGCGTCGCGGCTATCGTCCAAACACCTTTGCCCGTCGGCTGAAAATGGGCAAAATCGACGCGGTGGGGCTGGTCTTCCCGGTGCATCCCGTCCCGTTAAATAACAGCGTCTTTATGGACATGGTGGGCGAAATCAGCCACGAACTGGCGCGGCATGAAATTGATTTGCTGCTGATCGCCGATGATGACCAGGGCGATAAGCACAGCTATATGCGGCTGGTGCAGAGTCGGCGCGTTGATGCGCTTATCGTGGCCCATACGCTGGATCGCGATCCGCGTCTGGAGCAGCTTCAGAATGCGGGCTTTCCGTTTCTGGCGCTGGGACGCAGCCAGTTGCCAAAACCCTACGCATGGTTTGATTTCGATAACTACGCCGGGACATACCAGGCCACGCGCCATCTGATCGCCCAGGGGCATAAACGCATTGCGCTGCTGGGTGAAAACAACAGCCAGGCGTTTATTACCCAGCGGCGCAACGGTTATCTCGACGCGCTGCGCGAAGCCGGGCTTTCTGACCAGCTACTGCGGGCGATCCCGCCTTCCCGCCGCGCGGGATTCAAAACCACCCAGCAACTGCTGGCGCTTCCTGAACCGCCCACCGCGATTGTGACCGACTGCAACACCCACGGCGACGGCGCAGCGATGGCGCTGGTCCTGGCGGGGCGGCTGGAAGGCGACAACCGCGTGTCGCTGGTGGTCTACGATGGTCTGCCGCAGGATACCCTCGTCGAAGCAGAAGTGGGGGCGGTGATCCAGTCCACCCGTCAGGGCGTCGGCAGGCAGATTGCCAGCATGGTGCGACAGCTTATCGCTGGCGACGATCTCGCTTCACTACAGGTGCTGTGGCAGCCTGAATTTATCCCCGCGAAAACCGCCTGACCGCATTGATTATTGATGGGAAATTCTAATACAGATCACAGATCCAAAACGTTTTGGTTGTAGACCGAAACGTTTCGGATCAACACTCCTGTTATACCGATGACAGGAGATGTCTGATGCAGGAATCAATCTTACGCCTTGAAAGCGCCACCGTGGACGTGGTGATCAAAACCCGGCCTTTCGCCGAAATTCTCTACTGGGGGCCGCACCTTCAGCACTTTTCGCCGCAGGATAGCGCCAGTCTTATCCGCCCGATTGCTAACGGCAAGCTGGATGTCGATTCGCCCGTCACCCTGATGGCGGAACCCGGTCACGGCCTGTTTGGTACGCCGGGTATTGAAGGTCACCGTCAGGGGCTGGACGGCTCGCCGGTGTTTAACACGGTGCAGGTGGAACAGAACGGACAATCGCTGACCCTGACCGCTGAAGATGCGCAGGCAGGACTGCGGCTGGTGAGCGAGCTGACGCTCGACGGCAGCGGCGTGCTGGTGGTGCGCCACGGCGTAACCAACCTGCGCCCCGTCGCGTGGCAGGTTGACCGACTGGCGGTAACCCTGCCGGTCGCCGAACGCGCCCGCGAGGTGATGGCTTTTCACGGTCGCTGGACGCGCGAGTTTCAGCCGCATCGCCTGACGCTTGAGCACGACAGCGTTGTGCTGGAGAGCCGACGCGGGCGCAGCTCCCATGAGCACTTTCCGGCGCTAATCACGGGCAGCAAAGCCTTTAGCGAAATGCAGGGCGACGTCTGGGGCGTGCATCTGGGCTGGAGCGGCAATCACCGTCTGCGGGCAGAGGTGAAAACCGACGGTCGCCGCTACGTGCAGGCTGAAGCACTATATTTGCCGGGTGAAATGTCGCTCGACGAGGGCCAGACGCTGTGGACGCCACGGCTGTACGCCAGCTATTCCGCGCAGGGCCTCAACGGCATGAGCCAGCAGTTCCACCGCTACCTGCGGGACAATATTATCCGCTTCCCCAATAACAAACCGCGCCCGGTGCATCTCAATACCTGGGAGGGGATCTACTTTAATCACGATCCGGCCTGGATCATGAAAATGGCGGAAGAGGCGGCGTCGCTGGGCGTTGAGCGATTTATTATTGATGACGGCTGGTTTAAGGGGCGCAACGACGACTACGCGGCGCTGGGCGACTGGTATGTGGATGAGCAAAAATACCCGCACGGGCTGGAGCCTGTCATCAGCCACGTCAAAGCACACGGCATGGAGTTCGGCATCTGGGTGGAGCCGGAAATGGTTAACCCGGATTCCGACCTGTACCGCGCGCATCCTGACTGGGTGCTGGAAATGCCTGGCTATCCGCAGCCGCTGGGGCGTCACCAACTGGTGCTGAACCTGAATCTTCCGCAGGTTTTTGACTATCTGCTGGAGCGGATGAGCTGGCTGCTGGGTGAGCACGACATTGATTATGTGAAGTGGGATATGAACCGCGAACTGGTGCAGCCCAGCCACGAGGGTAAAGCCGCCGCCGACGGACAAACCCGGCAGTATTACCGTCTGCTGGACACCCTGCGCGCCCGCTTCCCGCACATCGAATTTGAATCCTGCGCGTCCGGCGGCGGGCGTATCGACTATGAAGTTCTGACCCGCTGCCACCGTTTCTGGGCGTCCGATAATAACGATGCGCTGGAGCGTAACACCATCCAGCGCGGTATGAGCTACTTCTTCCCGCCGGAGGTAATGGGCGCGCACATTGGCAACCGTCACTGCCACGCCACCTTCCGCCAGCACAGCATTGCGTTTCGCGGCCTGACCGCGCTGTTTGGTCACATGGGGCTGGAGCTTGATCCGATCTGCGCCGATGAGCAGGAGCGCGAAGGGTATAAACACTACGCCGCGCTGTACAAACAGTGGCGTGAGGTGATCCACAGCGGTACTCAGTGGCGCATTGACATGCCGGATGCCACCACCCTGGCGCAGGGCATCGTCAGCGAGGATAAACGTCAGGCGCTGCTGCTGGTCAGCCAGCTGGCAATGCCCGATTACACCCTGATGGCCCCGCTGCGAATACCGGGGTTGGACAGGGACGCGCGCTATCGGATTTCGCTGCTCGATCACCCGGATATTCGCATCACTGGCGAAGGCGGACACACGATGCGTCGGCTACCGGAATGGATGCTCACGCCGCAAACCGCGAGCGGTGAATGGCTGATGGAAGCGGGGATGGCGTTACCGGTGCTCGACCCGGAAACCGCCATTCTGATCTTGATTGAGAAACAGGAAAGCGAGCACTAATTCGCCAGGTCTCTTTTATTCAGGCGGTCCGGTGAGGATCGCCTGAATAAAGCACGTTTAATTCGACGTGTAAGACGTAATTCTTCTGCTCTACAAACGGCATTGTAAAAATAGATGGCACAGGACATCTCCGTTGTCTTACGGCAATTTTCTCTGTGCCTTATTTATCCGAAACGTTTCGCATACGTTTAAACACAGCCACCGGTAACGGGGCGGGTATCCGGCTGTTATCTGAGGAATACAACAATGACAACGCTTGCATGTAACCACAAAAATAATCCCAGGTTCTGGATTTTTGGTCTGTTTATCTTTCTCTACTTTTTTATTATGGCGACCTGTTTTCCATTTCTGCCCATCTGGCTGTCGGATATTATCGGACTGACTAAAACGGAGACCGGGATTGTTTTCTCCTGCATTTCGCTATTTGCCATTAGCTTCCAGCCGATCCTCGGCGTGATCTCTGACCAGCTGGGCCTGAAGAAAAATCTGCTGTGGGTCATCACCATCGCGCTTTTTCTGTTCGCGCCTTTTTTTCTCTACGTTTTTGCGCCGCTGCTGAAAACCAGCATCTGGCTTGGGGCGCTCGCTGGCGGAATTTACATCGGTTTTGTGTTCTCTGCCGGAGCGGGGGCCATTGAAGCCTATGTTGAACGCGTCAGCCGCAACAGCGCGTTCGAATATGGCAAAGCGCGGATGTTTGGCTGCCTGGGCTGGGGACTTTGTGCTTCAACGGCGGGGATGCTGTTTAGTATTAATCCTGAATGGGTGTTCTGGATGGGATCGGCGGCAGCGCTCCTGCTGATGGTACTGCTGATTGTGGCGAAGCCGCGAAACAATCAGACCGCGCAGGTGATGGACGCCCTCGGCGCAAACCAGCCGCAAATCACGACCCGGATGGTTTTCTCGCTGTTCCGCCAGCGCAAAATGTGGATGCTGATCCTGTATGTCATCGGCGTAGCCTGCGTTTACGATGTTTTTGACCAGCAGTTTGCCACCTTCTTCAAAACCTTCTTTGCCACGCCGCAGGCGGGAACGCAGGCTTTCGGCTTTGCCACTACCGCCGGGGAGCTGTGCAACGCCATCATCATGTTCTGTTCGCCGTGGATTATTAACCGCATTGGCGCGAAGAATACCCTGCTGATTGCGGGTTTTATTATGACGGTGCGTATTATCGGGTCATCTTTCGCCACCACCGCGCTGGAAGTCGTGGCGCTGAAGATGCTACATGCGCTGGAAGTGCCATTTCTGCTGGTTGGCGTGTTTAAATATATCACTGGCGTGTTTGATACCCGCCTTTCGGCAACCATCTATTTGATTGGTTTTCAGTTCGCTAAACAGATGGCCGCCATTTTTCTGTCAGCGTTTGCGGGTAATATGTATGACCGGATCGGCTTCCATGATACCTATCTGATCCTCGGCTGCTTCGTGCTGATGATGACGCTGGTTTCTGCGTTTACCCTGTCGGGGAAACCGTTACTTCGCCCGGCGGCGGATCGCATTACCGGATAGCGATTATTTCCCGACCCAGTTATTTTTGATTTTAAATTTATCGGCACGGTTATAGCTGAAGGAGTAGTTAAACGCCGTGCCGTCTTCAAGCTTCGTCACCCCGGACACTTTCAGCATCGGCTGACCGGCCGGGATGCAGAGAAGCGCCGCCAGTTCCTCACCAAACAGATCGCCTTCAATAACCGAGTTATAAAACTTTATCTTTTTGCCGGTGATATGCTCGATATATTCATAAAGCGACCCTTCTTCCAGCAGTCTCGACGGAATAACGGGGATAACGCTGCGGTTAATCCATGAATCCTCAACCAGTACCGGCACGTCATCAATCAAACGCACGCGGCGAATAAAATGCACCGGCTCGCCTTCGTGGATTTCTAAATAGCGGGCAATGGTTTTATCGGCAGGTAAAAGCTGATGACAGACCAGGCGGCTGGAGATTTTCGCCTGCTCGCGGAATTCACGCGAAAAGCCTAAAACGGAATCGCCGGTGCCGTCATTAAGCATAAACACATCATCTTCCAGCGCGCGGGTGACGAACATGCCCTTGCCGTGGATACGCTCAATAAATCCCTCCTGCTCCAGCATATGCATCGCTTTTTGCAGCGTGACCCGCGTGACGCCATATTGCGCCGCCAGCTCGCGCTCTGACGGAATTTTTTCGCCGACCTGCCAGCGATTGCTCAGGATCTCTTTTTTAATCGCGTTTTTTATTTGAATGTAGCGAGCAACCATAGCGTCAGGCCAGCAGGAAAAGAAGGCGATAGTTTATCAGGGATTAGTGACCCGGCAAGCCTGAGCCGCCGGGTCTAAAACAGATAAAATTTTGTATAAAGCAACATTACTCATGCGACAGCGATTTGCTCCGCTGCGGCTTCCTCTTTTTCCTTCGCCAGTTGTTTACGTTCCATGATGCGGAAGAAGGGGTAATACACCGCCATTGAAATAAAGATCATACAGCCGGACCAGATGGCTGCCGGGATGTTTCCGCCAGTGGCGAAATAGGCGTTCAGGATGGGCGGCATGGTCCACGGCACCTGGAATACTGCGCGTCCGATAATGTCAAAATACATCAGCAGCCATGAGCCGGTACAAATCACTACGGGGGCGAGGATCAACGGCAGCATCATTATCGGGTTAAATACCATCGGCACGCCGAAAACCACCGGTTCATTAATACAAAATATGGCCGGGCCAATGGAAAGCCGACCCAGCGATTTGTAGTAGCGGCTTTTTGATATCAGCATGGCCAGCACCAGACCCAGCGTGGCACCCGTCCCGCCAATACTGACGAAAGAAATATAAAACTCGGCGGTAATATGCGGGATGGGCTGATGATTAAGGTATGCCTCGGTATTCTCAACAATAAACTTGAGGAAAATCGGAGTGGTGATGCCTGAGAACAAATTAGAGTGGATGCCGCATCCCCACAGCAGGGAAATTAACGTGATCAGAATGAGGATGCCGGGCAGGGTATCCAGCCCAATCACCAGCGGGCTAAATACCATTGTGAAAAAGGCATTCAGATCAAAGTTGAGCACCACGCGGACCAGCCAGATTAAGGTCAGGCAGGCCATCGCCGGGGCGAGGCTAATAAAAGACTGGAGCACCGCTGGCGGCACGCTGTCGGGCAGGCGAATATAAATTTTATGTACGATAAAAAAGCGCACAATGTAAACCGTTATCACGGCCAGAACAATTGCCGAAAACAATCCCGTTGCGCCGAAATTATCGACGTTGACTTTATAGTTTTCGTCGACCTGGGCAAGGATAAAAACCACGACGGTAATACAACAACAGCTTAATCCGTCCAGCTTGTAATGTTTGGCGAGACTGACGCTAACACCAATGGCGGAAACCAGCCCAATACTGCCGAAAGTGGCCTGCACCGGTACGCTGAGGATTTCGCCATAGCTGCCAAGAAATTCGCTCCAGCCGTCAATGGGTAAATTAGCGATGATAAGAAACAGACTGCCGACGAGAATACAGGGCATCGTGAAGGCAACGCCGTCGCGTATTGCGACCAGAATGACGTTGTTACCTATTTTTATAAAGACAGGTAAGATCTTATTTTCCAGAAAATCTTGCATTTATACATCCCGTTAGAATACATCGCGAGTGGACTCACAGTAGCGTCGATCGGGGCAGGTACAGCTTTATTCCTGGTGATAAAGCGCCCGGCAGTAAAACGTTGCCGGGCGGATATGCGACGCCAGACTTTCAGCCGGGAGACAAGCATCTCCCGGCTAAATACTTAGGCTTCAGCGTTCAGTGCGGCTGCGGCTTCTTCTCTTTCCGTCACCCGCTGTTTGCGCTCCAGCACACGGAAGAAGGGGTAATACATCGCCGTTGAGATCACCACCATACAGCCGGACCAGATCGCCGCCGGAATGTTGCCGCCGGTGGCGAAATAGGCGTTAAGAACGGGTGGCATGGTCCAGGGGATCTGGAATACCGGGCGACCGATTATGCCGTACTGCATCAGCAGATATGAGCAGGTACAAATCACCATTGGCGTAATGATAAGCGGCAGCATCATCACCGGGTTGAATACCATCGGCACGCCAAAGATCACCGGTTCATTGATGCAAAAAATAGCGGGCGCGATGGAAATGCGGCCCAGCGATTTGTAGTAGCTGCTTTTCGATATCAGCATGGCCAGCACCAGGCCCATCGTTGCGCCAGAACCGCCTGTACAGATGAAGAAGTTGTAAAACCCTTCGGCGGTAATGTGCGGCACCGGCTGGTGATTCAGGTAAGCTTCGGTATTTTCGGCGATAAACTTAAGGAATATCGGGCTGGTAATGCCGGAGAGAACGTTGGTCCCGTGAATACCGCAGCTCCATAGCAGGGAGATCAGCGCAACCAGAATTAAGATGCCGGGCAGCGTATCCAGCCCCATTACCAGCGGGCTTAAGATCAGGGTGAAGAACGCGTTGATGTCGAAATTCAGCACCACCCGCACCAGCCAGATCAGCGTCAGGCAGGCCATCGCGGGTGCCAGGCTGATGAAAGATTGCATGACCGCCGGGGGCACGCTGTCAGGCAGGCGGATGTAAATTTTCTTCTCGACAAAGAAGCGGACAATATACACCGTCAGCACCGACAGAATAATCGCCGAGAATAACCCGGCTGCGCCGAAATTATTTACGTTGATTTTATGCGTATCATCAAGCTGGGCCAGCAGGAATACCGCGACGGTAATACAGCAGCAGCTCAGACTGTCCAGCTTATAATGCCGGGCAAGGTTGAAGCTAATACCAATCGCGGCAATCAGACCGATGGCCCCAAATGTTGCCTGTACCGGCACGCTAAGCATTTCGGCATAGCTGCCAAGAAACTCACTCCATCCAGGAATGGGTAAATTAGCAATAATGAGGAAAAAACTACCGGCAATGATAAACGGTAATGTAAATGAAATGCCATCACGTACCGCGACCAGAACAACGTTATTACCGATCTTCATTAAGACCGGTAACATCTTATTTTCCAGAAAGTCTTGCATAACTCAGTCCCTTTAACGTCTTCAGCCACGTCCGGTGGTGAAACTATATTGCGGCAGGAATTCACGGTTAGCCGCCAGATAATCCTCAAGGATTTTTCCGGCCACCTCTACGGAAGGCACCAGCGGATGACTGGATAACGCCAGCAGCGCCGTTGCTTTATCGCCGGTAACGGCGGCTTCAACGGTTAATTCCTCAAAGGATTTCACGCTCTGGATCAGACCACGCACCCGCGCTGGCAGATGACCATAGGCCAGCGGATGCGCGCCCAGTTTGTCGATAACGGCGTTGGTTTCGATGACGGCGTCGTCAGGCAGATCCGGCGTGGTGCCGTGGTTAGGGACGTTAACAACGTGGACTTCATGCTTGTTGTTATAAATCGAACTGATGATAGAGCAGGCGGTATCGGAGTACCACGCGCCGCCACGGCTGGAAAGCTCGGCAGGCTTTTCACACAGTTCCGGGTTTTTGTAGATTTCCAGCAGCGCATGTTCAATGCCCAGCGAGCGCTCACCGCGCGTGCCGCCGTTTTTCAGTTCTTCCAGCTCATGCTCGACCATTTCACGATTGAGGTAGAAATACTTCAGGTAGGAGAGCGGATAGAGTTTCAGCGCGCGGATAAAATCCGCTGGCAGACCGATATCGGGGATATTTTTCAGTTTGTTGGCCCCAACGCCCTGCGCGAGTTTCTCGATAAAATCGGCGGTGACATCTTCGCCATCCAGCGCGATTTGGTCGGCGAAAATCAGATGGTTAAGCCCCATGACGCGGGCGGTGACGGCGCTGCGTCCAACGCCGTAAGCGTTGGCGATATCCATCATCATACTGTTGGCACCGCTACAGATGCCGAGCGATTTAATCGGGCTGTATTTGGCAATCGCTTCGGTCACGATACCGGCTGGATTGGTGAAGTTGATCATCCACGCATCCGGGCACAGGGTTTCCATCTCTTTGCAAACCTCCAGCAGAACCGGAATGGTGCGCTGCGCCTTCATAAACCCGCCCGGGCCGGTGGTTTCCTGACCCAGCACGCCGTATTTCAGGGGGATTTTTTCATCCTGAATACGGGCGGCTAACTGACCGACACGGATTTGCGTGGTGACAAAATCAGCATCTTTCAGCGCTTCTTTACGATCTGTTGTCATGTGGACCGTCATCGGAATACCGGCTTTTTTCACCATCCTTTGCGCCAGCTTTCCAACAATTTCCAGTTTTTCGCGCCCGGCTTCAATATCGACCAGCCAGTATTCACTGACCGGAAGTTCCGCATGACGTTTGATAAAGCCGTCAATTAACTCCGGCGTGTAACCAGAACCGCCACCCAATGTTACTACTTTTAACTTTTTCATCGTCTCACCTAATTATTCTTAACTGGCATACGCCAGATTGTCGCAAAATATACCAACCTGCGCGAGATGAAATCGCGAGATAAATCACAAAATTTATTGATGTGATAAAAACTATATAATACCGGGTGTTGCCATTAAGAATAACCAAACATATTCACCAAATGATTATGTTTTGTTTATATATAAATCACAGTGATGATTCATATCTTTTTTTGAAAATAGTGTTATCTCGCTCACGTTCCTGTTTCCAAAAATATTTACTTGTGGGGATGTTGATAATACTCTCTTTTGGCCTGCGATGAGTGCTGATATTTATTAGGAAACCAATCTCTTTTTTCAGGGAAAATGCTGTGATTTCCAGAATGTGGGTAATTACAAAAATAATATTCACTGCATGTATATATCAATACTCAACTGTGGCTTTTAAGAAATTAATGGATCATTGAAAAGGAATGGTAATAATGAAGAAAACAACACTCGCAGTTGCAATAGGCTTATTAGCGGTTGCCAACAGCAGTTGGGCGCGTCCTCAACAAATGACGTTGGAACAGCGTTTAGAACAGCTTGAATCCCGTCTGGAAGCGGCCGAAACGCGCGCAGCTCAGGCAGAAAATAAGGTTCAACAACTGCAGGTCAAGCAGGCTACTGAAATTAAAGAAATTAAAGAGGCACAGGGTAATACTCCGGTAAACGGTTCAACGCCTGCCGATGAAACCAAAAAAAATTCCTCTATACCTAACCTTTTGCTGTCGGGTTACGGCGATCTTAAAATCTACGGCGACGTGGAATTCAACATGGATGGTGAAAGCCGCCGTGGTACGTTGACCACCATGAGTGAAGACCGCACCACTGAGCAGTGGGATATGGACGGTCGTATCCTGATTGGTTTCGACGGCAACCGTAAACTGGACGATGGCCGTTTTGCTGGCTTCTCTATTCAGCCGCTGGCCGATATGTACGGTTCCATGTTCCTTGATGATGCGTACTTCCACTTCGGTCAGGAAAACGACTGGAAAGTGAAACTGGGTCGTTTCGAAGCCGCCGATATGTTCCCGCTCAATCAGGATACCTTCCTTGAGCACTCGGGTAATACCGCCAACGATCTCTACTCCGATGGTCAGGGCTACATCTATATGATGAAAGAAGGCCGTGGTCGTTCTGATGCGGGCGGCAACTTCATGCTCAGCAAACAGATCGATGACCTGTATCTGGAGCTGAACACGCTGATTGAAGATGGCTCTTCGCTGTATGCCAGCAACGACAACTTTGGCGGCTCGCGTACCTATCACGGTCGAGAAATCACCAAAGAGAAGAACGTGGTTTACCTGCGTCCGGTTGCTAAATGGACGCCGACGAAAGAACTCGCTTTCTCCGCCGGTATGGAAAGCAACGTTGTTAATAATGCGTATGGCTACTACGACAACAATGGCGACCTCGTCGATCAGTCTGGTCGTACCGGTTACGGCTTAACCATGACCTGGAACGGCCTGACAACCGATCCGGAAAATGGTGTTGTCTTTAACCTGAACACCGCCTACATGGATGCGCAAAACGAGCAGGACTTCACTGCGGCAACCAATGTGCTGTGGAAAAACTTCGAACTGGGCTATATCTATGCTCATAACAAAATCGACGACTTCGCTGGCGTTGTCTGTGAAAACGACTGCGTGATTGAAGATGAAGGCGCCTACGATATTCATACCGTTCATGCTTCCTACCTGATCCCGAACGTGATGGATATGCAGAACTTCAACATCTACCTGGGTACTTACTACTCGAAAATCCAGAGCGACGAAGAAATCTCCAGCGACGACGATCGCTACGGTGCACGCGTCCGCTTCAAATACTTCTTCTGATAACGTATGAAGTACAAAAAACGCCTGAATTTTCAGGCGTTTTTTTATGGGTGCTGGTTAGCTTCTGCGGCAAGGGCGTAACAGGTAACTGAAAAACTACGCCCCCTATGCCAGGTAAAACACCTCTTTCAGCTCGCGACTCAGCGGGCTGTTATCCGGGTTGGCGGGCATCACGTCACGCATATACTTCCACCAGCGCTGGCAGACATCGGTGCTGGCGACCGCGTCCCAACGCTCTTCCGACTCAATTTCCACCGTGGCAAACAGCAGGTTGCGAGGCTTATCCAGGTAAATGGCGTAGTGATGCGCGCCGTGGGCTTTCAGCACCTCTTCCAGTTCTGGCCAGATGGGGTTATGGCGGCGCTGATACTCTTCATGGGCGTCGGCGTTGACCTGCATTACAAAGGCTTTGCGGATCATAACGCCTCCAGGTACAACTCGCGCACTTCGTCGCGGCTGGCGGTGCGTGGGTTGCAGGGCGCGCACGGGTCAGCGAGCGCTTTGTCCAGCCAGCCTTCGATATCTTCTTTGGTCACGCCGAGCTGGCTGAAGCCCGTCGGAATGCCGACGCGTTTGCTTAACGCGCGGATGGCGTTGATCGCCTCCATGCTCGCCACGTCATCGCTCATGCCGCGCGTATCGACACCCATCGCCTGCGCCACACGGGCAAATCGCGCCACCGCGTTCGGGCGGTTAAAGTTTTCGATGACCGGCAGCAGGATGGCGTTGCATACGCCGTGCGGCAGGTTATGGGTCGCGCCCGGCTGGTGGGCCAGCGCGTGAACCAGCCCAAGTCCGGCGCTGTTAAACGCCATTCCCGCCAGGTACTGACCAAATGCCATCTGCTCTCGGGCTTGCAGATTATGCCCGTCATCAACCGCCTTCGGCAGCCACAGGTTGATCAGGCGGATAGACTCCAGCGCATTGGCGTCGGTCAGCGGATGCGCGCCGAGAGAGACGTAGGCTTCCACCGCGTGGGTCAGCGCGTCCATCCCGGTCGCGGCGGTGACGGAGGCCGGAATATCCAGCATTACGCTGGCGTCATCTACCGCGATATCAGGAATGATATTCGGGTCGATAATGACCTCTTTCACCTGACGTTCGCTGTTAATGATCACCGCATTGCTGGTCATCTCGGCTGCCGTCCCGGCGGTGGTGTTGATGGCGACCAGCGGCACGCCTGCATTTTTCACTTTGCCGACGCCGGAATAATCGGTAGACGGCCCCGGATTGGCGGTGAGGATTTTCACCGCTTTGGCGGTGTCAATCGGGCTGCCGCCACCGAAAGCAATCAGGTAATCACACTTTGCATCCTGATACGCGGCGTAGCCTTTTTGCACCAGCGCTTCGGTCGGATTCGGGAACACCTCATCGAACAGATGGTAAGACATCTGCTGCGCATCCAGCGCGCTGAACAGGCTGTCCAGCAGCCCCAGCTTCACCAGTTGCCCGTCGGTGACGATCAGCGCCTTGCCCCACTGTTTAGCGGCAACCAGATTGACCATATCGCCGATAGCGCCCGCGCCGTGCAGGCTGATTTTAGGAAGTGCCAGCATAAAGCTCATAATAATTCTCCTTTAAGCCCGGCCCATCAGGCTGTTTGACGTGGGCGGTGCGCAATCTGTGATTTTTGCGTGCTGCCAGAGTCCAGGCTCTTTATAGTGATTTTGCGAAATCCGTTTCCCTCGCCTTGTTCGTAAAGGAGAGGGGGAATGTACTTAGGCGTACAGTTCTAAGGCACTTGCCAGCGGCGTGACGCCAAAACGTTTGCCGAGAGCGATCAACTCGTCACGGGTGATGGTTTGCTTCATGCCTCCCATTGAGAGCACTTTGACCAACACCTCCGCCGATTTTTCAGCGGTGTCGATGAGGCCGAAGGTTTCATCCAGCGTCGGGCCGCTGCCAAAGACGCCGTGGAACGGCCACAGCACCAGCGAGTGCTGCTGCATTTCGCGGGCGGTGGCCTGACCGATATCATCCGTACCCGGCACCATCCACGGCAGAATGCCGACGCCGTCCGGGAATACGACCAGACATTCGGTGCTGCCTTCCCACAGCTTGCGGGTAATGAGTGCGGTGTCGTTTTCCATCACATAGGTCAGGGCGATCAGGTTGGTGGCATGGCAGTGCATGATCACCCGATCTTTACCAGCGGTCGCTTTAATGCGCTCGCAGTGCGACAGAAAATGAGAGGGCAGTTCGGAGGTCGGCACCGCATCGTGGGTGAGTCCCCACAGAATGTGATAGCCCGCGCCGTCGCTGTCCACTTTGACCACGCCGAGGTTCGCTGCCGGATCGAGCTGCACGTTACGGAAGAATTTGCCGGAGCCGGTGACGATGAAAAAGGTGTTCGCCAGCAGCGGCATTGGCTGGCTTAAGGCGATATGGCGCGGCTGCGCGTGGAACTCCGCCGTGTAAGGCTCTACGTCGGCGTCATCCAGACGCAGCGTGAGGTTGCCACCGTTGCGCTCGTCCCAGCCTTTCAGCCAGGCATCGGAGGTGGCTTTGATCATGCCCTGGACAAACCAGGCGTTGATAATGGTCTGCATAGTGTTCACTTTCCTTCAATATGCCGGGTTACCCGGCCTGATCATTACGGTTAGAACGGAGTGGGTTTCCCCTCGCGCTCAGGATTCGGGGTTCGGTGCTCCCCCCTCTCCCTAACCCTCTCCCTCAAGGGAGAGGGGACTGTCCGGCGTCGTTGTTGGGTTGAGTGATCCACTTACCCCCACCGTGGCACGTACCCCTCCCGAGGGAGAGGGGACTGTCCGGGTTCGCGGTTACGTCCGGTGCCGGTTTTCTCCCTCTCCCTGAGGGAGAGGGCCGGGGAGAGGGGGAGCGTCTGCACTCCTTCCCAACAGCCTGGGCGCAGTATTATCCCCGCGACCTCAGCACCTCTTTTTCATACCCGCGCACGTTATCCAGCCACTGGCTGCCCGCTGGCGTATCGTGCCGCTGGCAGTACATCTCCCACACCGCCTGCCACGGCAGCGATTTTTGTTCTTCCAGCAGCGCCAGGCGCGCGGTGTAATCCCCCGCTGCCTCAAGCTGGCGCAGTTGCTCCGTCGGCTCCAGCAGCGCGCGCAGCAGTGCTTTTTTCATATTGCGGGTGCCAATCACCCAGGCCGCGATGCGGTTAATTGAGGCGTCAAAAAAGTCGAGGCCGATATGCACGCGGTCAAACAGGTCGTGACGAACAATCTCGCTGGCAATCGCCTGGGTTTCATCATCCAGTAGCACCACGTGGTCGCTGTCCCAGCGCACCGGGCGGCTGACGTGCAGCAGCAGGCGCGGCACGTACAGCATGGCGGCAGAGATTTTGTCGGAGATAACCTCCGTCGGATGGAAGTGGCCTGCGTCGAGGCACAGCGCGGTCTGGCGGCTGGTGGCGTAGCCCATATAAAACTCGTTTGAGCCGACGGTATAACTCTCCGCGCCGATACCGAACAGCTTGCTCTCCACGGCGTCGATGTGATGCGCAGGGTTTAGTTTTTCGCTCATCACCTCATCCAGCGCTTCAAGCAGACGCTGGCGCGGCGCGAGACGGTCAACGGTGACATCTTTCATGCCGTCAGGAACCCAGATATTCATCACCGATGGCGTACCGAGCTGCTCGCCAAACCAGGCGGAAACACGGCGGCTGGCCTTGCAGTGGTCGATCCAGAACTGGCGGATTTCCGGGTTGGCGTGCGACAGCGTGAAGCCATCAGCACTCAGCGGATGTGAGAAGCAGGACGGGTTAAAATCCAGCCCCAGCCTGTTGGCTTTCGCCCATTGCACCCAGTTTTTGAAATGTTCCGGCTTGATCTCATTGCGGGCGACCGGCGCGTCAGCTTCGTGATAAATGGCATGTAGATTAAGGCGCTTCGGTCCTGGGATCAGGCTGAACGCCAGTTCCAGATCGTCGCGGAGTTCAGCGGCGTTACGCGCTTTCCCCGGATAGTTACCCGTGGCCTGAATCCCCCCGGTCAGGTTGCCTTCCGGGTTTTCAAACCCGGCGACATCATCGCCCTGCCAGCAGTGCATGGAAACAGGCAACCTGTCGAGCTGGCGCAGAGCCTCCTCAACATCAATTTTCACCGCGGCGAACCGCTGTTTCGCCAGTTCCCAGGCGTGCTCAAGTGGAGTGGTCATGCGCAAAGCTCCTTTGTCTGTCGTTGGGTCTGAGACTGCGCGACGTAGCGGGCGATCTCATTATCAGGATGAGGGGTAAAAGTGGTCAGCTCGTAATTGGCGGCGACCACCTGACGAAAATCGGTGACGTCGGTCAGTTCATCCAGCGTCATAAGCTGCACGCCGATATTGCCGAGCGTGGAGGCTTCAATCGGTCCGGCGACGACGGTAATTCCGCAGGCGTCAGCACAAAGCTGATTGAGTAACCGGTTCTGGCAGCCGCCGCCGACAATATGCAGCGTGCGGAATGGCTGACCGCGCAGAAATGCCAGTTCGCCGAGCACGTCGGCATACAGAATGGCGAGGCTGTCAAAAATGCAGCGCGCCAGTTCGGCATCGCACAGCGGCGCGGGTTGACCCGTCTCGCGGCAGGCCGCCTGGATCTCCGCGCTCATATTGTCGGGATTGATAAAGCGATCGTCGTTCGGGTTAATCACGAAACGGCAGGCGGGCAGCGCTTCGGTGCGGGCGATTAAATCCGCTAAATCGCTGACGCTCTGCTCGGCAAGCACGCGCTGGAGCAGCCACAAGCCCATAATATTTTTCAACACCCGGTAGCGGCCTTCTGCGCCGCCTTCGTTGGTGATATTGGCGGCCAGCGCGCTGTCGCTGGTGTACGGCGTTTTGCTCTCAAAGCCCATCAGCGACCAGGTGCCGGAAGAGATCCACGCCGCGTCTTTACTTTCCAGCGGAACGGCGATCACCGCGCTGGCCGTATCGTGGCTGGCGACGGCAACAACCGGGATCTCTGCATCCTGCGGGCTGCGCCAGTGACCAATCACATTACCCGGATGCGCAGGCGTGCCGAACCACGCGGCGTTTGCCCCGGTCCAGTCCAGCAGGGTGTTATCCCAGTCGTCGGTATTGATATTCACCAGTTGCGTGGTGGTGGCGTTGGTGTATTCCCAGTTCATCCTGCCGGTGAGACGGTAGCTAAAATAATCGGCAATCAGCAGCGCATGGGTGACGTCATTCAGCGCGTCCGGCTGCTGCTCAGTCAGCGCCCGTAGCTGGTAAAGCGTGTTGAACGGCAGAAACTGGATGCCGCTGCGACGGTAAATGTCTTCCTTACCGAGCTGCGCCAGCGCGCGCGCCATCACGCCTGTGGTGCGGTCATCGCGATAGGCCACCGGCAGGCCCACGCGCTCGCCCTGCGCGTTCAGCAGGACGTAATCCACGCCCCAGGTATCCACGCCGATACTGTCGATGGTCACGCCTTCTTCACTGACTTTTTCCAACCCGCAGCGAATTTCGGCTTCCAGGCCGTCAATGTCCCAGCAGTCAAAACCGTCCACTTTTTGCAGGCGGTTACTAAAACGGTGGATTTCGCGCAGGGTAAGGGTGCGGCGGTCAAAGCGTGCGAGCATTACGCGTCCGCTGGATGCGCCTAAATCGACAGCGACGCAGTGGCGAAAAGTCATGATGCGGTCCTTCTCAGAATGATTACGCCCAGTCTAAAAAAGAACGCTGCCCGCAACCTTCTTACTACGGACAGCCGTTATTGCCCGCTGGCAAGAAAGCAAAGATGAACGTGAGGTAGCTCACAAATTACGGCAAAAGCGGGGATGTGACAGCGGCCTCATTTCCGCATATTCGTCGCCGTTTCTTGAAAAACTGACAGGCTTTGCACGCTTTGCTGTCAAAACTTGAAGGTGAGAAGCGCACGCCTTATTTACTATGTTGAGAATTCTTCTCACTGGTGGCGACTCTTATGACCGTACTTCACAGCGTGGATTTTTTTCCGTCGGGCAGCGCATCAGTGGCGATTGAGCCGCGTCTTCCGCAGGCGGCATTCCCGGAACATCACCATGATTTTCATGAAATTGTGATTGTTGAACACGGCACCGGCATTCATGTTTTTAACGGCCAGCCGTACACCATCAGCGGCGGCACCATCTGCTTTGTCCGCGATCACGACCGTCACCTGTATGAACATACCGACAATCTGTGTCTGACCAATGTTCTGTACCGCTCGCCGGAAGCGTTCCAGTTTTTGTCCGGGCTGAATTTACTGCTGCCGCAGGAGCAGGACGGGAATTATCCGTCGCACTGGCGGGTGAACCAGACTGCGCTGACCCAGGTGCGGCAGATTGTCGGGCAGCTTGAGCAGCATGATGACGCGCCGGATGCACCGGAAAGAGCCAATCGCGAGCTGCTGTTTATGCAACTGCTGGTGCTGCTGCGTAAAAGCAGCCTCGCGCAGAATGCGGAAGATAACGATGCCCGCCTGAACCAGCTGATCGTCTGGCTGGAGGAGCATTTTGCGGAAGACGTGTGCTGGGAGTCGCTGGCCGACGGTTTTTCGCTGTCATTGCGCACGCTGCACCGCCAGCTCAAGCAGTACACCGGGCTGACGCCGCAGCGCTACCTCAACCGTCTGCGGCTGATCAAAGCGCGTCACCTGCTGCGCCACAGCGACGAAAGCGTGACGGATATTGCCTACCGCTGCGGCTTCGGCGACAGCAATCACTTTTCCACCCTGTTTCGCCGGGAGTTCTCCTGGTCACCGCGTGATATCCGCCAGGGCCGCGACGCCGTTCTTCAGTAACGCGAAGAGAGTCAACGTTTTTGGCGGGCGGATGGTTAATAATCCCCGATCCTAAGGCGCTGAGGTGATCCCGTAGTGGGCCAGTTAATTCTTCGAAAAGCCGACTTTTTCCCGCACGTCGGCCAGGCGGTTGCCGTGGCGGATCGCTATCCGCAAAACGTATTTGCTGAACATACCCACGAGTTCTGTGAACTGGTGCTGGTGTGGCGCGGCAACGGCCTGCACGTGCTTAATGACCGCCCGTACCGCATCACGCGCGGCGATCTGTTTTATATCCGCGCCGAAGATAAACACTCCTATGCCTCGGTAAACGATCTGGTGCTGCAAAATATTATTTACTGTCCCGACCGGCTGACGCTCAACCTCGACTGGGCGGCGCACATTCCCGGTTTTGACGGGCGCGAGCACAGCCCGCACTGGCGGCTGGGCAGCAGCGGTATGAATCAGGCCCGTCAGTTGATTAGCCAGCTTGAGCATGAAAGCGCGCACCCGGACGCGCAGACTCACGACATGGCCGGGCTACTGTTTGGGCAACTGGTGATGATCCTCAAACGGCATCGCTATACCAGCGATAATCTCTCCGCGCTCTCCCGCGAGCCGCTGCTGGATAAACTCATTACCGCGCTGGCGGGCAGCCTTGATCGCGCCTTCGTGCTCGATCGCTTCTGCGAACAGGAGCAATGCAGCGAGCGGACCCTGCGCCAGCAGTTTCGCAGCCAGACCGGGATGACCATCAACCAGTACCTGCGTCAGTTACGCATCTGTCACGCGCAATACCTCCTCCAGCATACGGAAATGATGATCGGCGAAATCGCGATGCAGTGCGGTTTTGAAGACAGTAACTATTTTTCGGTCGTTTTTAACCGTGAGACTGGCATGACGCCAGGACAATGGCGGCAGCGCAACCACTGCCTTGAAACTCGCTTTAGCAGGGACGTTATGCGTTAACGTGAGACGGGACAGCGCCAGCATCTTTTCCGTGCTGGTTAGATACCGCAGTTCCCCCTCTCCCCGGCCCTCTCCCTTGAGGGAGAGGGAGTGGTCAGTGCCTCGTGTCAGGTTCAGTAGACAGCTCAGCCTGCGTAAAGATCGCACATTCAGTTATAACGCCGGGCAGTTCCCTCTCCCTCGAGGGAGTGGGAGTGGTCAGTGCCTCGCGTCAGATTCAGTAGACAACTCAGCCTGCGTAAAGATTGCACATTCAGTTATAACGCCGGGCGGTTCCCTCTCCCTCGAGGGAGAGGGTTAGGGAGAGGGGGAAAATCGTCACCGGGCTTTCAGCCTGGTTTATCTTTTTCTGAGGCTCGGGTCATCGGGCCTGTTTTTCTTAAGTCCTCACATTATTTTCTTTGAGAAACCGGGTCAGGGATAAGGGGAGGCTCCGTACCCGCAGTTCCCCCTCTCCCCGGCCCTCTCCCTCGAGGGAGAGGGAGTGGTCAGTGCCTCGCGTCAGTTTCAGTAGACAACCCAGCCTGCGTAAAGATTGCTCATTCAGTTATAACGCCGGGCGGTTCCCTCTCCCTCGAGGGAGAGGGAGTGGTCAGTGCCTCGCGTCAGATTCAGTAGACAACTCAGCCTGCGTAAAGATTGCACATTCAGTTATAACGCCGGGCGGTTCCCTCTCCCTCGAGGGAGAGGGTTAGGGAGAGGGGGAAAATTGTCACCGGGCTTTCAGCCAGGTTTATCTTTTTCTGAGGCTCGGATCATCAGGCCTGGTTTCCTTTTGCAACCTCTTTAATACTTCGCATTTTAGGCTGCCAGTACCAGGTTTTACCTGCTGCTACTTACAATATTTTCAATGACTTAACCTCTGCTTTGGAAGCCATTGCGGCAATGTCCCTACGAAAATAACCACAAACCGCCTGACCTGTCACTTTCATTGGCATATCAGATCCTTTTGTGAAACCTGCTGAATAGTACCAATTTCAGCATGAGCATCTGCCATATTCCCATCAGGAAACGGAATTGTGTGGTCTTTTGACTTAGCTATTTTGAGGCAATTCGTTACCGTTCCTTCCGTGGCTTCAACTCATTTATGACATGAATAATATTGTGACATTAATAGTGGGTGCTTTTTTTATAAAATAAATTTAATCGAAACTCTGTGCAATAAATCACATTCGACGAACGGATTTCGCTTTTATAATGTGAGGATTCTTATGCGGAGGTGAAATGCTGGCTTTTATCATCTTATTCTTTATTACTCTCGCAGCTTTTTTGTTATTGCTGGATAACAACGTTAAAGCTGCGCTGGATGATATTTGCTGGCTCAATTCTCCTGACGATCTCGCAGAAAGCGAATTATCCACCGACGATTGCCCTGATACACAAATAGCGCTGGAGTGGTCGCGTTTATGGGACTGCGCCGGGCTGGCGCTGCAAAGCGGCGTGCGCCGCCAGGTGCGTCAGGTCATCAAATCACGGCATCGCGTGCGCCAGCGCCTGCTGTTCCTTCGCAAGCGTGACGAGTTAGGTTTTAGCTTCCGTATTTCCAGCCTGCACCAGTTAATGGCCTGCCGCCATGCGAGCGGGGCCGACGGCGATGCCGTCGCTCAAACCCTTTTTATACCCAAAGCACAATGCGCGTTTTCGCCATTGTGCTTTTTTTTGTCTTAACGAAATCAAGAGGATAAATGATGTTTATTGTTTGTGTAGCCGCCTGTCCGACCGGAGTTGCCCATACCTATATGGCCGCTGAAGCGCTTGAAATGACCGGCAAAAAACGCGGTCACGAGGTGAAAGTGGAAACCCAGGGCAGTATGGGAGCCGAAAACGAAATTGATGCTGAAGACCTGGCGCGCGCCGACGCGGTGATCATCGCCGCCGACGTTGCCATCAGCGGGAAAGAGCGTTTTGACGGCATGGTAAAACTGGAGTGCAGCGTCTCCGATCCGATCAAATTCGGCGACGCGGTGTTTGAAGCCGTGGAGCAGGAGGTGTCGCATGGCTAAATTTCAGGGAGGAGGCGGGAAGCCCTCGACGGGGGCGGAAGTCAAAAATGCCATCATGACCGGCGTCTCGTGGATGCTGCCTTTTGTCATCGCCGGGGCGGTGATCATGGGCATCGCGCGTATTGGCGCGTCGATGTACGGCATTGATAACATCTGGGATGCCAGCCATGAACAGGCGGGTCTGGTGATACAAATACTGCATAAGTTTGACGGCTTCGGCGGTCTGGCGCTGTCGCTGATGCTGCCGGTTGTTGCGGGCTATATCAGCTTTGCGCTGGCTAACAAGCCGGGTATCGCGCCCGGTATGGTCGGTGGGCTGCTGGCGAGCAATCTGGGAACGGGCTTTCTGGGCGCGCTGGCTGCGGGTTTTGTGGCGGGCTACATCGTCCGGGCGCTGATCAAATACATTAAGCTGCCGAAAGCGCTGGCTTCCGCCGGGCCGATATTTATCCTGCCCGTTGGCGGCACGCTGCTGACCTGTATCGTGATGGCCTTTGTGATCGGCACGCCGCTGGCGGCACTGAATCACGGGATGGAAAGCTGGCTGCTGTCGATGTCCGGCACCAATAAAGTCCTGCTGGCGGCGGTGATCGGCGGGATGGTGGGCTTTGACCTCGGCGGCCCGGTCAACAAGGCGGCGGTGACGACGGCGATGGCGCTGTTGGCGTCCGGCATTTACGATCCCAACACCGCCGCGCAGGTGGCGATTATTATTCCGCCTATCGGCCTCGGCATTGCCACGCTGATGTGGGCAAAACGCTTCCCGGAATCGCTGCGCGAAGCGGGCAAAGCTTCCACGCTGATGGGGCTGATTGGCGTCTCGGAAGGGGCGATCCCGTTTGCGCTGTCTAACCCGAAAATCATCATCGTCAACGTGGTCGGCTCTGCGGTCGGCGCGTCGATGGCGGTCGGGCTGGGCGCGGTCAACCATGCACCGATTTCCGGCTTCTACGGCTGGCTGGCGGTCAATAGCTGGCCAGTCTATGTGCTGTCGATCGCCTGCGGTTCAGCAATTGTTGCCGGAGGATCGTTATTTGTCTTCCGTGGCGCGCAGGAAGACGCAACGCATGAAAATAAAAAAGAGGCGGCAGCCCCGAAATTTAAAGCCAGCCGTTAATCGTTTCTTTTACTGACCAGAAAAATAAACGGAATTTTTCCGTGGGATTGGCTCGCGCCTGAAAAAGCAGGAACAAAAATGAAAACCGTACATTTGATTCAACATACCCACTGGGATCGGGAATGGTATTTCACCGAAAATGATTCCCGCGCCGTGCTTTATTATTTTATGGCGGACTTGCTCCAGCGTCTTGAAGCCGACGAATCATTGGGGCCATTTATACTTGACGGGCAAACGGTAGTGCTGAAGGACTATTTCCAGATCGCCCCGGAAAACCGCACGCGGGTGCAAAAACTGATCGACGACGGACGGTTGCTGATTGGCCCCTGGTATACGCAGACCGATTTTCTGGTGGTCGGCGCAGAGTCGATCACCCGTAACCTGCTGCTGGGCATGGCGGACTGCAACGCGCTGGGCAGTCGGATGCCGGTTGGCTACGTGCCCGACTCGTTCGGGCAGAGCGCGCAACTGCCGATGTTTCTCAGCCAGTTTGCCATTGACCACGCGGTGATCTGGCGCGGCTGGTGTGAGCACGATGTGGCGAACAGCGAGTTTCGCTGGCGCAGTGCTGATGGCAGTTGCGTCACCACGGCGGTGCTGCCGTGGGGCTACGGCTGCGCGAAATGGCTGCCAACCGACGCGCAGGACGCGTGGCAGGTGCTGCCAACGATCCTGCAAAAGCAGGCCAGATTCAGCACCTCCGCGCAAATCCTGTTGCCCAACGGCAACGACCAGTCGCCTTATGAATTCGGCGTTCCGGCGATGCTCGATGCGCTCAACGCGCAGCAGTCAGAGTACCGTTTTGTGCGCAGCGATTTCAGTCGCTACTTTCAGGCGCTGGCAGACGCACCGCTGACCGAGTTTGAGGGCGAACTGCTCAGCCCGAAATACATGCGCATTCACCGGGGGATTTTTTCAACCCGGATGGATATCAAGCTGGCGAACGCCCGGCTGGAGCAGTTTGTCAGCCAGCAGCTTGAGCCGCTGCTCAGTGTGGTCTGGCGGCTGGGGCTACCGTATCCGCAGCAGGCGGTGAATAACATCTGGCGCGAAGCGATGAAGTCCCACGCTCATGACAGCATCGGCGGCTGCAATGCCGACCGGGTAAACGCGATGGTTAAAGCGCGTCTCACCTCCGGTCAGGAAACCGCCAGCCAGCTTTTCGAACTGAATATGAAAATGCTGGCGGAAGGGATCACCGCGCGTCAGCAGGGCAAAAAAATCGTCGTCTTTAACCCGCTGCCGCACGTTCGCGACGCGCAGGTGGCGCTGACTCTCTACGTGCCCGGCAGCGATTTTTGCATCGTGGATGAAAACGGTCAGCCGTGCCGCTGGCAAATCGTTCACGAGGCGCAGCAGGATATGTCGGTCATCGTGCAGGAGCTTTCCAACAGCACCACTACGGTCTGGTATCGCAAGTGCGACATCCTGCTGGAAGCGAAGGCGCTGCCTGCCTGCGGCTATCTGACGCTGTATCTCCGGCAGGATATCGCCGCCGGATTTAGTGCGCCGGACGACGCCATCTCCGCACTGGAAAACACCTGGCTGCGCCTCTCGCTCGACGAAGGCTGCCTCGCGCTTATCGACAAGCGCAGCGGTAAACGCTGGGACGATATTTTGCGGCTGGTTGACGGCGGCGATGCCGGGGATACCTACAACTATTCGCCGCCGGAAGATGACTGGCGCGTTACCAGCGACGGCGCGCTGACCGCCGCCGAATGGCAGCGCGGAACCCTCGCCGATACGCTGACGCTTAGTGTATCAATAGCCGCGCCGCAGGATAAATCCGCCCGTCAGCAGCATTTATGCAACGCGCGTCTGGACGTCAGCATGGTCATCGCCCTCGATCACCAGCGTCCGTTGCTGGACGTGCGCATTACCGTGGACAACAAGCTGCACGATCACCGGTTGCAGGTTGAAATCCCGACCGGCGTGCGCGAGCTGTTCCATTTTGCCGATCAGCCGTTCGGCCTGATCCGTCGGGAAAATCGTCCGCAGATGCTGGATCTCTGGCAGCAGGAGCAGTGGACGGAAGCGCCCGCCGCGCTGTGGCCGATGCAAAGCATGGTGATGATGCACGATCGCCAGCACGGAATGAGCGTAGTGACGGAAGGGCTGCGCGAGTATGAAATTCCGGCGGATAAACCCGACGTGCTGGCGATCACCCTGCTGCGCAGCGTCGGCTGGCTGGGGCTGCCCAATATGCCGTGGCGACCGGGCCGCGCTTCCGGGATGGTATTGCCGTCGCCGGATTCGCAGTTGCCGGGCCTGTTTCACTGCCATTTTGCGCTGCTGCCGCTGCATCAGGGAGCCGACAGCGCGTTCTGGCAGGAAATTGAACACTGGCGCACGCCTGCGACGGGCTGGCTGGATTCCGGCTGGTCGCGCTTTAAAACCAATCCGCACGGTCACCGCTTCCCGACGAACTTTAGCCTGCTGAACTGGCAGACGCCGCTGCATTTCAGCACGCTTAAAAAAGCGCAAAATGGCGAGGCGCTGATCCTGCGCGGCTGGAATCCCGGCGCGATCGCCACCGATAAAACGTTCCCTGTGACCACGGGCGGCGTGGAGGAAGTTACACTGGCGGAAGCGCCGGTTTTCACCTGCCCGTCTGACGTCGCTCCCTGCGCCCCGGTAAGCTGGCGCATCACCCCTGCGGAGAAAGGAGACGCCCGTGCGTAAAATTTCATTTATCTTCCCGCTGGAAAACGGTTTGCACGCCAGGCCCGCCAGCGAGTTTGAACAGCGGGTAATGGCGTTTCGCGCCCGCTTTACTTTCCATAACCTGCGTAACCAGCGGCAGGTTGACGCGCGCAGCGTGCTGGCGCTGATTGGCGCGGACGTGCTGTATCAGGATGCCTGCGAGTTGCTGATTGACGGTGAAGACGAGCAGGCGGCGCATCAGGCGCTGGAGGCGTTTATCGTCAACGAGCTGGCCGGGTGCGATGAGGCGCTGCCTGCGTCCGCATCTGACGCGCACCAGCAGCCGTTGCCGGTCTTTCTGGCGGCCACGACCTCCCGCTACCTGCGCGGGAACGGCGTCAGTCCGGGACTGGCAACCGGCATCGCGGTGCCGCTGGGGGCGGTAGATTTCGCCACGCTTGCAGCCCGGGAGCCAGTTCAGGATGCCGCCTCACAACGTCAGGCGCTGGCACAGGCGCTAAGCCGCGTGCGCGTGGAGGTACAGGAAGAGATGCGCCACGCGCAGGGCGAGGCCGCTTCCGTGCTGGGCGCACACCTGAAACTGCTGAACGACACTCTGCTGGAAGACGCGCTGCGCGCGCCGCCGCAGGCAGGTAACGCGCTGGCAGCGCTGGGGCTGATCGTTGACCAGCTCAGCCAGCCGCTGCGCGAAAGTCGCAGCCAGTATCTGCAACAGCGGGCGCTGGATTTACAGGATCTGGGGCTGCGCCTGGCGGCGCATCTGACCGCCCGGCCGCTGTTTACCCTGCCGGAATTCACCCAGGATGCGGTGATCATTAGCGCCGGACTTATCACGCCGGGTCAGTTTCTGGCGCTGCGCGGGCCGTATCTGAAAGGTATCGTGATGGGTGAGGGTGGAGAAACCTCGCACACGGCGATCCTCGCCCGCTCGTTTGGCATTCCGCTGCTGTGCGCGCCCGACGCGCGGGTGCCTGCCGGCGCGCCGCTGCTGATCGATTCCCGCTACGGCATACTGGTGATCGCACCCGATGACTGCGCGCAGCGGTGGCGCGAAATGGAAGAGGCGAAAATCGCGCGCATCGCGCAGCGCTTACAGCCGTTGACGCAGCAGCCGGGCGTCAGCCGCGACGGAGAGCGTGTGCAGGTGCTGGCAAACATCGCCCTTGCCGCCGAAGCGGAAAGCGCTTTTGCCGCAGGCGCGGAGGGCATCGGCCTGTTCCGCACCGAAATGCTGTTCTGCGAACGTAGCGCGCCGCCGGATGAAGAGGAACAGTATCTTGCTTATCGGCACGTACTGGAGCAGGCGCAGGGCAAAAAAGTGGTTATTCGCACCCTGGATATCGGCGGCGACAAACCCTGTGATTATCTCAACCTGCCGCCGGAGGATAACCCGTTCCTCGGCTGGCGCGCGGTGCGGCTCTATCCGGCATTCGAGGCCATTTTCACCCGCCAGATGCGGGCGCTGCTGCGTGCCAGCGCCGCCGGACCGCTGCACATTATGGTACCGATGGTCGCCACGCTTGAAGAAGTGAAATGGCTGCACGCCCGCTTTCAGCACACGGCGGCGCAGTTACAGGCGGAAGGGGCGGTCGTTGGGCAATGGCATCTGGGAATTATGGCAGAGGTGCCGTCGGTGCTTTACCTGCTGGAAAAAGCGGCGGCGTACATCGATTTTGTCTCCATCGGCAGTAACGATCTGGTGCAGTATTTCCTCGCCTGCGACCGGGGGAATGCCCAGGTGCGCCATCTGTATAACTACTGCGATCCCGCGTTTCTGATGCTGCTGGACGATCTCACCACCCGCGCGCGTCAGGCGAAGCTGGATATTTGTCTGTGCGGCGAAATGGGGGGCGATCCGGCAGCGATACCGTTGCTGTTAGGGGCTGGACTGCGGCAAATCAGCATGTCTGCGGGGCGCATCGGCAAGGCGAAACAGCGCCTGGCTTTGCTGGATACCACCGCCTGCTGGCACACGCAGCAAAGCGCTTTCTTGTGCGACAGCGCGGCGGAGGTGGATGCCCTGCTGAAAGCGCAGGCTGGCGGCAGCACGCGGTCCATTTTCGACCCGGCGCTGGTGCTGCTGGATAACCCTGCCACCCGTAAGGCGGACGTTATCAAAATCCTCACGGACAACCTGGAGGTTGAGCAGCGGGTGCGTTCAGGGGCGGAAGTGGAAGCGGCGATCTGGGCGCGGGAAGCGGTCTTTTCAACGGCGCTCGGTTTTGCCGTCGCTATTCCGCACTGTAAATCGGCAGCGGTACTCAGCAGCAGCGTATCGCTGATGCGCCTGACCACGCCGCTGATGTGGGGCGAAGACGTGGAGGTGTCGCTGGTGATCATGCTGACGGTCAGCGAGCAGGAGAAGGGCGATCACATGAAAATCTTCTCGCGCCTCGCCCGTAAGCTGATGCATGAAGCGTTCCGCCAGCAACTGCTGACGGGCAGTGATGCCGCCGCCATAACCGCACGGCTTGAACAGGAACTGGCAGGGTAACGTACAGCCCGCCCGGCAAGGTTGTCGGGCGGGCCGTATGACGGGATGTTGTTGTTATGTAAGGATAACTGAATGAAAAAACGAGTGATTTCATCTGTCGCCACGCTTTTTTTGCTGATCGGCTCTGCGTGCGCGGCGGAAAATTATCAGTACCGTGTCGCGTTTATGCCGGATATTCATTTCCATGATGTTTACGGCACTTTTCAGGATGGCGCATTCAGCGGCCTGAAAAATCAAAAAAGCGGGCAAAACGCAATGATCCGCACCATGTACGCCCAGCTCACCTCCACGCGTTTATTCAATGAAAACTACTTTGCCCTGCGCGCTGCGCTTGATGATGCCGGGCGCAAAGGCATTACCCTGATTGCGTTACCGGGCGACTTCAGCGATGACGGGCAGCCAGTGCATATTCGCGGGCTGGTCAAACTCCTTCAGGAATACCAGCAGAAATACGGTATGCGCTTTTTTGCCACGCCCGGTAATCACGATCCCAACCGGCCTTTTGATGTGCCCGGCGGCGAAGAAGATTTCTTAGGGCCGCAGGGTAAAACGCAGCGCATCTTCAGCGCTGGTGCGAAGGAGTGCAAAGGCTATAAAGGGCGCACGGCGGTAATCAAAACCGATGCGGAACTGCCGACGATTTGCAGCGAAGAGATGGTCAGCAGCGGTTATGCATACATCATGAAAATGATGGCTCCCTTTGGTATGGAACCCCAGCCTGCCGACATCTACTGGGAAACACCTTATTCTTCCTGGACCCCGGAAACGTACAGTCTGGAAAAAGCAAAACGGGCGAGCGATTTCCGTCAGCGGCAGTATGAAATTTGCGCCCAGGGGACCGGTGGGAAATATAAACAGCCGGGCTACGGCCCCTGCTTCACCGTGGCGGACAGTAGCTATCTGGTCGAGCCGGTGCCGGGACTGTGGCTGATGGCAGTGGATGCCAACGTCTATCTGCCGACGAAAGACGCCGATGCCAGCCAGGCCGCGCAGGCCAGCAATTTTGCCGGTTCCGGCGACGCGGGCTATAACAAGATGTTGACCCACAAACAGCAGACCCTGGCGTGGATGACCGACGTCGCTCGCCGTGCTAAGCAGCAGGGGAAAACGCTGCTCACGTTCAGCCATTTTCCGATGGTGGAGTTCGATAACGGCGCGGCGGGGGATCTGGAAGAGATTTTTGGCAAAGGTAAATTCCAGCTCGCGCGTGCGCCGCAGGAGGATACCAGTCACGCCCTGGCAAAAACCGGAATTGGCGTGCATGTGGGCGGGCATATGCATTTCAACGATACCGGGGTGCGCAAATACCCGGATGGCAGCCTGCTGTTTAATATTCAGGCACCTTCAATGGCGGCCTACGTCCCGGCCTATAAAACGCTTAACGTTATCAGCCGTAGCAGCATTGATGTCGATACGGTGATCCTTAACAGCGTGCCGCGCTTTGACGAGCTGTTTGAGCATTATCAGCAGGAATGGGATCACCTGAACGCGATCCATTCGCCGCATCTGTGGAACAAAGCCGTGCTGGGGGCGAAGGACTATTACGACTTTACTAACTGGCATATGACTGAACTGACCCGGCTACGTTTTATCCCGGAAGAGTGGCCGTGTGAAATCCGCCAGATGCTGTTTAGCCTCAACGGTGCCGACATGTTGACGTTAAGCCAGCTTGACGGGCAGGTTCCGTATCGTGAGGTAATGAGCGTACCGCAAAGCGACAATCATGCGATTTGTGCACCCTCGCGAGTCGATCTCCCGGCGCAGTACGTGCAGAAAAACGCCGCCGCTTGGCGCAAGGCGCAGGACAAAGCCCGCGCGCTGGTGCAGCAGAACGGTATGACGCTGGAGGCGTTTGCTGCCTGGAACGGTTTTGATCTGGCGGTCGATTTCTATCGACTGCGCAATGCGGATGAACTGGCGCTGCGCGATATCACGGCGACTCGCCTGCGTGAATATCGCCTGCTGACCCGGACCCTGGCGCAGTCCTTACCGGCTAAAATGCCGACCGTGACCGCCGACAGTGATTTTGAGACGATTTTCCGCCTGCGCTTCGGCAGTATTTTCCGCGTTATCGATAAATATCTTCAGGGCAGCCCGAGCCGCAATTTCCATCTTGATAGCGAAACCGGGGAAATGAAAGCACGCTAATTCTTCCTGCCAGACTGGCGGCGAAAACGCCGCCAGTCTCCCTGTGCATCACGGCACATAACCAAAAGTTATAACCTTATTAAAACTACGGCATTGATAAACATTTTCAATATCATTTAATTAACTATAATGAACCAACTGCTTACGCGGCGTTAACACATCTGCCGCCCGACAATAATGGAGATGATTATGAGTTATACACTGCCATCCCTGCCGTATGCCTATGATGCCCTTGAACCGCATTTCGACAAGCAGACGATGGAAATCCATCACACCAAACATCACCAGACCTACGTTAACAACGCCAATGCCGCGCTGGAAAGCCTGCCGGAACTGGCTAACCTGCCGGTAGAAGAACTGATTACCAAACTGGATCAGGTCCCTGCTGACAAGAAAACCGTTCTGCGTAACAACGCGGGTGGTCACGCTAACCACAGCCTGTTCTGGAAAGGCCTGAAAAAAGGCACCACGCTTCAGGGCGATCTGAAAGCGGCTATCGAGCGTGATTTCGGCTCCGTAGACAAATTCAAAGAAGAGTTTGAGAAAGCTGCTGCCACCCGTTTCGGCTCCGGCTGGGCATGGCTGGTGCTGAAAGACGACAAGCTGGCCGTGGTTTCTACCGCGAACCAGGATTCCCCGCTGATGGGTGAAGCTGTCGCAGGCGTTTCCGGCTTCCCGATCGTCGGTCTGGACGTGTGGGAACACGCCTACTACCTGAAATTCCAGAACCGCCGCCCGGACTACATCAAAGAGTTCTGGAACGTGGTGAACTGGGATGAAGCCGCAGCGCGTTTTGCCGCTAAAAAATAAGGTTGCATTCTGAAACCTGAAAAGCGAGTCTGATGACTCGCTTTTTTTGTATCCGCATAAGGAGCTGCGATGCGCTACCCGGTTGATGTTTTTACAGGCAAGGTGCGGGATTACCCCGGAAGCCGCCCCAGCGCGATAGACAAAGTGCAGGTCGATGGTGAACTCACCCTGACCGAACGGGGCCTGCAAAACGATGAGCAGGCAGAGAAGAAGATCCACGGCGGCCCGGATCGCGCGCTGTGTCATTATCCCCGCGAGCATTACCGCCACTGGGCGCAGGAATTCCCCGAACAGGCCGAACTGTTCGTCGCGCCCGCCTTTGGCGAGAACCTGTCAACCGACGGGCTGACCGAGCAGACGGTTTACATCGGCGATATTTTCCGCTGGGGAGAGACCCTCATTCAGGTGACGCAGCCGCGCTCGCCATGCTTCAAACTCAATTTTCATTTTGCTATCAGCGACATGGCAACCATTATGCAGAACAGCGGTAAAACCGGCTGGCTGTACCGGGTGATTGCTGGCGGCAAAGTTGCCGCCGACGCGCCGCTGGAGCTGGCTTCGCGGGTAAGCGATGTGAGCGTTTATGACGCCGGGGTGATTGCGTGGCGTATGCCGTTTGACGACGAGCAGTACCACCGACTGCTGTCAGCGGCGGGGCTGTCGGCGAGCTGGACGCGCACGATGCAAAAGCGGCGTATTAGCGGGAGGATCGAGGATAGCTCCCGGAGATTGTGGGGTAAGTAGCGGGTTAAGTTGTTGTTAAAGCCTGTGCGCCGTGAGCCCTCACCCCAGCCCTCTCCCGGAGGGAGAGGGAGTGATCGGTGCCACGGCTGGGAGATGTGGATCGCTTAAGCCAGCG
>NZ_DAMAPU010000014.1:0-89789 GCF_032071645.1 Superficieibacter sp.
GTTCCCTCTCCCTGTGGGAGAGGGTCAGGGAGAGGGAGAAAATCGGCACCGGACGCCACTCTCGCGCTCGGTCAGTTCCCTCTCCCTGTGGGAGAGGGTCAGGGAGAGGGCATTTTCAGCAATTTTACTTTTTTATTTTTCATTACCTTCAGGATAATCAACATGTTTACCGACACCATTAATAAGTGTGCGGCCAACGCTGCACGCATCGCACGCCTCAACTCCACTAATCCTTTCGGCTTCTGGATCAGCTCCGCCATGGCGGGCGCTTACGTCGGACTGGGGATTATCCTTATTTTCACTCTCGGCAACCTGCTTGATCCTGCCGTGCGTCCGCTGGTGATGGGCGCGACCTTCGGCATCGCCTTAACGCTGGTGATTATCGCCGGGTCTGAACTCTTTACCGGCCATACCATGTTCCTGACGCTCGGCGTCAAAGCAGGCACCATCAGCCAGGGGCAGATGTGGGCGATCCTGCCGCAAACCTGGCTTGGCAACCTGATTGGCTCGGTGTTTGTCGCGCTGCTGTATAGCTGGGGCGGCGGTAGCCTGCTGCCGGTCGATACCAGCCTGTTACACACCGTCGCGCTGGCAAAAACTGCCGCTCCCGCCTCGGTGCTGTTCTTTAAAGGCGCACTGTGCAACTGGCTGGTTTGCCTCGCGATCTGGATGGCCATGCGCACCGAAGGCGCAGCGAAATTGCTTGCCATCTGGTGGTGTCTGCTGGCGTTTATCGCTTCCGGCTACGAACACTCGGTCGCCAACATGACGCTGTTCGCGCTCTCCTGGTTTGGTCATCACAGCGATGCCTACACCCTCGCTGGTATCGGTCATAACCTGCTGTGGGTGACGCTGGGCAACACCTTCTCCGGCGCAGTATTTATGGGATTAGGTTACTGGTATGCTACGCCGCGCGCCGAACGTCCCGTTCCGGTGAAGTCAGCCCCGCAAACGACCGTCAGCCCGTAAAGTAAGGAACCGCCGTGGACCATTTGCCCATTTTTTGTCAGTTACGCAATCGCGCCTGCCTGCTCGTCGGCGGCGGTGACGTTGCCGAGCGTAAAGCGCGCCTGCTGCTGGAGGCCGGGGCACGGCTGACCGTGAACGCGCTGGCTTTTGTGCCGCAGTTTGCCATCTGGGCGGAAGCCGGAAAACTGACGCTGGCCGAAGGTGAGTTTGCCGAAGCGCTGCTGGATGAAAGCTGGCTGGTGATTGCCGCCACCGACGATGCCCGCGTTAACCAGCGCGTCAGTGATGCCGCCGAAGCACGACGCATTTTCTGTAACGTGGTCGATGCGCCGACGCAGGCCAGCTTTATTATGCCGTCGATTATCGACCGCTCGCCGCTGATGGTGGCGGTGTCTTCCGGCGGCAACTCGCCCGTGCTGGCGCGTCTGCTGCGGGAAAAACTCGAATCCCTGCTGCCGCAGCATCTGGGGCAGGTGGCGAAATACGCCGGACAGCTGCGTGCGCGGGTGAAACAACAGTACCACACCATGAGCGAGCGCCGCCGCTTCTGGGAAAAACTGTTTGTGAACGATCGTCTGGCGCAATCGCTGGCAAATCAGGATAGCCAGGCCGTTGAAGTTACCACGAAGCAACTGCTGAGCGAACCGCTGGATCATCGCGGTGAAGTGGTGCTGGTCGGAGCCGGGCCGGGCGATCCGGGGCTGTTAACCCTGAAGGGTCTACAGCAGATCCAGCAGGCGGATATCGTGGTCTACGACCGCCTGGTGTCAGATGAGATCATGAATCTGGTGCGCCGCGATGCGGACCGGGTATTCGTCGGCAAACGCGCGGGCTACCATTGCGTGCCGCAGGAAGAAATTAATCAAATCCTGCTGCGCGAAGCGCAAAAGGGTAAGCGCGTGGTGCGCCTGAAAGGGGGCGATCCGTTTATCTTTGGTCGCGGCGGTGAGGAGCTGGAAACCCTGTGTCACGCCGGTATTCCGTTCTCAGTCGTGCCTGGCATTACCGCCGCCTCCGGCTGTTCCGCCTACGCGGGTATCCCGCTGACCCACCGCGATTACGCGCAAAGCGTGCGGCTGATCACCGGCCATCTGAAAACCGGCAGCGAACTGGACTGGAAAAATCTGGCGGCGGAGCAGCAAACGCTGGTCTTCTATATGGGCCTGAACCAGGCACCGCGCATTCAGCAGGAATTGATTGCGCACGGGATGTCAGCAGATATGCCGGTGGCGCTGGTAGAAAATGGCACGTCGGTGAAGCAGCGGGTGGTTAGCGGAACCCTTGCCGAACTGGGTGAACTGGCGCAACAGGTCGCCAGCCCGGCGCTGATTATTGTGGGGCGCGTGGTGGCGCTTCGCGATAAACTTAACTGGTATTCAAACCACTAATTTAAATTCAGGCCAGCTTTCCGCGCTGGCCTTTTTATTTTCCAGCAATTTTTAAGTCCGAATGCAAACTTATTAATTCCGCCGCCTTGCTTTATACTAAATGCCTTATATTTGAAAAGGATATATACGCGCCTCGTAATATTCGCATCAACTATAAATAATCCGTTATATGACTTAATGATAAGGAAATTGAATATGTTTAAATTTGCAAAAGCCGCTGCGCTGATCGCAGCATTAGCTACCCTGACCGCCTGTACGGGTCACGTTGACAACAAAGCTAAAAATTGCAGCTACGACTATCTGCTGCACCCGGCAATCTCCATCTCTAAAATTATTGGTGGTTGCGGCCCGACGGCTCAGTAATTATGATTATTTCGCCCCCGCTTTGGGGGCGATTTTATTTCCCGGCACAACTTTCACGTAAAATTCTCAGCACCGTGTCTTTGCCACTGCGATTCGGATTAATTCGGATCATCCGTTGTTCAAGTGTCGGATCGGCCTGGCGAAACGTCCCCGATAAACGGTAAAACAGCGGCGGAATTTCATATTTTGACTCGGCCCCCACCGGATAAGGCAATGCTCCCAGTTGCTGTGCCATCGCTAAAACCTCCCCGGCAATCGGCTGATGAAACTCAACCAGCAGCACTTTTGATTGCGCATTGGCAATCAGCGCCTGCTTCACCTGCGGGATCGCCCCTCCGTTCAGCGCTGCCACCAGTTCATCATTCACCTGCGCCTGGACGGCGTGCATCACCGGCGCAAAGACCAGACCGCGCAGCGCTTCCATCGCCTGTCCGCCCTGAACCTGACTGCCGCCGGAATACATCGTCTGGCGCACCGCGCTGACCGCGTCGGCCTCCCCTACCACCACGCCAACGCCCGGCGGCCCAAAGAGCTTAAAGCACGAGAAGGTGGACAGCGTTGCCCCGTATTCACAGCCAATTTTGTCCACTTTCATCACCGCGTAATTATCATCCACCAGCGACGGTAACCCCTGCCGCTGGCAGCATTCGACGATCTCCTGCAACACATACGCGTCATCCATTTTTTGCCGGGTATGCTGGATCAGCACCGCCTGCGGACGATACTGCCTGATGGCTTCGGCGAGCCGCACCGGAGAATTAAAATCGGCGCGGATGAGTTTCAGGCCCATCTGCTGCGCAATCACTGCCGTAGTCGGATACAGCGGCGCATCGTGAACCAGCAGCGTCTGCCCGGCGTTTAGCAGCGCGGCCAGACCGCTACGGATCGCCCCGGTGCCCGCGCCCTGCACCAGCGCGGCGGCGGGCGCGGCAAAAAATTCAGCGAGCACCGCTTCAACGCGCCGGGTCATCTGCGGCTGATTCAGCCCCGGCACCAGGCCAACATCCCCGGCGCTAAGAAAATCGCTGCCGGGGAAATGGCGGCAGATAATATCCACCAGCCGGAACTGTTTACTCTGCGCCTGCGCCATCGTCAGGCTTTGCAACGGCCAGCATTTCACCGATTACGCTCCCGGCACAAACAGGCCGCAGTAGAACAGAATATTCAGCACGATCCCGGTGATCAGCACTGCCACCACCGGCGAGGCCATTTTCTGCACCGGACGCCCCAGCGATTCGTTGAGGAAGTAGAGCGCGGCGGCAATAGTAAACCCGGTATAGCCCGCCATTTTGATCGCAGCGAAAATCGAGCCGATCAGCAGCGCCATTTCCATCAGCATGTTCATCGCGTTGCGGATGTTATCCGACGCGTTGCGCACCGAAGGATAGCGCCCCAGCCACTTGCCAATGGAGCGTAAGAGCAGCACTTCGATGGAAATGACTATCGCCCCCGCCACAAAGGCGAGGATCGGATTGGTGATCAGGTATCCGGCAGCATAGACAAACGTAAAGCCTGCGACCGCATAAACTCCGGTCGCCAGCGCGGTTGTGGCAATCAGCGGCACAAAGCCCAGGCCGCGCATCAGTTCCGCCAGCGCCGCCTGATGGATCAGCGTCTGCGACTCGGCGGGGTCCAGCCCCGGCGTATATGCTTTCTCAAGGGTAAAGATGGAAACCTCCGATCCGGCAAAAATCTTCATGCTGGCGACGACCGCGATCAGCCCACCGACCACCGCGATAAACGGCAGATTTTTGATGATCCTGGAGGTGCGTTCCTCAAAAACGGATATGCCGCCGTAGTCGTGCTCTCGCTCGCCGCGCGTGCGCACATCCTGGGTGATGGCAATGCCCAACAGCATCACCATGCCGACGAAGATTTCGATGGATTCCGGGTTCAGATGCGGGAAGAAGCGCACCACCAGCACGCGGGTCATCAACACCACCACCGCCGCCACGAGGCTGTTCTTCCAGCCAAACTGATAGAAAATTGCCACCAGCGGGAACAGCGCGAACGCAGAGACGACGGGCGAACTCAGCTCTCCCAGCGACCCCAGCACATCTACCGGCAGCGCGGTCAGTAAATGGTTTACCGGGATCAGGAAGGTCAGGATCAATATCCCCCAAATCGCCCCCAGCCCGAACGCCAGCCAGCCGTTAATCGCCAGCACGCCGAGAATATCCGTCGGCAAAAACAGCAGCCAGCTATTGAGCAAGCCGGTTTTCAGCGTGAATGAAATGCCCACCGATGCCACAAATCCGATACTCAGGCCAAAGGCGATACTGCCCGCCTCGCGGCGATTCATATGGCCTTCAATAAGCTGGGGCAGAATGGGGCGAATACCGTCGTGAAAAACCGCCGCTGACTTGTGCGCCAGCAGCGCGGTCATTCCCGTCAGGCAGGCCACTATCAAGATTTGCATGTAGAAATCCATCACCGTGCCTCTATTTTAGGTGAGCGATTAGCATCGGGATCGCATGTTCAATATGCTCAACCGACAGTCCAAACGCGACTTTCCCTTCCGCGACAAATTTAGCGATCTGATCCTCTTTCGCTTTGATCCCCGGTTTGGCGATGGTGCAGCTTTTGTTGTAGCCAATCACCGCGATGGCAATGGATAACGCCGCACCCGCCCCGGTATTACACGCGCCGATGTAGTAATCAAGCTGCCCGGATTTCACCTTCATTGCCGCGTCCATATCGTTATGAATAAATACCTCAAAGCAGCCGGGGGCGGCGGTTTCAATCGTCTTTTTCATCAGCTCGCGCTGCAAGCCAGCAACACCGATCTTTTTCATGGGAAAACCTTATTTAAAGAAGACAGAGGGATTGTCGCGTAACATAAGATCAACATCGGCCTGAGTCAGGCCCGCCTTAAGCAGCATCGGCACAAATGTTGTCAGTAAATAATCAAAACCGGGGCCGCCGTTCGCTTTCAGGTGGGAGCGGCGGGTGATATCCATTGAGAGCATGACGCGATTAAGCAGCCCGCGCCGGGCCAGCTCGCACAGCGTGGCGACGCGCTTTTCATCCGGGTAATAGTTGTTCTTGCCGATAGTATCGAACTGGACGTAAGCGCCCTGATCAATCATCCGCAGAATGTCTTCGAAGTGATCGCGCAGGTCGCAATGGCCGACCACCACGCGGTTGAGCGCCACGCCGTGCTGTTTCAGCAGCGCCAGCTGCTCCAGGCCCATGGTGCTAAACGACGTATGGGTAGAAATGGGACGCCCGGTTTCCCGGTGCGCAATGGCAGCGGCGGTAAACACTTTGGCTTCGTCGGGAGTAATAACATCCACGCTGGAGCCGATTTCGGCAATAATGCCCGCCTTCAGGCCCGTGCCGTCGATGCCGGTTTCGATCTCGTCGATCATCTCCCGCGCCAGCGTTTCCACTGGCGTGGTCGCCACGTGTGCCGGGAAAAAATCGTGCTGATAATAGCCGGTGCAGGCCACGACGTTCATCCCGGTGTCACGCATAATGTGCATCAGAAATAAGGGATCGCGCCCCATATACCGGTTGGTCATCTCAATAATATTGCGCACGCCCTGCGCATAGAGAGATTTCATTTCGGCGCAAATCAGCGCGTATTGATCCAGACGGCAATCAATATTGTTCTTAAAGGACGACAGATCGATACGCAGATGCTCATGCGCATAGGTGTAGCCCGACGCATCAATCGTCATGATGACCTCCAGAATGTGTTTTCAGCAGGGAGAGGAATGAGGTGCCGTTTTGCGGAGCTGCCGCCGCGAAAAAGTCGCAGGCCGTCGCCCCCACATCGGACAGCGTGCGCCGCTCGCCGAGGCGGGCGGGGACAATATCCGGCTGCCAGACCAGCAGCGGCACCTTTTCGCGGGTGTGGTGGCTGTGCCCGATGGTCGGATCGTTACCGTGATCTGCCATCACCACCAGACAGTCGCCGGCGTGCATGGCCTGCATCAGGCGGGCGAGATTTTTATCAACCACGATCAGGCGGTCGGCGTAGCGCGTCACATCCTGCGCGTGCCCGGCCAAATCGGTTTCCTGGATGTTGGTGCAAATAAAAGCATTCCCCGGTTTCTGAAGTTCGTCCAGGGTAATATCCATAATCTGTTGAGTATCCACCAGATTCTGATAGCTGACGCCGTGCGGGTTAATGGCGATGTCTGCCACCTTGCCGACCAGCACCGTTTTGATGCCCACGTCGTGCAGTTTTTGCGGGGCCTGCACGTCAGGATCGACGCCGTATCCCAGATGCACCACCTGAAAGCCCCGCTCATATACCCCGGAGCGCGGTGCGTTAATCCCCATATAAATGCCCTGCTTTTCTTCGGCGGCATCATGCAGTTGCTGGCTGCTCTCCAGCAGACCGCCAAAAGCGATAACGCGCCCCACCCGCACGCAGCGGCGCACCACGTCGCCGATAGCACGCACCTTGTCGAAAGCGATGGCGCTGAGGTTGGCGCTGACGTTGAAGACCTGACCGAGATCGGCTTCGAGATTATCGCCAATCGCCACCGCCTGATTCACCCACAGGTAGCGCAGGGTATTGCCGAGACGTTCGACCTCCCAGCCGTCGGCAAGCAGCGCCTGCTCAACGTCGTCTATAACCGCCGAAAACGGCATTCGCAGCGGTGACTGCGGGCGGGTACCCAGGATTTCCTGGTGCCCCATAAAAGTGTCGCCGCCTTCATGCTGTAGCGCCGCCGTGCCATAAACCGCACTGGCGGAAGGCAGCATCGCACCGGCGGAAAAGCCCAGCGCGTTGATCAGGCCGAGCTTTTCCAGTACCGGCAGGCGAAGCTGGGGGAAATGCTGCAAAATATGCCCGCAGGTATTGGCTCCCACATCCTGCGGCCTCACCTGCGGCACATCCTTCATTGCGCCCACGCCAAAACTGTCGATAACCACGACGACAAACTTACTCATGCAGACCTCCAGAAATGGGATTGCCGAGACTGTCATACAACGCCTCAAGAACGGGCTTGCCCGTCTTAATGCCGGACACCAGCGCCACATCGCTGCGGGTCACAAAAATCTGCGTGCGATAACACATCAGCACCGGACTACCGACCGGGAATTCGCCCGCCAGCGGCAGGTGATAATCAATGCTGCTTTCGTCCACCGGCAGAAGCCGCGTCGCCCGCGCAACATCCTGATTTTTCGGGTACACCAGCGCGTTTTCTGCATGGCCCCGACGATAATAACCGCCGCCATAGCAGTAGCTATTCCCCTGGAAATGGTGGGAAACTTCGGTGAGGTAAAGCATAGCGATGCGTTCCGGCTCGTTGCCGTACTGGTTGGACGGCAGCGTGCCGGTTAGCGCGTGGCCGGGCTCCGCATGGGTGACGCCGAATTCCGCCAGCAGCGGAAACATGCGGCAGCTTGAGGCGGACGGCGCGTTAATCTGGCTCACCTGTACGCCCAGCGCCCGCAGATGGTCGCTGGCTTTCAGCAGCGTGTGGATATTCTGCGTCGGCAGCGTCAGGCGAATGTCGTCATGCCACAGCAGGCAGGGAAAGTGCGTCAGTCCGCTGATTTTGACGCCCGGCAGCGCCCGGATGGCCTTCACGACCTTATCAAGCATTTCCAGCGGAAAGCCCGCTTCCTGACCGGGATAAAGCGTGTCGTTATCAGCATAGAATTTCAGCATAATCGGCTGAACGCGCCCGGTACGCTCCGCCGCCGCCGAAATCTCTCTGGCTTTTTCCAGCGAGAAGACGGTGATGATGTCGACCGCAAAGTTCACTTCATCCTCAATGCGGCTTTTCGGTATCTGTACCAGATGCCCCACGTGCGACACCGGAATACCGGCACGGCGCAGCGTGCGCGCCTCTTTGAAATCGACCGCCACCGCGCCCTGAAAACCCAGTTCGATCAGTTTTTTGGCAAGCCAGGCATTGCGTCCAAGCTGCTTGGTCATCAGGTACAGTTTAAGCCCACAGCGGTCCGCCTCTTCCAGCAAGCGCCGTCCGTTTTCCATCACCTGATCGACATCAATCACCCAGGTATCGGGCAGTAGCGCCCCCTGCTGCCATAATTCACGCGTGGCCTGCATCAGCCCTGGATTTTGTGCCCTGAGTGCTTCAATAAACATGCTTTGCCTCTCAACGACCGATCACGATACCACCCTAAATAATCATTTTTTTGAAGATTTAAGGCATATAAAAAACACGCTACTCCCGACTGGCCAGCCACAGGCTGAGAAGATTCACCAGCATATACCCTTCTTCGTTCGGATGCAGTTGCACATCAAACGGGGCCAGCAGCGCCTGATGGACCGGCAGCAGCTGCGGATACAGTTCTGACGTCACCAGTTCCTGCCATAACTCCTCATCCAGCGGGTTGACACGCTCGCCCAGCCGGCTGCGCATCAGCGCATTGGCCATATGAGTGATCGCCATTTCCCCCTGCTCGTTATGCATCGGAATGTCCCATATGGTCTCCAGCCGGTTCACGGTCGCCAGCAGGCCGTCGCGAATGTCCTTATCGATAATTCCCGCCTCATGCAGAAGGTTTAACCGCTCTTCCATTTCGCTCTCCTAGTAGCTCGGCTCCTGAAGTCCGGTCAGCACGCGCTGTTGATGAGTCAGGAGCGCGTTTTTATCCACCACCGTGCGCAGCAGTTGCTGGATCGGGATGTCTTCACTGCGGGTCAGCACCACCGCTTCCGAGGCCTGCGCAAAGCGCGGATCGCCGGACAGCGGTCTGGCGACCAGCCCGTGCGTCAGCAGGTCCGCCTCGTTGGTAATGTTCCAGATCGAGGCATCAATATCGCCCCGCGCAATATGACTCAGGCATTCGTGATAGGGCACGTCCAGGCGCTCAATCGGCTGCCCGGCAAAATAGATATCCCCCATAATGCGCTGGTCGGCAGAACGCGGGTCCTGACCGAGGCGGCGGATGTCCTTCTCGCCAGCACGGCAAATCAACTTATGTTCATTCACATAGGTGTGCGGTCCCAGCGCCAGCGCCATGCAGACATCGCCGCTATCAAGATAGCTTTGCGCCGCCAGACGTGACACCACCGCCAGGTCGTAAACGCCGTTCAGCAGACATTCAACGCGAACATCTGATCCGCGCATATGCGCGTAGTAAAACGGAATACCGTTGAACTGCGCCTTCAGCCCGCTGGCTAACCCTTCATACAATCGGGTATAGGGCAGCGGCATTGCACACACTACATTACCGATATCGGCAAACGCTAATAGGGCTTTATTATCCATACTGACCAGATAGCTTCCGTTACGTCCGCGTCGCTCGACGGTCACGGCTCCGGCTTTTTCCAGCGTTTTCAGCGCCGCCTGAATCAGGCCCACAGAAAAGTGACACTCGCTTGCCAGCTCATCGATAGTTTTCAATCGATTACCGGTTTTTTCACCCAGCAAGTACCGGGCAAGCGACGTCTGCGCCACGCCTTCTTTTTTGATAAAGCTACGACTCATGATTAATCTTCAAAATATTGAATACTTATATCTTTATTAAGATGAATATAAATGGCAAATGGGGAAGATGCAAAAAGAGAGGGTGGTCACAGAATAAACAGTACAAAAAACCCTCTCCGCACGGGAGAGGGTCAGAGGAAAGGTATTACGGCTTCGCCACGAAACCAATCGCTTCGTAGACTTTTTTCAGCGTTTCCGCTGCGCGCGCGCTGGCTTTCTCCGCGCCCTCTTTCATGATTTTTTGCAGGAAAGCTTCGTCGTTACGGTAGCGGTGATAACGCTCCTGCAACTCAGTCAGCATCCCGGAAACGGCTTCGGCGACTTCCCCTTTCAGGTGGCCGTACATTTTGCCTTCGAAATGCTGCTCCAGTTCCGGGATCGTTTTACCCGTTACGCCGGAGAGAATATCCAGCAGGTTAGACACGCCCGCTTTATTCTGTACGTCATAGCGCACCACCGGCGGCTCTTCAGAGTCGGTCATCGCGCGTTTGAGTTTTTTGACTACCGATTTCGGATCTTCCAGCAGGCCGATCACGTTGTTGCGATTATCGTCAGACTTGGACATTTTTTTCGTCGGGTCGAGCAGCGACATCACGCGCGCGCCGGATTTCGGAATAAACGGCTCCGGCACTTTGAACACGTCGCCGTACAGCGCGTTAAAGCGGGAGGCGATATCGCGGCTCAGCTCCAGATGCTGCTTCTGATCTTCGCCAACCGGCACCTGGTTGGTCTGATACAGCAGAATATCCGCCGCCATCAGAACCGGGTAATCAAACAGACCGGCGTTGATGTTCTCGGCATAGCGGGCCGATTTGTCTTTGAACTGCGTCATGCGGCTTAATTCGCCGAAGTAGGTGTAGCAGTTCAGCGCCCAGCCAAGCTGCGCGTGTTCGGTCACATGGGACTGAACAAAAATGGTGCTTTTCTCTGGATCGATACCGCAGGCCAGATACAGCGCCAGCGTGTCCAGAGTCGCCTTACGCAGCTTCTCAGGATCCTGACGCGCGGTAATAGCATGGAGGTCAACGATGCAGTAGATGCAGTCATAGTCATCCTGCATGTTTACCCATTGACGCAGCGCACCCATGTAGTTACCAATGGTCAATTCACCTGAGGGCTGTGCGCCACTAAAGACGATGGGCTTAGTCATTTTTTAATTCCTGGTTTTCACTGTGCAAAAGCCCGAGTGCGGGCAGAAGTTCATTGAAGCGATCGAAAATATAATCCGGGTGGCTTAAGGAAATCGCTTCGCCATAGTTATAGCCGTAGGTCAGACCAACGGAGCAGCAACCCGCCGCGGCGGCGGCCTGAATATCATTGCGCGAATCGCCGACAAAAAGCAGCGCCTGCGGCTCAATACCCAGCCGACTGGCTACCAGCAGCAGCGGCTCCGGGTGCGGCTTTTTATTTTGTACATCATCGCCGCCAATCACGACGGTAAAATATTTGCTGATATCCAGCGCATCCAGCAGCGGCGCGACGAACGGCGTGGGTTTATTGGTCACCAGCGCCAGCGGCAGCCCCTGCGCGTGCAGCGCACCGAGCGTATCGGCGACATCCGGGAAGAGAAAACTTCCCTCTTCGGCAAACTGCGCGTAGTAGCCATCGAAGAGCTTGCGCAACATACGCGCCTGCTCTTCCTGTGGGATATCGTTTTGCTCAACCACCGGTTTACCAGATGCGGCACGGAGCGTCGCGCGCTCCTGAAGCGCCCAGCTTAGCGCTCGCGCCATCAGGACATCGGCCCCGTTACCAATCCACGTAATTACACGAGCTTCACCCGCCTGCGGTAATTCCAGCGCGTACAGAGCGCTATCAACCGCCGAGGTCAGACCCGGCGCGCTGTCGACCAGCGTGCCGTCAAGATCGAAGGCGATGCCCTTGATGGCGTTTAACTTATCCATGACTCACCTTCGCCAGCTCGCGGCGCATTTCGTCAATCACCTGCTTGTAGTCCGGCTTGTCGAAAATCGCCGAACCGGCGACGAACATATCCGCGCCCGCAGCGGCGATTTCAGCGATATTGTTCACCTTCACGCCGCCGTCAACTTCAAGGCGAATATCAAACCCGGAAGCGTCAATGCGGCGGCGTACTTCACGCAGCTTATCCAGCGTATGCGGGATAAAAGACTGACCGCCAAAGCCTGGGTTAACGGACATCAGCAGGATCACGTCCAGCTTATCCATAACGTAGTCGAGATAGCTCAGCGAGGTGGCCGGATTAAACACCAGACCCGCCTTGCAGCCGTGCTCTTTGATCAGTTGCAGGGTGCGGTCAACGTGTTCGGAGGCTTCCGGGTGGAAAGTGATGATGCTGGCACCGGCGGCGGCGAAATCAGGCACCAGGCGATCGACCGGCTTCACCATCAGATGCACATCGATCGGCGCGGTAATACCGTAGTCGCGTAAGGATTTCAGTACCATCGGCCCGATAGTCAGGTTAGGCACATAGTGATTATCCATGACGTCAAAATGCACAACGTCCGCACCTGCTGCCAGCGCTTTTTCCGTATCTTCACCCAGGCGGGCAAAATCAGCTGACAAAATCGAAGGGGCAATTAAGTACTGGCTCATCCGCATCTCCTTGAAATTTATTGAATATCGGGCAAAGCGCTCTCTGGACGATACAGCGCCAGCAGTTCGCTCACCTTTTTACGTGTTCCGCCATTGCTGCTAATACTGCGACGCACTTTAATCCGGGTTTTCGCCGCTAATTTATACCACTCGCGGGTCTGTACGGTATCGTGATTGGAAATCAGTACCGGGATCTGGTTATTCACCAGATCTTCCGCCAGCTGCGCCAGATGCGCCTGCTGCTCCAGCGTAAAACTGTTGGTGTGATAAGCGGTGAAATTCGCCGTCGTCGAGAGCGGCGCATAGGGCGGATCGCAATACACCACCGACCCGCTTTTCGCCCGCCTCATGCTGTCTTCGTAGGTTTCACACAGGAAAGTCGCGTTCTGCGCCTTCTGCGCGAAATGGTACAGCTCGTCCTGCGGGAAATAGGGCTTTTTATAGCGGCCAAACGGCACGTTGAATTCGCCGCGCAGATTATAGCGACAAAGACCGTTATAACCGTGGCGGTTAAGATACAAAAACAGCACCGCGCGCCGCAGCGGATCCTGGCACCGGTTAAACTCGTCGCGCAAAAGGTAGTACGCTTCGGCAACGTTATTTTCCGGCGTGAACATCGCCCGCGCAGCGTCTACGTACTCTTCGGTTTGCGTTTTGACGGTGTTGTAGAGACTGATCAGGTCGCTGTTGATATCCGCAAGAATATAATGAGAAAAGTCGGTGTTCAGAAACACCGACCCGGCACCCACGAAGGGTTCAATAAGGCATTCACCTTCCGGCAAATGCTTTTTGATATCATCGAGCAGGGAGTATTTCCCCCCTGCCCATTTCAGAAAAGCGCGATTCTTTTTCATGCTGACTGATTACACTTTCTCCGGCTGTGGAGAGTGCTCCGACAGCATACTGCGCTTCTGTCTGTGCCCAACCATTACTTCAGATCGGCCTGGACCTGGTTCAACGGTTTTGCCCACGGATTTTTCGCCTGGACATCAGCAGGCAGCGCGGTCACGGCGCGTTTCGCATCGTCTTTAGATGCATAAACGCCGCTTACCAGCACATACCACGGCTGACCGTTGCGGGTGGTCTGATACACCACGTAGTTTTTCAGATTCTCTTTCTTCGCCCAGCCGTTCAGGTTGTCGTAGTTAGAAGAGCTGCTGAGTTGCAGGGTGTAATGGCTGGACGGCGCGGATTTCAGCGAGCCAACGTTGCCGGAAGACTTCGTGCCCGTTGACGCAGCCGGTGCCGTCTGTGCCGGAGCCGTTGCGGTTACCGCAGGCGTTGAAGCCGGAGCCGTCGCCTTTGGCTGCTGGGCCGGGGCGGAAACTGTCGCGGATGGCGCCGTCGCTTTCGGCTGCTGTACCGTCGTTGCCGTCGGCGCTTTCACCGGCGCGGTGGCGGCGGTTTCAGTACGCTTCGGCTGGGCGACCGGTTTTGGCTCGGTTACCGTCGGTTTAGCGGCAGTCTGCTGCGGTTTGCTTTGCGGTTTCGGCTCGATGACAGCCTGCTTACGCTCTGGCCTGGTGGTCGTGGTGGTACGACGCTCGCCCGTTTCGCCAGTCGTGGCCTGACGCGGCGCATTGCCGTTGTGGATAGCCGCCACGGTCGCCGGTTGCGTCGGCAGCGTAGAGTTCACGGCGTTATCGACCTGGCCCTGCTGCTGGGTCAGCGCATTGTTCAGGTCGCCCTGCACTTCCACGCGCTGCTGATTACCTGGCGCAGCCGGAGCTTCACCCTGGGTCGGGGTAGAGGAAATCGGCGGCAGAGAAACTTCCTGCGGGGCGTTATTGCCCGCCGTTTGATTCGTCGGCGCGGTGCCATTTGCAGGCTGGGTGCCCTGGGCGTTGTTATCGTCGCCAGACAGCGCGATATTTTTCTCGCCTGATGAAGCCTGCTCATTCGACGAAGGCGCTTTCAGCGCGGAACCAATACCGGCGATCAATAGCAGCAGCACCACAATACCAATGCCCATCATGATGTACTGACGGGAAGCAGGTTTACGGGCAGGGGCTTTTTTGCGTTTACGCGGACGACGCTCTACCGGCTCTTCGTCATCGAAAGCTTCGTCGTCGGCCTCATATTCATATTCTTCTTCACGCGTTCTGCGCGCGCCACGCGCCGGACGCGGTTCATCGGCATCCAGTTCAACCTCATCAAAATTGATCTGCTGATCGTTATCACGATCGGAAGCCTGCCGAGAACGACCAGTACGACGATCGCTGGGATCGGGTTTCAGCTCGTCTTCTGGTTTGAATTCATCCATTTAACACCCCACTAAAAGGCTTATGCCCACTACGATTGCACATTGCCCGACGTTAAAACGCCACGTCGAAACGTGGCAGACACTTCTCGTTTATTACGCTTGCTGACTATCAGCAATGGCGCTAAGCACCACATCGTGCGGTACACCACTGCGAACTTCACTTTTACCGATTGCGAGCGGCAATACCAGGCGCATTTCGCCCGCCAGCACTTTTTTATCGCGCATCATATGCGGCAGATACGCGTCAGCGGACATCGACTGCGGCCCGTTGACCGGCAATCCTGCCCGCTTAAGTAGAGTGATAATACGCTGCGTATCCTGCTCTGAAAACTGTCCGAGGCGTGCAGAAGTGTATGCAGCCATGACAATTCCCGCTGACACCGCTTCGCCGTGCAGCCAGTTGCCGTAGCCCATTTCGGCTTCGATGGCATGACCGAACGTATGCCCCAGATTCAGCAGCGCGCGAACGCCGGTTTCCCGTTCGTCTGCGGCAACCACGTCCGCTTTGATTTCGCAACAGCGGCGGATGCAGTACGCCATCGCTTTTTCATCGAGCGCCAGCAGAGCATCAATGTTGTTTTCCAGCCAGTCAAAAAATTCGCCATCCAGAATGATGCCGTATTTGATCACTTCCGCCAGACCAGAGGATAGCTCACGTTTCGGCAATGTTTTCAGACAATCGAGATCGACAACCACCGAGGCCGGTTGCCAGAACGCGCCGATCATATTTTTGCCGAGAGGATGGTTAACCGCCGTTTTGCCGCCGACTGATGAGTCAACCTGCGACAGCAGCGTGGTAGGAACCTGAATGAAACGCACGCCACGTTGATAGCTGGCGGCAGCAAAACCGGTGAGATCGCCCACAACTCCGCCACCGAGGGCGACCAGCGTTGTATCACGACCGTGCGGTTTTTGCAGTAATGCAGTAAAGACCGTGTCCATTACCGTCAGGCTTTTGTATTGCTCGCCATCGGGAAGGATCACCCGATCGACGTTTACGCCCGCCTGCTTCAGGACGTTACTGACTTTATCCAGCCAGAGCGGAGCCAGTGTTTCGTTGGTGACCAGCATGACCTGATCGCCAGATTTAAGCGGCAAGAAGGAAGCTGGATCGTTAAACAAACCAGCCGCGATGGTAATCGGGTAACTACGTTCCCCAAGAGTAACGGTAAGCCTCTCCATAACGCGACGTCTACCTTAGTTGCTTATACTCGCTGGCCGTATGTATTAAGCCAGTATCAGTTGCTTTCCAGCATATGAATAATCTGGTTTGCGACGACTTTAGCGCTTTGGTCATCCGTACGGATGGTGACGTCAGCAATCTCTTCGTACAGCGGATTACGTTCGTCAGCCAGGGCTTCCAGCACTTCACGCGGCGGTGTCTCAACCTGTAACAGGGGACGTTTTTTATCGCGCTGGGTACGGGCAAGCTGCTTTTCGATAGTGGTTTCAAGATAAACCACGACACCACGAGCGGAAAGACGATTGCGCGTTTCGCGTGATTTCACAGAGCCGCCGCCAGTCGCCAGCACAATACCCTGCTTTTCCGTCAACTCATTGATGACTTTTTCTTCGCGGTCACGGAAGCCTTCTTCGCCTTCGACATCAAAGACCCAGCCCACATCAGCGCCGGTGCGTTTCTCAATCTCTTGATCCGAATCGTAAAATTCCATATTAAGCTGTTGAGCTAATTGACGCCCAATAGTGCTTTTGCCGGCACCCATAGGCCCAACCAGAAAGATATTGCGTTTCTCTGCCATTTTTTCGGTACTACTAAGACTATTCGTTAATGATAAACCTGCTTGCAGACTTCCAGCGGTGCAGGAAATGAACTGAAACCTCTTATGCGATAGAGCGAGAGTCAGACTAAAAATTATCTCAATACTCAGACGGGTTTGGCAACTGAATAAATTACCTTGCGCGAGTAATCATCACTTCTGCGTTAGTCGCTTAGTGACTCTCAAATCGGTACTCCTTGTATGCTAAATCCTCTCCCACGTCAAACGCCGGACGCGGGTTTCATACAAAAACGTGGTAACAAAAAAAGGCATTCAGGCTCCCGGAACCAGGCGGGGCGTAATGAATACTACCAGTTCACGACGTTCATTGTCTTTTCCGTCGTGACGAAAAAGTTGCCCCAGCCACGGGATATTGCCGAGTAGCGGGATGCTGTCGCTGGCCGATTTATTTTTTTGCGAGAAGATCCCGCCCAGCGCCAGCGTTTCTCCGCTTTTGACTTCCACCTGGGTTTCAATCTCTTGTTTATCAATGGTTAACACTTCACCATCGGCCTGCTGGAGTACCTGGCCCGGCATGTCCTGGCTGATGCGCAGCTTCAGACGAATGCGGCCTTTTTGCAGCACCGTCGGTGTGACTTCCATACCCAGCACCGCCTCTTTGAACTCCACCGACGTCGCCCCGCTCTCGCCGCTGGACACCTGATAGGGGATTTCGCTCCCCTGTTTGATACTGGCAGGCTGAAGATGCGCGGCCAGCAGGCGCGGGCTGGCGATAATATCCAGTTGCTGCTTCTGCTCCAGCGCGGAAAGCTCCAGTTCAAGCAGGCGACCATTGATGCGCCCAATGTTAAACCCGACGCGAGCGGTGGCTCCGGCGACGGATAAATCGCCGTTAAGCGTAGTCATTTTTCCCGCGCCCGGCGAAACTTCCGCATCGGCGAGATTCCATTTCACGCCCAGCTCACGCAGGCTTTTTTCATTAATAGTGACGATATGCGCCGCCAGCTCCACCTGATCGACCGGCAGATCCATTTCATTCACCCAGCGCTTTAACGCCGCCAGGTTGTTTTGATCGTCGCGCAACAGCAGCCGGTTCATGCGTTTGTCGACGGTCATTGTCCCGCGCGACCCAAGGAGTTTTGCCCCGGCTTTCGCCAGTTCGTCGGCGTCGGCATATTGCAAAGTGATGCTGGCGTCCGCCAGCGGTAAACTCTGCTGCTGGCGCGCGCGATCGGCTTCCTGCCGGGCAAGCCGCGCCGCCTGCCACGCCTGCGAATGGACGTGCAGAATTGCGCCCTCCTGACGCAGAATCAGCCCGGCGCTGCCGACCACCGTTTGCAGCGCCTGCTTCCACGGCACGTCATTGAGGCGTAGCGACAGCGTTCCGCTGACGTCCGGCGCAATCACCAGATTTTGCCCTTCCAGATCCGCCAGCGTTTGTAAAATCTGGGCGACGGGAACGTCATCCACCACCAGCGTTACCGGCTTTGGTTTTTGTGCCCACACCAGCGGGGTGACGATCAGCAACAGAATGGCTGTCCATTTTTTCATCTTTTTTTCCTTCCCTTGACCAGACCCAGCGTGCCGGATCGCATCCGGGACCGGTTTCAATCTCAATACTCTGTGGCGCGATCCGCACGATCCGCCAGCCTGTGGGCAGTTCGCTACCCGTCTCCACGCGCTGCCATTTTCCCTCAGGATTGCGTACCAGCCCGATCAGCCGGGGCCAGCGCGCTATCGCGCCCTGATAGTACCACTGCGTAAGCTGTGCCTTCCGGCAGCGGTCTTCCGGCGGCTGAAAAGGGTCGCGCATCCCCGTTATCAGCGGCAGCGCGATAAGCAATACCCTCCAGCACTTAACCGCCATCGTCCGACTCCAGTTGCAGAGTGAAATTCAGGCCGCCCTCGCCCGGCCTGATGGAAAACGCCGTTGCCGCCATACCGCGCTGCGCCAGCGCCGGAAAGACTTGCGGTACGGCCTGCCACGCGGTTTCCAGCGTCATGACACCGCCCTTTTCCGCAGGTTGCCAGCTCACCAGCCGCGCATCAGCGATGTGAAAGTCGAGCGGTGAGAAAGGCAGCGCGGGCGGCGGGCGGCGAGACAGCATCTCGTCCGCAGGCGCAGAAACCCGTGCCTCACGCCAGCGAGCGGCGAGGTACTGCTGCTGAAGATGCGCCTGCTCCCACGCCGCTGCCATTTGCTGCCGGGGCGGAAGCAGCCAGAAAAGCCACGCCGCGCCCGCCAGTAGCAGCGTGCTGACCAGCCAGCACAGCCCGCGCGCCCATGGCGGCAATGCACACCAGCGTTCAGGGCTGAACGTCATGATGAATCTCCCTGATCAGCTGATAGCTAAACTGCCAGCGGCCCTGTGGGTCGCGCCCGGTGTTGCCCGGCCTTATCGCGTGAAAGTCGGGCAGCATTTGCAGCGCCTCATCCGGCGCTTTTAGTGCCGCAAAGGTATTAGCGTGGCCGGCCAGCGTCAGCGAATCCTGCTGCACCTGAAGCTGTGTCAGCCAGGCCTGCTCCGGCAAACGCCCGGCGAGCGTTTCCAGCGTTTGCTGCCAGCGCCGTGTCATCCGCCGCTGTTGCTGACGCGCCCGTTGCTGCGTCCGGGCATCCTGCTGCTGGCGCAGTTGGGACTGCCGCTGTGCCAGCGCGTCGGTCAGCGTCATGCTGGCGCGCAGCCACAGGTTCTGGCTTTGGATCAGCGCCAGCTCTTCGCTGCGCAACGCAAAAGTGGACGTTAAAAGGATCAGCAAAGTGCCCACTCCGCACAGCCCCCAGAATCGCCAGCAGCGCTGCGCTCGCGCCTGCCGCCACGGAAGTAAATTCACCGTCGTCATGCGGATTTGCCTCCCAGCGCCAGGCCCAGCGCGATGGCGAACGCATCGCCGCTCGCCGGGAGCGGGGGCTGCTGAAAGCTTAGCGCGCACCACGGATCAAAATGGGGGGATGGGATTGAACGGGCGGTACACTGCACCAGTTCGCGTTCCTGATAGCCCAGGCTGCTGGCCAGCCGCGCTACACAGGGGGTCTCGCTGAGTGCGCCACTTCCCCAGCCAGTCTGCGTCGCCCACAGCCAGCGCTCATCATCCTGCCAGGCCAGACAGCGTTCTTCAGCGGAAAGCCAGGGTAAAAACTGTTGCAGCGCACAGGCATCCGGGGTGATGGCCGCCAGTTGCAGACGCAGCGTTTTCGTCAGCCCGGTCAGCACGGCGATGTCATGATTGCGGGCGGCGGTGATGCTGTAGAGGTTGTCCTGATCGCGTTCACAGTAGTCAAAACAGAGCGCGTCCGGGTCCATATCCAGCGACTGCGCCATAGACCCGGCGATCCATTCCGCCTGCTCGCTTTCCCGCAGGCGCAGCGCCGGGCGTGGCAGCGTTTTTTGTAGCGTCCTGCCCGCCGGAAAAGCGATGTGAACGCGGTGCTGGATCGGCAGTTCCCGCCGCCAGTCGCGCAGCGCGTCGGCCAGCCCCTGCGGCTCCATAATTTGCCCCTGCCGGACGATGCCGGACGCCAGCGGAATACACCACCAGCGCCGCAGCGACCAGCGGTTGCGCACCCGCTCAAGCGCAATGATAACTATCTGTTCCTGCTGAATATGTATCCCTGTTTGCCAGAGTCGAAACGCCATAGAAAACGATCTCCTTATCGGCCGTCAAATGACGGCTATATCAATGCATCTGGCTTGCCTTTATACTACCGCGCTGTTGTTTATAAACTGCCCACACCTGACTAAATGAGAAATCCTCGGTGAAGTTCGTAAAGTATTTATTCATCCTTGCAGTTTGTTGCATTCTGCTGGGAGCTGGCTCGATATACGGCCTCTACAAATTCGTTGAGCCGCAGTTGCCTGACGTCGCCACGCTCCGCGATGTTCGTCTGCAAATTCCGATGCAGGTCTACAGCGCAGACGGTGAACTGATGGCGCAGTACGGCGAAAAGCGCCGTATCCCAGTCACGCTGGCGCAAATGCCGCCGGAAATGGTGAAAGCCTTCATCGCCACCGAAGACAGCCGTTTTTATGAGCACCACGGCGTCGATCCGGTCGGTATTTTCCGTGCCGCCAGCGTCGCGCTGTTTTCCGGTCGCGCCTCGCAGGGGGCCAGTACCATTACCCAGCAGCTGGCGCGTAACTTCTTCCTTAGCCCGGAACGCACTCTGATGCGTAAAATTAAAGAAGTCTTCCTGGCGATCCGCATTGAGCAGTTGCTGAGTAAAGATGAAATTCTTGAACTGTATCTGAACAAAATTTATCTCGGCTATCGCGCCTACGGCGTCGGGGCCGCCGCGCAGGTCTATTTCGGCAAGCCCGTTGAGCAACTCACCTTAAGCGAGATGGCGACGATTGCCGGTCTGCCGAAAGCGCCGTCCACCTTTAACCCGCTCTATTCGCTGGATCGCGCCACCTCACGCCGCAACGTGGTGCTGTCGCGGATGCTGAGCGAAGGTTATATTTCGCAGGATCAATACAACGCCGCGCGTAGTGAGGCTATTGATGCGAACTATCACGCCCCGGAAATCGCTTTCTCCGCGCCTTATCTGACCGAACTGGTGCGCCAGGAGATGGTCACTCGCTACGGCGAGCAGGCTTATGAAGACGGCTACCGCGTTTACACCACCATCACCCGCAAGAATCAGCAGGCCGCGCAGGATGCGGTGCGCAATAACGTGATGGATTACGACATGCGTCATGGCTATCGCGGCCCGGCCAACGTACTGTGGAAAGTGGGCGAAGCGGCGTGGGACAACCAAAAAATCACCGATTCGCTGAAAGCGCTGCCGACCTACGGTCCGCTGGCTCCGGCGGTGATTGTCTCTGCCTCGCCGCAGGAAGCGACCGCGATGCTGGCTGACGGCACTTCCGTTGCGCTGCGTCTGGAAGGCGTTCGCTGGGCGCGACCGTGGATTTCCGATACCCAGCAGGGGCGCACCCCGGTCAAAGTGACCGACGCGGTGCAAACCGGCCAGCAGATATGGGTGCGTAAGGTAAACGACGGCTGGTGGCTGGGACAGGTTCCTGACGTTAACTCCGCGCTGGTGTCGATCAACCCGCACGACGGCGCGGTGCTGGCACTGGTCGGCGGTTTTGATTTTAACCAGAGTAAATTTAACCGTGCGACGCAGGCGCTGCGTCAGGTTGGCTCGAACATTAAGCCCTTCCTCTATACGGCAGCGATGGACAAAGGTCTGACCCTGGCGAGTATTCTGAACGACGTGCCCATCTCCCGCTGGGATGCCGGTGCCGGTTCCGACTGGCGTCCGAAGAACTCTCCGGCAGAATATGCCGGTCCGATTCGCCTGCGTCAGGGGCTGGGCCAGTCGAAGAACGTGGTGATGGTACGCGCGATGCGTGCGATGGGCGTCGATTACGCGGCGGAGTATCTCCAGCGCTTCGGCTTCCCGGCGCAAAATATCGTGCATACGGAATCGCTGGCGCTCGGCTCCGCCTCCTTTACCCCGATGCAGGTGGCGCGCGGCTACGCGGTGATGGCTAACGGCGGCTTTCTGGTTGACCCTTACTTCATCAGTAAAATCGAGAACGATCAGGGCGGCGTGGTTTTCACCGCCCGGCCGAAAGTGGCCTGCGCCGAATGCGATTTACCGGTGATTTATGGGGAAACGCAGAAATCCAACGTGCTGGAAAACAAAGACGTTGAAGACGTCGCCACATCGCTGGAGCAAAAAAATCTGGCGGTGCCGATGCCGCAGCTGGAACAGGCAAACCAGGATCTGGTGGCCCGCACTGGCGCGCCGGAATATGCCCCGCACGTCATCAATACGCCGCTGGCATTTTTGATGAAAAGCGCGCTGAACAGCAACGTCTTCGGCGAACCGGGCTGGCAGGGTACGGGCTGGCGTGCCGGGCGCGATTTACAGCGCCATGATATCGGCGGCAAAACCGGCACCACCAACAGTTCAAAAGATGCGTGGTTCTCCGGCTATGGTCCGGGGGCGGTGACGTCGGTGTGGATTGGCTTTGACGATCATCGCCGCGATTTGGGGCGTTCCACCGCGTCCGGGGCGATTAAAGATCAGATTTCCGGTTACGAAGGCGGCGCGAAAAGCGCCCAGCCTGCCTGGGATGCCTTTATGAAGGTGATCCTCGACGGCGTGCCGGAAGAGCCGCTGACCCCGCCGCCCGGCGTGGTGACGGTCAATATCGACCGCAATAGCGGGCAGCTCGCCAACGGCGGCAACAGCCGCGCGGAGTACTTCATTGAAGGCACCCAGCCGACACAACAGGCGGTGCACGAAGTGGGGACGACGCTTATTGATAACGGCGAAACCCACGAACTGTTCTAAAGAAAACGCCCGGCGATATCAGCCGGGCGTTTTTTTATGCGCAGGAAACACCGGCGCAATTACAGCCGCCCCTGCCCCTTCAGCCATTCGCGGACTAAAAACAGCGCGCTGACGTTGCGCGCTTCGTTAAAGTCCGGCTCTTCCAGCAGATCCATCAAATGCGCCAGCGGCCAGCGAACCTGCGGCAGCGGTTCCGGCTCGTCGCCGGGCAGCGATTCCGGGTATAAATCTTCTGCCACCAGGATATTCATTTTGCTGGAGAAATAGGACGGGGCCATGCTGAGCTTTTTCAGAAAGGTGAGATTATTTGCGCCAAAGCCCACTTCTTCTTTCAGCTCGCGATTACCCGCCTCAAAAACGGTTTCACCCGGATCGATAAGCCCTTTCGAAAAGCCCAGTTCGTAGGATTCTGTCCCCACCGCGTATTCATAAATCAGGATCAGATGATCGTCGACGATTGGCACAATCATTACCGCCTCTCGCGTGGAGGGACGCATTCTTTCGTACACCCGACGCTCGCCGTTGCTGAATTCAAGATTCACGCTTTCGACGTTAAAAAGGCGCGAGCGGGCAACGGTTTCGACGCTGAGAATGGCTGGTTTTTGTAATGGTTTACTCATTGTGCAAGTCTTTACTGGGGTGACAGGCGTTATTGTGCGACATGCCGCACGGTTTCGGCAATTCAAATTGCTATTTCTTTACATTTTCGTAACGTCTTTGGCCAATCCTGTTTTGACCACAAAAGTCAAGAGGTTGAAATGCAATTGAGAATTTGCTGATATTCGCCCGGAAATGGCTTTGCTACCATCGCGCGTTGCGGAATAACGGGTTAATTCTTGCGCTCTGCGTCAGGCGTGCTGCCACTGACTTACGTAACCCTCCATAAGACCTGTAAGAAAAGTAAGATAGGAAAAGCATGAGCACCTTTTTAATTTTTTTTGCTGCTGTGCTGGCCTGCGTGCTGCTTGCAGGATGGTTTTTCAGACATAAATTGCATCGGCATCACCTGCCCTGGCTGCATACTTTTGCCAGCGCCAGCACGCGCAAGCTGACCGCAGAAGAACAGAGCGCCGTCGAAAACTATCTTGCCAGCTTAAGCCGCATCCAGCAGATGCCCGTTTCCGGTGCCAGTGCTCCTCCCGTCTCGCTGAGTCTTAATGCGCAAAGCCAGACCGTGATGATGCTGACGCGCTCCATTACGCGCTACGGTATCAGCGCCGACGATCCTAATAAATGGCGCTATTTTCTCGACTCCGTGGAAGTTCATCTGCCCCCGTTCTGGGAGCAGTATATTAATGACGAAAACAGCGTGGAGCTGATTTATACCAGCTCCCTGCCGCTGGTTATTGCGCTCAATGGCCATACTTTAAATGAGTATATTCAGGAGGCGCACGGCTACGCGCTGGAGCGCCCGGCCTCCACGGAAACGTCTATTCGCGGTGAAGAAAGCGAACAGATTGAACTGCTGAATATTCGCCAGCAAACGCGGGAAGAATATGCGCTCAGTCACCCCGACGGCCTGCGCGAAGCTATTTTTATCGTCGCCTCTTTCCTGGTGATGTTTTTCTGCCTGATTTCACCGGACGTTTTTTTGCCGTGGCTGACCGGCGCGGCAATTCTGCTGATGGCCGCCGGGCTGTGGGGACTGTATGCCCCGCCGATGAAAAGTATGCTGCGCGAAATTCACTGCCTGCGCGGTACGCCCAAGCGCTGGGGATTGTTCGGGGAGAATAATCAGGAGCAGATCAACAATATTTCGCTGGGCATTATCGATCTGATTTACCCGCGTCACTGGCAGCCGTGGATCACCCAGGATCTGGGCCAGCAAACCAATATTGATATCTATCTTGACCGTCACGTCGTGCGCCAGGGACGTTTTTTGTCGCTGCATGATGAAGTCAAATATTATCCGCTTCAGCACTGGCTGCGCAGTTCGGTGATTGCCGCTGGCGCGCTGCTGGTTGCGCTGATGCTGTACATCAGCGTGCCATTAGAAATGCCGTTTAAATTTACCCTTTCCTGGCTGAAAGGCGCGCAAACGGTGGAGGCCACCAGCGTCAAGCAGCTTGAGGAGAAAGGCGTGCGCACCGGCGATACGCTGCACCTCCAGGGGAGCGGGATGTGTAGTATCCGCACGCCCGCTGGCTGGAACAGCCGTTCCAGTTCGCCATTTACCCCTTTCGACTGTTCGCAAATTGTCTGGAACGACGCGCCGCCGCTGCCGTTGCCGGAGTCGGAAACCGTCAATAACGCCACGGCGCTGATGCAGGCCATTAACCGGCAGTTGCACCCTGGCCCGGAAGAAATCACCCGCGTCAGCCCGGCGCTGCGCTCGGCGATCCAGAAATCAGGGATGGTGTTGCTGGATGATTTTGCCGATATCGTGCTGAAAACCCAGCAGCTTTGCGGTGCGCCGGATGGGTGCGTGCGTCTGAAAAATGCGCTGGTTAATCTCGGCAATACCAAAGACTGGGACGCGCTTACTAAGCGTGCCAGCGCGGGCAGGCTGGACGGCGTTAACGTTTTGCTGCGTCCGGTAAGCGCGGAGTCACTGGAAAATATGGTCACCACGACCGCCGCGCCGTTCGTGACCCGTGAAACGTCCCGCGCGGCGCAGGCGCTCAACAGCCCGGCTCCCGGCGGTTTTCTTATCTCCAGCGATGAAGGCAGCGATTTAGTCAATCAGCCTTATCCGCCGGTGGCGCTGTACGATTATCCGGCGCATGAACAATGGGGCGAATTCCAGCGGCTGGCGGAAATGCTGATGCACACGCCGTTTAGCGCAGAAGGGATCGTGACCAAAATGTTTACCGATGCTAACGGCACTCAGCATATCAGCCTGCACCGCATCCCGGATCGCGCGGCGCTCTGGCGTTATATTGGCACCACGCTGCTGATGATAGCGATGATTGTTTGCGCACTTTATAACGGCGTGCAGGCGATCCGCCGCTACCAGCGGCACCGCATCCGGCTGGCAAAAATTCACAAATATTATGAAAGCTGTCTGAATCCGGTTTTGATCCCCTCCCCGGATAAGCTCTCCTGATTCTGAACGGCGGCAGTTGTGGTACGCTGTCGCCTTTCTTCTGGCTGGAGAGTCATCATGCATTTGGCTATCGACTGGCAGGAGGTCGACACTGTCCTGCTGGATATGGACGGCACCCTGCTCGACCTCGCCTTTGACAACTATTTCTGGCAGCAGCTGGTCCCGGAAACTTACGGCGCGGCGCGCGGTGTCACCTCGCAGGAAGCCCAGGAACTGATCCGCCAGGAGTACAGCGCGGTGCAGCATACGCTAAACTGGTACTGTCTGGATTACTGGAGCGAACGTCTGGGGCTGGATATCTGCGCCATGACCACCGCGCAGGGTTCGCGTGCGGTGCTGCGTCAGGATACGATGCCGTTCCTGGAGGCGCTGAAAGCCTGCGGCAAAAAGCGTATTTTGCTCACCAATGCGCATCCGCACAATCTGGCGGTCAAGTCAGAACATACCGGGCTGGCCGCGCACCTTGATTTATTACTTTCCACCCACACATTTGGTTATCCGAAAGAGGATCAGCGACTCTGGCAGGCGGTAAGGCAGGAAACCGGTCTTGATCCTGCGAGAACGCTTTTTATTGATGACAGCGAGGCGATTCTGGATGCTGCGGCACAGTTTGGTATTCGTTACTGCCTCGGCGTGACTAACCCCGACTCCGGTCTGGCGGATAAATGCTATCTGCGCCATCCGGCGCTGAACGACTACCGGCGTCTGATCCCCTCACTCACCGTGAAGGAGGTGCCATGAAAGAAAAACCCTCTGACGATGTCAGGCTGGACAAATGGCTGTGGGCCGCGCGCTTTTATAAAACCCGCTCGCTGGCCCGCGAAATGATTGAAGGCGGTAAAGTTCACTATAACGGGCAGCGCAGCAAGCCGAGTAAAATCGTCGAGCTGAATGCCACCCTGACGCTGCGCCAGGGCAACGACGAGCGCACGGTGATTATAAAATCGATCACCGAGCAGCGTCGCCCGGCGACGGAAGCGGTGGCGCTCTATGAAGAAACCCTGCAAAGCGTGGAGAAGCGGGAGAAAATCGCGCTGGCCCGCAAGATGAATGCCCTGACCATGCCGCACCCCGACAGGCGACCGGATAAAAAAGAACGCCGCGACCTGATGAGATTTAAACACGGCGAAAACGATTAGTTTCGCCCGCGAGAGAGACCACTATGACTCAACACGATCAACTGCACCGTTACCTGTTTGAAAATTATGCCGTGCGCGGCGAACTGGTTACCGTGTCGGAAAGCCTGCAAGAGATCCTTGCCAATCACAGCTACCCGCTGCCGGTGCAGACCGTTCTTGCCGAGCTGCTGGTCGCCACCAGCCTGCTGACGGCGACGCTGAAATTTGACGGTGATATTACCGTACAGCTTCAGGGCGATGGCCCGATGAATCTGGCAGTGATTAACGGTAACAACCGTCAGCAGTTGCGCGGCGTGGCGCGTGTGCAGGCTGAAGTGCCGGAAAACGCCGATCTGAAAACGCTGGTCGGCAATGGCTATCTGGTGATCACAATCACCCCGGACGAAGGCGAGCGCTATCAGGGCGTGGTCGGGCTGGAAGGCGATACGCTGGCAGAATGCCTGGAAGATTATTTCATGCGTTCCGAACAGCTGCCGACGCGGTTGTTCATTCGTACCGGTGAAGCGGACGGTAAAGCGGCGGCTGGCGGGATGCTGCTCCAGGTGCTGCCTGCCCAGGACGCGCAGAAAGACGATTTCGATCATCTGGCTACCCTGACCGAAACCATCAAAGCCGATGAGCTGTTCACCCTGCCCGCGAACGACGTGCTGTGGCGTCTGTATCATGAAGAAGAAGTGACGCTTTATGAGCCGCAGGCGGTGGAATTCAAATGCACCTGTTCACGCGAGCGCTGCGCGGGCGCGCTGAAAACGCTGCCGGATGAAGAGCTGGACAGCATTCTGGCGGAAGACGGCGAAATCGATATGAACTGTGATTACTGCGGCAATCACTACATTTTCGACGCGATGGATATCGCGGAAATCCGCAATAACGCTTCGCCTGCCGATCCGCAGGTGCATTAATAAAGAAAGGGGCAGCGATGCCCCTTCTCATTAGTTAGCGTAATAATCGAGATCTATCCGCTCGCCGTTAATGCTGACATCCTGCCATTTTTTCGGCACCGTGCCCACTTTCCCCTGTTTAAACGCCTCCAGTACCCTGGCCTGGTCCATTTTTTCCGGCAGCGACATACCGTATCCCGCCCTGTCCCAGCCCTTATCACCTCGTTTCAGGACAGTTAAGCTACCGCGATCAAAATCAAACAGCAGCCATTCCGCTACGCCGTCACTGTTTAAATCCTGCGCCATCAGCAGACAATTTTTTGCCTCGCGGCCGCAGGTCTGCACAAGATCGTTCTGGCGGATGAGAAAAGCCCACAGCGCGTTGTCAGGCTCCCCGAAGCGCGTCGCCAGCGTAATATTGCGCCGCAAAACGTGCTCCGTAAGCGGCTGGAGAGTTGTCGGTCGGTTGTTGTCCAACGCTATGTCCAGCCAGCGTCGGCGTTCGGGGTCGCTGATGAACGTCATGTCTTTTCGCAGGCTGCGCAGCGCATCAAAACCCCGGCGGCCTCCTTCTTGCAGCTCGTAAAGCGTGAGATCTTTTGCCGATGTCTGTCCGCTATGATAGCGCGCCATCTGGCTGTTCACGCTGATCCGATAGCGGTCGAGCACCGGTGAATGCAGCAGGATTAGCAGTACCAGCATCAACAGCGTTACGCTCTGATTCACGATGCCCTGCACGGCGAGCGGCTGCCGCTGACGCGGTGATGCGCTGATGGCATAGCCAATCGACCAGGCAATCGCCACGCCGGTGGTCACGGCTGCGAACAAACGCTCCTGCGTCCAGCCATACTGTGCAACCCGCGCCCATACGGCCCACGCGGCCAGCAGGGTCAACACAGGCAGCAGGACCAGCGAAGTCCGTACCAGCCAGCGCAGCGGCGCAGGCAACGGCAGCACCGGTTTATCCGGCATCCACACCATCGCAGTCAACACCAGCAGCATAAACGTCAGGGTGTTCAGCAGTCCCGCCGCCGAAACCTGCCCGGAAAGCGTTTTCAGCCCGACAAAAGGCAGCGTTACGGTGAACAGCAGGACGACCAGCGCGGTTAACGGCAGCAGGCCAACGGCCAGCATTCTGAGCAGATTCTGCACCGCCAGCATCAGCCGCGCCTGCCCACGTGCGCGGATCACCACCAGCGCGCATATCAGCCCGGTCGACAGACAGAAAAACCAGCAGGTTTCGAAGAAAAGCTGGTGAAAGATCTTCAGACTGAGCATTTCAAACAGCGATGACCATAAATAAAGCACCAGCCAGAACAGGCCGAGGGCAATCGCGAGCAGCAGCACCGTCAGCCCGTTTTGCCAGAAATGCTGACAAAATAAAGCGTAGCCCGCGTTAAAACGTCCGGTTTGCAACCGCGCCTGAAACCACGGCAGGAACAGCAGCGCCATGATCACCAGCAAAAAGCCGTACATCGCGAGCGTGTCACCGCGTTGCCAGACGGTTTCCGATTGCAGGTTCCACCTCAGCCATGCGCCCATCGCGCAGACCACGATCATGACCAGCGCCACGCCGACCCACAGCGCACGCTGGCGGAAGTTCTCCACCGCAAACAGCAACGTGCCGGAGAGCGCAAGGGTGCCCATCATGCCATACAGAAAAATAAGGCTCTGGTTCTCCAGTCCCTGCGCCTCACTCATGCGCAGCAAAAAATAGCAAAGTGCGCCCTGAAGAACGCCCGCGCCGATCATGCCGAAGCGCGTGGTACGAGAAAGCGTGTTGATGTTGTCCATTATCCTTTCCGTGAATGAATTAAAAAATCCTGAAACTCTTACGTAATTTACTTACGTGAATGCGATTACACTCACAAAATACCCGATATATCCTCTGCCATTTCAGCTTTCTGAAACACATTCCGCATAAAAATGTTATTTATTACCATAATCGTCCCGTTTGTGTCAGGAGAGCCAGTATTTTACCGATATTTAGTTTTCTTCGGATACGCAAATCTATGAAGCCCGTCGCGGTTAATCGACCCGGAACAACCCTACAATTCGAGGCAGTACATATTAGCTAAGGAGTAGTGAAATGCGCGTTAAAGAATTAACCCCGCAGGATCTCAAGGCTTATGGTATCAACGACGTTCAGGAGATCGTTTATAACCCCGACTACGATACGCTGTATCAGGAAGAGCTTAGTCCGAATCTGGAAGGATACGAGCGCGGGGTGTTAACGGATTCTGGTGCTATCGCCGTCGACACCGGGATTTTCACCGGACGTTCGCCGAAAGATAAGTATATTGTGCGTGATGACACCACCCGCGATACCGTGTGGTGGTCCGATAAAGGTAAAGGTAAGAACGACAACAAGCCGCTCTCACCGGAAACCTGGCAACATCTGAAGGGACTCGTCACCCGTCAACTCTCTGGTAAGCGCCTGTTCATCGTTGACGCCTTCTGCGGTGCCAACGCGGACACCCGCCTGTCGGTGCGCTTTATCACTGAAGTGGCCTGGCAGGCGCACTTCGTAAAAAACATGTTTATTCGTCCTTCCGATGACGATCTGGCCGATTTTACGCCGGACTTTATCGTGATGAACGGCGCAAAATGCACCAACCCGCAGTGGAAAGAACAGGGGCTGAACTCGGAGAACTTTGTCGCGTTTAACCTGACTGAACGCATCCAGTTAATTGGCGGCACCTGGTACGGCGGCGAAATGAAAAAAGGTATGTTCTCAATGATGAACTACCTGCTGCCGCTGAAAGGAATTGCCTCCATGCACTGCTCGGCGAACGTCGGCGCAGAAGGCGATGTGGCAGTGTTCTTCGGTCTTTCCGGCACCGGCAAAACCACGCTGTCCACCGATCCAAAACGCCGCTTAATCGGCGATGACGAGCACGGCTGGGACGACGACGGCGTATTTAACTTCGAGGGCGGCTGCTACGCCAAAACCATCAAGCTCTCCGAAGAAGCCGAGCCAGATATTTATCACGCCATTCGCCGCGATGCGCTGCTGGAAAACGTCACCGTGCGTGACGACGGTTCCATCGACTATGATGACGGTTCGAAAACCGAGAATACCCGCGTTTCCTACCCGATTTATCATATTGAAAACATCGTCAAGCCAGTGTCTAAAGCGGGTCACGCAACTAAAGTGATCTTCCTGACCGCCGACGCGTTTGGCGTTCTGCCGCCGGTTTCGCGCCTGACGGCTAACCAGACCCAGTACCATTTCCTGTCCGGCTTCACCGCCAAGCTCGCCGGGACGGAGCGCGGGATCACCGAACCGACCCCGACCTTCTCCGCCTGCTTCGGCGCAGCATTCCTGTCGCTGCACCCGACGCAGTATTCCGAAGTGCTGGTGAAACGGATGCAGGCTGCGGGCGCGCAGGCTTATCTGGTTAACACCGGCTGGAACGGGACCGGCAAGCGTATTTCCATTAAGGATACCCGCGCGATCATCGACGCCATCCTCAATGGTTCGCTGGACGATGCCGAAACCTTCACCCTGCCCATTTTCGATCTGGCGGTGCCGACCAGCCTGCCGGGTGTCGATACGAAGATCCTCGATCCGCGTAATACCTATGGGTCCGTTGAGCAGTGGCAGGAAAAAGCCGAAGCGCTGGCGAAACTGTTTATCAGTAATTTCGAGAAATATACCGATACGCCAGCGGGCGAAGCGCTGGTCAGCGCCGGTCCGAAGCTGTAATCAGGTCGTCGTTTGAAATCAACCCTCTTCCTGGCGGAAGAGGGTTTTGTTTTATGGGGGGAACGTACTTTTTCAGCAACAGATATGACGTCTGTTTACCTGCCCGACTCATCAACCCGGACAGATTAAACGTCTTTCACCACGCCGCCTGAGCGCACGACCGGCACCGGGAGCCAGGCACGGATCGACAGGCCACCGCGCTCGCTGGTGCCGATTTCCAGCATCCCGTTATGGTTATCAATAATGCGCTGCACAATCGCCAGCCCTAACCCCGTTCCGCTGGTGCTGCGGGCGCTGTCGCCGCGCACGAACGGCTGGAACAGGTGCTTGCGCTGTTCCGGTTTAATACCGGGGCCGTCGTCTTCGACCTGGAACCAGGCGCGGTTGGCTTCGCTGCCGCTGCTGACTTTGATCCAGCCGTTGCCGTAGCGGGCGGCGTTGACCACCATATTGGCGACCGCACGCTTGATCGACAGCGGATGCATCCGTACTTCGATCTCGCCCGGCTGGAGATCGGTATCAATTTCACGCTCGTAGCCGCTTTCGGCTGCCACCACTTCGCCCAGCACGCCGTTGAGATCCGCCAGCTCCAGCGGCATTTCCTGCCCGGTGCGCAGGTAGTCGATAAACTGCTCGATGATGGCGTTGCACTCTTCGATATCTTTGTTGATCGACTCGGCAAGATAGCCGTCCTGCTCGCCCATCATTTCGGTCGCCAGACGGATGCGGGTCAACGGGGTGCGTAAATCGTGGCTGACCCCCGCCATCAGCAGGGTACGGTCGTCGGCAAGCTGCTTCACGCCCGCCGCCATATGGTTGAAGGCGCGGGTAACGGAGCGCACCTCCGACGCGCCGTATTCGCGCAGCGGCGGCGGAATAATCCCTTTCCCAACCTGCAACGCGGCGTGTTCGAGATCGACCAGCGGTCGGTTCTGTATTCGGATAAACAGCCACGCGCCGCCAATCGCCAGCAGCATAATCGCCAGCGTGTAGCGGAACAACGGGGAGAAATCGCCCTGATGGATTTCGGTCAGCGGAACGCGGACCCAGATGTTGGGTGATAGCCAGGTTTTCAGCCAGACCACCGGCGAGCTTTTGTTGACCTCGACGCGCACTTCCGTCGGGCCGCCCAACTGCTGCGCCATCTGCTGACTTAAGAATTCGTAATGCTGCGCCCAACGCAGACCTGCATCTTCCGCCGCTTCGTCAGAATAGAGGGAGATGCCCAGCTCGCGGTAGATCTCGCGGCGAAACGCCGGGGGAACCACCAGTTGCGTACCGTCCTCCAGTTGCAGTTTATCGGTCATCAGCATACGGACTTCGTACGCCAGCACCTTATTAAACTGCTGAAGGCTCGGCAAAATGGCGAAGTTCAGCACCACCAGATACGTCGTCACCAGGCTGACAAACAGCAGGGTGACGATCAGTAACAGCGTGCGGGCAAAAGAACTTCGTGGCGAAAGGCGCATTCGCCTCATGCTTTAGAACCGTCCGGCACGAAAACGTAACCCAGACCCCAGACGGTCTGGATGTAGCGCGGATGCGCCGGATCTTCTTCCACCATGCGGCGCAGGCGGGAGATTTGCACGTCAATCGAACGCTCCATCGCCGAATATTCACGGCCACGGGCGAGGTTCATAAGCTTGTCGCGCGACAGCGGCTCGCGCGGGTGGCTGACCAGCGCTTTCAGTACCGCGAACTCGCCGCTGGTTAACGGCATCGGTTCGTCTTCGCGGAACATCTCGCGGGTGCCGAGATTGAGCTTAAATTTACCGAAGGCAATAACCGCTTCTTCCTGCGACGGCGCGCCCGGCAGTTCGTTGGCCTGACGGCGCAGCACCGCGCGAATACGCGCTAACAGTTCACGCGGGTTAAACGGTTTCGGGATGTAATCATCAGCGCCGATTTCTAACCCAACGATGCGATCCACCTCTTCCCCTTTCGCCGTGACCATAATGATCGGCATCGGGTTACTCTGACTGCGCAGGCGGCGGCAGATAGAAAGACCGTCTTCCCCCGGCAGCATGAGATCCAGCACCATCAGGTGAAATGATTCGCGGGTTAACAGGCGGTCCATCTGCTCGGCGTTGGCGACGCTTCGAACCTGGAAACCCTGCTCGGTCAGATAACGTTCCAGCAGCGCCCGCAGACGCATATCGTCATCTACAACCAGGATCTTATAATTCTCTTGCATGGTTTTAACTCCCAAAGGTTCGCAAAACTCGTGATAGCGTATTCTTAAAAAAGGACACGTTTGCCACCAGCAAAATCTGGTATAAATTTCAGGCTAAATTGTTACAAAGCATATTTAACAGCAGCTTAAGTATACACATAAGCATACGCCACATTATTTGTTCTGTCGGCAGGCTCGCGCGTGACGTATTGTGCGCAGGATCGGAAAAAGAAGGTAAAGCCAGATGAAAACGCCGCTAATTACGCGTGAAGGGTATGAAAAGCTAAAAAAAGAGATGGATTATCTCTGGCGTGAAGAGCGCCCGGAAGTCACCAAAAAAGTGACCTGGGCGGCGAGCCTCGGCGATCGCAGTGAAAACGCCGATTATCAGTACAACAAAAAGCGGCTGCGTGAGATAGACCGACGCGTGCGCTACCTCACCAAATGTCTGGAAAATCTCAAAATCGTCGATTACTCGCCGCAGCAGGAAGGCAAAGTCTTTTTCGGCGCGTGGGTGGAAGTGGAAAACGATGACGGCGAGGTGAAGCGTTTTCGCATCGTGGGCTACGACGAAATTTTTGGCCGTAAGGATTACATCTCCATTGATTCGCCAATGGCGCGGGCGCTGCTAAAAAAAGAGGTCGGCGATCTGGCGGTGGTGCAGGCACCCGGCGGAGAGATGAACTGGTACGTTAACGAAATCGAGTATGTAAAATAGCGCCGGAACAGTCCGAAGCCGCCGTCTGCGGCTGGCATTTTTGCCTGCCAGTCCGTATAACTATCCGCTGATTTTTGACCTCAAGATGATACTAGCCATGTTGAATGATTCGCTCTGCCGCATTATTGCGGGTGAACTTCAGGCCAGAGCCGAACAGGTAGAGTCTGCCGTTCGCCTGCTTGATGAAGGGAATACCGTGCCGTTTATTGCACGTTATCGTAAGGAAGTCACCGGCGGGCTGGACGACACGCAGTTACGCCTGCTGGAAACGCGTCTCGGCTATCTGCGCGAACTGGAAGAACGCCGTCAGGCCATTCTCAAATCCATCGGCGATCAGGGCAAACTGACCGACGAACTGACCCGCGCCATTAACGGCACGCTCAGCAAAACAGAACTGGAAGATCTCTATCTTCCGTATAAGCAAAAGCGCCGCACGCGCGGTCAGATTGCCATTGAAGCCGGGCTGGAGCCGCTGGCGGACCTGTTATGGCGCGAACCGTCTCACGACCCGGAAACCGAAGCCGCGAAATACATTGACGCCGATAAAGGCGTGGCGGACAGCAAAGCCGCCCTGGACGGCGCGCGCTATATCCTGATGGAACGTTTTGCCGAAGACGCTGCGCTGCTGGCAAAAGTGCGTGACTATCTGTGGAAAAACGCGCATCTGGTCGCCACCGTTGTCGCGGGCAAAGAAGATGAAGGCGCGAAATTCCGCGATTACTTCGATCATCATGAACCTGTCTCTTCCGTCCCCTCTCACCGCGCGCTGGCGATGTTTCGCGGGCGCAACGAAGGCGTACTGCAACTGGCCCTCAATGCCGATCCGCAGTTTGACGAGCCGCCGAAAGAGAGCCACTGCGAACACATCATTATCGACCATCTCGGTCTGCGCCTGAACAACGCACCGGCGGATAGCTGGCGTCGCGCGGTAGTGAGCTGGACCTGGCGCATCAAGGTGCTGATGCATCTGGAAACCGAACTGATGGGCACGGTGCGCGAGCGGGCAGAAGACGAGGCGATTAACGTTTTCGCGCGTAACCTGCACGATCTGCTGATGGCCGCTCCGGCTGGCCTGCGTGCCACGATGGGCCTCGATCCGGGCCTGCGCACCGGGGTAAAAGTGGCCGTGGTTGACGGCACCGGCAAACTGGTGGCGACCGATACCATTTATCCGCATACCGGTCAGGCGGCGAAAGCCGCGGTCGCGGTGGCGGCGCTGTGCGAAAAGCACAACGTCGAACTGGTGGCGATTGGCAACGGTACGGCCTCACGCGAAACCGAGCGTTTCTTCCTCGACGTACAGAAGCAGTTCCCGAAAGTGACGGCGCAGAAAGTCATCGTCAGCGAGGCGGGCGCATCCGTGTACTCGGCGTCAGAACTGGCGGCGCTGGAATTCCCGGATCTGGATGTGTCGATTCGCGGCGCGGTGTCTATCGCCCGTCGCCTGCAAGACCCGCTGGCAGAGCTGGTGAAAATCGATCCGAAATCGATTGGCGTGGGCCAGTATCAGCATGACGTGAGCCAGAGCCAGCTTGCCCGCAAGCTCGACGCGGTCGTGGAAGACTGTGTGAACGCCGTCGGTGTGGATCTCAACACCGCCTCCGTGCCGCTGCTGGCGCGCGTAGCCGGTCTGACCCGCATGATGGCGCAGAATATCGTCGCCTGGCGTGATGAAAACGGCCAGTTCCACAATCGCCAGCAGTTGCTGAAAGTGAGCCGTCTGGGGCCGAAAGCTTTTGAACAGTGCGCGGGCTTTCTGCGTATCAATCACGGTGATAACCCGCTCGATGCCTCTACCGTTCACCCGGAAGCCTATCCGATTGTTGAACGAATTCTGGCGGCAACCGAGCAGTCCCTGCGCGATCTGATGGGCAACGGCAGCGAACTGCGTAACCTGAAAGCGTCCGATTTTACCGACGAGCGCTTCGGGGTGCCGACGGTGACCGACATCATCAAAGAGCTGGAAAAGCCGGGCCGCGATCCGCGTCCTGAATTCAAAACCGCAACGTTTGCCGACGGCGTGGAAACCATGAACGACCTGCTGCCGGGAATGATCCTTGAAGGCGCGGTCACTAACGTCACTAACTTTGGTGCGTTCGTGGACATCGGCGTTCACCAGGACGGGCTGGTTCATATTTCCTCGCTGGCGAATAAGTTCGTTGAAGATCCGCACACCGTGGTGAAAGCGGGCGATATCGTGAAGGTGAAAGTGCTGGAGGTGGATCTGCCGCGTAAGCGCATCGCCCTCACCATGCGCCTGGACGAGCAGCCAGGTGAAACCAACGCCCGTCGCGGCGGCGGCGCGCGTGAGCAAAACAGCCGTCCGCAGGCGAAACCACGCGCACGCGAAGCCCAGCCAGCCGGTAACAGCGCGATGATGGATGCGCTGGCAGCGGCAATGGGTAAAAAACGCTAACCGTCTGCTGACTTATTCCGTCCATCTGGTTTACCCGCCATCAGGCGGGTAAACACTCTCGTATCAGGGTGATATTCCGACTCATAAAAGTGAGCGCACGCCGTTTTCAAAATCGCCGTCAATGAATTTTATCAGCCGGTACTTTCGGGTGTTATAGAAAGCCAGCTATTACAGATACCGATTTACTCCCCGATAATCAAAATATCCCGCCATGCGACCAGTAACAATACCATCATTGAATACCCGGAAGCATTTGCCCATCCGACCAATTATCACGTCAATATTTCCATCAGAAGATGGTTAATATGCAATTCACTTTAATTGAATCAGAACATGATATTGCCAGCACCGTCGCCAGGACAATCCTCAACATTGCAGAGAACAAAGACGTCGATGAATCATGCGATGATTAAAGGCGCGCAGGACGTTAAGCGTGGCATTACCACCAGTATCCGACAAATTCTCCGCTCTAAAAAAATTATTGTTACCGTTACCGGGGATAATAAAAAAGAGATCCTCAGCAAGCTGATGAATGCCAGGCAGTTATCTGCCCAACTCCTGCTCCACGCTCATGCTTTAACACTAATAAAACAATTAATCATATAATGTAAAATATTAAAAACACCCGGACTCTTTTTCAACTGCGTTGCCTGGCGGCAAAACCCCGCTTATTTTTGCGCTATATCAATTTTTCGCGACTTTATTTGCTAACAGCATACTTCGTCACACTTTAAAGATTGAAGATACAAACTATTCTCATTACCATCGCCTTGATTGATAATTAACCGTCGTGCGCAGACCGCATGGTCTATTCCGCAAGTGATACATAAGTAGGCTCTATGCAATTTACACCAGCCAGTGCCTGGAAGATCACCGGATTCTCCCGTGATATCAGCCCGGCCTATCGTCAGAAGCTGCTCTCACTGGGTATGTTACCCGGCTCGTCCTTTAATGTAGTGCGCATCGCGCCATTAGGCGATCCCGTCCATATCGAAACCCGCCGCGTTAATCTGGTATTACGCAAAAAAGATTTGGCGCTATTAGAAGTGGAATCGGTTTCCCGTTAATACAGTGAGTCAACGAAAATGAAAAAACTAACCATTGGCTTAATTGGCAATCCTAATTCGGGTAAGACAACGTTATTCAACCAGTTAACCGGCTCGCGTCAGCGGGTAGGCAACTGGGCGGGCGTGACCGTTGAACGCAAAGAAGGTAGCTTTCTGACTACCGATTATCAGGTCACGCTGGTTGACCTGCCCGGCACTTATTCGTTGACCACCATTTCCTCCCAGACCTCGCTCGATGAGCAAATCGCCTGCCATTACATTCTCAGCGGCGATGCTGACCTGCTGATTAACGTGGTGGATGCGTCTAATCTGGAGCGCAACCTTTACCTGACACTGCAACTGCTGGAACTGGGTATTCCCTGCGTAGTGGCGCTCAATATGCTGGATATCGCCGAAAAACAGCAGGTGCGGGTTGATATCGATGCCCTCTCCGCTCGCCTCGGCTGCCCGGTAGTCCCGCTGGTTTCCACGCGCGGTCGCGGGATAGACGCGCTGAAACTGGCGATCGACCGCCATACCCGTAATCAGGACGTGGATCTGGTCCACTATGCGCAGCCGCTGCTGGTTGAAGCTGACAGCCTGGCGCAGAAAATGCCCGCCGATATGCCGATGCAACAGCGCCGCTGGCTGGCGCTGCAAATGCTGGAAGGCGACATTTATAGCCGGGCGTATGCCCAGGACGCCGCGCAAACGCTGGACGGCTCGCTGGCCCGCTTACATCAGGATATTGACGATCCCGCGCTGCACATCGCCGACGCGCGCTACCAGTGTATCGCTGCCATCTGCGATACGGTCAGCAACTCGCTGACCGCTGAGCCCAGCCGCTTCACCGCCGCGATGGACAAAATTATCCTTAACCGTTTTCTCGGTCTGCCGATCTTTCTGCTGGTGATGTACGTGATGTTCCTGTTCGCCATCAACATCGGCGGCGCGCTGTCGCCAATTTTTGACGTCGGATCGGTGGCGATTTTTATCCACGGCATCCAGTGGATTGGCTACACCCTGCACTTCCCGGACTGGCTGACGATTTTCCTCGCCCAGGGGCTTGGTGGCGGGATCAACACCGTTCTGCCGCTGGTGCCGCAGATTGGCATGATGTATCTGTTCCTGTCTTTCCTGGAAGACTCCGGCTACATGGCGCGTGCCGCCTTTGTCATGGACCGTCTGATGCAATCGCTGGGTCTGCCGGGTAAATCTTTCGTTCCGCTGATTGTTGGCTTTGGCTGCAACGTGCCGTCGGTGATGGGTGCACGCACCCTGGATGCACCCCGTGAACGGCTGATGACCATCATGATGGCACCGTTTATGTCCTGCGGCGCGCGGCTGGCGATTTTCGCCGTCTTCGCCGCCGCCTTCTTTGGGCAGCAGGGCGCGCTGGCGGTCTTCTCGCTCTACATTCTTGGCATTGTGATGGCGGTGCTGACCGGTCTGATGCTTAAACATACCATCATGCGCGGTGAAGCCTCGCCGTTCGTGATGGAACTGCCGGTGTACCACGTGCCGATGATTAAAAGCCTGCTCATTCAGACCTGGCAGCGGCTGAAGGGTTTTATTCTGCGTGCCGGTAAAGTCATCGTTATCGTCAGTATTTTCCTCAGTGCGCTGAACAGTTTTTCTCTCAGCGGCAAGGCGGTCAATAACATTAACGACTCTGCGTTGGCGTCCGTCAGCCGCGTCTTTACGCCGCTGCTGGAGCCGATTGGCGTTCATCAGGATCACTGGCAGGCGACCGTTGGCCTGTTTACCGGCGCGATGGCAAAAGAAGTGGTGGTGGGCACGCTCAACACGCTTTATACCGCCGAAAATATTCAGGAAGAGGAATTTAACCCGGCAGAGTTCAGCCTCACCGGGGAGCTGTCCGGCGCGGTCAGCGACACCTGGCAGAGCCTGAAAGACACCTTCAGCCTGAGCGTACTGGCGAACCCGATTGAAGCCAGCAAAGGCGATGGTGAAATGGCGACCGGGACGATGGGCGTGATGAGCGAGAAATTTGGCAGCGCGGCGGCAGCCTACAGCTATCTGATTTTTGTGCTGCTGTACGTGCCCTGCATCTCAGTGATGGGAGCCATTTCCCGCGAATCCAGTCGTGGCTGGATGGGCTTCTCTATTCTGTGGGGGCTGAACATCGCTTATTCCCTGGCGACGCTGTTTTATCAGGTTGCCAGCTTCGAGCAGCATCCGCAGTACAGCCTGGTCTGTATTCTGGCGGTGCTGCTGTTTAATGTGGTGGTGATTGGCAGCCTGCGCCGCGCCCGCAGCCGGGTGGACGTCAATCTGCTGGCGACGCGTAAAACGCCTGCCAGTTGCTGCGAAAGCCCGGCGGGAGATTGCCATTAATGGCCTCGTTAATGGACGTGCGAAATATGCTGGCTCTGCAAGGAAGGATGGAAGCCAGCCAGCTTAGCGCTGCGCTGAAACTGCCTCGTCCGCTGCTGGATGCCATGCTCAGCCGCATGGAAGCGATGGGCAAAGCCCGTCGTACCCAGGAAGATGTCGAAAGCTGTCTGAATGGCAGTTGCAAGCGCTGCCCGGAAGGGAAAGCGTGTCTGCGGGAATGGTGGATGCTGCGCTGAAACTGCTTGCCGGGCCTGATGAGGCCCGGCAAGGCGCTTATTTATACACTTCAGCCGTAGTGTGGATGTCTTTTTCTGATTTCTTCGCGCTGGTGATCACGTAATATTTCCCGCCCAGCTCGTCGGCTTTTTTGGACAGTTCACGCTGTGCGTCCATCGGAGCCGTACCTTTGGAGGTGCTGATATCCCCCACTTTGGTCAGGTTCATCTCTTTGAGTTTATCTTTATGCAGCTCTTCCGCCGCCATAACCCCGAACGACAGCGATCCAATCACCAGCGATGCAACGATACCTGCAACAATTTTCATAGCCCGGACTCCTTTTTGACAGGGGATGCCACGGCATAAAAATACGCAGCGGCATTATCAGTATTGCTGCGTCATCCCACTTTTGCCAGGCCGCGCGAAAGAATCAGACCACTCTGGCTTTGAGGTCGATCAGCGCCTGACAAAACGCTTCGGGATGGGAAACAAACGGCGCATGCGCGGCCTTCGGGATCGTCAGCGACTCGCTGGCAGGCCAGAGGGCGTCAATCAACGGGATAACCTTGTGCGGTATCAGTCCGTCGAGATAGCCGTAGATGCGCAAGAACGGCAGAGTCAGCTCGCGCAGTGGTTCACGTAAATCCGTATTTTTCAGGATTTCCAGTCCACCATTGAGCACCGCCACTTCCGGCATCGGTAACGCCAGCACGGCGTTTTTCAGCCTGCGGGCGTCCTGGCGGGCGCTCTCTGTCCCCATTGTTTGCAGCGCCAGAAAACGCTCCACGGTGCGCTGAAAGTTCTCGCTGAGCTGCTGCTGGAACCCGGACAAGACTTCCGGCTTGATCCCCGGCCAGCCGTCACAGGCGCAAAAACAGGGGGATGACGCCACCGTCACCAGCGCCTGCACGCGCCCGGGATGACTTAGCGCCACCTGGCTTGCCACCAGCCCGCCGAGACTCCAGCCCAGCCAGATGGCTTTTTCCGGCGCGCGGGCCTGCATACACTCGGCCATTTCCGTAAGCGTAAGCGCACCAAAACCCTGGCTGCGCCCGAAGCCCGGCAAGTCCACCAGATGCAGCGTAAAATGCGAGCTTAATTCCGCCGAAATGCAATCCCACACTTCCGCATTCAGTCCCCATCCGTGCAGCAGCACAAGATGACAATTTCCTTCGCCTTTCGTTTGCCACCAGAGGTCGCTCATCAGGTACTGTTCTCACTTGTCGTTTACGAGGTGAAATATGTTAACAGCCTGTGGCTTATGCTGGCTATGCCGAATGCCGCTTGCCCTGCCGCAGTGGGGGATTTGCTCGCGCTGCGCGTCCACGCTTTTTGCAAGAGCGCCGGTCTGCCCGCAGTGCGGCCTTCCCGCGCAGCATGAACACCTGCCCTGCGGGCGCTGTCTGCAAAAACCGCCGCCGTGGCAGCGGCTGATTGCGGTCAGCGACTACATACCGCCGCTGAGCACGCTGATTCACCGCTTTAAGTTTTCCGGCAAAGCGGAGCTGGCTCCGGCGCTGGCGAGGCTCCTGCTGCTGGCCTCGTTCCAGCGGCGGCAGCCTCGCCCGGATCGCCTTATCAGCGTGCCGCTGTGGCAAAAAAGACACTGGCGCAGAGGGTTTAATCAGAGCGATTTGCTGTGCCGCCCGCTGGCGCGCTGGCTGGGCTGTGAGTATGAAGCCGACGCCATCACCCGCGTGCGGGCCACCGCGACCCAGCATCAGCTTTCCGCCCGGCTGCGTAAGCACAACCTGAAAAATGCCTTTCAGCTTGAAATCCCGGTCAGAGGTCTCCATATCGTCGTGGTGGATGATGTCGTCACCACAGGCAGCACCGTCGCAGAAATTGTCCGCCTGCTAAAGCGAGGCGGCGCAGCAACGGTCCAGGTCTGGTGCCTCTGTCGAACCTTGTAGAGCCTCGACGATGGGCGTATTATAACCGAGTAAAACAGTCAACTATTAGGCCATTGCTATGATCCGTATTTCCGATGCTGCACAAGCGCACTTTGCCAAACTGCTGGCAAATCAGGAAGAAGGGACGCAAATTCGTGTATTTGTCATTAATCCCGGAACGCCTAACGCCGAATGCGGTGTTTCTTATTGTCCGCCGGACGCTGTGGAAGCAAGCGATACTGCCCTGAAATTTGATTTGCTGACCGCCTACGTAGACGAGTTAAGCGCACCGTATCTGGAAGATGCGGATATCGATTTCGTGACCGACCAGCTCGGCTCCCAGCTGACGCTGAAAGCGCCAAACGCCAAAATGCGCAAGGTTTCTGACGACGCCCCGCTGATGGAGCGTGTCGAATACATGCTTCAGGCGCAGGTGAACCCACAACTTGCCGGACACGGCGGCCGCGTCACGCTGATGGAAATCACTGACGAAGGCTACGCCATCCTGCAATTTGGCGGCGGCTGTAACGGCTGCTCGATGGTCGACGTTACCCTGAAAGAAGGGATCGAAAAGCAACTGCTGAACGAATTCCCGGAACTCAAAGGCGTGCGCGATCTGACCGAGCACCAGCGCGGCGAACACTCGTATTACTAATCCCCTCCGCCCCTGATGACCGTCAGGGGCGTTATCATGTTGTCACTTCATTTGTAGCAATTCATGAAGCCAGGAAAATCCGATCCCGAAATGGATGAGATCATCTGAATTTACCCATGCCGAATTGTGCGATTAAAAATTCATCTTTCTGTGCATATCTTATCGGTAATTGTTAAAACTTCCCGCAGAGTATGACCTGCCTCCCACTTTTAAAATTTTGCCTGCCGGGGGGATGTTCATTTTATTAATGTTACCCGTATCATCCTGCCTTAGCACTATTCTTCCACAAACAGCCCGCTTTTCTCAGGTGTACCAGAGGGATTTGTTGATGTGCTATTCGTCTTGCGATCGCCAGTGCAGTCCCGGAATCGGAAGGCAGTGAAATCACAAAGTTACCCATAACAAATTAAAGGCCAGTAAATCATGCCATTAGTCATCGTTGCTATCGGGGTTGTGTTGTTATTGTTGTTAATGATTCGTTTCAAGCTGAACGGATTTATTGCGCTGATTCTGGTGGCCCTCGCCGTCGGGATCATGCAGGGAATGCCGGTAGAGAAAGTTATCGCCTCTATCAAAGCGGGTGTTGGCGGCACGCTCGGTGGCCTGGCGCTGATCATGGGCTTCGGTGCGATGCTCGGCAAACTGCTCGCTGACTGCGGCGGCGCGCAGCGCATTGCCACTACGCTTATCGCCAGGTTCGGTCAAAAATACATTCAGTGGGCGGTGGTATTAACCGGCTTTACCGTGGGTTTTGCCCTGTTCTATGAAGTGGGTTTCGTTCTGCTGTTACCGCTGGTATTTACCATCGCGGCCGCTGCACGCATCCCGCTGCTTTTCGTCGGCGTGCCGATGGCCGCAGCGCTTTCTGTAACCCACGGTTTTCTACCGCCGCACCCCGGTCCGACCGCCATCGCGACTATTTTCCATGCGGACATGGGCAAGACGCTGCTTTACGGCACGCTGCTGGCGATCCCAACGGTGATCCTTGCCGGTCCGGTCTATGCCAAATTCCTGAAGGGCATTGATAAGCCGATCCCGGAAGGTCTGTATAACGCCAAAACCTTTACTGAAGCGGAGATGCCGGGGTTCGGCGTCAGCGTCTGGACGTCGCTGGTCCCGGTGATCCTGATGGCGCTACGCGCGGTTGCCGAGATGATCCTGCCAAAAGGCCATGCCCTTCTGCCTTACGCTGAATTCTTCGGCGATCCGGTAATGGCGACGCTCATTGCGGTGCTGATCGCGATCTTCACCTTTGGCCTGAATCGCGGTCGTTCGATGGATGACATTAACGATACCCTCACTACCTCGATCAAAATCATCGCCATGATGCTGCTGATCATTGGCGGCGGCGGTGCATTCAAGCAGGTGCTGGTTGATAGCGGCGTGGACAAATACATCGCCTCAATGATGCACGGCTCCGGCGTGTCGCCGATTTTTATGGCATGGTCTATCGCCGCCGTACTGCGTATCGCGCTGGGTTCCGCTACCGTGGCAGCGATTACGGCGGGCGGGATCGTCGCGCCGCTGATTGCCACCACCGGCGTCAGCCCTGAACTCATGGTGATCGCCGTGGGTTCAGGCAGCGTGATTTTCTCTCACGTTAACGATCCGGGTTTCTGGCTGTTCAAAGAGTACTTCAACCTGACTATCGGCGAGACGATCCGCTCATGGTCGGCGCTGGAAACCATAATCTCGGTATGTGGTTTGGTCGGGTGCCTGCTGTTGGGAATGGTGGTGTGATTTCATAATCTGCCACTGATTCGTATTGCGAAGCCCCTGATGAAAATCAGGGGCTTTTTTGTTGTTGCTTTACCCAATGGCTGTAATAAACTTCATAAAATACTATTTTATACATTTTTTTGTACAAAATGAGGCTTTATGAAAAACGCTATCTTATGGTACGAAGTCAAAAACTTCGGCAGTTTCGGCGATGAAGGGGGACTGGTGGATCTCACCACCAGTAAAAAAGACCGCTACAAGGATTTATGGCAGGAATGCGGCGGGCATCAGGTCAACCTTATCACGGCGATCATGGGCGCAAATGCTTCCGGGAAAACAACCCTGCTTAAGCCGCTGCCGTTTTTAGGATGGTTATTCTGGAATATCCCTGCGCGCGCTAGCGAACCGTTGTATATTAATACTAATAAAATAGATAACTGCTTCAGTAAAATACGGATGAATTTCCTGCTAGATGGCGATGAGTACCTTTACGAAATTACAGCCAATGAGTTTTTGATCTATGAAGAAAATTTATTCTTGAAGAACAAAAGCAAGAAGTTTATTTATGTTTTTAAACGCAAATTAACTAATGCTTCGATGAATAGTATCTTACGAAAACTATCTACTTATGAAAGCTATACTAAATTAGATGACCCAAGAATAGAAGAGTTACATCTGGGCGTCCTGTATGAATATACAGAAAAAAGTGATATATTTCCCTTGGGAGAAAAGGAGGCATTACGTACCCCATGTAATACCAGTATTATATCGGCAGCGCGAAGAATAAACATTACTCTCGCAAACAGTATCGCTTATAGTATCATCTGTTTCACAAATATTCATTCCACGGGAAGGAGATCCAGTACCGAATATAACCTATCTGATATCGCTATGATGCTGGACATGAATTCTGTACTGTTTGATAAGCTTAAAAATCAAATCAAAAAATGGGATTTAGGTCTGCATGATATTACCATCAATAAAGAAACCAGGATAAATGAACTAGGGCAAAATAAAAATCATTACTCTCTTAATGGATTACATAGCTGCGAAAATGGCGGGCAATTCACCCTACCTTTTTTCCTTGAGTCAGCCGGGACGCAAAGTGCACTGATCCGCTTATACGAAATCTTAAACGCGCTGGAAAGCGGCAATCCCTGCTTTATCGATGAGCTGGGCGACGATCTTCATCCACATATGATGAAGCCAATCCTTGAGTTATTTACTAATAAAGAAAGCAATCCACACGGCTCACAGCTGGTCTTCACCTGCCACAAACCGGAACTGATTAACTACCTCGGTAAATATCGGATCATCATCACCGAGAAAAAAAATAACCGCAGCGAATGCTTCCGCCTTGATGACTTCCCATCAACGGAAGCCCGCGCCGATGAAAATCTGGCGGCAAAATATCTGGCCGGAGCCTTTGGTGGAGTACCTGAACTATGAGCAAACCTGCCAGAAAAACACGGACGTTACGCTCCACCCGGTTAATTATCTGTGAAGGGATTTCCGATAAGAAATTTGTTGAGCGAATCAAGACACTTTATCATCCGCGAAACGCGGGATTTAGCGTCAAAATTGATGAAGCGGGCGGCGGTGGGCCAAAAACCGCTATTCAGCGGGCGATTAATTATTTGGGGGATTTCGATCAAAAATATATTTATATTGATTCCGATTTGGCGATATCCGCCACAGACAGAAAGGCGGCAGAACGAAGGAACATCCATATCATTCAATCTGAACCCTTTTGTCTGGAGGGACTGCTTCTTAAAATAACTGACTTCCCGCGCGAAGTCGCAAATTCACAAAATGCGAAGGAAATATTGTATGGTCAACATGGTCTAACCACGGTCGTCACCGAAGCTTGGTATGAGGAAAATATTACCTGCCAACGTCTCAACACTATTTGCGCCAGTAAAAATCACGCCGCCGGTCCTGTTCTGACAGCGCTTATCGCTATCTTTGTCGACATATCTACCCTAAATAATTCGAGTTGCATGAAGGCGGCGACGCAGTGAATCCCCAGGAGCTTACTCCAGTAAGTGACTGGGGTGAGCGAGGAAAGCCAACGCACAAGCAACTTGAAGTATGACGGGTATAAGCATAATGCCCGATGTTCATCACACCGGGCGTCGTCAATTATTTCCGCTTCACCTTCCGCCGCTTATCCAAATCTTTAATCAGCCTGTTCACGCCGTCATCGGCAAACATCTTCTCAAGCGTGGTGGCAAGCTTGCGCCGCCAGTTTTTGTACTGATAGCTGGTGCCCGGAATATTCACCGGTTCCGCCATCTGAAGCCAGTCCTCCGGCTGGAGGCCCAGCAGGGCGCTGTGAGTATCGGCGATATAGCGCTGCATCCCGCGATTCAGTACCGGCGTCATGGTCATGCGCGAGGCTTTATGGCCAACGCTTTTCGGCAGGCAGCCATGGCGATGCAAAGCATCCAGCAACCCCTGTTTCGCCAGTTCGCGATCCTGATACAGTCCGCGCAGCACCACCGGGTCCGGGTACAGCCCCAGCGTTTTACCGAGCGTCAGATCGCCGCTTTCCCAGTAGCCGCGCAGAGTAGGCAGGTCGTGCGTTGCCGCCACCGCCATTGATTGCGCAGGCCAGGCATCCGGCGCGCGGACCGTTTTTTCGTGGTCGCTTTCGAAATACAGCACCTTATACGAATAAACGCCGGATTTACGCAGCTTGCCGACGATCTCCACCGGCACCGTACCAAGATCTTCGCCGATCACCATGCACTGATGACGTTGACTTTCCAGTGCAAGGATCGCCAGCAGATCGTCTACCGGATAGTGCACGTAAGCGCCATGATCCGCCGTCTCGCCGTAGGGGATCCACCACAGGCGCAGCATCGACATCACGTGGTCGATACGCAGCGCCCCGCAGTCGCGCATATTCGCGCGCAGCAACTGGACGAAGGGCTCGTAGCCACGGGCGGTGATGATGTGCGGGTCCATCGGCGGCAGGCCCCAGTTCTGTCCCAGCGGACCGAGAATATCCGGGGGTGCGCCAACCGACGCTTTCAGGCAGTACAGCTCGCGGTCGCACCAGGTTTCCGCGCCGCCTTCCGCAACGCCCACCGCCAAATCGCGATACAGCCCGACCGGCATATTCAGGCTCTGACATATCTCCCAGCAGGAAGCGAACTGTGTGCAGGCCAGCCACTGAAGCCACAGGTAAAAATCGACCTCTTCCTGATGCTCCTGACAGAACTGCTTCACTTCCGGCGTTGAAGTAGACCGATACGCCTCCGGCCAGACCGGCCAGCCCCAGCGCATCGGATCTTCTTTCACCTGCCAGGCATGCATCGCATCAAAGGCCGCCTGCCAGTACAGGCTTTCCCCCTCGTCAGCAACGAACTGGCGGAACGCCTGCATATGCTCATCGTCTTTTGACCGGGTAGCGAAGCGTCGCCACGCCATACTTAGCCCGGTCAGCTTCAGCGCGGTTACGGCGGAGTAATCCACCCAGTCTTCTTTCACCGCTTTTTGCAGCGCCTGCCGGGTCGTCGGCATCTGCCACCACTCCTGCGCTTCTTCGCTGTGCTGAAAATCATCCACCGCGTTGACGTCAATGTAGATAATGTTCAGCCAGCGGCGTGAAGAGGGGCTGTACGGACTGGCGCTTTCGGGATTTGCCGGATAGAGCGCGTGGATCGGGTTGAGACCGATAAACGCCCCGCCCCGCTGTGCGATTTCCGGCAGCATGGCTTTTAAATCACCAAAATCGCCGATGCCCCAGTTTTTCTCCGAACGCAGCGTGTAAAGCTGAACGCAGGCACCCCACAGCTTTTGACCACTGCGCAGCGCGTCAGGCTCGTAGCAGCGCTGCGGAGCGATAATGATCCGGCATTGCCACTGCTTTTTGCCCTGGCGCAGCGTCAGCGTGTGATAGCCTTCCGGCAGGCGCGTCGGCAGCGTCAGCGGTTTACCGCCGCTGGCCTCGCCCTGATGCTGACGTCCCTCTTCGGTTGTCAGCGACCAGCTAAACTCGCCGCTTCCCGCCAGCTCCAGCGCCATTTTTTTACCACGGGTAAAAACCATGACGTTGGGTAATGGCGTAACGGCCCCTTTCGGGGCCGTGGTGTGATGCATGGCATCCAGCAAACGCCGTTTGGTTTCAGCACCAATAGACTGCGGTTTACCGTGCGCGTTAATGTAATCAGGGCTAATCCCCGCCGCTAATGCGGCTTTATCGAGGCGTTTGCGTTCCATAGCTGTCCTTAACGTTTGGCCTGCCAGATACGGCTCTGGTAGTCCCGAATGGAGCGATCGGAGCTGAACATTCCGCAGCGGGCAGTATTAAGGATCGCCGCGCGGGTCCACGCATCCCGATCGCGATAAAGCACATCAACCTGCTTTTGTGCCTCAACGTAGGCCGCAAAATCCGCCAGTACCAGGTACGGATCGCCGCCCTGCTTGCCGAGACTGTGCAGCATCTGATCGAACGCGTGTTTGTCGCCGTTGCTGTATTTTCCGCTCTCCAGCTCTTTAAGTACGGCATCCAGCACTTTGTCTTTTTTGCGCCATTTCAACGGATCGTAGCCTTTGGCTTTCAGGCGCTTCACCTCTTCCACAGTATGGCCAAAGATGAAGATATTCTCCTCACCGACTTGCTCGGCGATTTCGACGTTCGCACCGTCCAGCGTGCCGACGGTCAGCGCGCCGTTCAGCGCCAGTTTCATGTTGCCGGTGCCGGACGCTTCTTTACCGGCGGTAGAGATTTGCTCGGAGATATCCGCCGCCGGGATCAGTCGCTCCGCAACCGACACACAGTAGTCTGGCAGGAACACCACTTTCAGCTTATCGCCCACCAGCGGGTCATTGTTCACCGCTTCGGCGACTTTATTGATCGCCAGGATGATATTTTTCGCCAGGTAGTATCCCGGTGCCGCTTTCGCACCGAACAGGAATACGCGCGGTACGCGGTCCGCCTGCGGGTTTTCACGGATTTCTTTGTACAGCGCCAGGATGTGCAGCAGGTTCAGGTGCTGACGCTTGTACTCATGCAGACGTTTGATCTGTACGTCGAAAATGGCGTCCGGGCTGATTTCAATGCCGGTCCGCGCTTTCACAAAGGCCGCCAGGCGGATTTTGTTATCCAGCTTGATCGCCTGATACTGCTGACGGAATTTGGCATCGTCGGCGTATTTCTCCAGGTTGATCAACTGGTCGAGATCGTTGGCCCACTCTTTTTTCAGCGATTTATCCAGCAGCGCGGCAAGCGCCGGGTTGCACTGTTTGATCCAGCGGCGCGGGGTAATGCCGTTGGTGACGTTATGGAATTTGTTCGGCCACAGCTGGTGATATTCCGGGAACAGATCCTTCACCACCAGTTCGGAGTGCAGCGCCGCCACGCCGTTGACCGCAAAGCCGCTCACCACGCACATGTTTGCCATGCGCACCTGCTTGTCATAGACCACCGCCAGCTTCGCCCAGACCGCCTCATTGCCCGGCCAGGTTTTCTCCACCAGCGCCTTAAAGCGGGTGTTGATCTCATGGATAATCTGGATGTGACGCGGCAGCAGCGCTTTGATCAGCTTCTCATCCCAGCACTCCAGCGCTTCCGGCATCAGCGTGTGGTTGGTGTAGGCAAAGGTTTTGCTGGTGATGGCCCAGGCATCGTCCCAGCTGAGCTGATGCTCATCAATCAGCACGCGCAGCAGTTCCGGGATGGCGATGGTCGGGTGGGTGTCGTTCAACTGAATGACTTCGTAATCCGCCAGCTCATGCAGCGCGCGGCCCGCCAGGTGATGACGACGCAGAATATCGGCAATGGAGCACGCACACTGGAAATATTGCTGCATCAGACGCAGTTTCTTGCCCGCCGTGTGGTTGTCGTTCGGGTAGAGCACTTTGGTCAGTTTGTCAGCGTCGATGCCCTGCTGCTCGGCACGCATAAAATCGCCGTCGTTGAATTTGGTCAGGTTGAACGGGTGGGCGTGAGTCGCCTGCCACAGACGCAGCGGCTGGGTGATACCGTTACGGTAGCCCAGCACCGGTAAATCCCACGCCTGCCCGGTAATAGTGAACCCTGGCTGCCATTCACCTTTCACCACTTTACCGCCGATGCCGACCTGCACATCCAGCGCTTCATTGTGGCGGAACCACGGGTAGCGACCGCGATGCCAGTCGTCCGGCGCTTCCATTTGATTGCCGTCCGCGAAAGACTGGCGGAACAGGCCGTATTGATAGTTCAGACCGTAGCCCGTCGCCGCCTGGCCGACCGTTGCCATAGAGTCGAGGAAGCACGCCGCCAGGCGTCCCAGACCGCCGTTGCCGAGCGCCGGGTCGATCTCTTCTTCCAGCAGATCGGTCAGGTTGATCCCCTGCTCTTTCAGGGCATCGCTCACCCCCTGATACCAGCCGAGATTGAGCAGATTGTTACCCGTCAGGCGACCAATCAGGAACTCCATCGAGATGTAGTTAACGTGACGCTGATTAGCCGCAGACGCGTTTACCGGCTGGGCGGCAAGTAACTCTGCCAGCGCGCCGCTCACCGCCTGCCACCATTGATGCGGCGTCATTTGCTGTGCATCCGTTAAACCAAAACGCTGCCACTGACGCGCCAGGGCAGCCTGAAATTGTGCGTTATCAAAAGAGGGCTGTGACATAAAAGGAACCGGATCCTGTTCAAATGAAAAAACGTTAACAATAGTGTGCCGGGCTACCCGGCTGGCTTCCTCATCCTGACAGGGATTAGGCAGGGAGGAGCAGCAGGGATGAGCGAAAAATGTGATCGCCACCACTATAACGTTAGCCGCTTACGCTATCCTTGCAGGGCTTTTGAACAGAGGGGAGGCATCCTTCGCCAGCGGAACAGTTTCCGGCATCGCCACCCGCAGAACTATGGTCCCGATCAAAAAACTGAAATCCCGTTTCTAAAAAAGATTGTAATCAGAAAAACAACTAACCTCATGAAATACATCCATCAGGATTATCCCATCCTGTAACGGGTTATTTCCCTGCACCATAAAAGTTGAATATTAAATAACCTTAAGGAAAATCCGGTGTGCGTTATCGCGCATTTTTCGCTCCTCTCCCATTTGACCTAAGCCAGACGCCACGCAGGCTGGCACCGGTTTCAGTAGAACGGATAATTTATTTAATGATTTGTGACCGAGTGCAAATTAAGAAACACTAAAAGCGGACATAACTTGCAATACATTGCAATCTGCACCAACGTAGAGATATTAATTACGAAGCGCAAAAAAACTCCCGCTCTCTTTTTCCGCACAGTGAAGTGATAAATATGTTGATTCCGTCAAAACTAAGTCGCCCGGTTCGTCTTGACCATACAGTGGTCCGCGATCGCCTGCTGGCTAAACTTTCCGGCGCGAACAATTTTCGTCTGGCGCTGATCACCAGCCCGGCAGGATATGGAAAAACGACGCTCATTTCACAATGGGCGGCGGGAAGGAGCGATTTGGGCTGGTTTTCGCTGGACGAAGGCGATAACCAGCAGGAACGCTTCGCCAGCTATTTGATTGCTGCGATCCAGCAGGCAACCGGCGGACACTGCGAGGCCAGCGAAGCAATGGTGCAAAAGCGCCAGTACGCCAGCCTGACCTCGCTTTTTGCTCAGCTGTTTATTGAACTGGCCGAGTGGGATCGCCCGCTGTGGCTGGTTATTGACGATTATCATCTGATCACCAATCCGGTGATCCACGAAGCGATGCGTTTCTTCCTGCGCCACCAGCCGGAAAACCTCACCCTGCTGGTGATGTCGCGCAATCTTCCGCAACTGGGCATTGCCAACCTGCGGGTGCGCGATCAGCTCCTGGAGATCGGCAGCCAGCATCTGGCCTTTAATCATCAGGAAGCGCGGCAGTTTTTCGATTGCCGTTTGACCTCGCCGATTGAAGCCTCTGAAAGCGGCCGCCTGTGCGATGAAGTCGCGGGCTGGGCCACCGCGCTTCAGCTTATCGCTCTTTCCGCCCGGCAGAATAATAACGCGCCGCATCAGTCGGCGCGCCGCCTCTCCGGGATTAACGCCAGCCATCTTTCTGATTATCTGGTCGATGAAGTGCTGGATAATGTGGATTTAAGCACCCGCCACTTCCTGCTGAAAAGCGCCCTGCTGCGCTCAATGAACGACGCGCTTATCGTCCGCGTCACCGGGGAAGAAAACGGTCAGATGCGGCTGGAAGAGATCGAACGGCAGGGTCTGTTTCTGCAACGAATGGATGATTCCGGTGAGTGGTTCAGCTATCACCCGCTGTTCGGCAGTTTCCTGCGTCAGCGCTGCCAGTGGGAACTGGCGACGGAACTGCCGGAACTGCATCGCGCCGCCGCCGAAAGCTGGATGGCACAGGGCTTTCCTACCGAGGCCATTCACCACGCGCTGGCTTCCGGCGATGCGCGAATGCTGCGCGATATTCTGCTTAACCATGCGTGGGGGCTGTTCAACCATAGCGAACTGACGCTGCTGGAAGAATCGCTGGCCTCGCTGCCGTGGGAAAGCCTGCTGGAAAACCCGCGTCTGGTTCTGCTTCAGGCGTGGCTGATGCAAAGCCAGCACCGTTACAGCGAGGTGAATACTCTGCTGGCCCGCGCCGAGCAGGAGATGCAAATCGTGATGGACGTGGCGCTGACCGGAGATTTCAATGCGCTGCGCGCGCAGGTTGCCATCAACGACGGCGACCCGGAAGAAGCCGAACGGCTGGCTGAAATCGCGCTGGATATGCTGCCGGTCGCCAGTTATTACAGCCGCATCGTCGCCACCTCGGTTCTTGGCGAAGTGCTGCACTGCAAAGGTCTGCTGAGCGAGTCGCTGGCCTTAATGCATCAGACCGAGCAGATGGCGCGCCGCCACGATGTCTGGCATTACGCCTTGTGGAGCCTGATCCAGCAAAGTGAAATTCTTTTCGCCCAGGGCTTTTTACAGGCCGCCTGGGAAACCCAGGAAAAAGCATTCCAGTTGATTTACGAGCAGCATCTGGAACAGTTGCCGATGCACGAATTTTTGCTGCGCATCCGCGCGCAACTCCTGTGGGCCTGGGGACGCATCGACGAAGCGGAAAGCGCCGCACGCAGCGGCATGACCGTGCTTTCGACCTATCAACCGCAGCAGCAGCTTCAGTGTCTGGCGCTGCTGGTGCAGTGCTCGCTGGCACGCGGCGATCTGGATAATGCCCGCAGCCAGCTCAACCGGCTGGAAAACCTGCTCGGCAATGGCCCTTATCACAGCGACTGGGTGTCGAACGCGGATAAAGTGCGGGTGATTTACTGGCAGATGACCGGCGACAAAAAATCCGCCGCCAACTGGCTGCGCCAGACGCCAAAACCGGAGTTTGCCAATAATCACTTCCTGCAAAGCCAGTGGCGTAATATTGCCCGCGTGCAGATCCTGCTCGGCGAATCCGGCCCGGCGGAAATTGTGCTGGAAGAGTTAAACGAAAACGCGCGTAGCCTGCGCCTGATGAGCGATCTCAACCGTAACCTGCTGTTGCTCAACCAGCTTTACTGGCAGGCGGGACGCAAAAATGAAGCCCAGAACGTGCTGATTGAAGCGCTGACCCTCGCCAACCGCACCGGGTTTATCAACCATTTTGTCATTGAGGGCGAGGCGATGGCGCAGCAGTTGCGTCAGCTTATTCAGCTTAATACGCTGCCGGAACTGGAACAGCACCGCGCCCAGCGAATTTTGCGTGATATCAATCAGCATCATCGGCATAAGTTCGCCCATTTTGACGAGAACTTCGTCGAACGGCTACTTAATCACCCGCAGGTGCCGGAACTGATCCGCACCAGTCCGCTGACCCAGCGCGAATGGCAGGTGCTGGGGCTGATTTACTCCGGCTACAGCAACGATCAGATCGCCGGTGAGCTTGACGTGGCGGCGACCACCATCAAGACGCATATTCGTAATCTGTATCAAAAACTCGGCGTCGCCCACCGTCAGGATGCGGTACAGCACGCGCAGAAGCTGCTGAAAATGATGGGGTATGGGGTGTAGCGTCACCGGGCAGTTTTCTCTCCCTGCGCGACGGGACGTTTCGTGGCGATCTCTACGCGCGCATCAATAGTCGCAGATAATTTCCGATGCGGGACGCCGGTTATGCGACGTCTCGCGCCAGGAAAAGGCCAAAGCCAACGACGCTGACCGGCTGCGAAAACATCTGCGCGTTTTGACCTGAAATGGGAAATAGTGCGTTAGCAAAGTTCCAGTTGCACGTTGTGGCTGGAAATCACCTGCATCACCCCGGCGGGCGGCATCACGTCGGTGTAAACGGCGTTGACCATGCTGATGCTGCCCATATTCACCATCGCGTTGCGGCCAAATTTGGAGTGGTCCACCACCAGCATAACGTGGCGTGAATTTTCAATGATCGCCCGCTTGGTGCGCACTTCGTGGTAGTCGAACTCCAGCAGCGAGCCGTCGCTGTCAATGCCGCTGATCCCAAGAATGCCAAAGTCGAGGCGGAACTGGGAGATAAAATCAAGCGTGGCCTCACCGATAATCCCCCCGTCGCGGCTGCGCAACTCGCCGCCCGCGAGGATAATGCGAAAATCATCTTTCACCATCAGCGTATTAGCGACGTTCAGGTTGTTGGTGACGATGCGCAAATTGCTGTGCTCCAGCAGCGCGTGCGCCACCGCTTCCGGCGTGGTGCCGATATCAATAAACAGCGTCGAGCCATTGGGGATCTGGCTTGCCACTTTACGCGCGATGCGCTCTTTTTCCGCCGTCTGGGTCGCTTTGCGATCGTGCCACGGCGTGTTGACCGAGCTGGAAGGCAGCGCCGCGCCGCCATGATGGCGCAGGATCATATTTTGATCGGCGAGGTCGTTGAGATCGCGGCGAATGGTTTGCGGGCTGACGGAGAAGTGCTCGACCAGCTCCTCGGTGCTGACGTATCCCTGCTTTTTGACCAGTTCGATAATAGCGTCATGACGTTGTGTCTGTTTCATCAAGAATCCCTGGAAAAGTTACTTTCGTTTTCGCACATTCTGCGTATCAACAAAGGCCATCGCCAGCCCGACCAGTAGCCCGGTAAAGTGGGCACCGTGCGAAACGTCGCTGGAAATAAACCAACCCGAAATCAACCATATTAAAATAAAGGCAATCAGGCCGCGCGGTAAAATGACGCCACTTTGCGGATCGCGCTCGCCCCGCAGCCATGCGTAGCTCATCAGGGCATACACCACGCCAGACAGCCCGCCAAAAAGCGGACCGCTGAATTTGTTCTGAATAAATCCGCTCAGCAGCGCGCTGATAATAGTAATGACAATCAGCTTGCCGCTACCGAGGCGCTTTTCGACCATCCCGCCGATATACCACCACCAGAACAGGTTGAAGAGGATATGCAGGAGCGAAAAGTGCATGAAAGCGTGGGTAAAATAGCGCCAGACATTAAATTTCAGGGAGGGATCAAACGGCCATATCAGCCATGCCATAACGACTTGATCGCCGAGGATTTGCATCAGCAGGTAGACCAGCACGCAGATGGCGATAATCACGGCGGTAAACGGACCGGTTTTTTCCCGCAGGGTTGCCAGAAAGGGAAAACGGCGGTAGCGCAGGCCGCTGTTAGTCTGCCCCGACTGCCAGCTTGCCGCCAGATAGCGCGGGTCTGCCGGGTTCTCCATAAAACGCGCCAGCTCTGCCTGAACCTGCGCGGCCTGGCTTTCATCCGCCAGCCAGACGTCCCACTGCGTATTATGCTGGAGCGTCAGCACGACGCCCTGCGTCGCCATATAATCGACAAATGCCTGCGCGATGCGCGGGTTGGTAAAAGAGGTGATCATCAACATACGGGCGGTCGCTTGTTCCACGCAAAAGGGGGTCAGTATAACGGCTAAAACACCGTGCGTTCCACTTCTGCCGGGAAATGACGGTGCCAGGCATCAAAGCCGCCGTCCACGCTATACACCTGGTCATAACCCTGTTGCAGGAGATACTGCGCTGCGCCTTTGCTGCTGTTGCCGTGATAGCACATTACCATCACCGGCGTATCGGGATCGGTTTCGCGCATAAACGCGCCCAGCGTGTCGTTGGTCAGGTGAAATGCGCCCGGCGTATGGCCCAGCGCGTAGCTTTGCGGATCGCGGATATCCACCAGCACGGCCATGGCCTGATGCAGCTTCTGATGGGCTTCTTCTACATTAATACACTCAAAGTGATCCATATCTTCTCTTTACTCTGTCCGACTCAGTGTTAACGCTCAGTTTACGTCGGCAGGGTAGAGAAACGCCATTATGTTATGCATATCACTCCAAATTGTTTTTTTGATGTTACCAAAAGCGCGATTCCTTGCTATTATGAGCGATATCGAACATTTTTGCGCTTTAACGAAAGTACATGAGGTAGCAGCATGGAAACCAAAGATCTGATTGTGATAGGTGGCGGCATCAATGGTGCGGGCATCGCGGCAGACGCAGCCGGGCGCGGTTTATCCGTGCTGATGCTGGAGGCGCAGGATCTCGCCTGCGCCACCTCTTCCGCCAGCTCGAAACTGATCCACGGCGGGTTGCGCTACCTTGAACACTATGAATTCCGCCTGGTGAGCGAGGCGCTGGCGGAACGCGAAGTGCTGTTAAAAATGGCGCCGCACATTGCCTTCCCGATGCGCTTTCGACTTCCGCACCGTCCGCATCTGCGCCCGGCGTGGATGATCCGCATTGGCCTGTTTATGTACGATCACCTGGGGAAACGGACCAGCCTGCCGGGATCAACCGGTTTGCGTTTTGGCTCAGAGTCCGTGCTGAAGCCGGAGATCGTGCGCGGATTCGAATATTCTGACTGCTGGGTAGACGATGCCCGTCTGGTGCTGGCAAACGCGCAGATGGTGACGCAGAAAGGCGGCGAAGTGTTAACCCGCACCCGCGCGACCTCTGCACGCCGTGAGAACGGGCTGTGGATCGTGGAAGCGGAAGACATCGACAGCGGCAAGAAATACCGCTGGCAGGCGCGCGGTCTGGTCAACGCCACCGGGCCGTGGGTGAAACAGTTCTTCGACGACGGAATGCACCTGCCTTCTCCTTATGGTATTCGCCTGATCAAAGGCAGCCATATTGTGGTGCCGCGCGTGCATACCCAGAAGCAGGCGTACATCCTGCAAAACGAAGATAAACGTATCGTCTTTGTGATCCCGTGGATGGATGAGTTTTCGATTATCGGCACCACCGACGTCGAATATAAAGGCGATCCGAAAAACGTCGCTATCGACGAGAATGAGATTAACTATCTGCTCAAGGTCTACAACGGTCATTTCCAGAAGCAGCTAAGCCGTGAGGATATCGTCTGGACCTATTCCGGCGTGCGTCCGCTGTGCGACGACGAGTCGGATTCTCCGCAGGCGATCACCCGCGATTACACCCTCGATGTGCATGATGAGAACGGCAAAGCGCCGCTGCTGTCGGTATTTGGCGGCAAGCTGACCACTTACCGCAAACTGGCCGAGCACGCGCTGGAAAAACTGACGCCTTACTATCAGGGCATTGGTCAGGCGTGGACCAAAGATGCGGTCCTGCCGGGCGGTAACATCGGCGGCGATCGCGACGATTACGCGGCAAAACTGCGCCGTCGCTATCCGTTCATCAGCGAGCAACTGGCCCGTCACTATGCCCGCACCTACGGCAGCAACAGTGAGCTAATCATTGGCAACGCGAAAACGGTAGCTGAACTGGGCGAGGATTTTGGTCATGAGTTTTATGAAGCCGAACTGAAATACCTGGTTGAGCACGAATGGGTGCGTCGTCTCGACGATGCTATCTGGCGGCGCACTCGTCTGGGGATGTGGCTTAATGCCGATCAGCAGGCGCGCGTGGCGCAGTGGCTGACGGCCCATACGGCGAAACGCGAGCTGTCGCTGGCGTCGTAAGAAATACCAGCCAGAGGAACATCTGTTCCTCTGGCTGCGAGTTACAACCTCACCGGCTTAATATTCCAGATTTCATCGGCATACTCCTGAATCGTGCGATCCGAGGAGAAGTAACCCATGTTGGCGATGTTACGCATTGCGGTGTTAGACCACTGGTCCGGGTGGCGGTAAAGCTCGTCCACCTTCTCCTGGCAGTCTACGTAGCTGCGGTAATCTGCCAGCACCTGGTAGTGATCGCCGAAGTTAATCAGAGAATCGACCAGATCGCGGTAGCGGCCCGGCTCTTCGGGGCTGAAAACGCCGGTAGCGATTTGGGTCAGCACCTGACGCAGCTCTTCATCATTTTCGTAATAGTCGCGAGGTTTATAGCCCTGCCGACGCAGTTCTTCGACCTCTTCCGCCGTATTACCGAAAATGAAGATGTTGTCCGCACCGACGTGCTCCAGCATTTCGACGTTTGCGCCGTCCAGCGTGCCGATGGTCAGCGCGCCGTTGAGGGCAAACTTCATGTTACTGGTGCCGGAAGCTTCGGTACCCGCCAGGGAGATCTGCTCGGAGAGATCCGCTGCCGGAATAATCACCTGCGCCAGACTCACGCTGTAGTTAGGGATAAACACCACTTTCAGCTTGTCGCCAATGTCCGCATCGTTATTAATCACCTTCGCAACATCGTTGATCAGATGAATAATGTGCTTCGCCATGTAGTACGCGGAAGCGGCTTTACCGGCGAAAATGTTGACGCGCGGTACCCATTCTGCCGACGGATCGTTCTTGATGCGGTTGTAGCGCGTGATGACGTGCAGCACGTTCATCAACTGGCGTTTGTACTCGTGAATGCGCTTGATCTGTACGTCAAACAGCGCACCTGGATTGACCACCACGTTAAGCTGCTGGGCGATCAATATCGCCAGCCGTCTTTTGTTGGCAAGCTTCGCCTTCTGCACCGCCTGATTGACCTTCACGAAATCCATATGCTGTTCCAGCTCGCTAAGCTGGCTGAGATCGGTACGCCAGTTGCGTCCGATGTTTTCATCCAGCACGCCGGACAGCGACGGGTTCGCCAGCGCCAGCCAGCGGCGTGGGGTGACGCCGTTGGTCACGTTGGTAAAGCGGGTCGGGAAGATTTTTGCGAAGTCAGCAAACAGCGATTGCACCATCAGGTTGGAATGCAGCTCCGATACGCCGTTCACTTTATGGCTTATCACCACCGCCAGCCACGCCATGCGCACGCGGCGACCGTTTGATTCATCAATGATCGACGTCCGGCTCAGCAGGCCGCTGTCTTCCGGGTATTGCTCCTGAAGGGTTTTCAGGAAGTAGTCATTAATTTCAAAGATTATCTGCAAGTGGCGCGGCAGAATTTTACCGAGCATATCAACAGGCCAGGTTTCCAGCGCTTCGCTCATCAACGTGTGGTTGGTGTAAGAGAAGATCTGGCAGGTCATCTCAAAGGCCTGATCCCAGCTATATTTGTGCTCATCGATCAGCAGACGCATCAGCTCCGGGATCGACAGTACCGGGTGGGTATCGTTGAGATGGATCGCGACTTTATCCGTCAGGTTGTCGTACGTTTGGTACTCTTCCCAGTGACGGCGCAGAATATCCTGCACGGTAGCGGAGACGAGGAAATACTCCTGACGCAGGCGCAGCTCGCGGCCGGAATAGGTGGAGTCATCCGGGTACAGTACGCGCGATACGTTTTCGGAGTGGTTTTTATCTTCCACTGCCGCAAAGTAATCGCCCTGATTAAATTTACCGAGGTTGATTTCCCGGCTGGCCTGGGCGCTCCACAGGCGCAGCGTGTTGGTGGCGTCGGTGTCGTAGCCCGGAATGATCTGGTCATAGGCCACCGCGAGAATTTCTTCGGTTTCTACCCAGCGGGTTTTTTTACCTTCCTGCTGAATACGCCCCCCAAAGCGCACGGTATGACGGGTGTTATGGCGCTTGAATTCCCACGGGTTGCCATACTCCAGCCAGTAGTCCGGGGACTCTTTCTGATAGCCGTTGACGATCCGCTGCTGGAACATACCGTAATCGTAGCGAATACCGTAGCCGCGCCCTGGCAGGCCCAGCGTTGCCAGCGAGTCGAGGAAGCAGGCCGCCAGACGCCCGAGGCCGCCGTTGCCGAGACCGGGGTCGTTTTCTTCGTCAATCAGGTCTTCGAGGTCGAAGCCCATTTGATCGAGCGCGGTTTTCACTTCGTCATAAATACCGAGAGATAAAAGAGAGTTAGACAACGTGCGGCCAATCAGAAACTCCATCGACAGGTAGTTCACCCGGCGGGATTCCTGTGACAGCTTGGCCCGGCTGGAACGCAGCCAGCGCTCCACCAGACGATCGCGCACCGCAAACAGCGTGGCGTTCAGCCACTCATGTTTGTTGGCCATTGCGGGATCTTTGCCAACCATAAACATTAATTTATAAGCGATCGAATGCTTCAACGCATCCACGCTGACATTCGGTGACGAATAGCTAAATGATTCACTCATCTGAAAATTCCATCAGGTAATTCCTTACCCTAAGCGTTTATAAAGGTCGTGATAGGCTTGCGCGGCAACGTGCCAGCTAAAGTCCATATGCATCGCCTGACGCTGAACGTAGCGCCAGAGTGAGGGACGCGACCACAACACAAATGCGCGCCGGATCGCCCGTAACAGGGACCAGGCATTACTGTCTTCAAACACAAAGCCACTGGCGACTCCATCCGCCAGGTTTTCCAGTGAACTGTCTGCAACAGTGTCGGCCAGCCCGCCAGTGCGGCGCACCAACGGCAGCGTGCCGTATTTCAATCCATAGAGCTGGGTCAGGCCGCAAGGTTCGAAGCGGCTGGGCACCAGAATGACGTCTGCACCGCCCATAATGCGGTGCGAGAAGGCTTCGTGATAGCCAATCTGGACGCCAACCTGCCCAGAGTGTTCAGCGGCAGCGGCAAGAAAGCCTTCCTGCAACACCGGATCGCCCGCGCCCAGCAGGGCAAGCTGTCCGCCCTGCTCCAGCAGGCCCGGCAGCGCCTCCAGCACTAAATCCAGCCCTTTCTGGCTGGTCAAACGACTGACCACGGCAAACAGCGGCGCTTTGTCATCGACCTTCAGGCCCATCGCAATTTGTAGCTGCCGCTTGTTTTCCGCTTTATCTTCCAGCGTATCGCGACCGTACCGTGACGAAAGAAGCAGGTCCGTTTCTGGACTCCAGATTTTTTCGTCCACGCCGTTAAGGATGCCGGTCAACCGCCCTTCCAGCTGGCGCTGGCGGAGTAACCCTTCCATGCCATAGGCAAACTGCGGCTGGGTGATTTCCTGCGCGTAGGTCGGACTGACCGCCGTAATGTGATCGGCATAAAACAGTCCGGCTTTCAGGAAGGAGATCTGCCCTTCAAACTCCAGCCCGTGCATATTAAAGAACGACCATGGCAGTTGGATGTCATCCATATGATGGGCGTAAAATAATCCCTGATAGGCCAGGTTGTGCACGGTAAACACCGATTTTGCCGGGTGACCACGTGAAGCAAGATAGGCCGGGGCCAGTCCCGCGTGCCAGTCGTGCGCATGAACCACATCGGGACGCCAGAAGGCATCCAGTCCACAGGCCATTTCACAGCCCACCCAGCCCAGCAGCGCAAAGCGCAGCACGTTATCGGTATAGGCGAACTGGTTGGTGTCGTGATAAGGACTCCCCGGACGGTCATACAGGTGCGGAGCATCAATCAGGTAGATGCCCACACCGTTAAAATGCCCATACAGCAGCGTGATATGTCCAGCAAATGTGTCACGCCGCGCCACTACCTGTGCGTCAGGTATGCCACGGCGAATGTCCGGAAACGCAGGAAGCAGTACGCGTACCTCATCCCCAAGCGCTTTTTGCGCTTCGGGTAACGCGCCAATCACGTCTGCCAGGCCGCCGGTTTTTAACAGCGGAAACATCTCAGAACATACATGTAAAACCTGCATTATCGCTCCTGTCACCCTAGCAAGACCCTCTGGCGCTTGCGGTAAAACAGCGCGCGGACCCCTTCCGCGCAAGGTTATCGTTTTTATTTCTGGCTTTTTAATTTATTCAGCATTTCGCGCGTAACCAGCACGATGCCTTCTTCCGAACGGTAGAAACGGCGAGCGTCTTCTTCCGCATTTTCCCCGATAACCAGACCTTCAGGGATCACGCAGGCGCGATCGATAATACATCGACGCAAACGGCAGGAACGGCCTACCCATACATCAGGTAATAGCACGGAAGAGTCAATATTACAGAACGAGTTGACTCTGACGCGCGGGAACAGCACAGACTGCACAACCACGGACCCGGAGATGATACAACCGCCGGACACCAGCGAGTTGAGCGTCATACCGTGGCTGCCGGAGCGGTCCTGCACAAATTTTGCCGGTGGCAGCGATTCCATGTGCGTGCGGATGGGCCAGTTCTGGTCGTACATATCCAGCTCCGGCGTCACCGAGGCCAGATCGAGGTTAGCTTTCCAGTAGGCTTCCAGCGTACCGACATCGCGCCAGTAAGGTTCAGATTCCGGATCGGACTGCACGCAAGACTGCGGGAACGGATGCGCGTAGGCCAGCCCTTCTTTGGTGATCTGCGGAATAATATCTTTACCAAAGTCATGGCTGGAATTTTCGTTGAGATCGTCTTTTTCCAGCAGCTCATACAGGTAATCGGCGTTGAAAACGTAGATCCCCATACTGGCGAGCGATTTGGTTGAATCATTCGGCATGGTCGGCGGATTGGCCGGTTTTTCCACGAAGTCGATGATTTTGTCATCTTCATCAACCGCCATGACGCCAAACGCCGTGGCTTCTGCCACCGGCACCGGCAGGCAGGCCACCGTACAGCGCGCGCCTTTCTTCACGTGGTCGATCAACATGCGCGAGTAATCCTGCTTGTAAATATGATCGCCCGCGAGGATGACAACGTATTCCGCTTTATAGCGGCGAATAATGTCGAGGTTCTGCGTGACCGCATCCGCCGTTCCGCGATACCAGTTTTCACCGTGTATGCGCTGTTGCGCAGGCAGCAGATCGACAAACTCGTTCATCTCTTCACTAAAGAATGACCAGCCGCGCTGGATGTGCTGTACCAGCGTGTGCGACTGATACTGCGTGATAACGCCAATCCGGCGGATACCGGAGTTCAGGCAGTTTGATAAAGCAAAATCAATGATACGGAACTTACCGCCGAAGTGGACGGCCGGTTTTGCGCGCGTCACCGTTAAATCTTTTAAGCGGGTTCCGCGACCTCCTGCCAGGATCAGAGCTACTGACTTCATTGGCAACTGGCGCGATAGCATCAGCAAATCGTCGTTTTCAAGCCTAACCATGTCTAACTCCTTTTTTATGACCTTTCAAATACGCATACTCCGTGCGCGGGCCCGTGCCAGATAGCCACGACAACCGGATTATCCTTTCCGGCAAACGGAGGAATGGCATGCCACTCCCCATCGGGTAAAGCTATTTCCGTAACGTCCTGCGATGCGTTGATGGTGATAAGCCAGCGGTCCGACAGCAGAATTTGCATCTGCCGCGTGCCGCCCTGCCATTCGCCGGTGCTCAACGGCTGCGCCTGCGCATTCAACCAACGTACGTTTCCGTCACCCTCCTGCCACCAGCTATCACGGGTCAATGCCGGGATGCGCCGACGCAGGTGAATTAACGCCGCAGTAAATGTCATCAGTCCTTTGTTTGCCTCAGCCCAGTCAAGCCAGGTCAGGGTGTTGTCCTGGCAATACGCGTTGTTATTACCATGCTGACTGTGCCCGTGTTCATCCCCGGCGAGCAGCATCGGCGTACCCTGAGCCAGCAGTAACGAGGTCATCAGAGCATGGACGCTGGCCCGTCGACGCTCAATCACATCAAGAATGCCGTCAAGTCCTTCTATACCATGATTATTGCTGTAATTTTTGTTAGTGCCGTCGCGATTTTCCTCACCGTTTGCTTCGTTATGCTTCTCACTAAAGCAAACGCAGTCGCGCAGCGTAAATCCGTCGTGTGCCGTGACCAGGTTGATGCTGGCGGACGGCAGACGCCCGTTGTGCTGAAAAACGTCGCTGGAAGCGGCAAAGCGTCCGGCGAACTCGCCCGCCGTAATATCCTGATGCAACCAGAAACGGCGTATCCCATCGCGAAAATGGTCATTCCATTCGGCAAACAGTGGCGGAAAATTGCCGACCTGATACCCGCCGTGACCAATGTCCCACGGCTCGGCAATCAGTTTGATCTGCGCTAAGCGCGGATCGTTTTTGATTGCCTCAAACAGCGGCGCGTCCTGGCGAAATTCCGGCGTGCGCCCCATCACAGAGGCCAGGTCGAAGCGGAAGCCATCGACATGGCACTCATCGACCCAGAAGCGCAGGCACTGGTGGGCATAGTCCACCACGCCCGGCGTGCTGAGGTTGAGCGTGTTGCCGCAGCCGGTCCAGTTATGATAATCGCCGTCTTCCCTGATCCAATAATAGCTACGGTTATCAATTCCGCGCAGGGATAACGTCGGGCCTTCAAGATCGATTTCCGCACTGTGGTTCAGGACGATATCGAGCACCACTTCGATCCCGGCTTTATGCAGCGCTTTCACCGCGTCGCGGAATTCGTTCAGCGCTTTTTGCGGCTCGCTGGCGTAGCGCGTATCAAGCGCAAACATCGCCAGCGGGTTGTAGCCCCAGTAATTGGTCAGCCCCATCCGCTGAAGACGCGGCTCGCTGGCAAAGCAGGCCACCGGCAGCAATTCCAGCGTCGAGATCCCCAGCGTTTTGAAGTAATCAATCATCACCGGATGCGCCAGCGCCCGGTAGGTGCCGCGAATATCTTCCGGGATGTCAGGATGAAGCTGGGTCAGCCCTTTGACGTGCGCTTCGTAGATCACCGTATCGCCCCACGGAACGCGCGGCGGCGCGTCGTCACCCCAGTCATAGCTCAGGTCAACCACCACGGCGCGCGGTGCGGCGAGCGCACTGTCACGGTGATCCGGCGCGTCATGACCACCGTGAAGCAGCGGGTCGTCTTTCGGATGCCGATCAACCGCGTGCGCACAGGGGTCAAGCAACAGCTTCGCCGGGTTAAAACGATGCCCCTGCGCAGGCTCCCACGGCCCGTGAACACGGTAGCCGTAGCGCAATCCTGGCTGCGCTTGCGGAAGATAGCCGTGCCAGATATCGCCGCTGCGGGCAGGTAAATCGTAGCGCTGCTCGAAGCCGTCTTCGTCAAATACGCACAGTTCTACACGTTCGGCGTGAACGGAATAGAGCGTAAAGTTCACGCCGCTGCCATCGTAGCTCGCGCCGAGTGGCGTGGGTTTTCCCGATGTCAGTTTAATCATTCACCCTCCCGGTACAGCCAGATCGTCGAGAGCGGCGGCAGAGTCAGGCTGAGGGAGTGCTGGCGTCCGTGGCTGGCAATTTCATCACTGTGGGTCGCCCCGCCGTTGCCCGCGTTGCTGCCGTGATAGTGCATGGAGTCGGTGTTCAGCGCCTCTTTCCACCGGCCCGGCTGGTTGATGCCGAAGCGATAATCGTAGCGCGGCACCGGAGTAAAGTTGCTGGCAACGATGATTTCATTTCCCTGCTGGTCACGGCGGACAAAAATCAGCACCGAGCGTTCTTTATCGTCCACTACCAGCCATTCAAAACCGTAAGGATCGAAATCCAGTTCGTGCAGCGCTTTATGGTGGCGATAGGTGAGATTCAGATCGCGTACCAGCCGCTGCACGCCGTGGTGCCAGTTGTCGTCGCCTTCCAGCAGATGCCAGTCGAGGCTGACGTCGTGGTTCCACTCGCGGCCCTGGGCAAATTCATTGCCCATAAACAGCAGCTTTTTGCCTGGGAAAGCCCACATCCAGCCGTAATAGGCGCGCAGGCTGGCAAATTTCTGCCATGCGTCACCCGGCATCCGGTCGAGGATTGATTTTTTACCGTGTACCACTTCGTCATGCGACAGCGGCAGCACGAAGTTTTCAGTGTAGTTGTAGAGCATCCCGAAGGTCAGCTTATCGTGGTGATGCTGGCGATAAACCGGATCGAGTTTCATGTAGTCGAGGGTGTCGTGCATCCAGCCGAGGTTCCACTTGTACCAGAAGCCGAGGCCGCCGGTATCCGTCGGACGGGAAACGCCAGGGAAGTCGGTAGACTCTTCCGCCATGCTGACCGTGCCCGGAACCTGCTCGCCTAAAATGCGGTTAGTGGTGCGCAAAAACTCAATCGCTTCGAGGTTTTCACGTCCGCCAAATTCATTGGGGATCCACTCGCCCTGCTTACGGCTGTAGTCGCGGTAAATCATTGACGCCACCGCATCGACGCGCAGAGCATCAATACCGAAACGTTCGATCCAGTACAGGGCGTTACCGACCAGATAGTTACGCACTTCCCGACGACCGTAGTTGTAGATCAGCGTGTTCCAGTCCTGGTGATAACCTTCGCGCGGGTCGCTGTGCTCGTAGAGATCGGTCCCGTCAAACTCGGCCAGGCCGAAATCATCCGCCGGGAAATGACCCGGCACCCAGTCGAGGATCACATTCAGCCCCGCCGCGTGCGCCGCGTCAATGAAATAGCGGAAATCGTCGCGGGTGCCGAAGCGACGCGTCGGCGCATACAGGCCGGTCGGCTGATAGCCCCAGCTCCCGTCGAAAGGATGTTCGTTAACCGGCAGCAGTTCCAGATGGGTGAATCCCATCCATCGGGCGTAAGGGACCAGTTGGTCCGCCAGCTCGCGGTAGCTAAGCCAGAAATTGTCGTCGGTGTGGCGACGCCATGACCCGAGATGCACTTCATAGATGGAGATGGGCGCGTCGAACTGATTCGCTTTTTGCCGCGCTTCGTTCGGCTCAATTTTCTCCGGCAGACCGCAAATCAGCGATGCTGTTTCCGGGCGCATCTGCGCTTCGAAAGCGTAAGGATCGGCTTTAATACGCAGATTGCCGTGAATGTCGATGATTTCGTATTTATAGAGCTGACCGTTATGCGCGCCGGGCACAAACAGTTCCCAGACGCCGCTCTCTTTACGCAGGCGCATCGGGTGGCGGCGACCGTCCCAGAAGTTGAACTGGCCGACCACCGACACGCGCCGGGCGTTAGGTGCCCAGACGGAGAAACGCGTACCGGTTACGCCGTCCATGGTATCGCCATGCGCGCCGAGGGTTTCATAAGGCCGCAGGTGGGTGCCTTCGGACAGCAGCCACGCATCGAGATCCTGGAGCAGGGGGCCAAAACGGTAGGGGTCATCAATCAGGTTTTGCTGACCGTGCCAGACGACGGCAAGCTGATAGCGGAAAACGTTTTTACGACGCGGCATCACGCCGCTAAAGAATCCCCGGGAGTCCAGGCATTCGAGTTTGCCCACTTTGCGCCCCGTTTTGGGTTCAATCACCCACACTTCGGTGGCATCAGGCAGCAGGGCGCGGACTTCCAGTCCGGCTTCGGTACGATGCATCCCAAGTACGGAAAAAGGATCGGCAAAGTGTCCGGTAATTAGCGCATTAATCACGTCTTTATCTACATGATTCGACATGGATTTCATCCTGTTTTAATTGTGTCGCTTCATTCCAGCGGTATGCACATATCCGGTTGCGACATTTTTTTGACCTGAACGGCGCTGCATAATTTGCGTCCTTCGCTCCGTCCTACCTTCAGCCAGCATGTTGTATAAACATCTCGCTTAAGCATAGCCAACGACTTATTGCTCCCCCGAAAAAAAATGAAACATTGCGTGACTCCTTGTTTAGCGCGAAAAAAGGGGGGTATTACACCCCCTTATTTTAGTTACGTCATTACGCCAGTTGGCGGAGAATACGGCGTAGCGGTTCCGCCGCCCCCCACAAGAGCTGGTCGCCAACGGTAAAGGCGGAGAGATACTCCGGCCCCATATTCAGTTTGCGCAGGCGGCCTACCGGCGTTGCCAGCGTGCCGGTGACCGCTGCCGGGGTCAGTTCGCGCATGGTGATGTCCCGATCGTTAGGGATTACTTTCGCCCACGGATTGTGCGCCGCCAGCAGTTCTTCGATAGTCGGGACAGAGACGTCTTTTTTCAGCTTGATGGTAAACGCCTGGCTATGGCAGCGCAGCGCGCCGACGCGCACGCACAGGCCATCGACCGGGATGGTGGTCGTGGTGCCGAGAATTTTGTTGGTTTCCGCCTGGCCTTTCCACTCTTCGCGGCTCTGGCCGTTATCGAGCTGTTTGTCGATCCACGGGATCAGGCTGCCTGCCAGCGGTACGCCGAAGTTATCGACCGGCAGGTCGCCGTTACGGGTCAGGGTGGTGACTTTACGTTCAATATCCAGGATTGCCGACGCCGGATTCGCCAGCTCATCGGAAACGTGGTTATACAGCTGTCCCATCTGCGCCAGCAGTTCGCGCATGTGACGCGCGCCGCCGCCGGATGCCGCCTGATAGGTTGCTACCGACACCCAGTCCACCAGATCGTTGGCAAACAGGCCGCCGAGCGACATCAGCATCAGGCTGACGGTACAGTTGCCGCCGACGAACGTCTTCACGCCGTGATTAAGGCCGTGAGAGATCACATCCTGGTTCACCGGATCGAGAATGATGATCGCGTCATCTTTCATACGCAGCGAGGAGGCCGCATCGATCCAGTAGCCCTGCCAGCCGCTTTCACGAAGCTTCGGATAGATTTCGTTGGTATAATCGCCGCCCTGGCAGGTGACAATAATGTCGAGCGCCTTCAGCGCCTCAAGATCGAATGCGTCCTGAAGCGTGCCTCCACCCATGCCGCCGAACGTCGGGGCGGCCTGTCCCAGCTGGGATGTAGAGAAGAAAACGGGGCGAATGGCGTCAAAATCGCGCTCTTCAACCATGCGCTGCATGAGTACAGAGCCGACCATACCGCGCCAGCCGATAAAACCAACATTTTTCATAGCGTTTTTTTCCTGCAAAGATGTGTGCTGTTGTGCAATCCAGTTACCCACTGGTATATCCTTCACCATACAAAAAGCAGCCAAAGTCGCAAGTGAAATTAATCGATGATGCCGGTGGCATAAGAAGTGGGTCTAATCGCACTCACCATCACCCCGACAATCGAATAGTAACGCTTAATTATTATCAGGGAATTTAGTTAATGAATGAAATCATTTCTGCCGCCGTTTTGTTGATCCTGATTATGGATCCGCTGGGAAATCTGCCGATTTTTATGTCGGTACTTAAGCATACTGAACCAAAGCGTCGGCGGGCGATCATGATCCGCGAACTGTTTATCGCGCTGCTGCTGATGCTGATTTTCCTGTTCGCGGGCGAAAAAATCCTCGCGTTCCTTAGCTTACGCGCGGAGACGGTGTCTATTTCCGGCGGCATCATTCTGTTCCTGATTGCCATCAAAATGATTTTCCCCAGCGCCTCCGGCAACAGCACCGGGCTTCCTGCCGGGGAAGAACCGTTTATCGTGCCGCTGGCCATTCCGCTGGTTGCCGGGCCGACGCTGCTGGCAACGCTTATGCTGCTGTCGCACCAGTATCCGAATCAAATGGGGCATCTGGTAATCGCCCTGCTGCTCGCCTGGGGCGGTACTTTTGTGATCCTGCTTCAGTCGTCGCTGTTCCTGCGCCTGCTGGGGGAGAAAGGTGTTAACGCGCTGGAACGCCTGATGGGGCTGGTGCTGGTGATGCTGGCGACGCAGATGTTCCTCGACGGGATACGGATGTGGATGAAGGGATAAGGCCGTCTCTTCATCTTTTAAAAGCTGAATATCAATAACGGACAGCCGCCCTCTTGCTGTCCATTCCCGGAATCCGCAAAAAAAATCAATCCGTTGTGGCTTCCGACGCGATATATTTGCCTCCGATTACGGTTAAAAGCAACAGACCGGAAATAGTTGTTTTCATAATGGATTTAATGAGTTCAACAGAGATAAATAATGAAATACGAACTTTCAAGTGAAGGATCATGTCCTCTGGTCCTGATTTCGCTCGGCATGAACGAGCAGGTAAATATCGAACATGGTTCAATGGTGTTTCACAACGGCAAAGTGAATCTTGAAGGCCGGATGAATCAAAACGGCTCTGGCCTGCTCGGCGGGATTATTAAAGCCGCCGCCCGATCGATGGTTAGCGGCGAAAACTTCTTTGTGACCACCGCTACCGGCACTGCCAACGATGCGCTTCTTGCCATTTCGGCCGGCGCTATTGGCAACGTTAAAGCGCTGGACGTCGGAAGCCGCAAATGGTGCCTGAACGACGGTGCCTTTTTAGCCTGCGACAGCAGCGTGACGTACAGCATGAAACGGCAATCCGTGGGCCGCGCCATTTTCGGCGGCACTGGCGGACTTTTTGTGATGGAAACCGCAGGCATCGGCACTCTGCTGATCAACGGTTTTGGCGAGATCGTCGAACTGGAACTCGACGGTAACGATACGCTGGTGGTGGATAACAATCACGTCGTCGCGTGGGAAAACAGCCTGTCCTACAACATCAAAATGGCCTCCGGCATTTTCGGCTTTAAAACCGGCGAAGGCGTGGTGAATGAATTTACCGGCAGGGGAAAACTGCTGGTACAGTCAAAAAACATTGCGGAATTTGCCTCTGTATTGGTGCCTTATTTGCCCATACCGAAGAAATAGTTCAGACCACTGACGTCATAACAGAACCGACTCAATGCTGGCATACCCACCGAACAGGATATGCCAGCATTCGTAACATCAATCAGCTCAGCAAGCTAAACGCGATCGCGCCGACAGTGGCCCCGACCACGCCGAGGATGGTTTCCATCATCGTCCAGGTCTTCAGCGTTTGCGCTTCCGACGCGCCGGTAAATTTGCCGAACAGCCAGAAGCCCGCGTCGTTAACGTGGCTGACGACGATCGAGCCGCCCGCGATGCAGATTGACAGTGCCGCCATCTGCGCGCCGCTGTAATGCAGCTGTTCGATGACCGGCATGACCAGGCCCACGGCGGTCAGGCAGGCAACCGTTGCGGAACCCTGGATAATACGCACCGCAGCCGCAAGAACGAAGCAGGTAACGGCAATCGGCAGGCCCATGCCGGTCAGGGCTTCACCCAACGCCGGGCCGACGCCGGGCCGACGCCGGAATCCACCAGCACCTGTTTAAACACGCCGCCAGCACCAATCACCAGCAGAATAATCCCCGCCGGTTGCAGCGCGTGACCGCAGATTTCCATCACCCGATCTTTTGCCATGCCCTGACGCATCGCCAGGCCGTAAATCGCTACCAGACAGGCCACGAGGATCGCGGTAAACGGATGGCCGATAAATTCGAACCATTCATACGCGGTCGAGCCTTGCGCCACAAAGCGCGCGGCGATCGTTTTCAGGCCGACCAGCACCAGCGGCAGCAGGATCAGCGAGAGGCTGAAGCCAAACGACGGCATTTTACCTTCGCCGAGGTGCGGCTCGCTGATATCGTCAGGAATATTCAGTTCCACGTAGCGGCTGATGAAGTTGCCCCACAACGACCCGGCGATAATCATGCCAGGGATAGCGGCGCACAGGCCGATGAGGATCATCCAGCCAAAATCAACGTGCATCTGCGAAGCCAGCAGCATCGGTGCAGGTCCGGGCAACAGAAAGGCCGCCGCCGCCGCAACGCCCGCAAACAGCGGGATCACCAGCTTCACCAGGTTGGTCCCGGTGTGGCGCGCCATCGAAAACGCGACGCTAATCAGCAGTACAATTGCCACTTCAAAAAACAGCGGCAGCGCGCAGATCAGCCCGGCCAGGCCGATAGCGTAGTGCGCGCGGCTGTGTCCGAAGGATTTAAGCATTTTGACGGCAATCTGATCGACCGCGCCGGTTTCATGCAGGATCTTGCCAAACATCGCGCCCAGCGCGACCACAATCGCCAGAAAGCCCAGCGTGCCGCCCATCCCTTTTTGCATGGTATCGGCAATTTTGTCGAGCGGCATCCCGGAAAAAAGGCCCGCGCCAATAGAAACCACCATTAAAGCGACGAAGGCGTGCATACGCGCCTTCATCACTAAAAACAGCAGCAGCATCACTGATCCAACTGCTGTTAAAACAAGCGTTAATGTACTCACTGCTGACTGCCTTTGTTAATCACCTCAATCGTACTGGCTACCACATCGTCCAGCGGCTGGTCGATATCCACCACCAGCACATCGCGCTCGTCCGCGCCTGGCTCCTGCAGCGTTTCAAACTGGGTGACCAGCATCTGGGTTTTGAAGAAGTGGCCTTTACGCGCCTTCAGACGAGTTTCGATCACCTCAAAATCGCCTTTCAGATAGATGAAAGACAGATTGGGATTGCCCTCACGCAGCTGGTCGCGATAGTGCTTTTTCAGTGCGGAGCAGACGATCAGGGACACTTTGTTGGTGCGCTGCATGGCAAAGGCGGCGTCGTTCAGCGCCTGTAACCAGGGCTTGCGGTCTTCGTCGTTCAGCGGCTCGCCGGAGGCCATTTTGTTAATGTTGCTGCGCGGATGGAGAAAATCGCCATCAAGAAACGCGGCGTGAATTTGATGTGCGACTTCGCTTGCCACAGCGGATTTGCCGCTGCCGGAGACGCCCATCAGGACATAGACGTGGTGATCGTGGTTAGTCGTGCTCAAAGCGCCCTCCCCAGGGATTGATGTGCTGAATTGTTACGGGTAACAGTTATCGGTAACATTGTCCGGTCGGACTACTACAGAAGCAATAACCATTGATGGCAGAAGTGAATAAGTGTGAGCTACATCAAACTTGTCGGGGCTAAATAGATCCACCCGGTGACAAAGTGAAACCTAAATCTAACATTTTAGGCGAAACCGCTTCACCCCGGATACGCGCCAGCAAACGCTCCGCGCCGATGCGTCCCATCCGCTCACGCGGCGTGAGAACGCTGGCGAGACGGGGTTCCATCACCTGACCGATATCGTGGCCGTGAAAACCGGCAATTGCGATGTCATCCGGGATTTTCAGCCCCAGGCGCTGACATTCAAATGCTGCGCCGACCGCCAGGTCATCGTTGGTGCAGAAGATACCGTCAAGCTGCGGATATTCGCGCCGCGCCTGGCGCATCAGTTCAATGCCCGATGAGTAAGACGACGATTGCTCCACCATCACGCTGTAAGGGATCAGCCCGGCATCCAGCATCGCCTGCTCATAGCCCTTCTGTTTGATGATAGTACGTTCATCGAGACGTGCGCCCAGATAGGCGACGTGGCGATGACCGCGCGCAATGATGGCGGCGGTCATCTGGCGGGCGGCTTCAAAGTTGTCGAAGCCGACGGCGATATCCAGGCACGGCGACTGGCTGTCCATCAGTTCCACCACCGGAATGCCCGCCACTTCGATCATCTTCAGGGTACGCGGCGTGTGAGTACGCTCGGTGAGGATCAGGCCGTCAATGTTCCAGGAAAGCATGGATTCCAGCCGCTCCTGCTCCATCTCCGGTTTATAGCCGTAGTGCGCCAGCATGGTCTGATAGCCGTGGGCATCGGTGACGCTCTCAATACCGCGCAGCACTTCGGCAAAGACCTGGTTAGTTAATGAAGGAAGAAGAACGCCCACCGCACGGCTGGTGGCATTAGAGAGGATGTCGGGAGCGCGATTAGGAATGTAGCCCAGTTCATCAAGGACGGCGGCGATCTTGCCACGCAGCGCGACGGAGACCTGCTCCGGGTTACGTAAAAACCGGCTGACCGTCATTTTGGTCACGCCGACGCGATCGGCCACATCCTGGAGTACGGGTCTTTTCTTTTTCATCGTCCTGACTGCGATAAAGAGTGAGAGATTTCCTCAGTTTATCACGGACGACGCTCAACCTTTCCTGCTGATGAGGAAAGGTTGAGAAATTTATTTATACCGGCGGCAGATCGAACAGCAAAATTTCACTTTCGCTGCTGGCATGAACAGAAAGCGCCTGCTCATCCCAGATGGCCAGACCATCGGCGGTGGTCGCAGAAGTGCCGTTGATGCTGACATCACCTTTTACCACCTGGATCCAGACGCGGCGGTTAGCGGCAATCTGATGCGCCGACTGCTCACCTTTCGCCAGCGCCCAGCGGTACAGTTCCATATCCTGGTTGACCTTCAGCGAGCCATCGCGCGCTTCGGGTGACAGCACCAGTTGTTTGCCCTGCGCGGCGTCGAAGCGGCGCTGCTCATAGCGCGGCGTGATGCCGGTTTTTTCCGGGATGATCCAGATTTGATACAGGTGCAGCGGCTCGGTTTCACTCGGATTGTACTCTGAGTGTTGCACGCCGGTGCCCGCGCTCATGATCTGAAATTCCCCGGCCGGGATCTGCTCTTTATTGCCCATGCTGTCCTTATGCGCCACCGTACCTTCCAGCACGTAGGTCAGGATTTCCATGTCTTTATGCGGATGCGTGCCAAACCCCTGCCCCGCGTCGATCACATCATCATTAATGACCCGCAGCGCCGAAAAGCCCATAAAATTGGCGTCGTAGTAGTTGGCAAACGAGAAGGTATGCCAGGAATCCAGCCAGCCATGCCGGGCGTGACCACGGTCATTCGCTTTGCGTAAATAAATCATTGTTGCCTCCTCATCATGTCGATGAGGTAAGTCTGGACGCAAACCGTTGCCGATCATAGAGGGTGAAAATTGACTCCTCTGTTCAAAAAATATGAACAATGCCGAGGAGCCGTTTGAGGGTCAGGCGAGAGTGATTGTGGCTGGCGACTTCTGTTCAAAAGCGCGTTCGAGAATTTCCAGATTGGTGAGAACATCAGATTCTCTGACGTAATTTTCCGCGCCGGAGGTCAGCGTTGCATACAGCGCGTCATACACCCGGCCATAATCGCCGGTTTCCGGTCGCACTTCTTCGCGTACGGTGACGCCTTCCGCATTCACGTACTCCAGTTGCCCGATGCTGTCGTCAGCGGCAAATCCCGGTTCACCCGGCATAACGTTGGCCTTCAGGCTGGTTTCCTGCTGGTCGATACCGTATTTGATAAACGATCCTTTGGTGCCGTGAATGATAAATTTGGGATAGTCGATTTTGACCAGATGGCTGGTTTTGACAATCGCCTTCAGGTCGCCATAAAACAACTGCGCTTCAAAAGTATCATCTGGATTGGCTTTATCGCGCAGGCTGCGCAGGTCGTAAGCCACGTGGTCCGGGCGGCCAAACAGCGAGATAATCTGATCCAGGGTATGCACGCCCAGCCCGTAAAACATGCCGTCCTGCGGCAGGCCAGGTTTGGTCTCCGTGAACGGGCGGTAATAGTCAAAATGGCTTTCGATCTCGACAATCTGCCCCAGTTTGCCGCTTTCAATCACTTTTTTTGCGGTCAGAAAGCAGGAGTCAAAGCGGCGGTTCTGATACGGCGTGACCGTCAGCCCTTTGCTTTTCGCCAGCTCAAACAGCGTTTTCGCCTCGGCAATGGTCGGTGTGAAGGGTTTCTCCACCAGCACGTTCTTGCCCGCTTCCAGCGCGCGTTTTGCGTAGTCAAAATGGCTGTCGGCATGGGTACAAACGATCACCAGCTTCACCTTGTCATCGTTTAAGACTTCATCCAGATCGCTGGTAAAATGAATATGCGAATACTGCGGCTGCTGCTCCTCCGGCTTCGGGTGGCGACGGAAAATGTGCGCCACGTGCCAGCTGTCCTTGCGGTTCAGGACATACGGAAGATGGTAACGGGTGGTGCTTTTGCCGAAACCGATAAATGCGCACTCCAGAGTCATTGTCGTCTCCTTTTTTGACGTCGGATATCATTAACCTTAATGCATTTTCGCGCTGCCGTGGGCGCTGATTATCCTGCGCAGCCAGAGAATATGTGTAAAATAGCCTCGCCCGTAACCTGAGTCGTAAGGAAGCCTGGTATGAAACCCAAATCTGTGACGCTGTACGATGTAGCCGATGCCGCCGGTGTTTCTTACCAGACCGTTTCCCGCGTCATCAACCAGGCCAGCCACGTATCGGAGAAAACCCGGCTGAAGGTGGAAGAAGCCATGCGGGCGCTGAATTACGTGCCCAACCGGGTGGCGCAGCAGCTGGCGGGGAAAATCAGCCAGACTATTGGGCTTGTGACCACTAACCTCTCGCTCCACGCGCCGTCACAAATTGCGGCAGCGATCAAATCCAGAGCGGGCGAGCGGCAGTTTAACGTGGTGATCTCAATGATCGAAAAGCCGGGGCGGGAAGCCAGCAAAGCGGCGGTCAACAGCCTGCTGTCGCAGCGGGTGGACGGCCTGATCATTAATATTCCTCTGGAAAACGACGACGCGCAGGCGGTGCAGGCCATCTGTGGCAGAGTGCCATCGCTATTTCTCGACGTTTCACCCGATCTTCCGGCAAGCAGCATTATTTTCGATCCCTTTGACGGCGCGCGCCTCGGCGTCGATCGGCTGGTCGCGTTAGGGCATCAGCACATCGCCCTGCTGACCGGGCCGCTCACTTCGGTTTCTGCCCGCCTGCGTTTTGAAGGCTGGCAGCAGCGGCTCGCACATCATCAGCTTCGCGCGGCCCGCGTGCTGCACGGCGACTGGAGTTCGCTGTCGGGTTATGAACAGACCCTGCGCCTGCTGGATACCGGCACACAGCCGACCGCACTGCTGGTGGCAAATGACCAGATGGCGCTGGGCGCACTGCGGGCGCTGGCGGAAGCGGGTCTGCGCGTCCCGGCGGAGATGTCGGTGATTGGCTACGATGACACCGAAGACAGCGCTTGTTTTATTCCGCCGCTGACCACCATCAAGCAGGATTTTAAACGGCTGGGTCAGGCGAGCGTCAACCGCCTGATAGACCTGATCCACGATGCTGACGCCGCCTCTGACGTGCTGCCGGTAACGCTGGTGGAACGCAAAACCACCGCCGCACCGGGCGACGCCACGCCCTGCGCGCAAACGCTGGCGGAGGCGCTGACTACCCTCGCCCGCCAGGTCGCTCGCCTGGGCTAACCGCCAGCCCACTTTGTGACGCCCGTCACCTAAACCACCCTTCCCGCTTTACAGCATGGCCCGCAAAAACCATAGTGATTCAAAATTGTGAGCGAATAACAAAACGCAAAGGAATTTGTCTATGACCATTTATGCAGGCTCCACCGCTGCCACACTCACCGCTATTCTTGCCCGTCGAGACTGGGAAAATCCGTCTGTTCCGCACCTGAATCAGCTCCCCGCCCATCCGCCATTCGCCAGCTGGCGCACGCCGAAAGCCGCGCGGGATGAGGCAAAACCCAGTCATCTTCAGTCGCTCAACGGCCTGTGGAAATTCAGCTATTACACGCACCCGGAAGCGGTGCCGGAAAGCTGGATCAATGAAGATCCCGCCACCGCAGATGAAATAACCGTACCGTCGAACTGGCAGATCCTCGGCTACGATGCGCCCATTTATACCAACGTGACCTACCCTGTTCCGGTCAATCCGCCCTTTGTGCCGACGGAAAATCCTACCGGATGTTATTCGCTCACATTTAATCCTGATGAAGCATGGCTTCAGAACGGGCAGACGCGGATTATCTTCGACGGCGTGAATTCCGCGTTTCATCTGTGGTGCAACGGACACTGGATCGGTTACGCCCAGGACAGCCGCCTGCCGTCAGAATTCGACCTCAGCGCGGTACTTAAGCCGGGTGAAAACCGCCTGGCGGTAATGGTGCTGCGCTGGAGCGACGGCTCGTATCTCGAAGATCAGGATATGTGGCGGATGAGCGGCATTTTCCGCGACGTTTCCCTGCTGCATAAGCCAGACATCCATCTCAGCGATGTGCGCATTACCACGCATCTGAATGAGGATTTCACCCGTGCCACGCTGGAAGTGCTGGCGGCGGTACAGGGCGACATCGGGAGCAAAACGCAAATCGCCGTGCAGCTATGGCGCGGCGAGACGCTGGTCGGCGAAACCCGGCAGGCCATCGGCAGCGAGATCATCGACGAGCGCGGGGCATATTCTGACCGCACCACGCTGCGCCTGGCCTTTGAACACCCGCAACTGTGGAGTGCCGAAACGCCGCATCTGTATCGCGTGGTCGTCGTTCTGCATGATGCCGCCGGTCAGGTGATCGAAGCCGAGGCTTACGACGTGGGCTTTCGCACGGTAGAAATTACCGACGGGCTGCTGAAGATCAACGGCAAGCCGCTGCTGATTCGCGGTACCAACCGCCACGAACATCACCCGGAAAACGGTCAGGTGATGGATGAAGAGACGATGCGCCGGGACATTATGCTGATGAAGCAGCATAACTTTAACGCCGTGCGCTGCTCGCATTATCCGAATCACCCGCTGTGGTATCGGCTGTGCGATCGCTACGGTCTGTACGTTGTTGACGAAGCCAATATTGAAACCCACGGCATGGTGCCGATGAACCGTCTGACGGACGATCCGGTGTGGCTGCCTGCGATGAGCGAGCGCGTGACCCGCATGGTGCAGCGCGACCGCAACCATCCTTCTGTTATCATCTGGTCGCTGGGCAATGAATCCGGTCACGGCGCGAATCATGACGCCCTCTACCGCTGGATCAAGAGTAACGATCCCACCCGCCCGGTGCATTACGAAGGTGGCGGCGCAAACAGCACCGCCACCGATATCATCTGCCCGATGTACGCGCGCGTCGATCAGGATCAGCCGTTCCCGCAGGTGCCAAAATGGTCGATCAAGAAATGGATCGGCATGCCGGGAGAAGATCGCCCGCTGATCCTCTGTGAATACGCCCATGCGATGGGCAACAGCTTCGGCGGCTTCCATAAATACTGGGCGGCGTTCCGCCAGTATCCACGGCTCCAGGGCGGTTTTGTCTGGGACTGGGTGGATCAGTCGCTGATCAAGTGCGACGCCAGCGGGCAGCCTTTTTCGGCCTACGGCGGCGATTTTGGTGATACCCCGAACGATCGCCAGTTCTGCATGAACGGGCTGGTTTTCGCCGACCGCACCCCACACCCTTCCTTGTATGAAGCGCAGCAGGCGCAGCAGTTCTTTCAGTTTACGCTGGCGCAGAATGCGCTGACCGTCACCAGCGAATACCTGTTCCGCCACAGCGACAACGAGCGCCTGATCTGGACGCTAAAACAGGAAGGCGAAACGCTGGCGCAGGGCGAAGCCATTCTGGATATCGCACCGCAGGGCAGCCAGACGCTGACGCTCGACGCGCTGCCGGTGAGCACTCGTCCGGGCCAGGTGTGGCTGAATGTCGAAGTGCAGCAGATTGCCGCTACCGACTGGAGCGAGGCCGGGCATGTCTGCGCCTGGCAGCAGTGGCGGATGCCCGACGTGCTGACCGTGCCATCTCCCGCCGCAGAAGGCAGCGCCCCGCAACTCACCGCCAGCGAAGATCACTATGACATTACGCACGGCAGTCAGCGCTGGCAGTTCAGCCGCCAGACCGGGCTGTTGACCCAATGGTGGTCGGACGGGCGCGAGACGCTGCTGACGCCGTTGCAGGATCAATTCACCCGCGCGCCGCTGGATAACGACATTGGCGTCAGTGAAGCGACGCGCATCGATCCCAACGCCTGGGTTGAGCGCTGGAAGGCGGCGGGCATGTACGAGCTTGAATCTCAGCTGGCAGGCTGTGACGCCAGCGTCTGCGGCGAGGAAATTCAGCTGCGTACCGTGCATCTGTGGCAATTCCAGAGCAAAACACTGCTCATCAGCCGCAAAACCTATCGCATTGATGCGCTGGGTGAACTGCATATCAGCGTTGATGTTGATATTGCCCACGGCACTCCCGCCCCGGCGCGTATCGGTCTGACCTGCCAGCTGGCAGAGGTTCAGCCGGACGTCTGCTGGCACGGGCTGGGACCGCATGAAAACTACCCGGATCGGAAAAGTTCAGCCCGCTACGACCGCTGGCAACGACCGCTGGAGGCGCTTTACACGCCTTACGTCTTCCCGACGGAGAACGGCCTGCGCTGCGATACCACCCGGCTGGAGTATGGCGATCACCGCTGGCAGGGTCATTTTCATTTCAACATCAGCCGCTATGGGCAAAAACAGCTCCGCGAAACCTCGCATCGTCATCTGTTGCAGGAGGAACCGGGGAGCTGGCTGAATCTGGATGGCTTCCACATGGGCGTCGGCGGCGACGACTCGTGGAGCCCCAGCGTTTCCCCGGAATTTTTATTGCAGGAAAGCCATTACCACTATGCGCTGAGCTGGGCGCGTCGCTAACCACCAGTCTTTATCGGGCGGACCTGGCCAGTCTGCCCGCATTATCATTACTAAGGATAAGATCATGAATTACATGAGAAACACCAATTTCTGGATGTTCGGGCTGTTCTTTTTCTTTTACTTTTTCATTATGGGCGCGTATTTCCCGTTTTTTCCGATTTGGCTGCATGACATCAATCACATCAGCAAAAGCGACACCGGGATCATCTTCGCCTGCATTTCCTTTTTCTCACTGCTGTTTCAACCCATATTCGGCCTGCTTTCCGACAAACTCGGATTAAAAAAACATCTGCTGTGGATCATTACCGGGATGCTGGTGATGTTCGCGCCGTTTTTCATTTATGTATTCGGGCCGCTGCTGCAAACCAATATCCTGCTGGGATCGATTGTCGGTGGTATTTACCTGGGATTCATCTACAACGGCGGCGCGCCCGCCATAGAAGCCTATATCGAAAAAGTCAGCCGTCGTAGCCAGTTTGAATTTGGTCGCGCGCGTTTATTTGGCTGCGTGGGCTGGGCGCTTTGCGCGTCTATCGTCGGCATCATGTTCACCATCAACAACCAGTTCGTTTTCTGGCTCGGTTCCGGCTGCGCGGTGATCCTTGCCATCCTGCTGTTTATCGCAAAACCCCAGGCACAGCCCTCGGCACAGGTTGCGGATTCACTGGGGGCTAATCACTCGCCGTTCAGTTTCCGTCTGGCCATGGAACTGTTTAAAAATCCAAAGCTATGGTTTTTGTCGCTGTATGTGGTGGGTGTTTCATGCACCTATGACGTTTTCGACCAGCAGTTTGCGAACTTTTTTACCTCTTTCTTCAGCACTCAGGATCAGGGCACCCGCATCTTCGGCTATGTCACCACGATGGGTGAACTGCTTAACGCCTGCATCATGTTTTTTGCGCCGCTGATTGTGAACCGCATTGGCGGGAAGAACGCGCTGCTGCTGGCGGGGATGATTATGTCGGTGCGCATTATCGGCTCGTCTTTCGCCTCTTCACCGCTGGAAGTGATCGTCCTGAAAACGCTGCATATGTTTGAGATCCCGTTTCTGATCGTCGGCTGCTTCAAATACATTACCAGCCAGTTTGAAGTACGTTTTTCGGCGACGATTTATCTGGTCTGCTTCTGCTTCTTTAAGCAGTTGGCGATGATGTTTATGTCGGTTTTCGCTGGCTACATGTACGACAAAGTGGGCTTTCACGGGGCATATCTGACGCTGGGACTGGTCGCGTTGTCCTTTACGCTGTTATCCGTCTTTACGCTAAGCGGCATGGGACCGCTGGCGGCAATTCGCTCCTTTGGCAAACCGAAAGAAACGCTGGCCTGAGGTAAAAAAAAAGCCAGCACGCGGCTGGCTAAGATAATACTGGAAGCAATGTGAGCAATGTCGTGCTTTCAGGTTTTCCGTTCAGGACTCCCTGAATGCATGACAATAATAATCATTATCATTCGCACTTGTCTACCTCTTTTTGTCAAAATTTTGGTTATTGACAGGTTGATGAAAGTCATTGAAGTTAAAGGGGACTTATAACTAATTGAGGATAAAAGGAATGAGCGAGATAGTGATACGCCACATTGAAACGCGCGACGCAGAAGCCTTACGTCAGATTAACGCGCATCCTGAGGTGTATCCGAGTGTGCTACAACTTCCTCATCCTTCTGTTGAAATGTGGCAGGAACGGCTAAAGCCCCAGCCGGGCCTTCGACATCTGGTGGCCTGTATTGATGAGCAGGTCGTCGGGCATCTGGCGCTTCGCGTAGAACAAAACCCGCGCCGCAGTCACGTTGCCACACCAGGCCTCAGCACCGACCCTGAATTTCGCCAGCGCGGGGTAGGATCGGCGCTGATGCGCGAGATGATCAACCTGTGCGACAACTGGCTGCGTATCGAACGCATTGAACTGACGGTTTTCGTAGATAATGCACCGGCCGTCGCGCTGTACCGCAAATTCGGCTTTGAGGTCGAAGGCACCGGCAAGCGCTACGCGTTACGTAATGGCGAATACGTGGATGCGTATTTTATGGCGCGGGTGAAGTGATGCGACTCCCTCTTTCTGGGGTCGGGAGAAAAACAGAATAGCGTCGCGAAAAAGGTCAGGGGTTTCCCCCTGACCGCTCCGGGCACGTTGCCAGTGCACAGCATACAGCCCGTTTAACGTACCACCATTATCTACGGTAGCGAGCGAGATAAATCAGGATAAGACCGGATAACACGCCCGCGAGGGTGGATACCGTCAAATCCTGCAACATCGCCATTAATACGTGCTGCATCGTTTAGCCTTTTGAGGTTGCACCGGCAACCGTTCGCGGCTATCCTTGAATTGCTGAGTTTCAAAGAATCGCCCTCGTAAGTTGCCTGAAAACAACGTGCGAGGGTTTTTTCTTTCCAGCAGTGACGCCGCCGGGGTTAAAGCCCCCGCAACGTTGCGCCTGGTCAGCGAAGCGCTGACGTAGTGCTATTCTACTTCAGCACCCTGCTGATTCCCAGTAAAACTCATGCCTGGCAGGAGCTTACCGGGAATAGCGCGCCAGCGCGCAGTCACTAATACCCCGCCGTCAAATCATCCACCGAACGCGGGTCCGACGCGCCGTACAGCGTGCCATCCGGCGCGATCATAATGCTTTGCGTGCTACCCATCGCTTCTTTCACCGCCACCTTTTGCCCTTTTTGCTCGAGCAGTTTCAGCGTATCCGGGCTGAAGCCCTTCTCCACGCGCAGTTCATCCGGTAGCCACTGGTGGTGGAAGCGCGGGGCGTTTGTGGCTTCAGCGACGTTCATCCCAAAATCAATGCTGTTGACCACCATTTGCAGCACGGTAGTGATGATCCGACTCCCGCCAGGGCTGCCGGTGACCAGCCAGGTTTTACCGTCTTTAACCACAATGGTGGGTGACATCGACGACAGCGGACGTTTTTTCGGGCCGACCGCGTTGGCATCACCGCCGACCAGGCCGTAGACGTTCGGCACGCCGGGTTTGGCAGAGAAATCATCCATTTCATTGTTCAGCAGTATGCCGGTGTTTCCGGCCACAATCCCGGTACCGAAGGTGGTATTCAGCGTATAGGTGACCGCGACCGCGTTACCGTCTTTATCCACCACCGAAAAATGCGTGGTCTGGTTGCTTTCATAAGGCGCAAGTTTGCCGGGGCGGATCTGGCTTGACGGCTTCGCCTTGTTCACGTCGATTTGTTGAGCAAGGGATTTGGCATACTCTTTGCTGGTCAGCGCCTGCCACGGCACTTTCACAAAGTCCGGGTCGCCGAGATATTCCGAACGGTCGGCATAAGCATATTTCTCCGCTTCCGCCATCACCTGCATGGCATCCGCGCTGCCGAAGCCATATTTACTGAGATCGAAGTTCTCCAGGATATTCAGGATTTGCACGATATGGATGCCCCCTGACGAAGGCGGCGGCATGGAGAAAACCTGATACCCGCGATAGTCGCCGCTAATCGGCGTGCGCTCCACCGCGCGGTAGGCCGCTAAATCCTCTTTGGTGATCAGCCCGCCGTGGCTGCTCATCTCCTGCGCAATCTGATCGGCAATCGCCCCTTTATAAAACTCTGCCGGGCCGTTTTCCGCAATCATTTCCAGACTGTGCGCGAGATTCGCCTGCACCAGCTTGTCGCCTTTTTTCAGCGGCTCGCCGTTTTTCCAGAAGATCGCTTTACTGTTTTCATAGTTCGGCAACACCTCGCTGCCGTAGGTTTTCAGATCGTCCGCCAGCGCGTCATTGACCACAAAACCCTCTTTTGCCAGCGCGATCGCCGGGCGCACCACTTTATTCAACGGCAGCGTGCCGTACTTCTCCAGCGCCAGCGAGAATCCGGCGACCGTACCCGGTGTACCGGAGGCCAGGTGTGAGGTCAGCGATTTTTTGCTGTCAGGGTTGCCCTGATCGTCGAGAAACATATCGCGCGTGGCGTTGGCCGGAGCCATTTCGCGAAAATCAATGGCGGTAGTGGTGCCGTCTTTGGTGCGCAGCAGCATAAAGCCCCCGCCGCCGAGATTGCCCGCCTGCGGATGCGTCACCGCCAGCGCGTAGCCCACGGCGACCGCCGCATCCACCGCGTTACCGCCCTCTTTCAGAATATCCACGCCCACCTGCGTCGCGGCTTCATCCACCGAGGCAACCATTCCCTGCTTTGCCACGACCGGATGAAAGACATCGGCCTCAACGCCATACGAGACCGGCTGCGGTGCCGCCAGCGAGCTAAAACACCCTCCCGCCACCAGGGCAGCCGCCGCTACCCAGCGCAAAAACGTCGGTTTCATCATCGTTTTTCTCCAGAGATATGAGGGATGAGTCCCCGCTTAAGTCTGGTCCACAATGCTTAAAAGATCATCGTTTTGACGGAAACCGATTACACTTAACAGATGCTACCGGAGGAGGAAAAGCAGATGAAAAGACTTTTACTTCTGTCACTTTTTGTACCCGCTGTCGCGTTTGCCCAGCCGATCAACACCCTGAATAATCCGAATCAGCCGGGTTATCAGTTCCCCAGCCAGCAGCGGATGCAGACGCAGATGCAGACCCAGCAAATCCAGCAGAAAGGGATGCTGAATCAGCAGCTACAGATGCAGACCCAGGCGCAGCAGCAGCATCTGCAAACTCAGATGAGCAACAATTCAGAGCGCATCCTGCAAAGCCAGCCGGGACAGCAGGTGCTGCCGAACACCGGCGGCGGAATGTTAAGCAGCAGCGGCGAGCAGCATATGCTCACCGAGAAAAAGAATGGCGATATGCTGCGTAACCCGGTGACGCCATCGGTGACACAGCCTTAATCTGCCTGAAAATCTGGCCCGATCAGATCGATACGGTCGGTGCAGATGCAATCCACTCCCCAGCGCAGCAGTTGTGCCGCGCGCTGGGGCTGATTCACCGTATACACCAGAATATGCAGTCCCGCCTCGCGCAGTTGCCGGACGCGCGTTTCATCCAGCAGTTTATGATTGAGATGAACAGAAACGCAGCCCAGCCGTGCGGTCAGGGCATGCCAGTCGTCACGCCACTCATCCAGCAGCAGCCCGCGCGGCAGTTCAGGTGCCGCCGCCTGCGCCGCTTCCAGCGCGTCAATATCAAACGAGGAGAGCAACGGCGCAGTCATTCCCTGCCAGAGTTCGCGCGCGCTGAGGGCCACCGTTTTGCCGGTCAGCGGCCCGGTGCCGGTGGTCGGTTTGATTTCGATATTCGCCATCATTCCGTGCTGATGGCAGCGTTCCGCCACCTGCGAGAGTAGCGGCAGCGGTTCGCCTTTAAATTCACCGCTGAACCAGCCGCCCGCGTCCACATTAAGCAGTTCATTCCACGTCAGATTTCCCGCCACGCCCCAGCCATTGCTGGTGCGTTCAAGGTTGTCGTCATGCAGCAGGAAAATGTGCCCGTCACGCGACAGCTTTACGTCGAACTCAATCATTTTGTGGCCCAGCCGCGCGCCGACGTCAATGGCGGCCAGCGTGTTTTCCGGGGCCAGCTTGCCGCCGCCGCGATGCGCGACGATACGGGGATAAGGCCAGTTACTCATATACGTTGTCCTGTTTCACCATCAAATAGATGCAGATGCTCTTCCGCCATATGCAGCCACAGCGTGCTGCCCGGCGCGGGTCGCACTTTATGCGCCAGACGCGCCACCAGCTTCTGTTGTCCCCAGCGTCCGTGGGCGAGGTTATCCGCGCCCAGCATCTCCAGTGTATCCATCACCAGCGGTACGCCGCCTTCCGCCTGGGAGCTTAGCGCAATATGTTCCGGGCGGATACCCAGCGTCATTTTACGCCCGGCATAGCCGCGATAGTACCAGTTGATTGGCAGCGCCATGCCGCTCTCCAGCTCAAAATGGGTACCTGACATGCTGATGCGTCCCTCCAGCAGATTCATCGCCGGGCTGCCGATAAAGCTCGCCACAAAGCGGCTGGCCGGTTTTTCATATACCTCAACCGGGGTGCCGATTTGCTCCACCACGCCTTTGTTCATCACCATCACCCGCTGGGCGAGGGTCATCGCTTCCACCTGATCGTGCGTCACGTACAGCGACGTGGTGTTCAGCCGACGGTGAAGATGCTGAAGCTCCAGGCGCATCTGCACCCGCAATTTGGCGTCGAGGTTAGACAGCGGCTCATCAAACAGAAAGACCGCCGGATCGCGCACGATGGCGCGGCCCATCGCCACCCGCTGGCGCTGACCGCCGGATAATTCACGCGGACGGCGCTTTAGCAGCGCGTCGAGTTCCAGAATACGCGCCGCCTCCTTTACCCGCTCAGCGATGTGCCCCTTGCCCATCCCGCGAATTTTCAGTCCCCACGCCATGTTCTCTTCCACGCTCATATGCGGATAAAGGGCGTAGTTCTGGAACACCATCGCAATACCGCGATCTTTCGGTTCGCTTTCCGTCACCCGCTGGCGGTCGATCCAGATATCGCCGCTGCTGACGCGCTCCAGCCCGGCGACCATCCGCAGCAGGGTGGATTTACCGCAGCCGGATGGCCCGACCATAACAATAAACTCGCCATCGGCAACATCGACGGTCAGCGGCTGGATCACCTGCGTTTTTCCACCGTCCCAGCTTTTGCTGACTGCCTGTAATTTTAATCCTGCCATCTTATTTCTCACTATCGACGAGGCCACGCACGAACGCACGCTGCATGGCTAATACAATGACGACCGGCGGAATGAGCGTCAGCAGCATTGCCGCCATCACCTGATTCCACTGGGTGGTTCCCTCTCCGGTCGCGATCATCCCTTTAATCCCGGCCACCGCCGTGCCGAGGTTGACGTCGCTGATAATCAGTAGCGGCCACAGATACTGGTTCCAGCCGTAGATAAAGGTGATCACGAACAGCGCCGCCAGATTGGTTCTGGAGAGCGGCAGCACGATGTCGCGGAAGAAACGCATCGGCGACGCGCCGTCAATGCGCGCCGCTTCGATCAGCTCGTCCGGCAGGGTCATAAAGAACTGACGGAACAGGAAAGTCGCGGTCGCCGAGGCCATCAGTGGCAGCGTCAGCCCGGCGTAGCTGTCGAGCATATTCAGGCTGGCGATGACGTCTACCGTCGGGAAAATACGCACTTCGACCGGCAGCATCAGGGTGATAAAAATCATCCAGAAGAAAAGGTTACGTAGCGGAAAGCGAAACCAGACGATCGCAAACGCCGAGAGCATTGAAACCGCAATTTTGCCGACAGTAATGCCGAACGCCATGAGGAAGCTGTTCAGCATCATCCGCCAGAACGGGGCGCTGTTAACCCCTACGCCCTGCGTCCAGATGGTTCCAATATTTTCCAATAAATGACGACCGGGGATCAGCGTCATTGGTGTGTCGAATACCGCTTTGTTGTCCAGCGTCGCCGCGACAAAGGCAACGTACAGCGGAAACAGGATGGCGACGATCCCAAGGATTAGCATGGTATGGCTGAATATTGTCAGCCCGCGACGGTTCTCAATCACTGATAGCGCACCTTACTTTCAACATAGCGGAACTGAACCACCGTCAGGATGATGACGAGGAACATCAGCACCACCGATTGCGCGGCGGAGGCGGAGAGATCCAGCCCGGCAAAGCCTTCGCGGTAAATTTTGTAGATAAGGGTCGTGGTGGCCTGGACCGGCCCGCCTGCGGTCGCGGCATCGATAACCGGGAAGGTATCGAAGAAGGCGTAGACCAGGTTAACCACCAGCAGGAAAAAACTCACTGGCGCAATCAGCGGCAGGGAGAGTTTAAAGAAGCGGCGTACCGGCCCCGCGCCGTCGATAGCGGCGGCCTCCACCAGCGAGCGCGGGATGGATTGCAGCGCAGCAAAGAAAAACAGGAAGTTATAGCTGATCTGCTTCCAGACAGAGGCGAAAACGACCAAAAACATCGCCTGACCGCTGTTCTGTGCATGATTCCAGTCATAGCCGAATTCCGCCAGAAAATGGGTGATAAGGCCGCGTCCGGGGTTGAAGAGAAAAATCCACAGAACGGCGGCGACCGCAGGGGCAACGGCGTAGGGCAGCAGCATCAGCGTCTGGTAAAAACGGCTACCGCGCACCACGTAATCCACCAGCGCGGCGAAAAACAGCGAGGCCAGCAGGCCGCTGAATGTTACTAATGCGCTGAATTTGATGGTGGTCCAGAAAGCGTCAAGATAGTAGCTATCGTGAAACAGGACGGCAAAGTTCGCCAGCCCGACAAAGGTGCTGGAAAGGCCAAAAGGATCGACGCTCAGCAGCGAGTACCACAGCGCCTCACCTGCGGGCCAGATAAAGAAAATAACGGTGATGACCAGCTGCGGGGCCACCAGTAAATACGGTAGCCAGCGTGAGCGAAAAACCGGACGTGATGAAGACATAAGTAAGCTCTGTAATGTTAATACTGCTCTCTGCCAAAGGGAGAGGGAATTCGAAACTTCGGTCCCATAGGTGGGGAAGGGAGGACAAACGCTTCCCCTCTCCCCGGCCCTCTCCCTCGAGGGTCAGGGAGAAAAGCGGCACCGGGGAACAGCGGTAAAAGCGTGCCACGGACAGTTCCCTCTCCTGGGGGAGAGGGTCAGGGAGAGGGCGAAAAACTACCCCCGCACCCACCCAATTTCACCAGACGCTCCCCCTCTCCCCGGCCCTCTCCCTCGAGGGAGAGGGGGAAAAACGGCACCGGGGAACAGCGGTAAAACCGTGCCACGGACAGTTCCCTCTCCTGGGGGAGAGGGTCAGGGAGAGGGCGAAAAACTACCCCCGCACCCACCCAATTTCACCAGACGCTCCCCCTCTCCCCGGCCCTCTCCCTCGAGGGAGAGGGGGAAAAACGGCACCGGGGAACAGCGGTAAAACCGTGCCACGGACAGTTCCCTCTCCTGGGGGAGAGGGTCAGGGAGAGGGCGAAAAACTACCCCCGCACCCACCCAATTTCACCAGACGCTCCCCCTCTCCCCGGCCCTCTCCCTCGAGGGAGAGGGGGAAA
>NZ_DAMAPU010000015.1:0-87064 GCF_032071645.1 Superficieibacter sp.
GGCTGGAGTTTGGTGGATCGCGCAGCCTGACTAATAACAACGCCGGACAGTTCCCATCCCTTGAGGGAGAGGGAGAAACCGACGCTGGTCGTTACCGAAAACGCGGACCATCCCCTCTCCCGGGGAGTAGTCAGGCCTTCAGCCAAATTCATCTTTTTCAAAGACTTGGGTAATCGGATCTGGATGTGTTAAGTACCCGCAATTCCCCCCTCTCCCCAGCCCTCTCCCTCAGGGGAGAGGGGGCAGGACGTGCCCCGGCTGGAGTTTGGTGGATCGCGCAGCCTGACTAATAACAACGCCGGACAGTTCCCCTCCCTTAAGGGAGAAGGAGAAAACCGACGCCAGTCGTTACCACGAACGCGGACCATCCCCTCTCCCGGGGGAGAGGGCCAGGGAGAGGGCGGAAAACCAGCATCAGACTTTCAGCCAGGTTTATCTTCTTCTGAGCCTCGAATAATCCGGCCAGGTGTTCTTAACTGACCAGTATTACGCTGTCCTGACGGGGTTATTTTTCGCTCGCGCCAGCCGGTTTTTTCGGCCGGTACTTTTCCGGCAGTTCCGGCACCGGGCGTTTATCGTCAATCAGGTGGCGCACGGTGAGGACTGGATGCCGCCACAGCATTCGCGGCCCGGCCCAGCGCATGATCAGCTTCATCTCTTCCCGCTTCACAGGCTGGTAACAATGCACCGGACACTGCTTGCAGGCGGGTTTTTCTTCGCCAAACACGCACTTATCCAGCCGCTTTTCGGCGTAAGCGTTGAGCGCCTGATAATGCTGCTCATCAGGCAGCGCGTTGGGACAACGGCGCTGGTATAGCGCAATCATCTTGCGGATAGTGCGTTTTTCACGATCGATTCGTTTGCCGGACATGGTGTTTAACGCCTGTAAAAGAGGCTTGAATGTTACCTCTTTTACAGGGGGCAACCAACTCCCCCTTTGGCGGTAATGCAGACGCAGCGAGGCGTTTTGTTTTTCTTACGGCTTTACAGAGTTAATGAATACCCTGCCGTCGAGCAACGGCCAGTCACGCATTTCAGCACCGTCTGGCCGCGTAGTTTCGGCTCCACGCTTTGCGCATCCAGCGTCAGGCGAGCTGCGCCTGCAACTGTTCAAGGTACGGCAGCGCGGTCATCGCACCTTTCGCGGTGGTTGCCAGCGCACCACAAATTTGCGCGCTGGCAAGGCGGGCGGCGAGCTGCGGCTCATCGTCCGGCAGGCCGTGCTGCGCCAGCCCCCACAGCAAACCGGCGACAAAGGCATCTCCGGCCCCGGTGGTATCAACGCTCACGACCGGCAAACAGGGATAGTGATTAAGCTCGCCGTGATGCCAGGCCTGAACACCGTTTTTCCCCTGGGTTACCAGCAGCAATTTGATGGCAAAACGCGCCGCCAGTTGCCGGATAGCCGTCTCCATTTCCGCCGTGCCGCTGATAAAGGCCAGTTCTTCTTCAGACAGTTTCACCACGTCGGCAAGCTGTAATGCCTGCGCCAGACAGTCGCGCAGCAGCGTTTCGTCGGTCCACAGATCCGCGCGAATGTTAGGATCGAAGCTCACGAAGCCGCCCGCTGCGCGGATTTGCTGCATCGCCGCCAGAGTCGTGGAGCGTGACGGCTCGGCGGACAGCGCAATGGAGCAACTGTGCAGCCATTCGCCCGCCTGAAAAACGGGTAAATCCTGCGCCCGCAGAAACAGGTCGGCGCTCGGACGCACCATAAACGTGAACGAACGTTCACCGCCTGCATCCAGCGCAACCACTACCGTCGAGGTGCGCCGCTGCTCGTCGAGGGTCATAAACTCAACCTGGACCCGTTCCTCCGCCAGCGTCTGGCGCATGAAACGGCCAAAAGGGTCGTCCCCGACCCGGCCAATAAAACCGCTTTTGCCGCCCAGCCTGGCAACGCCGACCGCCACATTGGCGGGCGCGCCGCCGGGACACTGCCTTAATTTCCCTGGTTCTTCAGGCAGCAAATCGACCACCGCATCCCCCAGGCACCATACTTGTGCTGACATAACCTTCTCCCTGTAAAATTTTTAGTTAAATTAACTAAATCGGTTTAGCAACACAATAGCGTCCACTTTTGCGCATCGGTTTAAGTGCAATTTTCGAAAGCGATCACAGATCCCGGCTCCGAACGGAGCCGGGAGGGGGTTGTTACTCTTTTACCAGCACCACGCACGCGCCGCCTTCAAAGGATGACAGGTTGATCCTCTCCCCCGGCGAAATCACGTCGCCGCTGAAGATGTCGCGATAGCGCTGTCCGGCGAGGCGTTCAGGCAGCAGGATTTGGGTGTCGGCCCAGCGGGCGATATGGACGAGGCTGTCGTGATGCTCGTCGAAGGCCAGCCGGGGAGCGATGACAATCAGCGCGTCGTCACCATCCGCCCGCGCGAAGGCCAGCACGTTTTCTTCCCGGCTGCCCGTCGCCTCCAGCGGCAGATAGTCGCCCTCGCGGAACAGCGCCGGTTTTTGCTGACGCAGATGCAGCAGGTGAGTGGTGACGTGCTGCTTCAGTTGCCCGCTGCGCCAGCTTTCTTCCGTCGGCGCGGCCAGCGGATCGTCGGCGATCAGCAGTTGCTCAAGCCCGGCGAAATCCGGCTCGCGACGGTTATCGGGATCCACCAGGCTGAAATTGAGCGTTTCGCTGCCCTGATAAATATCCGGTACGCCGGGCGCAGTGAGTTTGATCACCGCCTGGGTCAGACTGTTAATCAGCCCCGCGCGGATAAACGGCTGAAGCGCGGTGGTGAAATCCGTGAGGAATTCCTGATTGTCCGGGGAGAGCAAATGCCGGGCGTAGTCCAGCACCGCATTTTCGTAAGCGTCATTACTGTCGGCCCAGTCGGTACGCAGCTTCGCCTCGCGTAACGCTTTTTCGACAAACGCCTCGAATCGCGCCTCCAGCGCGCTGAGTTCCGCCGCGTCCTGCGGCTGGAGATCGGGCGGCCAGACGCCCGCCAGCGCCTGATACAGCATCCAGGTGTCGGCAGCGCGAGGGGCAACGCCATCATCCAGCAGCGCGACTTTATGCTGATTAATTTTGCGCCAGCGCTCCACGCACTCCGCCCAGTTTTCCGGCGCTTCGGTCAGCGCGTACAGCCGGGCGCGGGCATCTTCGCCGCGTTTGGTATCGTGCGTTGAGGTCGAGGAGAGCGCATCCGGCTGGCGTTCAAGGCGGGTCTGCATCTCCCTGTGGAAACGGTGAATGGAAAACGTGCGCGGCAGCGGCTCCGCGCCCACTTCATTGAGCGCCAGATCCATGTTCTGGCGGAAGAAAAGCGTATCCTCCACCGATTTCGCCATCAGCGGGCCGGTTAGCTGCTGGAAACGGGTGCGGAAGGTCGCGGCCTGGTCAGCCACCGCCGGGGAAAGCGTGCCGCTAAGAATATCCCGCAGGAAATTCAGCGCGCCGGGATGCGGAGCGTGTTGATCCATCCTGAGGCGGGCAATGACCTTTTGCAGCAGCGCGTTATCGGCCTCGGTTAAGCCGCTGTCCGTGCCATAGGTACGATACACCGGGAAGGCAACCAGCAGTTCGCGCAGCGCGTCTCGAATCGCCGCCTCCTCTGCCGCCACGTTTTCCGCGCGGGCAATCGTCACGGCAATCCGCAGCAGGGTGGTGAATTCTCCCTCGAAGTTTCGGTCCACCATTAACAGCTTCGCATCGCGCAGTTCGGCGGTCAGATTGACGGTCTCCCCGACAACCTGGTCATACGCCTGGCGCAGGGCCGCTACTTTGTCGTTATCCACCAGCACATCGGAAAGCGCGGCGATAAACTCATAGCCGGTGGTCCCGGAAATCGGCCAGTCTTCCGGCAAATGCTCTCCCTTGCCGAGGATTTTTTCGACCGTTATCCAGCACTCCGGCCCGGCTTCCTCACGCAAACGCGCAAGGTAGGCTTTCGGATCGGCGAGGCCGTCAACGTGGTCGACCCGCAGGCCGTTAACCGCCCCGGAATGCACCAGTTCGAGGATCAGCCGGTGGGTGTCGTCAAAAACGGTTTTGTCTTCCACCCGCACCCCGACGAGGCCGGTGATCTCAAAAAAGCGGCGGTATGAGAGATTGCTGGCGGCGTCGCGCCAGCAGGTCAGTTCGTAAGGCTGACGCGCGTGAAGCTCGGCGATATCTCTGGCCTCGCGGAGTTGCAGCACGTCGTCTTCCCGGCCCTGCCAGCTCTCCGGGGCCAGCGGATACAGGCTTTCATAACAGGCCAGCGCCGGTTTGCCGGTTTGCGGATCGCGCTTAATGACGATATCCCCTTTTTCCAGCGCCTCGTCGAAGGGATCGCCGAGGAACGGCAGAGTCAGCCGACGCGACCAGTCGATATCAAAATGCCGGGCGTAGCGGCTGCGTTCGCCGTTCTCAATCACATCGCGCCACCACGGGTTTTCCAGCGAGGCCGCCATGTGGTTCGGCACGATGTCGATGATCAGGCCAAGACCGGCGCTTTTCAGTGCGCTGACCATCCGCTCAAAGCCTTCGCGACCGCCGATAGAGGGTTCAATTTCCCCGGCGTTGGTGACGTCATAGCCGTGGGTAGAGTCGGAAGTCGCGGTGAAAATCGGCGAGGCGTAAAGATCGCTAATGCCGAGGCGTTTCAGGTACGGGACCAGTGCAGCGGCGCGGTCGAAGGTCATGCCGTTACGAAACTGAATGCGATAAGTCGAAGCGGGAATATTCATGCAGGTTCTCCCGGCGCAAGGCGGACAATAACGGCGTTGGGGGGCAAAACGTCTGACGCATCGGACGAGCTAAAGAGGATCTCGCCCGGCAGTTCGGGCAGGGGCTGCGGCTGTTGGCCGGTATTCAGCGCCAGAGACAGCGTGCCTTTCGGCAGATCCCAGCGAACCGCGAGGAAGCCTTCCGCGGTCGCCACCACCTGCCCGGTATTACCGCCTGCACCCGCCAGCAGCGGGACAATAGATTGCTGACGCAGCGCCAGCAGTTGCCGGGTCAGCGCCAGCCAGCGTTTGCCCTCTTCGCTCTGCACTTTCTGCCAGTCGAGCTTCGATTGGGTAAACGTGGTTTGTGCGTTGGGATCGGGCACGCTGCCCTCTTCATGACCGGCGTGACCGGCAAATTCCTTCGCCCGCCCTTCCCTCACCGCGCGGGCCAAATCGCCATGAAAATCGGTGAAAAACAGGAAAGGATGCGTTTCGCCAAACTCTTCGCCCATAAAAATTAGCGGAATATGCGGCGAAAGCAGCAGCGTTGCCAGCAGGGCTTTGGTGCGCGCGGCACCGGCGAGGGTAAGCAGCCTTTCCCCGTGGGCGCGGTTGCCGACCTGATCGTGATTCTGAATAAAATCGACAAACGCCACCGGCGGCTGGCTGCGGCTGTCCACGCCGCGCGCGTCGCCCGATTGCGGTGATACCTCGCCCTGATAAGCAAAGCCTTCCGCCAGCACTCTGGCAACGTGTTTTTCCGGTGCGTCGGCAAAATCCTGGTAGTAAGCGTGGGTTTCACCGGTCGCGAGGACATGTATCGCATTGTGGAAATCATCATTCCACTCGCCGGTAAACAGCGGCGCGGAGCCGTCCTGCGCGCGCGGATGCAGGAAAGTCACGTTGCGCGAGTCTTCGGTGGTGAGGTGGATCGGCCGATCGGTAATGTCCGCGCGGATGCGTCGGGCAATCTCCATTAAAACGTGGCGATCGGCGCGGTCTTCAATCTGATCGATAGCATCAAAGCGCAGGCCGTCGAGCCGGAATTCTTTCAGCCAGTAGAGCGGCGCTTCGGCAATATAGCGACGCGCGGCGTCCACATCATACGCGATGCCCGCCCCCCACGGCGTGACCCGCTCCTTATGGAAGAAATCGGGGGACAACAGCGGCAGGTAATTGCCTTCCGGGCCAAAATGGTTGAGCACGATATCGAGGACCACCGACAGTCCGTGGCCGTGGGCGGCATCGACAAACGCCCGGAAATCGTCCGGCGTACCGTAGGCGGAATGCGGCGCATAAAGCAGCACGCCGTCATAACCCCAGCCACGGTTGCCGCTGAACTGTGACAGCGGCAGCACTTCAAGCATAGTGATGCCGAGGCTGGCGAGGGCCGGTAATTTGCTCATTGCCGCCCGGAAGGTGCCTTCCGGGGTAAAGGTGCCGATGTGCATCTCGTACACCACCGACTCTTCCCACGGGCGTCCCGCCCAGTCATCGTGCTGCCACGGGTAACGGTCAGGATCGACAACCAGAGAAGGCCCGTTAACGTCAGACTTTTGCGCCCGCGATGCCGGGTCCGGCACCGCCGTGCCGTCGGGCAGCACAAAGTAATATTCCGCGCCGGGTGCCACGCCTGCGAGCTGAAGTTCAAACCAGCCGTCGCCGACGGCTTTCATCGCGGTGTCCTGACCATTAAGCCGGACGGCGACGGTGTTATGCGCGGTTGCCCAGAGGCGAAACTGAACTGTATCCGGGGCGATAAACTCCGCCCCCCAACTTTTATGAAAAGAACTGGACTCCATTCTGTAGCCTCATGTGATCCGCAGTTGAGCGATGGACGATATCGCATCAATCATAGTTCAAATGTGCCGCCTGCGCGGACGCGAGGCGGTGAGAGCCATCCATATAATGGATAGGTGATATTGATTTTATCTGTCTTCTTTAATAGCTCCGGCCTGACTATTCTGTGTTTTTCACTAAGGAGTTTTCACATGATCAAGCACAATAAGATTATCAGCGCACTGATCCTGACGGGCGCACTGCTCCAGAGCGCCACAGGCCAGGCGGCGGATGTCGGACCGCAGCACGTTTTAGCCCAGCCAGCGGGGGGATACAGCATTCAGGTCGGGGATGCGCGGGTCACGTCGTTTACCGATGGCACGGTTCCGCAGGATCTCTATCCGCTGCTTCAGCACACGACCCGGCAGCACATCGACGGCCTGCTGGCGAAATCGTTTCAGGCGAATCCTGTCGAATTGTCGATCAATGCCTTTTTGATTGAATATCCCGGCCACAAGATCCTTGTTGATACTGGCGTGGGGCAACTGTTCGGGCCGGGGCTGGGCGGACGACTGGTAGAGAGTCTGGCGACACAGGGCATTCGTCCGCAGGATATCACCGACGTTTTGCTGACCCACGCCCATTCCGATCATGAAGGCGGGCTGGTGAAAGACGGTCAGCGGGTGTTTACCAATGCCAGCGTGTATGTCGGCAAGCCTGATGTCGACTTCTTTTTCAATAATGAAAACCAGAAAAAAACCGGCTATGACCAGCAGCATTTTGACTTTGCCCAGCGTGCGCTTGGCCCCTATCTGAAGGCTGGTAAGCTCAGGACGTTCAGCGCCAGCGCTGAGCTGCTGCCAGGGATCACCGGAACGGTACATCCGGGCCATACGCCAGGCTCCGCGTTTTATACGCTCCAGCGCGCGGGTGAGCGGATCGTCTTCATCGGCGATATTATTCACGTCGCCCCCGTACAGTTCGCCGAACCGGCGATTACTATCACCTATGACGAAAACCCGGCCCAGGCGGCTACGGTGCGTCAGACCGCCTTCGCGGATTTTGCTAAAGAGGGCGAACTGATTGCCGCACCTCATCTGCCGTGGCCGGGGATAGGGCATATTGCCGATAACGCGCGCGGCGGGTATAACTGGATCCCCGTCAACTATACCAATCGCGCGGCGAAATAAGCGGGTGCGCGGTCAGAGTGGTGCCAGTCATGTCCCGTATTGCCGATATTAATATCGATCTTCTGCTGACCCTGGATGCCCTGCTGACTGAGCAAAATATTACCCACGCCGCCCGGCGGCTGGGTATCAGTCAGCCTGCAATGTCCGCAAGGCTGACCCGTCTGCGGGAGATTTTTGGCGAGCGGCTGTTTATTTCTTCTCCGCATGGCCGTGGGGTGATCCCCTCCCCGCGCGCCGAGGCGCTTCGCCCACAGGTGAGCGAGATCCTGCGCAATATCACCACCCTGCTGGAGCCTGCACAGTTCGATCCCGCCCGAAGCCGCCGCACTTTTGTCGTTGCCCTGCATGAAAACCCGGCGTTAATGCTGGGAGCCGATCTGCTTAATCAACTGATGGCGAACGCGCCCGGCATGCGGCTGCGCTTCTCGCTCCCGGAATTAAGCCGTCTGCCTGCGGAAATGGAAAATAATGAGGTGGATATTTATATCGGCGTAAGCGCAGGCGCGCATCCCGCATGGATTGGCCGTCGGTTATTCAGCGATAAATTTGCCACGGCACAGCGTAAAGGCCATCCGCGCGGCACCGCCAGGCTTGATATAAAGACCTTTTGCGCCGCCCCGCATCTGCTGGTGTCCTCGGAGGGCGATCCTTTTACCGGCTTTGTCGATCGTGCGCTGGCGGCAAAAGGGCTACAACGTAACGTGGTGATGTCAACGCAAAGCTACGCCACCGCCCCGCCGCTGGTCGCCAGTACCGATCTGCTTTGCACCCTGCCGCGCCGTCTGCTTCAGCGCTTCACTGAAACGCTGGATCTGTTTGAACCGCCGGTGCAGCTTGCGCCTTTAACCATCAGTATGTTCTGGCATCCCAAAAATGATGGCGATGCCGCAAACAGCTGGCTGCGGTCACAAATTTTCTCCGTCGCCTCTGACGCTTCCAGCCTTCCGTAGCGCAAAAAAAGACCAAACAAAAAGTTTTGTTATGGATTAATTCCTGACAAAACGTTTGCCTTATACTGTGATCCCGCTCCCTTTTTGCTCATTTTTTGGTTGATCCCTGCCCGCGATTGCCGCTATACAATACAAAAAGTTTGTTAGTCTAACTAAATTTCAGGTTGATATGGAAAGCATCAAAGAGAATCTCGATTTTTTAATGCCGATGATGGAAGGGATCGCGGGCCAGTTTGGCGACAATTGTGAAGTGGTATTGCATGACCATTCGCAGGGTCTGGAAAGCAGCATTGTTGCCATTATCAATGGTCACGTCACCGGACGCCAGGTCGGCGATCCCAGCAGCAATCTCGGACTGGAAGTCCTGCGTGGTACTGACGTGAACGGCGACAGGCACAATTATTTTACCAAAACCCGCGAGGGTAAAACCCTGCGCTCGACGTCGGTTTATTTGCGTAACGGCGAGAAAAAAGTGATTGGCGCGCTGTGCATTAATTTAGATATCAGCGACATTTTGCAGGCTGAAAAAATGCTTAACAAAATGGCGGGCCGCCCGGACAGCACGCCTGCCGCCGCTAAAGAAGTGAATGAAGTGTTTGTTAAGGACGTCAACGAACTGCTCGATTATTTAATCGCCGAGTGCATGACGTTAATCGACGTACCCGTCAGTAATATGACTCGTCAGGATAAACTCAATGCGATTAAATTTTTTGACGACAAGGGGGTATTTCTTATTAAAAAGTCCGGCGAAAGGATTTGCGAATTTCTGAATATTTCAAAATACACCCTCTACGCCTATTTGGGCGAACTGCGAGGGGAGAACCCGACTATTGACGGTTAACCGTCAGGAGGAATAATGCTGACCACACCTTATGTCGCGCTGGATATGGATATCATGGAGAAAAATATTACCACCATGACCTCCGGCCTTATCCGCAATGGCATTCAACACTGGCCGCATATTAAGACGCATAAATCTGTGCGTCTGGCCAGGCTTGAGCAACACCTGGGGGCGAGCGGCATCACCTGCGCCAAACTTTCTGAGGCCGAAGTCATGGCCGCCGCAGGCATTGACGCCATCCTGCTGGCCTATCCGCTTATCGGTGAGGAGAAATGCCAGCGTTACGCGGAGCTGGCGCGCAAAATCACGATGCGCACAATCGTTGACAGTGTGCCGGGCGCGCAGGGCCTTTCGCAGGCGGCAGTGAATAACGGGCTGACCTTTGATATTGATATCGCTATTGATTACGGCGCGCACCGGGAAGGGGTACAGCCTGAAGAACTGCTGGATTTCGCGCTGAAGGTTGCCGCGCTGCCGGGGCTGCGCGTGACCGGCGTGTTCACCTACGCGGGCACGATTTATCAGTATCACACCGAGCAGGATATCCGCCGCGCCGCCCGCCAGGAAGCACAGTTGTTAATCAGGAGTCGGGATCTGCTCAATGCCAATGGCTTTGCCATCGCCACATTATCCGGCGGTTCAACGCTTTCCTCATGGTATGCCGACGAATTAAAAGGCATTACGGAATCGAGAGCGGGTAACTTTATTTTTGGCGATATGAATGCGATCAACGGCGGAATTTATACCCCGGAAAACTGCGCGCTGACGATTTGCGCGACGGTGGTGAGTATTCCGCTTCCGGGTTATGCGACCGTTGATGCGGGCACTAAATCGCTGACTTCCGATCTTTCTGCCACGCCAGGTTCTTACGGCCTGATTCAGGAATACCCGAAAATCGAACTGGTGAAACTCAACGAAGAGCACGGTTATTTACGCTACGATCCACAGCAATTCACGCTGACCATAGGTGAGCAGATCCATATTATTCCAAATCACTGTTGCGTGGTCGCTAATCTCGTCGATGAAATATATGCCTTCCGCAATGGCGAATACAGCGAAACCATTACCATTGACGCGCGCGGAAAAAGTTTTTAACTAGCCGGAAATAGTATTATGACTGATATTCCATTAACTGCCGATGAACGGCAGGAACTGGTCACGCTTCTTTGCAGCCTGATCCAGTATCCGTCGGAAAATCCGCCGGGCAATGAAAATTCGGTAGCGTTATATATTGCGGAGTTATTACGTCGCGAAGGTATTGATACCGAGGTGCAGGAAGTGGCACCGGGCAGGCCGAATGTTATCGCTCGCCTGAAGGGGCAGAAGCCCGGCAAACGGCTTATTTTTAACGGTCATACTGACGTGGTGCCCTGCGGGAGCGGATGGTCGGTTGAGCCATTTGCCGCTGTTATCGACGGCGACCGCATTATTGGCCGCGGCGCGGCGGATATGAAATCCGGCGTGGCGGCGATGATTTACACCGCGCTGCTGATTAAGCGCCGCCAGTATGCCTTTAATGGTGAAATCACGCTGCTTTTTAACGTCGATGAAGAGCGGGTTAACCTCGGCATGGCGCATTTTGTCGCCCAGGGCGTTGAGGCGGATTATGCCATTATCGGCGAGCCGACTTCGCTGGAAATTTGCGTGGCGCATAAAGGCGTGAGCCGTACCCGGCTGACCACCCACGGCACGGCAGGCCATGCGGCGAAAACCCGCGATCCCGACAGCGCCATCGATAAAATGGCTCTGCTGCTGCCTGAACTGATGAAAGAATGCCAGCGGGTAAAAACACTGCATCATCCGCTGTTAGGCAACGCCTCAATGCTGATCACCACCATTAACGGCGGTAGCGCGCCGAATATTGTGCCGCAGTCGTGCAGTATTGAAATCGACCGCCGGGTGCTGCCGGGCGAGGAACGCAGCGCGATCAATGCCAGCCTGCTGGCGTCGCTGGCAGAGTCCGGGCTGGACGCGCAAAACGATTATGCGCTGGAGAATTATCTTTTTATTCCGGCCTCTTCCATCAACGAAACGCATCCGCTGGTGGAAACCGCCTGCCAGGCGGTGGATGCCATTACTGGCACAGCGCGTAAAACTATTTTTGACGCCACCTGTGAGGCACCGTTTTTCTCCGTTCAGTGCCATATTCCCACTATTATTATGGGTCCGGGAGATTTAGCGCAGGCGCACGTCAAGGATGAATTTGTTCGTATTGAGGAATTACATCAGGCCGCGCAAATTTATACCGCGCTGGCATTAACGTTGTTGAATTAAAATACCAGGGAATTTTTAATGAAAATTGAATCTCGTTTAGCCGAGCTGAGTATTACGCTCAGTGAACCCACTGCGCCGAAATTTTCCTACGTTCCGGTAAAACAGACCGGTAATTTACTCTATACCTCCGGTAATGACTGCCGGGTGAAGGGCGAACTGATGTATGCGGGAAGCCTGGGAGCGGATTTAACCCTGCAACAAGGGCAAGCCGCCGCGCGTCAGTGCATTATCAATATTCTGTCTTCCCTGAAAGGCTATCTTGGCGATCTGGATCGCATCACCGGCTGCGTCAAAATGCTGGGTTTTGTTCAGAGTGCTGATGCGTTTAAAGATCAGCCGCTGGTCATCAACAGCGCATCCGATTTATTAATCGACATCTTCGGTGAAAGTGGCAAGCACGCGCGTTCGGCGATTGGCACGAATGCCCTCCCTTTCGATACACCTGTTGAAATTGAATTAATTCTCGAAATTAATATTTAATTTGTATTGATACCTCCGGGAATAAAACCGGCTCCTGTCACGCCATTATTGCCGTTAAATAATGGCGTATATAACATTACAAAAGGGTAATCTATGTCCAGTCAAGCAAGCTCTCGCCTGAAGCGTTTGCAAATTATGGCATTACTGTTTTTGCTCGTGGCGGGTATTATTAATTTTCTCGACAGAACATCGCTTTCGATTGCTAATACCACCATCCGCGAGGAAATGGGATTATCGGCGACAGAGATGGGGCTTTTATTATCGGTATTTTCTTTCGGCTATGCACTCTGCCAGCTCCCGATTGGGATGGTGATGGAACGATTTGGCGTTAAAAAGGTGTACGGGTTCGGCATTTTTCTCTGGTCGGTGGCCCAGACGGCGCTGGGGTTTGTCGGCTCTTTCAGCCAGATGATCGTCGCGCGCGTGGTGCTGGGGATCGGTGAAGCGCCGCACCTCCCGACCGGGGTAAAAGTCGTCAACGACTGGTATAACATTCGTAAACGCGGCGTGCCGATGGGCATTGTCAACATGTCATCTACGCTGGCGCAGGCGCTGGCTCCGCCGCTGCTGATTGCCATGATGCTGGCATTTGGCTGGCGCATGATGTTTATCATCATCGGTGTCAGTGGGATCCTGCTCTCTGTCCTGTGGTTCATTTTCTATCGCAACCGCGAAGATGCCGGGCTTTCAGCGCAGGACATTGCGCATCTTGAAGAAGAAACCCCGCCATCCAGCACCGCAAAAGTCACGTTCAAAGACTGGGCGGGGCTGTTTAAACAAAAATCGATGTGGGGAATGATTATCGGCTTTAACGGCGTCGGCTATATGGTCTGGCTGTTCCTGACCTGGCTGCCTTCGTACCTTGAAATGTCCCGTGGCTTAAGCCTGCAAAAAACCGGCTGGGTCGCCGCCATTCCGTTCCTGTTCGGCGCGGCGGGGATGCTGGTCAACGGGGTGGTTGCCGACTGGGTGATGAAGCGCGGCGCGGATAAAATGAAAAGCCGTAAATGGATGATCTGCCTCGGACTGCTGTGCGCCGCAGGTTTCACCCTGCCAGCGGCCTATACTGAAAGCACCTTTACGGCGGTTGCCTGCATCAGCATGGCGCTCTTTTCCATCCATTTTGCCGGGACCTCGGCGTGGGGATTGATCCTGGTTTCCGTGCCTTCCCGGCTGGTGACTTCCGTCAGCGGCATCCAGAATTTTGGCGGATTTATCGGCGGTTCGTTCGCCCCGATCATCACCGGGATGATCCTCGATCGCACCGGGTCTTTTACCCTCGCGCTGGTGGTTTCTTCCGTCATCGCCTTTACGGCCTCGCTGGTCTATTTCTTTCTGGTCAATAAACCCATTGTTGACCCGTCAGCGTCACGCTAATCACAGAAAGGGGGCCGCGCCCCCTTCTGCATGGTTTTTCCGCATCAAACTTTACGCTGGGTGACGAGTGACCGGGCTTTGATGAAGAAGCGCCGGGAGTTTAGAAAAATGCGTATAGTGACACCACAGGTGAATGTAGAGATGAAAAGCTAAACTATTTTAGCCATTCGGTAAGGATAGTCTCAAGCTTTGCCATCGCCTGAATATGTTTCTCTTTTGATATGCGACCAACATTTTGTAACTTCCACTTAACCGCTGGCAGATGCTGAATAAATTCTTCAGGAGCGAGACGCCAGTCTGGCTGACCGCGTTTGAAAGACATCAAAAAATCATAATCCCGCTGCGTAAATTGTGCTTTGAGAGCAGCAATCATTAATTCGGGTATCGCATTGAGTTCTTCCAGAGAGACCGCATTGAATGTCATTCCGTCAAACTCATTGGCATAAAGCTGAGAAATATCTTTCCAGTGGGGATTCAATACCTCTGATAATGGGCGTGGATGTCCCAGTAGATAGGTGATGAATCCATTAAAGATATGACGATCAATACCTTGCGTTTCGAGTAACATTTTAATGTCATAGAAATCACGGGGATGTTGCCGATCCAGAGCAGCGCAAAGCTTGCCGCCATAGAGATCGGCCAGGGAGACAACCTGAATATTAGCAAAACCGAATTCGTCTTCTACCGCTTCAACAATGTCGCGTTCTTCTGGAGGATAAAGCGTACCTCGCGCAACAGGTGAAACTTCTATCTTTATCTGCGCGTGCTGAGAGGAAACAACAATACGCATTTCATCAGCGTTATTTGTCTGGAGCACCGCCGAAATGCCCCCCTGATGCTGTAGTCTTTCAGCGATACGCGTTAAAGCAGCCCGAACATTTGGCAACGCCACATCTCTGCTTTCCAGCGGAATGTAAGCTAAATCGATATCAACCGATAAACGTGGAAAATCACGAATAAACAAGTTTATCGCTGTTCCACCTTTTAGCGCAAAACAGCGCTCTGATGCCACAGCAGGTAATGCACTAAGCAGTAACGCCACTTGCCGATAATAAGGAGAATGCTTATCCATATGAAATCCTTTTGCTAATAAAACGTTCTGGAACAGTAATCTGGTATTTTTGGTCCAGCTTGCCACCCGTTACGATTTGGCGTTTTCCGGCCCCCAGATCAATGTGGGTTTTATCTATTCGCTTAACCCATGCATGATCATAGTGTTCGGCCAAAAACAGGTAAAGACGGTTGGTTTGCACTGCCCGACTAGCCCGTAACAATCCTTCGACTTTACGTGGACTCAGATTGACCAATCCCTGAAAGAGTTCCGCAGCATGTTCAAATGAAAGCGAACCGGGAACTGCATTAGCAATCTCGTAAGCCGCTAATTCCGGTATGCTCGTTTTCAGGCGCTCGCCCTTAATGTCTACCTCAGACAGATATTTTTCGTCATGCACTGTAAGTTTTTGATTATAAATTAAAACCCACTCGACATTGGGAAATTCTTTGAACCACTTTGGCAATGAAGCTTTATCTTTTACGCAAAGCCAAATCGCCTGATGCGTTAAGTGAAGATAATGAGAGCGTCCCTGCCAGGTCAGACTGGTAAGCCCCGCCAGATGCACAGAAACTCCAAACTGATTTTGTAAGCACAGAACGGCATCACTCCACTGAGGATCACGACCACTCCGCACGTATACCCCTGCACGTAGCTTTTGTAACCAACCGCTGTGCATATATTTATTGGCTAAAGAAGGACTGATACCATTTTTGGTTAACCAGGACTGCAATACCATAGATCCTGGCATTGTGTTTTGTAGAAGCCAGTTTAATTTTGATGACATAGATTCACCCCTGGTTTAACAATATATCAAATAATAAACTATTGAGTGGCTGATATGTCAATAGTGAGAGAAATCGGTCCGGCGAAACTACGTGACCCGGATTTTCAGACTGCTTTTATGTGTTCCCTCTTGTAGCTCAGTGTCGGCAGTCACCCTTTCCCGCGTCTCTCTGAATCTCATCCCGTACCGCCCTGTTCACCCGGCGCACCGCTGCGGCTGGTGCGCCGGAAGCAAAATCATCAAAATTGCGAGCCGCCTCGCGTGCCCGATCATCACTGGCAAAATCTGAGACACTGCCCGTCGCAGATCTGATAACCTCTCACGGTGCCTTGCCACCCGACGCGAGTCTAAGATCCGCGTCGTTGAACGATATATGCCTGTTAGTGGCGTTAATTTTGACGACAAACCAACGGATGAATCCCGGTGGTTGTCAGTGATAAGATAAGGTTTCGTTCAGGATTGGCTAATCAGACAACTCGCCCTTGCTGGCCGGGAAATAGCTGGACGTTGACAGGTAACCTGTTGATTATCATCAACTGATCGCGTTCCATTGTTGTTAATGTCTGCCAGCAAGTCAAAACCCAGACCCGGTCTACGCCTGAGTTAAAATTTATCGATTTAAATGGGTTTACGTGGTTCCACAGGGAGCCACCTGAGCACCCAAAAGACTTAAAGAATGAGTAAAATCAATATGCAAGAGTCTATCGACAAGGATCTATCAGACCACACCCCCATGATGCAGCAGTATCTGAAGCTTAAAGCGCAGCATCCCGACATTCTGCTTTTTTACCGGATGGGTGATTTTTACGAGCTGTTTTATGACGATGCCAAACGCGCATCGCAGCTGATGGATATCTCCCTGACCAAACGCGGGGCGTCGGCGGGTGAACCCATTCCGATGGCGGGCGTGCCGCATCATGCGGTGGAAAACTATCTGGCGAAGCTGGTGAGCCTTGGGGAGTCGGTCGCCATCTGCGAGCAAATCGGCGATCCGGCGACCAGCAAAGGGCCGGTGGAGCGCAAGGTGGTCCGCATTGTCACGCCGGGCACCATCAGCGATGAAGCACTGTTGCAGGAGCGCCAGGACAATCTGCTTGCCGCCATCTGGCAGGACAGCAAAGGTTTTGGCTACGCGACGATGGACATCAGCTCCGGGCGTTTTCGCCTTAGCGAACCGGCGGATCGCGAAACGATGGCCGCCGAGCTTCAGCGCACTAATCCGGCGGAACTGCTGTATGCGGAAGATTTTGCCGAACTGTCGCTGATTGAAGGCCGTCGCGGGCTGCGTCGCCGTCCGCTGTGGGAATTCGAAATTGATACCGCTCGTCAGCAGCTTAACCTGCAATTTGGCACCCGTGATTTAATCGGCTTTGGTGTTGAGAACGCCCCGCGCGGCCTGTGCGCGGCGGGCTGTCTGCTGCAATATGTGAAAGACACCCAACGCACCGCCCTGCCTCATATTCGCTCCATCACTATGGAACGTCAGCAGGACAGCATCATTATGGACGCCGCCACGCGCCGTAATCTGGAGATCACCCAGAACCTGGCGGGCGGAGTCGATAACACGCTGGCATCGGTGCTGGACCGTACCGTCACGCCAATGGGCAGCCGGATGTTAAAACGCTGGCTGCATATGCCGGTGCGCGATACCCGTACGTTAACCAACCGCCAGCAGACCATCGGCGCGCTTCAGGAATATACCGGCGAGCTGCAACCGGTGCTGCGGCAGGTCGGCGATCTGGAGCGCATTCTGGCCCGTCTGGCGCTGCGCACCGCGCGTCCACGCGATCTGGCGCGGATGCGTCACGCGTTCCAGCAGTTGCCGGAACTGCGTGCGCAGCTTGAAACCGTCGCCAGCGCGCCAGTGCAGGCGCTGCGTGAGAAAATGGGTGAGTTCAGCGAGTTTCGCGGGCTGCTGGAGCGAGCGATCATCGACGCGCCGCCGGTGCTGGTGCGCGACGGCGGCGTCATTGCTCCCGGCTATAACGCTGAGCTGGATGAGTGGCGCGCGCTGGCGGATGGCGCGACTGATTATCTGGATAAGCTGGAAATCCGCGAACGCGAGCGCACCGGGCTGGATACGCTGAAAGTCGGCTACAACGCCGTCCACGGTTACTATATTCAGATCAGCCGTGGGCAGAGCCATCTGGCGCCGATTAACTACGTTCGCCGCCAGACGCTGAAGAACGCCGAGCGTTACATCATCCCGGAACTGAAAGAGTACGAAGATAAAGTGCTGACGTCGAAGGGCAAGGCGCTGGCGCTGGAAAAACAGCTCTACGATGAACTGTTCGATCTGCTGCTCCCGCATCTGGGCGATCTGCAACTCAGCGCGGCGGCGCTGGCGGAGCTGGACGTGCTGGTGAACCTCGCCGAGCGCGCCGATACGCTAAATTACTGTTGTCCGACGTTCAGCGATAAACCGGGCATTCGCATTGAAGAAGGTCGCCACCCGGTGGTTGAACAGGTGCTGAACGAACCGTTTATCGCCAACCCGCTGAACCTTTCACCCCAGCGCCGGATGTTAATCATTACCGGTCCGAACATGGGCGGTAAAAGTACCTATATGCGCCAGACCGCGCTGATTGCGCTGCTGGCCTATATTGGCAGCTATGTTCCGGCGCAAAAGGCGGAAATGGGTCCGGTGGACCGCATTTTCACCCGCGTTGGTGCAGCGGACGATCTGGCAAGCGGGCGCTCAACCTTTATGGTGGAGATGACCGAAACCGCCAATATCCTGCATAACGCCACCGAAAACAGCCTGGTACTGATGGATGAGATTGGTCGCGGCACCTCAACCTACGACGGTCTGTCGCTGGCGTGGGCCTGCGCCGAAAGTCTCGCCAACCGTATCAAAGCACTGACCCTGTTTGCCACCCACTACTTCGAGCTGACGCAGCTACCGGAAAAAATGGAAGGCGTGGCCAACGTCCACCTCGACGCGCTGGAGCATGGTGATACCATCGCCTTTATGCACAGCGTGCAGGACGGCGCGGCGAGCAAAAGCTACGGTCTGGCTGTCGCAGCGCTGGCGGGCGTTCCGAAAGATGTGATCAAACGCGCCCGGCAGAAATTGCGCGAGCTGGAAAGTCTCTCGCCGAATGCCGCTGCAACGCAGGTTGACGGCACGCAAATGTCGCTGCTGACGGTTGCGGAAGAAACGTCCCCGGCAGTGGAAGCGCTGGAAAATCTCGACCCGGACTCCCTGACCCCGCGTCAGGCATTGGAGTGGATTTACCGGCTGAAGAATCTGGTCTGATTTACCTGCCCGGCAGCGCAAAACTGCCGGGCAGGTTTCCGCAGCAATACGAAATGTTGCTATAAAATGACATTAATTAGATTTGGTGGCGATTTAAAAATCAACCATCCTGAACGAATCATAAAAGAAATGGCCGATAAGATTAATCAGCAATTAAATAATGGTCTTTTATTTTATGGTGATGCTGAACTAAAAGCTGCCATCAGTAAAACATTGTCGGAAAGCGTGGCAACTAATAATTTTTTGCCACATTCGATAAAAAGAGCGCCAGAAGCAGAGAAATTGACAGGCTGCTTTAAGCGCGTTAAAAATCAGGGCCAATATGATATAATCTCACCTCCCTCCACATTAAAAGGTGAGTCATGCCAGAGGTCCGCTACCATAAAATAGATGCCAGCACCTGCCGCCATATTTGGGCCGTCGGGGATATTCACGGTTGCTATTCTTTACTGCAATCACGCCTCGCCGATCTGGATTTCTCTCCTGAAAAAGATTTATTAATTTCCGTTGGCGATAATATTGACCGCGGCCCGGAAAACCTGGAAGTGCTACGTCTGCTGGATCGGCCGTGGTTTGTATCGGTGATGGGTAACCATGAAGCAATGGCGCTGGAAGCGTTCGCCACGCAGGATGGCAATATGTGGCTGAACAGCGGCGGCGGCTGGTTCTTTGACCTGAATGCGGCGGAACAGCAGGAGGCTATCGATCTGCTGCTACGCTTTCACCGGTTGCCGCATATTATTGAAATTGATACCGCCAAAGGTAAGCATGTTATTGCTCACGCAGATTATCCTGATAACCGTTACCGCTTCAATAAACCGGTCGATCTGAATGGCGTATTATGGTCAGTCGATCGCGTATTACAATCGCTGGAAGGAAATACCCGTCCTGTTGACGGTGCCGATGTGTTTATTTTTGGTCATATGATATTTACTCACCAGCAAACTTTTGCCAACCAGGTTTATATTGATACCGGCTCGGCAAAATCGGGGAAATTATCGTTTTACCAACTTCAGTAAACAGGCCAGTTGATTTTTGGATACGAGAACGGCTTTCTCCTGCATCGACATTTACAGGATGCATGTCGTTTCCGCCAGGAGTCACTTATCCTTCGGGCGCGGGTATCCATCAGCCAACAGGCTAAAGCGCGATCGCCACGCAAAGAAAAAGGCCACTCCGTAAGAGTGGCCTTTTTTGATGGAACTGTTTATTACTCGCGGAACAGCGCTTCGATATTCAGCCCTTGCGCCTGAAGGATTTCACGCAGGCGACGCAGACCTTCAACCTGGATCTGACGAACGCGTTCGCGTGTCAGGCCGATTTCACGACCCACATCTTCGAGCGTAGCCGCTTCATAACCCAGCAGACCGAAACGACGTGCCAGCACTTCACGCTGTTTGGCGTTCAGTTCGAACAGCCATTTAACGATGCTTTGTTTCATATCATCGTCTTGCGTGGTGTCTTCCGGACCGTTGTCTTTTTCATCGGCCAGGATGTCCAGCAGCGCTTTTTCGGAATCGCCACCCAGAGGGGTGTCTACCGAGGTGATGCGCTCGTTGAGACGCAGCATACGGCTTACGTCATCAACCGGTTTATCCAGCTGTTCGGCAATTTCTTCCGCACTCGGCTCGTGGTCCAGCTTATGGGACAGTTCACGCGCGGTACGCAGATACACGTTCAGCTCTTTAACAATATGAATCGGCAGACGAATAGTACGGGTTTGATTCATGATCGCCCGTTCAATGGTCTGACGGATCCACCACGTCGCGTAGGTTGAGAAACGGAAACCACGTTCCGGGTCAAACTTCTCAACGGCACGGATCAGCCCCAGGTTGCCCTCTTCAATCAGATCCAGCAGTGCCAGACCACGATTGCCGTAACGACGGGCAATTTTCACCACCAGACGCAGGTTACTTTCAATCATGCGACGGCGTGAGGCAACATCTCCGCGCAGAGCGCGACGGGCGAAATAAACTTCTTCTTCCGCAGTTAATAATGGAGAATAACCGATCTCTCCGAGGTAAAGCTGGGTGGCATCCAGTACGCGTTGTGTCGCGCCCTGCGCTAACAGCTCTTCCTCTGCCAGGTCACTATCACCAGGTTCCTCAACGACTAAGGCTTTTTCATCAAAAGCCTCTACTCCATTCTCATCAAATTGCGCGTCTTCATTTAAATCATGAACTTTCAGCGTATTCTGACTCATAAGGTGGCTCCTACCCGTGATCCCTGAACGGCATACACGTTTGCCGTGTATCCCGCCTGATTATCGCTGCGGCAAGTAACGCAGCGGGTTTACGGATTTCCCCTTGTAACGAATTTCAAAATGTAAACGTGTTGAACTGGTTCCGGTGCTACCCATGGTAGCTATTTTCTGCCCCGCCTTAATTTCTTGTTGCTCCCGAACCAGCATTGTATCGTTATGGGCGTAGGCACTCAGGTAATCATCGTTATGTTTGATGATAATAAGATTACCGTAACCGCGCAGCGCACTCCCGGCATATACTACGCGACCATCAGCGGTCGCTACGATAGCCTGACCTTTGCTACCTGCGATATCGATCCCTTTATTGCCGTTATCAGTGGCAGAGAAGTTTTCGATAACATTGCCTTCAGTTGGCCAACGCCATGCCGAAATCGGCGAGCTGGTGTTGGTACTGCTGGCAGTGGGTTCAGTAACGCTAACGGTTGATGGAGCCGTAACCGGTGCCGTGACGGGTGTACTCGTCGGTCGGTTGTTAGGCAACATTTTGTTAGCACTTTGTTCACCTGAGGTTTCAGAATACGTAATTGTCGGCTGCGACGCAACAGCTACGGTTGAATTCTGTGCAGGTTTTAAGATTATTCCTTGTGCATTTGCATCAGCCTGGGTAACGGCGTTGCCGCCAGTGATTGGCGTACCGGATGCGTTACCTACCTGCAGGGTCTGTCCGACGTTCAGGCCATACGGTGCGGCAACGTTGTTGCGCTGCGCTAAGTCACGGAAATCGTTCCCGGTTATCCAGGCGATGTAGAACAGCGTATCGCCTTTTTTCACCGTATAAGTGCTGCCGCCGGTGTAGCTGCCCTTCGGAATATTGCCGTATTTGCGGTTGTAAACAATGCGCCCGTTTTCCGTTTGCACAGACTGCTGCGCGACGGGCTGGGTCTGCGGCTGGATCTGCGTTGGCTGTGGCGGCATCGGTTGTATCGGCTGAACAGGCACGTTCGCCGTCTGCGAGGCCGTTCCCATTTTAGGCGGCGGCGTGATGAGCATCCCGGAATCAGCACTGGCGGGCGTCGAGCCGTTAACCGAGCTGACCGGCGCCGGGGTATTGTCCGAATTACCGCAACCGGCGAGGCAAAGTGAAATCAGTGATAATGTCGCTACGCGACTTACGGTGAATTTTGGGCTTCCCGCGCTCATTTATCCCCCAGGAAAAGGTTAACTACCAGTGATTTAGAACCGTGCAAGGCAGCGGCGTGAACACTGACAAATGCGTTCACCATACGCTGAAAATCCATGAAATAACCAGGATAAATCCGGGTCTCAGGCCAGTTCCCCTTTGACCAGAGGAACGAAGCGCACTGCCTCGACGGTATCGATAATAAATTCGTCTTTGCGGCGATACACCCGTTTCAGATACTGGTGCTCATCCCCCACGGGCAATACCATCACGCCGCCCTCTGCCAGTTGTGACATCAGGGCCGCTGGTATTTCCGGTGGAGCCGCCGTTACGATGATGGCGTCGAAGGGCGCACGCGCGTGCCATCCCTGCCAGCCATCGCCGTGACGAGTAGACACATTATGCAGATCGAGCTGTTTCAGGCGACGCCTTGCGTGCCATTGCAGGCTTTTGATCCGCTCGACCGAGCAGACGTGATGCACAAGGTGCGCGAGGATGGCGGTTTGATAGCCTGACCCGGTCCCCACTTCCAGCACCCGGCATTCCGGCGTCAGCTCCAGCAGCTCGGTCATTCGCGCCACCATATAGGGCTGCGAAATGGTTTGCCCTTGCCCGATGGGCAGCGCCACGTTCTCCCACGCCTGGTGTTCAAACGCCTCATCAATAAATTTTTCACGCGGAACCAGAGCAATTGCCTCAAGCACATGCTCATCTTTGATTCCCTGAGTACGCAGTTGATCGAGGAGGCTCTGTACGCGTTTGCTAATCATTGCGTGTTTGCTCCCACGCGTTTTAACCAGTCAGAAACAACATCATGCGCGCCGTGCGCCGTGAGGTCTACGTGCAGCGGCGTGACGGAAACGTAGCCGTCGTCAATGGCGGCAAAGTCCGTGTCCGGGCCAGCATCAAATTTCTCACCCGGCGGTCCGATCCAGTACAGCGTGTTACCGCGCGGGTCTTCCTGCGGGATCACCTGATCGGCAGGATGACGGCTGCCACAGCGGGTAACGCGAAAACCTTTGATTTCGTTAAGCGGCAGGTCCGGCACGTTAATGTTGAGGATCCGCCCGGTGCGCAGCGGTTCGCGGCTTAACGCCCGCAAAATGGTGCAGGTGACCGCTGCGGCAGTGTCGTAATGCTTGTGGCCGTTCAGCGATACAGCCAGCGCAGGGAAACCAAGATGTCGCCCTTCCATCGCGGCAGCGACAGTGCCGGAGTAAATGACGTCGTCGCCAAGATTTGGCCCGGCATTAATACCAGAAACCACCACGTCCGGGCGCGGACGCATCAGGGCATTCACGCCGAGATACACGCAGTCAGTGGGCGTGCCCATCTGGACGGCAATATCGCCATTTTCATAACTGAAGGTGCGCAGGGAAGATTCCAGCGTCAATGAGTTGGATGCGCCGCTGCGGTTACGATCGGGCGCGACCACCTGAACCTCGGCAAATTCGCGCAGGGCTTTCGCCAGCGTCTGAATGCCGGGCGCATGGATGCCGTCATCATTACTCAGCAATATTCGCATAATCACCTGCTGTGTTAATAAGTTCCCTGACGACGCTGGTGGCAAAACTGCCTGCCGGAAGCCAGAAGCGTAATTCAACGGTGACGTCATCCCACCAGCTCCAGCGCATATTTTGCGGACAGAGCAGCATGGCGCGGCGTGCCGCCTCGACTTTTTCGCGCAGCAGCAACTGCTGTAACAGCGTTTCTTCGCCAATAGCGGCCTGTTCAAACGCCAGCGCATTACGCTGCGTGCCCCAGTCGCCGCTACCGGGCAGGGACGCAGTGATCATCAGTTCATGATTATTGACGCGGGACTGAAGCGCGTTCAGCTCGTCTTCCGTGGCGACAAACCAGCTGCCGCGCCCCGCTAATTGTAGCGCATCGCCGTCAACAACTTGATTAAAGTCTGGTTTTTTCAGGCGGTCACTGACTATCTGATTAAACAACGCGCTGCGGGCTGCCGACAACCAAAAACTGCGTTTATTCCGATCGCGAACCGGAACCGCACTTTCTGCCCAGCGCAGCGCGCCCTGCAAATTGCTGCCGCCGATGCCAAAACGCTGTGCGCCAAAGTAATTCGGCACGCCTGCCACCTGGATCGCCTGAAGCCGGGATTCGACGTCATCGCGATGGGACACTTCCCGCAGGATCAGGGTGAAGTCGTTGCCTTTCAGCGCACCGGTGCGCAGCTTACGCTGATGGCGGGCATACTCCAGCACCTGGCAGCCTTCAAGCTGAAAGGCGCTCAGATCGGGCATTGCTTTGCCCGGCAACCGCGCGCAAAGCCATTGTTCAGTGACCGCGTGCTTGTCTTTTTGCCCGGCGAAGCTGACTTCCCGCGCCGGAATTTTCAGGAACTTCGCCAGCGCGTCGGCCACGAAGCGGGTATTGCAGCCGTTTTTCAGGATCCTGACCAGCAGATGCTCGCCTTCACCGTCCGGCGCAAAACCAAGATCTTCCACCACCAGAAAATCTTCCGGGCTGGCTTTTAACAGCCCCTGCCCCGGCGGTTTGCCGTGCAGGTACGTCAGGTCGTCAAACGCAATCATTTCGCCGCCTTGTGCAGCAGCGCTACCGCTTCGCAGGCAATGCCTTCGCCGCGCCCGGTAAAGCCGAGTTTTTCTGTGGTGGTGGCTTTAACGTTGACGTCATCCATATGACAACCGAGATCTTCGGCGATAAAGATGCGCATTTGTGGGATGTGCGGCAGCATTTTCGGGGCCTGGGCGATAATGGTGACGTCGACATTGCCGAGCGTATAACCTTTCGCCTGGATACGCCGCCACGCCTCACGCAGCAGTTCGCGGCTGTCCGCACCTTTAAACGCCGGATCGGTATCGGGGAACAGTTTGCCGATGTCGCCCAGCGCCGCCGCGCCGAGCAGCGCATCGGTCAGCGCGTGCAGCGCCACGTCGCCGTCGGAGTGGGCCAGCAGCCCCTGTTCGTAAGGGACGCGCACGCCGCCAATGATAATCGGGCCTGGGCCGCCAAAGGCATGTACGTCAAAACCGTGTCCAATTCGCATTAGGTCTGCTCCTGAGGATGAAAGCGGGTGAGATAAAATTCGGCGAGCGCCAGATCTTCCGGGCGGGTAACTTTGATATTATCCGCGCGGCCGGGGATCAGTTCGGGATGAAAACCGCAGTATTCCAGCGCGGAGGCTTCGTCGGTGATCGTTGCGCCTTCGTGGAGCGCGCGCGTCAGGCAGGCAGTGAGAAGCTCTCGCGGGAAAAATTGCGGCGTCAGGGCGTGCCAGAGATCGTTGCGGTCCACCGTATGGGCGATCGCAGATTTACCCGGTTCGCCGCGCTTCATGGTGTCGCGCACCGGCGCGGCCAGAATGCCGCCCACGCGGCTGGTTTCACTCAGGCGCAGCAGACGGTCTAAATCATCCTGACACAAGCAGGGACGCGCGGCGTCATGCACCAGCACCCATTCAACGTCGCCTGCGGCTTTAAGCCCAGCAAGGACGGAATCGGCGCGCTCGCTGCCGCCGTCTACCACGGTGATGTGCGGATGATTTGCCAGCGGTAATTGCTGAAAACGCGTGTCGCCGGGTGTAATGGCGATAATCACGTTTTGCACGCGAGGGTGCGCCAGAAGCGCGGCCACCGCGTGTTCAAGAATCGTTTTGTTACCAATTGAGAGGTATTGTTTCGGACACTCCGTTTGCATACGGCGGCCAAAACCGGCTGCCGGAACCACGGCGCAAACGCCCGGAAAAGTTGCTGCCATCTTGCGTTCCTGGGCCTGTTATCGGTTATTTTGCCCTGCACTCAGATTGCGTTTAGACGCATCCGGCACCAGACGATAAAAGGTTTCGCCCGGTCGGGTCATACTGAGTTCGTTGCGTGCACGTTCTTCAATCGCTTCCTGACCACCGTTAAGATCGTCAATTTCAGCAAAAAGCTGATCGTTACGCGTTTTTAATTTGGCGTTCGTTGTTTGCTGTGCCTGGACATCATCGCTGACACGGCTGTAGTCATGTAATCCGTTTTTGCCAAACCACAGCGAATACTGGAGCCAGACCAGCAAAGCCAGCAATATCAGCGTTAGTTTACCCATCCTGCCCCCTGAAAAACGGCATCATCATCCCATAACTCGCCCGAGGACACTACCCCGGCCGCGGGCGATGCCGCGTAACCGCGCCAAATGTACCACATTTTATCTGCGGATCAGTATGTCACGTCACGGTGAGGGAAATAGCCCCCATCAATAATAATTCAGCTTTGGGAAGAATCTACCCCATCAGCCACATAAACAGAATGCCAAACATCGCTATAACCGTCAGTGCGGTCGCCAGAATGGTATAGAGAAATTTGCCACCGAGAAGAGAGTGCAGCGCAATGCCCACCACCACGGCGACGGGCATTAATGCGAGGAAGAAAGGCCAGGTATAAAGAAAGAAAAAAAGCGTGTTGGGACCATAAATTAAAAACGGGATACCCGCCGCCAGCAACCACGAGATAAAGCCCACCACGGCTCCCGGAAAAGACCAACTGGCCTCTTCCTCTGCCATTAGCGGCTCTGTGGTGGTGATACTTAAATTCTGGCTATCGCGCATATCTCATCCTGTTACCTGGCTTAGCGGACGGTTACCTCGTCCGCCAGCATGTCAGGATCTGATAATATCGCTCTGTCTTAACAGGTCTAATAAACGGTTCACCAAATTTGTTACTAATTGTTCACCATCCAGATGCACTTCCGCTGCTTCCGGGGCTTCATAAACCGAATCAATACCGGTGAAGTTCCGCAGTTCGCCCGCGCGCGCCTTTTTGTACAGCCCTTTAGGATCGCGGGTTTCGCAGATGGCCAGCGGCGTATCAACAAACACTTCAAAAAAGCGCCCTTCCCCTACCCGCTCGCGCACCATGTGCCGTTCGGCGCGGTGCGGAGAGATAAAGGCGGTCAGCACCACCAGTCCTGCATCCACCATCAGCCGGGAGACTTCCCCGACGCGGCGGATATTTTCTTTGCGATCGGCATCGCTGAAGCCGAGATCGCTACACAGGCCGTGGCGCACGTTATCGCCATCCAGCAGATAGGTGCTGACGCCCAGACGGTGCAGCGCTTCTTCCAGCGCCCCGGCAACGGTGGATTTCCCGGAGCCGGAAAGCCCGGTAAACCACAGCACCACGCCGCGATGCCCGTGGAGCTGCTCGCGCTGTTCCGCCGTGACCGGATGGGCGTGCCAGACGACGTTTTCGTCATGCTGCGCCATTACTTGCCTCCCAGCAGATCGCGCGCGCCCCAGTGCGGGAAGTGCTTGCGGACCAGCGCGTTCAGTTCCAGTTCAAAAGCGCTGAACTCCGACGGCGCGGCGCTCGCCTGCGCATGCGCTTCTTCCACCAGTCCCGCCCCGACGGTCACGTTAGAGAGGCGATCGATGAAAATCATCCCGCCGGTGACCGGATTAGCCTGATAGCTGTCGAGCACCAGCGGCTCATCAAACGTCAGCTCGACCAGCCCGATGCCGTTCAGCGGCAGGTTTTCCGCATCGTGGCGGGTCAGGTTGTTGATATCAAACTGATGGCGGATAGCATCCACGCGGGCGCGGGTTTTCTTTCCGGCAATTTTAATATCCAGCGTTTGCCCCGCCGTCAGCGGCTGCTCGGTCATCCAGACCACGTTGACCGACGCGCTTTGCACCGCAGGCAGCGATTCCTGCGCATCCAGCAACAAATCGCCACGGCTGATGTCGATTTCATCTTTCAGCACCAGGGTAATGGCTTCGCCTGCCGCCGCCTGTTCCAGGTCACCGTCGAAGGTGACGATCCGCGCTACGGCAGATTCCACGCCGGACGGCAGCACTTTGATCCGCTGGCCGACTTTCACCACGCCAGATGCCAGCGTGCCAGAATAGCCGCGAAAATCGAGGTTCGGACGGTTCACATACTGTACCGGGAAGCGCATCGGTTGCTGATCGACCACCCGCTGGATCTCAACGGTTTCCAGCACTTCCAGCAGCGTCGGGCCGCTGTACCACGGCAGATTCGCGCTGCCGCTCGCCACGTTGTCGCCCTCCAGCGCGGACAGCGGCACAAAGCGGATGTCCAGATCGCCCGGCAACTGAGCGGCAAAGGTCAGATAGTCTTCACGAATGCTGTTGAACGTTTCTTCGCTGAAGTTCACCAGATCCATTTTATTGATCGCCACCACCAGATGCTTAATACCCAGCAGCGTGGAGATAAAGCTGTGACGACGGGTTTGATCCAGCACGCCTTTGCGTGCGTCGATCAGCAGGATCGCCAGATCGCAGGTGGATGCCCCGGTCGCCATATTACGGGTGTACTGCTCGTGCCCCGGCGTGTCGGCGATGATAAATTTGCGTTTTTCAGTCGAAAAATAACGATAGGCAACGTCAATGGTAATGCCCTGCTCGCGCTCCGCTTGCAGGCCGTCCACCAGCAGCGCCAGATCCAGCCTTTCGCCCTGAGTACCGTGGCGCTTGCTGTCGTTATGCAGCGAAGAGAGCTGATCTTCGTAGATCTGCCGGGTATCGTGCAACAGGCGACCAATCAGGGTACTTTTACCGTCGTCCACGCTGCCACAGGTCAGAAAGCGCAGCAGGCTTTTGTGCTGCTGAGCGTGCATCCAGGCTTCTACGCCGCCTTCGTTAGCGATTTGTTGTGCAAGTGTCGTATTCATGGCGGCTCCTTAGAAGTATCCCTGACGTTTCTTCAGTTCCATCGAGCCAGCCTGATCGCGGTCAATCACGCGGCCCTGGCGCTCGCTGGTGGTGGAGACCAGCATTTCCTCGATGATTTCCGGTAATGTCTGCGCGTTCGATTCCACCGCGCCGGTCAGCGGCCAGCAGCCGAGAGTACGGAAGCGTACCATCCGCTGCTCAATGACCTCGCCCGGCTGCAGGTCGATGCGATCGTCGTCAATCATCATCAGCATTCCGTCACGCTCCAGCACCGGGCGCTCAGCGGCCAGATACAGAGGAACAATGTCGATATTTTCCAGCCAGATGTACTGCCAGATGTCCTGTTCAGTCCAGTTGGAGAGCGGGAATACGCGGATGCTTTCGCCCTTGTTAATCTGGCCATTATAGTTGTGCCACAGTTCCGGGCGCTGATTTTTCGGGTCCCAGCGGTGGAAGCGGTCGCGGAAGGAGTAGATGCGCTCTTTGGCGCGCGATTTCTCTTCGTCACGACGCGCGCCGCCAAACGCGGCGTCGAAGCCGTATTTATTCAGCGCCTGCTTCAGCCCTTCGGTTTTCATGATGTCGGTATGTTTGGCACTGCCGTGAACAAACGGGTTGATGCCCATCGCCACACCTTCCGGGTTTTTATGCACCAGCAGTTCGCAGCCGTAGGCTTTGGCGGTACGGTCACGGAACTCATACATCTCACGGAATTTCCAGCCGGTATCAACATGCAGCAGCGGGAACGGCAGCGTCCCCGGATAGAACGCCTTACGCGCCAGATGCAGCATCACGCTGGAGTCTTTACCGATTGAGTAAAGCATCACCGGATTAGCAAACTCGGCGGCAACTTCACGGATGATATGGATGCTTTCCGCCTCCAGTTGCCGCAGGTGAGTCAGTCGTTTTTGATCCATAACCATTCCTTAAGCCAGATTAACCACGGAGGCAAAGCCTTCCGCACCTGTAGTGTGTTGAAACCAGGCCAGTTCGTGATGCAGGTTTACCACCTCACCGATGACCAGCAGCGCGGGCATCGGCGCATCTTTCGCCAGGTTTTCGAGTTGTTGTAATGTGCCGGTGCTGACCTGCTGGTCGGCACGGGTGCCGCGCGATATCACCGCCACGGGCGTCGTTCCGTCACGACCATGCTTAATAAGCTGGGCGCTGATTTCCGCCGCTTTCATGGTGCCCATGTAAATCGCCAGCGTCTGGCGGCTCTGCGCCAGCTGCGCCCAGTCGAACGGCGCGCTGTCGGGCTTGTAATGTCCGGTCACAAAGGTGACGCTCTGGGCGTGTTCGCGATGGGTCAGCGGGATGCCCGCGTAAGCCGTCGCGCCAGAGGCCGCCGTCACGCCCGGCACCACCTGAAACGGGATGCCTGCCGCTGCTGCCGCCTGAAGTTCTTCGCCGCCGCGCCCAAAAATAAACGGATCGCCGCCCTTAAGTCGCACCACCGTTTTGCCTTCCCGCGCGGCGTCTGTCAGCATCCGGTTGGTTTCATGCTGCGGCACCGCGTGTTTCCCGGCACGTTTGCCGACGCAGATCAGATCCGCATCGCGGCGCACCAGTTCGCGGATCTCATCCGTGACCAGATGGTCGTAAAACACCACGTCGGCCTGCTGGAGCACCTGTAAACCACGCAAGGTCAGCAGTCCCGCATCGCCTGGCCCCGCACCGACGAGGATAATTTCGCCCTGCGCGCGCTCCGGCTGCTGTAACGTCTGCGCCAGAACCTGCTCCGCCGCCTGCTGATTACCGGCCGCCATCAGGCTGGCAAAGCGCCCGCGAAAGGCACGTTCCCAGAATCGACGGCGCTCGGCGGTGGTTTTCAGCGTGTCTTTGATGCGCTCGCGCCAGCGGCCTGCCACTTCCGCCATGCGCCCTAACTCTTTTGGCAGCAGCGCTTCGATTTTTTCGCGCAGTAGCCGCGCCAGGACTGGCGCATTTCCGCCGGAAGAAATGGCAATCAGCAGCGGCGAGCGATCGACAATAGAAGGAAAAATAAACGAGCACAGCGGCTGGTTATCAACGACGTTGACCAGCCGGTGGCGGGCATCTGCCGCCGCGAAAACGCGCTGGTTCAGCTCACGGTTATTGGTCGCGGCAATCACCAGAAAAACGTTATCGATCTGCTCTTCGGTAAATTCTGTCGCCAGCCAGTGGATCTGCCCCTGCTCTGCCAGCTCGTGGACCTCCGGGTCGAGGCGCGTTGCCACAACCTGTATCTTTGCTCCGGCCCGGCGCAGGAACACGATTTTACGGGCGGCAATTTCACCGCCGCCGATGACCAGTACCGGGCGATCTTTCAGGGCAGCAAAAAGAGGCAGGTATTCCACAGCACGACAACTCACTTATTTTTAATAATGAGAGGGACTATAGGGTGCGGCTTAGTTCAAATGAAATTACGAAATGGAATGAGTAGTTCCTCAAAGGAATAACATCCCGAAAAAGCTAATATCAAAAAGTGCTTAACCCGCGCGTTTTCGGCGTGTTACGTGTGATTCGAATTGTGTAACCCAGGTCACAGTTTCATACTGTAGGCGGCGATTTTTTTTGGATTTTTTAAGGATATTGTATGTTGTCCGCATCGCGCCGCAGTTTAGCTGCCCTGGCGTTCAGCGTAGGCTTTGCCCTCCCCGTACTGGCGAAATCAACTCCCCCGGGCACGTTCGCGACCACTCAGGCGCGTTACATTGCGACCTATTTTCCCGGCCGCATGACCGGCTCCCCCGCCGAGATGCTGGCAGCGGATTATCTGCGTCAGCAGTTTGCCGCGATGGGTTATCAAAGCGACATCCGCACCTTTCACAGTCGCTACCTTTATACCTCTGCGGATAAACAGCAGAACTGGCACAACGTCACCGGCAGCACGGTGATTGCCGCGCACGAAGGACGCGCCAGGCAACAGATTGTGATTATGGCGCATCTTGACACCTACGCGCCGCGCAGCGATGCCGACACCGCCCAAAACCTGGGCGGCCTGACGCTCCAGGGCATCGACGACAACGCCGCCGGGCTGGGCGTAATGCTGGAGCTGGCCTCGCAGCTTAAAAATATTCCCACCGAGTACGGCATTCGCTTTGTTGCCACCAGCGGCGAAGAAGAAGGCAAGCTGGGCGCTGAGAATTTATTACAGCGGATGAGCGACGCCGAGAAGAAAAATACGCTGCTGGTGATCAACCTTGATAACCTGATCGTCGGCGACAAGCTTTATTTTAACAGCGGCAAAAACACCCCGGCGACGGTGCGTAAAATCACCCGCGACCGCGCGCTGGCGCTCGCTAAACGCCAGGGTATCAACGCCACCATGAACCCCGGCCTGAACCCGGATTATCCGCAAGGCACAAGCTGCTGCAACGATGCCGAGCCGTTTGATAAAGCTGGCATACCGGTGCTTTCGGTCGAAGCCACCAACTGGTCGCTTGGCAAGAAAGACGGCTATCAACAGCGGGCAAAGTCAGCCAGTTTCCCGACGGGGACCAGCTGGCACAACGTGCGGCTGGATAACCAACAATATATTGATAAAGCGCTACCAGGACGCATCGAACGCCGCAGCCGGGAAGTGGTGAAGATTATGCTACCGCTGGTGAAAGAACTGGCGAAGGCAGGGGTAAATAGTTGCGATGGGGAATGGGGATTTTCTCGTGGAGGGAGGAAAAGCGCGGGGGTTGAGGGCGTGGGTGATGGGTTGTTCCCGCTGAGGCGGGGAACACGCGGATAGACCGTGCAAACGTTGGTTTAAGTCCGGTTTATCCCCGCTGGCGCGGGGAACACTGGGCAAACGCAGGCGGCACGGATAAAGAATTCGGTTTATCCCCGCTGGCGCGGGGAACACTGCACATCAAACTGCTGGGTGTATTGCTGACCCGGTTTATCCCCGCTCGCGCGGGGAACACAACGTGTAAAAGTAAAACAGGAACGCTATTATCGGTTTATCCCCGTTCGCGCGGGGAACACTGAAATTAAGAAGATGCGCGGGCAATAAAATTCGGTTTATCCCCACTCGCGCGGGGAACACGGGAGCACATCGAACCCTGTCCAGTCGTACGCCGGTTTATCCCCGCTCGCGCGGGGAACACCTGGATTCTTTCATCACGCATCATGTTGCTGGCGGTTTATCCCCGCTCGCGCGGGGAACACAAAAATGATCTGAATCGGTGCTGCCATGTTTACGGTTTATCCCCGCTCGCGCGGGGAACACCTCAGACTGATTAGGCCAAACAATTCGATCACCGGTTTATCCCCGCTCGCGCGGGGAACACCCAAGCCGACTATTAGCAGCGGTTTTTTTGGTACGGTTTATCCCCGCTCGCGCGGGGAACACCATTAGCTGAACATGTTGTTTATTGTCGGCGTCGGTTTATCCCCGCTCGCGCGGGGAACACACAGTATAAATGCACCCCCTCATGTGCATTAACGGTTTATCCCCGCTCGCGCGGGGAACACCGAAATGTATTTCGGTAACAGTCCGGAATTCACGGTTTATCCCCGCTCGCGCGGGGAACACAACGGCCCGCAGTGGGCGGTGCTGAAAACTGGCGGTTTATCCCCGCTCGCGCGGGGAACACGTCGGTGTTAACCACGCTATCTTCATGGTTGGCGGTTTATCCCCGCTCGCGCGGGGAACACCTTATGTGGTTAAATTGGTAATAGTTTAATCACGGTTTATCCCCGCTCGCGCGGGGAACACTCATTGCTATATGGCTGACTGCCATTTTCGTGCGGTTTATCCCCGCTCGCGCGGGGAACACGCTCGGACACATCCCCCTTGTATCCCAGCTTACGGTTTATCCCCGCTCGCGCGGGGAACACGGTGATCATGTTTTCAGTGTCCGAGCTGGCGTCGGTTTATCCCCGCTCGCGCGGGGAACACGTTTTTTGATCCCCCACCCTCGCTAAAGGCGGCGGTTTATCCCCGCTCGCGCGGGGAACACGTCAGTGTCATTAACGCTGACTGTCGTAGTTACGGTTTATCCCCGCTCGCGCGGGGAACACCACATCAGTGACAATAACCACGAATCCGGCCGCGGTTTATCCCCGCTCGCGCGGGGAACACAAACGTAGATGTTTTATATATTTTAGGTGACTCGGTTTATCCCCGCTCGCGCGGGGAACACATACCGGTTGTATCTCTAAATGTGCAACGTTACGGTTTATCCCCGCTCGCGCGGGGAACACCCCCAGTACGTGCAGCAGCTACACGCGACGAGCGGTTTATCCCCGCTCGCGCGGGGAACACTCTAAAAAATTACACCTAAATATCAATCACATACTTCAACTACAACAATCTACCAACTTATTTCAAACATTTCCTTATTATTAAAGAACTCGTAATCCATTGATTTTAAAGGGGAAGAAAAGAAACTAATCTTAGTCCATCCAAATCTACCGGAATACGTCGGTTTTCACCGAAAGTCTGGAATTCAAATCCTGATTCCGTATTTGTCGCCCATGCCATCACAACGTTTCCTTCGTCTGCCAGACCGCAAACCTGCTCCCATATCATTTCGCGAATTTTTGCGGAAACATCGCCTACATACACTCCAGCCCGAATTTCCAGCAACCAGACCGCCATCCTGCCGCGCAAGCGCGGCGGCACGTTTTCAGTCACCACAACTAACATACTCATGGCTAATTACTCCGGTGACCTGCGTCGCCTAAAGAAATGGGGAGAGGGATCGCAACAGGCTGCGCATCTTCAGGAGGAAGCGGCGGCTGGATCTCTCCGGCAGCAAGCACCTCTTCGATAAGTGGGATCAGCTTTGCCAGCGTTTTACTGCTGCGGAAAATATCCCGACAGGCAAGACGGACTTGTCGGTCGGGATCGTCAGGTTCCCGGCGGGCAATTTCGAATGCTTTGGGTACAACAGTATCGAATTTGATGATATCGGCGATATCGTAAACGAAAGAAAGTGGTTTGCCGGTGTGCACAAAACCAATCGCTGGCGCATAGCCTGCGGCAAGCACAGCGGCTTCGGTGACACCGTATAAACATGAAGTCGCCGCACTGATGCACTGGTTCACCGTGTCGCCCTTTTCCCAGTCCTTGGGATCGTAGCGGCGGCCATTCCATTTTACGCCATACTGTTTCGCCAGCAGGGCGTAAGTTGCTCGTACCCGACTGCCTTCAATACCGCGCAATTGTTCGACAGAACGACGGGCTGGCGCAGGTTCGCCAAACCGTAGTTCATACATTTTACGCACCACTTTCAGCCGTAAATCCTCGTCCAACGCCAGCTTTGCCTGGTAAAGCAGTTTGTCTGAACGTGCTCCGCCAGGCTGACCGGAGGCGTATACACGCACTCCGGCTTCGCCAACCCACACCAGTAACGTACCCACCTGAGCGGCCAGGCGAACAGCCGCGTGAGACACGCGTGTTCCCGGCTCCAGCATGATGCAGGCAACCGATCCGACGGGAATATGCGTGCGAATTCCCGTCTTATCAATTAATACAAACGCACCGTCGATCACGTCGATCTGCCCGTACTGAAGGAAGATCATTGATACACGATCTTTGAGCGGGATCGGATTCAGAGGAAGCCAGCTCATTTAGCGCCTCCTTTTCACCATCAGCATACCGCAGCCTAATGCTTTGCTTTTACCCAGCCCTGAAAACAGCGCCTGTTCAAACAACGAAGCATCGGTGATACATAAACTTCCTGCAAAATCGACGCTGCTGAATACGATCGGCGCTTCGCCTGTTTTACGGACAAAACGATGCTGCTGGTAGGCTGTTACACATCTACCCATCGCCTGCGTCTGGGTAGACTCTTCACCCGCCCACTCGGCAAAATCATCAGTGTCTGGCACGAGGAGACGAAAACCATGCTGCGCCCCCTGCCTTTCCAGCCATGACTGCGCCGCCTGCTGCTGTAGCTCCCACCACTGACTCTTTGGTACGCCATCCATCTTCGCCTGATGCTTTGCATTCATCATCACATCACTGCGCTTATCGTTACGGGTGATGACCGGATTAGCGCGTAGCTGGAAATCAAGCGCCATACCATCGACTAACTGCGGTTGAAACGGTTTTGTCGCAACATTAAACAGCGCATGTTGCGTTAGCGGCGGCGTCGCCGACAGTACAAAAAAGCCTCCACGTTCCTCCTGACGGAACAGAAAATGGCGCTTTTCCTGTTCGGGGAAGAGTTGCCATAACCACTGGTGACTGGCGTAAGGTTGTGCCGAGTCCCATTTTTCTAACATCTCCGGTTGCAGTTTATTGAACAGGAGTTGAATGCGAGACAGGTACATCATGCTTCCCCCTGTAGCGGACCGCTGAAACGGGTATAACTGCCAAACTGCCAGCGCTGGCGACTTAACGGCTGATTATTGCTGCGCTGTTGCTGCTGCCAGGCCAGGCTAGTTTCAGCAGGATCGTCCCAGTAGCACATTCCTTCGTTGAGCGTAAAACCGGTCAGCTCTGTGGCAGTGATTTCCTGCGACGCCTGTACCAGTACCTCTTTTAACGTACCGGTGATTAAACGCGGTGCCAGCGGCAGCGCCAACGGACAGGATTTTCGTCCCAGATAGAGCGGGAAATGCGGCGCTAACAGCGCATCACGCAGTTCTTCAGGTGAATATGGTGCTCCCGGCATAGCACTGATGGCCACGTGCCAGTAACCATCGCAGCGATATTCACGCTGTGAGATCAGCGTACTGACCTCATCCGGCGCATGGCATAGCTCATCACGCCGGGTGTAATAGCGATATTTTTTATTCTCACGCGGAGCGCTGACGGTGTGATAATCCCGCAGCCAGCGATCCTGCGCAGACAGCGCGTGCACCGCCAGATGGTAGTGCTGGTTGATGTTATTCAACCGCTCTTCTTCATCCCGACGGACGCCCAGCGCAGCGGCGAGCAGCCCCAGCAACGCTGAACGCGTGGGCACCGTGGCAGAGTGGCGCATCTCGCCGGGCGCTTCCTCCCCCCACGACGCCAGCGGCGCGTACAGCTGAAAAACCAGATATTGCTTCATTGTTCATCCTTACTGGCTGACAAAGGCCAGTAATTCCGCCAGCGATCCTTCACCTTTCTGAACGTTCAATTCGTTATGATCGTCAGTACAGTCCCCGTAGACGCGATCGAAGCTGTCACGCTGCTGTTTTAAACAGGCGATGGCCGCCGCAATCTGGTCGGGATCGCGTATCGGCTGGAAGAATGCCGCTGCCAGCGAGCGCGGTTGTCTGTTCCCCCTTTCCGCCAGCGCGTAGGTGGCATAGGCGCGGGAGGCGAAGCTATTTTGTTTACCGGTCGGCGATACGGTCAGCGCCGTTTCGGTCAACGCCGCAATCGCGCGTTTAGCCAGCTCTTCATCACCGCCCAGATTTTCCACCAGCAGGTCGCGACTGATGCAGATATAGGTATAGAAGAGTGCGGAAGCAAAGCCCTGCTCGCCCAGATGACCGGAACCGGCATCCTCCTCTTTGTTATTCAGATCGTCTACGGCCGTGAAGAAATCACTTTCGATGGTGACGGCGCTCACGCCCAGCGCATGGGAAACCTGACAGGCGGCCTCTACATTGAATTCCGGCGATGACGCCAGCATCCGACCAAACATCGCCATGTCGACGCTGCGTTTCTCTTTGCGTAGCAGTTTTACTTCGTTGTCCGTTGGCTCGCGATTTTCAGCAATCAGCGTCGCCACAAGGCTTTTAATCAGATCGATTTCATGCTGGCTGACATGAACAATCTGTTCAATTTCCAGGTTTTTCTCGACTGGTGCGTTTTTGTCATTTTTTACTTTGCCGAACTGAGCGGCAATTTTCTCCGCTGCTGCCTTCGCCGTTTTTTCGGCAATGCCTGCGCTGGTCATCGGGCGAAAGACATAATCTACACCGATTCGGCGGGTGCGCTTGCCAATGTAGCCATCCATCGCATCTTCAAATGTTTCAGACACACGCCAGGCACGCTTCAGGCTTTGCGACGAAACGCGCAAGCGTTCAACGCCGCCCATATAGGCCGTTTTGGGTCTGCCAGAATCATCGCGGTTAAGGTTGGCGGGAGCGTAAGCGGTCAATAAATGCAGTTGAATAAAGGTAGTCATTATTAAATCCCTCTAAAATAATTAGTTGCCATGAGACGTGGAAATATATTCACTTGCCCAACGAATGCGGTTGCGATCAAAAGGGTGGCTGGTTTCTGGTTCATGGTTCTCCCGTCTTTGCCACTCTTCCATCCACAGGAAAATGCTGTCAGCAAGCGACAGGACGTTCACTCCCTCGCTACCACGGATTTTCACTGCCTGAATCAGTAACTGGCAAAACGTGTCTGGATCGCTCGCTTTTTGCAGCCGTTCAAAGCGCAGGGAAGAAACGCAGGATGTTGATCCGTTGAGTTTTTCCCCCAGCTGTGCCGCAAAGCTAAGCTTTTCTTTATTGCTCTTAATATGAGCGGCGACGCTGACAAACAGCGCCAGCGCCATTTTATCCAGCGGACGCAATGACATAGGGCCTTTCAGCTGCTGGTACAGCGCGTGAAAACCCTCGCACATCATCACGCCGTAAGGCGGTTCCATTCTTTTTAGCTCTGCCCGCCAGGCCCGCCCGTTAATGCGTTTGCCCTCTTCGTCGGCATAGCGCTCGGACAATACGGCAAACCAGTTAACCAGCGCTTTTTGCGCCTGCGGATGGGTGATTCTGCGCAGCGCAGCAGTATCAAGATTCTGCATGTTTAGCTTCCTTCTGTTCTTCAGCCAGCGCCAGTACATCCTTAAGCGCTTTATTTTTACGATAGCTATTTTCCAGCCCACGTCGGGCATTCATTTGGCGTAACAGGATAGAGTCGGGGCAATCTGGATCGGTCAGCTCTTCACGGTCAAAAACGCGAAACAGATAGCTATGTAACTCGCGTTCCCACTGGCGTAATGCCTTGCGGGTAAACACCTCTTTACGCTGCGGATCGTTAGCCAGGATATTCAATAATGTGCGGAAAGAAGGTTCGGTCTCCTGCCAGAAGGCAATATCTACCATGCTAAAATCGACCTTAGCCTCTTTTGGCGCTTCAAATCTGGCGCTTTTCAGCGCATTTCGCAGGAGCGACAGCGCTTCGGAAGCCAGCAAAACCATCAGAGAAACCGTATCGATAAACTGTGTGGAGCGCGGAAGGTTGAACAGCGGTATACAATGCTGATACCAGCAGCGCGCTTTGGCGTTATCCATATCCCAGGCAAAACACCACAGCCCCAGATTTTTCCGCCGTCCGGCTGCCTGCACCACCTTCGCGGGCTGCATTTTGTTAAATTTGTCTTCGCGCTCCATGAGCAGTCCCAGCCAGTCTTTATAGCTCAGGCCGCCCGGTTGCCCTTTTAGGGCAAGCCATGGCGCGGAGGCATCTTTTAATGCCTGCCGATACGGAGAAAACGGATGTCGCCAGCCCTCATACTGCACGCCATAATTTTTCGTGCGCATTTGGCTCAGCAGTGAATCATGGTGCTCGCCGCATAAATCGCACTTTCCGGCTTCGGCATGGGTAAAATCCAGTTCAATACGCCGGGGCATTCCCCAGTACGCCTGCAACGGGTGGGCATTTTCCGGGGTGACAACGTTACCCGGTTTTTCACTGGTTTTCGTGGGCGCAAGCCACGGGAAGATAAGCGGAAACTGTGCGACGCCGGGGAGATTGTCCTGTGGCAGAACGTTCAGCCACAGTTTTTTCCACAGCGGAAACCTGGCTTCATCTTCAGGCACCACCAGCGTAGTAAGTGGTCCACCGCCGCGCATTCCGACGCGATACCCGGCTCCGCCTGCGGGCGAGTTGGTCTGAACGGAGAACAGTGCAATAACCGCACAATGAGGACAAATGCGCTCAACGCATCCCCTTTTAATAAAATGATCTTTATTCAGTTTGAGCGTGTTACCACCAGGCGCATCAATGAGCAGGCTGGCGACAGAGAGGTATTCACTATCAAGGGGATCAAAGCTTTGCAAAAAGGCGGGTTTTTGTTCGCCGAACTGTAGGGCAGGCGAAAGAGTCTGCAAAGCCTCTGTCCAACGTTTTGGCTCAATGCCCTCTTGCCAAACCTCCTCCCAGTCGTCTTCGTCCTCTGGGGCTATAGAGCATTGCAGAAGGCCAATTAACATTTTCCATCCGTCCCCCTGAAAGTCGGGCCGGGGCCAGGCGACATCCCGCACCGACTCATCGAACAGATCGTAGAGCGAGATTTTGGTTTTCTTGCCGTCTGAGAGGAAAACGGGTAACCATTTTTCCCTGGTTAAATCCATAGAGTTACTCCTGTATAGGGGAGTGCAGCAAAATCAGTTAGCGAGGGCTGGAACTACACCCAGGAAGTTGGCTCCCGAAGGAGCCAACTGGACGTTACCGCTTCAGTCCAGAACAGAAAAAAGCCAAAAGCAGCACTATTTCTGTGTGGCTAAGCGCGAGATTAATTAACATAAGAAACCTTGCCCTTGTAACCGGTGACCCGGACGCCCATTCCATAGTAAGATGCAGTTCTTCAGGCTGCCCCAGGGTTGGACGTTCCTTATCCAGAAACCACCCCAACCTTGGGGTTTTTCTGTTGAAGGCGATGATAGCAGCATCATTTTTGTGGTGTAAAGCAGTATATTTAAGGCTACATGCTCTCCATCAAACAAGGCTACATGGATACCTCATAGTAAAATAATCAGAACACAGTATTTAACGACTTATGCTATTCTCTTGCCTGTATGTTCCTTGCATCGGCGGGGATGAACCGGCTACCTGGTCGCCTCATACGACGTTCCCCGCGTCAGCGGGGATAATTCTTTCGATTGGGTTGCAAAAATCTCTGCCCACTTTTCCTTTCTCGCTTTAAAATCCCTTCTACTATATCCCCTTTTCAGAGAATTAAAATATGGCACCAATAATAATCCCTGACTATCTCCGTTACTGGGGTAAAACAAATAAAGAAACCAGCGAGAACAATGATCCCTATCATTTACTGCCATATCATTGCCTTGATGTCGCCGCTTGTGGATATTATATAACCGAAGCCAATATTTTTAATTGTAGAAATACATTGATTGAATGTGACATTAGCAGTGAGGATGTCGGAAATTATATCGCCTGGCTTTTTGCCTGCCATGACATCGGCAAATTTGCCAGAGGATTTCAACAGTACGCTGCGTTCCCGGGTTCACCTCTGGTGTCGCCTGTCAGCGGCGTGGCAGCCCTTGAGAGACATGATTCACTGGGGTTCTATTTATGGGAATTATTATTAGAAGCATGGATCGACGGCGAAAATAATATCCTCCCTTATCCCGCTCCAGAAAATCGTGAAAAATTCAAGAGCGCATTAAATACCTGGATGTTAATGAGCACCGGGCATCATGGCATCCCCCCCAATACACTTAAAAACGGTAGTTCACTCGCTTTCACTGATGAGGATATTGTCGCAGCCGGTCATTACATTGAGGACTTAATAGAGCTATTTCCTTTCCAGCTTCCTGAATCATGGAAAACAAAAGCAGCCAAAAAGAAATTAAAACAGCAAAGCTGGATTTTCGCCGGAATAATGACGCTGGCAGACTGGATGGGTTCGGATCAGGAAATGTTTCCGCTGGTTAGCACGCCAATGCCGCTTAAGGATTACTGGCCGCTGGCCTGCGAAAAAGCCCGACGGGCGCTTGCCAGCCTGCCGCCGGTATCGCCCCGTAGCCAGTATATCGATCACCATGCGCTTTTCCCTTTTATCCAGACGCTAACGCCCCTTCAGCAGCGGGCGAGTACGCTTGATATTTCTGCGCCCGGACCGCAGCTTGTGATACTGGAAGACGTCACAGGAGCAGGAAAAACAGAAGCCGCGCTGATCCTTGCTCATCGCCTGATGTCCGCTGACAAAGGGCATGGGCTTTATGTGGGGTTGCCGACAATGGCCACTGCCAATGCCATGTATAAACGGCTGGCAGAGGCTTACCACGCACTGTTTGCCGATGGTGCCCGACCTTCATTGCTTCTGGCGCACGGCGGACGGGAAATGTCGGACGCTTTTCGTCACTCGATCTGGCAGCCGTCAGAGACGATGGGTGATAACTACGCGCGCGATGACGACAGCGCGACCAGTGAATGCCACGCCTGGTTCGCCGACTCACGTAAAAAAGCGCTGCTGGCAGAAGTGGGGGTCGGCACGCTCGACCAGCTACTGATGGCGGTCATGCCTTTTCGCCATCAGTCGCTCCGGCTGTTAGGCATGTGCGGCAAAATTCTGTTGCTGGACGAAGTCCACGCTTACGACGGCTATATGGTGAAATTGCTGGAGGGACTGTTGCGCTTTCATGCCTCGCAGGGCGGCAGCGCGATTATTCTGAGCGCCACCCTCCCCGCCACGCTGCGGGAAAGATTGCTCATTGCATTCAATGAGGGCGCAGGATTTTCCAGCACGGATGCCAGCAGTGAGGCAGATTATCCGTGGCTGACCCATCTGTCCGCCGCAGGACTGGCAGAACAGCCGCTGGCAACGCGCCCTGAAGTACGGCGCAGCGTTGCGATTAACTGGCTTCAGCAGCGAAGCGAGGCGATCGACACGATTTACCGCGTGGTGGAAGCCGGGCAATGCGTGTGTTGGATCCGTAATACCGTGGATGATGCGCGGGAAATATTTCAGCAACTACTGGAGGAAGGCCTCATTCCTGAACAGGATCTTTTGTTGTTTCATAGCCGGTTTGCCTTCGCCGACCGACTGGCGATTGAGAATAAAACGCTGGAGTGGTTCGGTCATCATGCGCCCGCTTCAGGGCGTAAGGGAAAGGTACTTATCGCCACGCAGGTTGTTGAACAAAGTCTCGATCTCGATTTTGACTGGATGATCTCCGATCTGGCCCCGATTGATTTACTGATCCAGCGCGCCGGGAGATTACAGCGGCATATTCGCGATGCTCACGGTGAGCGTAAAACGGCGCTGCCTGATGAGCGCCAGCCGCCAGTATTGCACATTTTAGCCCCAGAGTGGCAGGCGCAGGCGGAACCGGGATGGCTGGGCCAGGAGCTTCGCGGCACTGGCTATGTGTATGCCGATCATGCCTGTCTGTGGCGGACGCAGGCTCTGCTGCGACAATACGGTGAAATTCGGATGCCGGAAAATGCCCGCCACCTGGTAGACGGCGTTTATGAGCAAACCCTGCCCGCTCCCGCAGGGCTGCAAACGCTTTCCGATTTAGCATTCGGCAAAGTGCTTAGCCAACGCTCCGTCGCCGCGCAGAATCTGCTGCGTCATGATAAAGGCTACGATCGGGAAGCCAGCGACTTTTTATGGAGTAACGACAGGGAGTTTTCTACTCGTCTGGGCGAAGAGAGCGTGGATCTCTATCTCGCCTGGCAGGATGAAGAAGGCACACTGCATCCTGTGGTCACAGAGGGCGATTTCTGTTGGGAAATGAGCCGGTTGTCGGTGCGGATCCCGTGGTGGCGAAAAAATGCCGGGGAATTCAACCTCCCCGATGAAGAAAAACTGGAGCAGTTCCGACAAAAGTATCATCGCCCGAAAGGACAGATTGTGCTGGTATCAAATAGCGGAGAAGCCCGCTATTACAGTAAACGCGCGGGCTTAACGGGATAACCGATTTAAAATGACTCAAGGGCGCATTGCTGCGCCCTGATACCGTCCGGTCACCCCTCGTGCAGCCCGCACTCGCGCTTCAGGCCAAAGAAGCGCGTGTCTTCCTCTGCCATGCCAGGCTCCCATTTGCGGGTGGTATGCGTGTCGCCCACCGACAAATAGCCTTCATCCCACAACGGATGGTACTTCAGACCATGTTTTTGCAGGTACTGATATACCGTGCGGTTATCCCAGTCGATGATGGGCAGGACTTTAAACACGCCGCGCTGAATGCCCAGCACCGGCAGGCTGGCGCGGCTGCCGGACTGCTCGCGGCGCAGGCCCGCAAACCAGGTTTGCGCGTTGAGATCGGCAAGCGCGCGGTTCATCGGCTCGACTTTGTTGATGTCGTTGTACTTCTCGATCCCTTCGACACCCTGCTCCCACAGTTTGCCGTAGCGCGCTTCCTGCCAGGCCGCGCTTTCCCGGGCGCGATACACTTTCAGATTGAGGTTGAGTTTATCCGTTAACTCATCAATAAAACGGTAGGTTTCCGGGAACAGATAGCCGGTATCGGTAAGGATCACCGGGATATTCGGGCTTACCTGATTTACCAGATGCAGGCTGACCGCTGCCTGGATGCCAAAGCTCGACGAGAGCACGTATTCACCGGGCAAATTTTCCAGCGCCCACGCCACGCGCTCTTCAGCACTGCGCTGCTCCAGTTGGGCGTTGGTGTCGGCCAGCGCCTGCGCGCGCTCGTCTTTGGCTAACTCGTTCAGCGCGTTCAGATTAAGTACGGACATAGTGACCTCTTTAGTCGGGTTCCCTCTCCCGCAGGAGAGGGAAAAGGGTTAGTCCCATAAATCCCTGGCGGGATCGAGCACCGGGCGCACGATGCCCGCACGCACCGTAAAATCGCCGAAGCCTTCACCCGCTTCGCGCTCTTTTGCCCAGCGCCCGACTAACTCGTCGATAGTGTCGAGAATTTCGGGTTCGGTAATATTTTCCCGGTACATGCGCGGAATGCGCGTACCGATGCGGTTGCCGCCAAGATGCACATTGTAGCGACCCGGCGCTTTGCCGATCAGCCCCAGCTCGGCCAGCATCGCGCGTCCGCAGCCATTCGGGCAGCCGGTAACGCGCATCACAATATGCTCGTCAGGAATACCGTGTTTTTCCAGAATCGTTTCCACTTTATCGGTGAACGACGGCAGAAAACGTTCCGCTTCCGCCATCGCCAGCGGGCAGGTGGGGAACGACACGCAGGCCATAGAATTTTCACGCTGCGGCGTCACTGCGTTCATCAGGCCATGCTCGCGGGCCAGCTTTTCGATTTTGTTCTTCTGGCTGTCGGGGACGCCAGCAATAATCAGGTTCTGGTTAGCGGTAATGCGGAACTCGCCTTTGTGGACTTTGGCGATCTCCAGCAGCCCGGTTTTCAGCGGACGACCCGGATAATCCAGAATACGACCGCTCTCGATAAACAGCGTCAGGTGCCATTTATTGTCGATGCCTTTTACCCAGCCAATGCGATCCCCGCGCCCGGTGAACTCATATGGGCGGATCGGTTCGAACGTAATGCCCGCGCGGCGTTCCACTTCCGCTTTAAACGTCTCAACGCCCACCCGTTCCAGCGTGTATTTGGTTTTGGCGTTTTTACGGTCGGTACGGTTGCCCCAGTCGCGCTGGGTGGTGACCACCGCTTCCGCCACCGCCAGCGTGTGCTCCAGCGGCAGATAACCAAACTCGCTCGCGGTACGGGCGTAGGTTTTTTTGTTGCCGTGCTCAATGGAAAGACCGCCGCCCACCAGCAGGTTGAAGCCGACCAGTTTGCCGTTCTCCGCCACCGCGACAAAGTTCATGTCGTTGGCGTGCAGATCGATATCGTTCTGCGGCGGGATCACCACCGTGGTTTTAAACTTACGCGGCAGATAGGTCTGACCGAGGATCGGCTCTTCATCGGTCGTGGCGACTTTTTCCTGATCGAGCCAGATCTCCGCATAGGCGCGGGTGCGCGGTAGCAGATGCTCGGAGATTTTTTTCGCCCACTCGTAGGCTTGCGCGTGTAACTCGGACTCATACGGGTTGGACGTACACAGCACGTTACGGTTTACGTCGTTGGCGGTCGCCAGCGCGTCCAGCCCGACCGAATGCAGTAACTGGTGTACCGGTTTGACGTGCTTCTTCAGAATGCCGTGGAACTGAAACGTCTGACGGTTAGTCAGGCGAATACTGCCGTAAAGGGTGTTGTCGTCGGCGAATTTATCCATCGCCTGCCACTGTTTGGTGGTGATCACCCCACCTGGCAGACGGCAGCGCAGCATCATCGCATGGCGCGGTTCCAGTTTCTGCTCGGCGCGTTCGGCGCGGATATCGCGGTCATCCTGCTGATACATCCCGTGAAAGCGGATCAGCAGGAAATTATCGCCTTTGAAGCCGCCGGTCAGACCGTCATTTAAATCTTCGGCAATGGTGCCACGCAGGTAGTTGCTTTCCAGCTTCATGCGCTCGGCATCGACCAGTTTGCCTTCGACCACCAGTGGGCCTGGATGTTTTTCGCTCATTAGTAGACATCTCGCTGATAACGGCGCTCTACGCGCAGCTCACTTAAAAATTCATCCGCCGATTCGACATCCATACCGCCGAATTCAGCAATCACTTCCAGCAACGCCTGCTCAACGTCTTTCGCCATGCGATTGGCGTCGCCGCAGACATAAATGTGCGCGCCGTCATTGATCCAGCGCCACAGCTCTGCGCCCTGTTCGCGCAGTTTGTCCTGTACATAGACTTTTTCTTTTTGATCGCGGGACCAGGCCAGATCGATACGGCTTAGTACCCCCTCTTTAACATAACGCTGCCATTCCACCTGATAGAGAAAATCTTCGGTGAAATGAGGGTTGCCGAAGAACAACCAGTTTTTGCCCGGCGCTTCATCCGCCGCACGCTGCTGCATAAAGGCGCGGAACGGTGCGATGCCCGTACCAGGGCCAATCATAATGACCGGGGTTTCCGGGTTGGCGGGCAGACGGAAGTTATCGTTATGTTCAATGAACACGCGGATTTCGCCGTCTTCTTCGACGCGATCGGCGAGGAAGCTGGATGCGCCACCCGCACGGGCACGTCCTTCGATGTCATAACGCACTGCGCCGACGGTGATATGCACCTCGTTCTCCACTTCCGCCTGCGACGAGGCGATGGAGTAGAGGCGCGGCGTCAGCGGACGCAGCAGGCCAATTAAGGTGTCGGCATCCAGCTGCGCGGGGGAAAAGCGCACCATATCGACAATCGGGGTAGTCGCCGCATAGTGCTGAAGCTGGGTTTTATCGCCCGCCAGCGGCAGCAGCGTTTCACTGCGAGACAGCGTGGCGTAGTTCTCGACGATGTTGGCGGTGTTAACCGTCAGCTCAAAATGCCATTCCAGCGCTTCTGCCAGCGGCAGAGTTTTCCCGTCGACCGTCACCGGTTCATCGCCTTTCAGCCACAGCAGCTCGACCAGCTCTTTGACCAGTGCCGGATCGTTCTGATACCACACGCCCAGCGCGTCGCCCGGCTGATAGCGCAGCCCGGCGTCACCGAGGTCGATTTCAATATGGCGCACATCTTTTTGTGAGTCGCGGCCGGTGATTTTCTGATTCACAGCCAGCGTCGCGGTCAGCGGTTCTTCTTTAGTATAGGGGCTGGAGTGGACGTCGTTCACCGCGCCGGTCGCAGTGACGGCCGCCTGGGCAGGCGTCTCTTTCGGCACGCGGGATTTGAGGACATCGACCACGCGCGCACGCCATTCGGCGGCGGCATTCTGGTATTCAACGTCGGCATCGACGCGATCCAGCAAGCGTTCACCGCCCAGCTCCGCCAGTTTGCTATCAAAATCTTTCCCGCACTGGCAGAAAAATTCATAGGAGGTGTCGCCAAGGCCAAAGACGGCAAAGGCGGTATTGTTGAGCTTAGGTGCTTTTTTAGAGGTGAGGAATTTATGCAGGGCAACCGCTTCTTCCGGCGGCTCCCCTTCCCCTTGCGTGGAGGCGATAACGACGAGCAGTTTTTCACTGGCGATTTGTTTGAATTTATAGTCGCCCGCGTTGACCAGGTTCACGTTAAGTTTTGCCGCCAGCAGATCGTCACGCAGCGCTTCCGCTACCCGGCGCGCGTTGCCGGTTTGCGAAGCCGACAGCAGGGTAATGGTGGTGGTTTCAGCAACCGGCGCAGGCGTGGCTACTGCGGCACCGGGTTGCTGATTCAGCACGCCCCAAAAATAGCCGGATACCCACGCAAGCTGGGTCGGTGTTAGATCGGTGGTGGCCGCCTGAAGGCGCGCCATCTGCTCCGGGGTCAGCGGAAGCAAAGCGGAAGGTGGAGCCTGAGTCGTCATGCGTCGTTATGTTCCAGTAGCAAAGCTGTTTTCAACGAAAAACAGAAGAGAATGTAAGGTTAACGACCTGGATAATAACAATTAAAGACGGGATGGAAATAATAAATAACCAAAAGGACTAACCTTATTTACAGATAGTTATTAACAATAAAAACGATTGAATAACCACATGATTTATAAAGTAAAAAATTGCATTCGCGCGATGATTTTTGTGGCCTGCACACGGCGGCCATTTTAGTTAATGCTAAAAAATGTACTTTCCGGTACTATGCGGCGGTTTTTCGTAAGCCTGAGAGTTGATCATGTCCACCACGTTGTTTAAAGATTTCACCTTTGAAGCCGCCCACCATCTGCCGCACGTCCCGGAAGGCCACAAATGCGGTCGTCTGCACGGACACTCCTTTATGGTGCGCCTTGAAATTACCGGTGAAGTCGATCCGCATACCGGCTGGATTATCGATTTTGCTGAACTGAAAGCGGCGTTTAAGCCGACTTACGATCGTCTGGATCACTACTATCTGAATGATATTCCAGGTCTTTCCAATCCCACCAGCGAAGTGCTGGCAAAGTGGATCTGGGATCAGGTTAAGCCCGTCGTACCGTTGCTAAGCGCGGTGATGGTGAAAGAGACCTGTACGGCAGGGTGTATTTATCGCGGCGAGTAATGGCGGGGCTGCTTGCTTATAATCCTGCTACAGATGTAAAGCATCTGTGGTAAACCACGGCCGGGTATGGATAGAAATGTTCGTGCCAGAAGTCGGGCTTAACGGGGTTGGTTGGGTTTATTTTTGCCTCGGCAGTGGAACACGTATTGTTTCGCCCCGTCCTTCTTCTCTTGCCAGGTTTATTCCCGCTTGCGCGGGGAACACGTTGGAGTTAGCAACCTGAGCGTCGACGAGAGCGGTTTATCCCCGCTCACGCGGGGAACACACAACCGTACCGGAACTGAAGGCCGCGAAAGACGGTTTATCCCCGCTCGCGCGGGGAACACAACAACATTAGTCAACCCCACAGCGCAACGATCGGTTTATCCCCGCTCCCGCGGGGAACACATCCTGAATCAGGCCAGTGCCTGAGGATTTGTCGGTTTATCCCCGCTCGCGCGGGGAACACAGATATGAGCGATGAGCAACAGCAGCAGATTTCGGTTTATCCCCGCTCGCGCGGGGAACACAGATATGAGCGATGAGCAACAGCAGCAGATTTCGGTTTATCCCCGCTCGCGCGGGGAACACTCAGGTTCGCACAACGCGCCCTTGTCTCGGGCCGGTTTATCCCCGCTCGCGCGGGGAACACCGAATATCATTACAGTTGATGCCAACAAAATCCGGTTTATCCCCGCTCGCGCGGGGAACACTATCGAACGCGCGTCGTTGGTACCGACCAATTCGGTTTATCCCCGCTCGCGCGGGGAACACTCACCTTTAAGGAGCCGGTTTGCGATATCAACCGGTTTATCCCCGCTCGCGCGGGGAACACCGTGTCGGTGGCCTTTGGATGCAGCCAGAAGTCGGTTTATCCCCGCTCGCGCGGGGAACACCTGCGCCAGCACCTGCGCCTGGTTCATTTGCTCGGTTTATCCCCGCTCGCGCGGGGAACACTGAATTCGGTTTTCGTTTCGTTATTACAAAATCGGTTTATCCCCGCTCGCGCGGGGAACACATTGTTTTTATCATTTTTGATTCCATGTTTTGCGGTTTATCCCCGCTCGCGCGGGGAACACGAAAGCGCCCAGCTGCGGGAACAGTCTGGACGCGGTTTATCCCCGCTCGCGCGGGGAACACGTCGTTAGTCCCAACTAGCTCTTTTTGAAGAACGGTTTATCCCCGCTCGCGCGGGGAACACGCTCCTGCTATTCTATATTGCCGGGAGATACGCGGTTTATCCCCGCTCGCGCGGGGAACACTTACCCGAGAACTTTAGGACACCAAGCGCCACCGGTTTATCCCCGCTCGCGCGGGGAACACTCCAACCCTATCCCATTGTTTAAAAAAGATCTTTTCCCCTTCAAACATCCCACCAACTCACCACCAACATTTTCACAACAAATCTATTTTGTTAAAGATCCGCCAACCCGTTGTTTTACCAGGAGAAACCCTTTAAACCACTCAACGCCCCTCCCGGCGCTACCACACCGATGGCGATTCTCTCTCCACCATCAAGAAAACGTTAACTATTACGTGCGGTTACGTGCGGTGCTGGCGCTAAATCCAGTGCAGGAATGAAAACAAATCGCTGACCAGCGTTTGAAGAACAGAGGGGAAAAGTCGGCGCTTTGAAGGAGACAACCATGTTGCTCCCAAAACGCGCCGATTTGGCTGGTAGTAAAATGAAAAGTTAGCCGGATACAGCCAAAACTTTAAGCAATATTCAGATATTTATGCGTTTGCATCGACAGTCGCCAGTTGCGGGCGATACAGGTTTCGATGCACAGGCGGGTCGCATCTTCTTTCTGACTGATCGGCTGAAGCGCGATCACACGCGGTTTATCATCTTTCAGTACGGTCAGCAGTTCATCCAGCGCTTCGATATCCCGCACGCGACCGACCGGGTGCTTGATTTCATCCGCGCGCTGCAATGCCTGCTCCAGCACGTCATAACCGCCGCGCATGTTGACTTTCGGGGACACCGTGACCCAGGAGTTCGGCGTACAGCGGATCTCGTGGGTGCCGCTGGTTTCAATCTGGCAGCTAAAGCCGTTTTTCTCCAGCAGCAGGGTCAGCGGCAGTAAATCATGAATGCAGGGTTCGCCGCCGGTGATGACGATGTGGCGCGCGGTGTAGCCCTGACGGTCAATAATCGCCAGCAGATCTTCACTGCTTGCCGCGCCCCACTTATCACTCTCTTTGGTTTTCGCCAGAATGCTGTAAAGCGATACTTCCCGATCCGCAAGCTTATCCCAGGTATGCTTGGTATCACACCACGCGCAGCCTACCGGGCATCCCTGTAAACGAATAAAAATGGCGGGAACGCCGGTAAAGTAACCTTCACCCTGGAGGGTCTGGAACATCTCATTTATCGGGTACTGCATAATCATCTCGTTTAGCGTCTAAACCGTAATTATCGCAGATCCTGGCGTAACGATCATGTACGATTCGCGCTCTGTTGCGCAATTGCCGCCGTAAACCGGGCGGTGATTTGCTGCGGACGGGTGATCGCCCCGCCGACCACAACAGAATGCGCGCCAAGGGCGAGGCAGCGTGCCGCCAGCGCCGGCGTATCGACATTGCCTTCGGCAATCACCGGCAGGGTGACGGCGGCGAGCACCGTCTGCAAAAATGCGCAGTCGTTCTCCGGCAGGCGGTGGCCCGCTGAGGCGGCGGTATAGCCATACAGCGTGGTGCCGACGCAGTCAAAACCAAGCTGTTCTGCGCTTTTGGCATCCTCAGCGCTGGCAATGTCAGCCATCAGCAGCACCTGCGGATAACGCTGGCGAATCTGTCTGACCAGAGTTGCGAGCGCTTCTCCGCCCGGTCGCGGTCGCAGGGTGGCATCGAGGGCGATCATCTCCGGGGCCGCCGTCATCAGTTCGTCGATCTCACGCAGCGTCGCGGTGATGAAAACGTCGCTGTCCGCATAGTCGCGCTTGATAATACCGATGACCGGCAGATCCACCTGCTCTTTAATCGCCTGAATATCCACGACGCTGTTGGCGCGGATACCCGCCGCGCCTCCCTGCTCCGCCGCCAGCGCCATTCGCGACATAATAAACGCACTGTGCAGCGGTTCGTCGGCCAGCGCCTGACAGGAAACCACCAGTTTGCCTTTGATTTGTTCTAACATCGTTTTTATCCCACCAACATCTCTTCAATTTCGTTTTTGATAATCGTGACGTGCGGGCCGTAGATCACCTGGACGCCGTTACCGCGCAGGATCACCCCGCGTGCGCCAGTCGCTTTCAGCGCCGCATCGTCTACTTTGCGGCTCTCTTTCACCGAGATCCGCAGTCTTGTCGCGCAGCAGTCCACTTCATCAAGATTTTCCCGCCCGCCCAGCGCGGCGACGATAGCCTGCGCACGCTCGCTGCCGCTGACGCTCACCACCGCCGCCTGCTCTTTTTCCCGGCCAGGCGTAAGGAAATCGAAACGCGTAATCAAAAAGCGGAACGTAAAGTAGTACAGGAAGAACCACGGCACGCCGACCAGCGGGACGTACAGCCAGTGCGTTTTGGCTTCGCCCTGCAAAATGCCGAACAGGATGAAGTCGATAAATCCGCCGGAAAAGGTCTGCCCGATAGTGATGTGCAGCATGTGCGCCAGCATGAACGCCAGTCCGTCAAAGAACGCATGAATGACATACAGCACCGGCGCGACAAACAGAAATGAGAACTCAATGGGTTCGGTAATGCCGGTTAAAAAGGAGGTGAGCGCCGCTGAAAGCAGTAACCCGGCCACGCGCTTTTTATTCTCCGGTTTGGCGGTGTGATACATCGCCAGGCACGCGCCGATCAGGCCGAACATCATGGTGATAAAGCGACCCGACATAAAACGCGAGGTGCCAGCGTAAAACTGTTGGGTGCTCGGATCGGCAAGCTGGGCGAAGAAAATACGCTGGGTGCCTTCCACCAGCTGTCCGTTGACGATTTCACTGCCGCCAAGCGCAGTGGTCCAGAATGGCAGGTAAAAGATATGGTGCAGCCCGAACGGGCCAAGCATCCGCAGGATAAAACCGTACAGCAGCGTGCCCAGATAACCGGTCGCATCCACCAGACCGCCGAGGCCAAAAATCAGCTTCTGGAAATGTGGCCAGATAACGGTCATCAGCGCCCCGACCACAATCGCCGCCAGCGAGCTGATAATGGGTACAAACCGCGAGCCGCCGAAAAAGCCGAGGAACTGCGGCAGCGCGATTTTATTAAATCGGTGATGCAGCGCGCAGGTGACGAGGCCGATCACCACGCCGCCAAAAACGCCGGTCTCCAGCGTCTGTACGCCGAGCACCATTCCCTGCCCTGCCGCGCCCGGATTACTCTGCGCCAGCTCGCCGCTTAGCGTCAGCAGCGCATTAATGGTGGCATTCATCACCAGGAAAGCCAGCAGCGCCGCCAGTCCCGCCGTTCCCTTATCGGTTTTAGCCAGCCCCACCGCCACGCCCACCGCAAACAGCACCGACAGGTTGGCGAAGACAATAGCGCCCGCGCTGCTCATAATGGTGAAGATCGCCTGTAGCCAGCCGACGTCTAAAAAGGGATATGCCGTCAGGGTATTCGGATTCGACAACGCGCCGCCGATGCCAAGCAGCAGACCCGCCGCCGGAAGGACGGCGATGGGCAGCATAAAGGACTTGCCAAACCTCTGTGCTTTCTCAAACCAGCCCCCGGAAGAGGCTCCGCTAAATAGTGTCATGTTCCCCGCCCTCTTGTTATGTTGAAAATTTTTACCATATAAATATTTATTAGTGAAAATTATCATCAATAAAGCAGAGGTTGATCATACTTTTTTAAAATGACTGGCACCGGAGGCCCGATTTCCGCCACACTGAGCGGCATGAAGATGTGAAAGGAAACTGGCATGGCTGAAAATGAAAATGTACTACTCCGTCTGCGACAAAGCCTGGCGGGCTACAGTCCCACTCAGCAAAAGCTGGGGGAGTATGTGCAGGCCGATCCCGCGCGGGTGCTGTATATGACCATCACCGAACTGGCGCGCGAGAGCGAAACCAGCGAAGCCAGCGTGACCCGCCTGTGCCGGGCGCTGGGCTGCAAGGGCTATACCGAATTCAAAATGGCGCTGGCGCTGGACGTGCAGCGTTCACAGGCTCCGCGTGAACAGGGCGATGAGATAGATACGCTGGTGGATGAGTCGGTGCAGGCGTTGCGCGATACCGCCAGGCTGCTGGATCGCAGCGTGCTGGAGCAGGCCGCCGCGGTGCTGCATCGGGCGCGTTCCGTGCAAATTTACGGTGTCGCCGCCAGCGCGATTATCGGCGATTATCTGCATTACAAGCTGCTGCGCCTCAGCAAGGCCGGTCAGCTTTTTAGTGATATGCACCGCGCGGCGATGAATGCCACCGCGCTGGGTCCGACGGATGTGGTGGTGGCGATTTCCAGCTCCGGCTCTACCCGCGACCTGCTCCACGTCGTCAAACTGGCGCGTAAAAGCGGTGCGCAGGTGCTGGTCATCAGCAATACGCCGCGCAGTCCGCTGGCGTCGCTCAGCGATATTCTGCTGGTAGCCGCCAGGCCTGAAGGCCCGCTCAGCGCCGGGGCGCTCAATGCCAAAGTGGGCGCGATGCTGCTGGTGGAACTGGTGATCTCAGCGCTAATGTCCCATGACCCGCATTACGGCGAGGCCAGCCAGCAAACCGCCAGCGCGACGCTGCCCCTGCTGCTGTAGGCATAAAAAAACCCGCCGAAGCGGGTTTTTTATTAAGAGCTTAAGAGCAGACGATTATGCCTGGCCTTTGATCTCTTTACGACCGTTGTACGGTGCTTTCGCGCCCAGCGCTTCTTCGATACGAATCAGCTGGTTGTATTTAGCAACGCGGTCAGAACGGCTCATGGAACCGGTTTTGATCTGGCCAGCAGCGGTGCCCACAGCCAGGTCAGCGATGGTGGCATCTTCAGTTTCACCAGAACGGTGAGAGATGACAGCGGTGTAGCCAGCGTCTTTCGCCATCTTGATTGCAGCCAGAGTTTCGGTCAGAGAACCGATCTGGTTGAATTTGATCAGGATGGAGTTAACGATGCCTTTTTCGATGCCTTCTTTCAGGATCTTGGTGTTGGTTACGAACAGATCGTCACCAACCAGCTGGATTTTGTCGCCCAGTACTTTGGTCTGGTAAGCGAAGCCAGCCCAGTCAGATTCGTCCAGACCATCTTCGATGGAAACGATCGGATACTGTTTGGTCAGATCTTCCAGGAAGTGGGTGAATTCTTCAGAGGTGAACGCTTTGTTGCCTTCGCCAGCCAGAACGTATTTACCGTCTTTGTAGAATTCAGATGCTGCACAGTCCATCGCCAGAGTGATGTCTTTGCCCAGCTCGTAGCCAGCGGCTTTAACAGCTTCAGCGATAACAGCCAGCGCTTCAGCGTTGGAACCCAGGTTCGGCGCATAGCCGCCTTCGTCGCCAACAGCAGTGTTCAGGCCTTTGCCTTTCAGCACTTTAGCCAGGTTGTGGAACACTTCAGAACCCATACGTACGGCTTCTTTCAGGGATTTCGCGCCTACTGGCTGAATCATGAATTCCTGAATATCAACGTTGTTGTCTGCGTGCTCACCACCGTTGATGATGTTCATCATCGGAACCGGCATGGAGTATTTGCCCGGGGTGCCGTTCAGTTCAGCGATGTGCTCGTACAGCGGCTGGCCTTTAGCGGCAGCAGCAGCTTTGGCGTTAGCCAGAGACACGGCCAGGATAGCGTTCGCACCGAAGTTGGATTTGTTTTCAGTACCATCCAGGTCGATCATGATTTTGTCGATGCCAGCCTGATCTTTGGCGTCTTTGCCAAGGATAGCCTGAGCGATCGGGCCGTTAACCGCGCCAACGGCTTTGGTTACGCCTTTACCCAGGAAACGGGATTTGTCGCCATCGCGCAGTTCCAGCGCTTCGCGGGAACCCGTTGAAGCACCTGACGGAGCAGCTGCCATACCAACGAAACCACCTTCCAGGTGTACTTCGGCTTCAACAGTCGGGTTACCACGGGAGTCGATGATTTCACGACCGATGACTTTAACGATTTTGGACATTAGGTTTTCCTCAGTACAAGTTAAACTAAAACTCCAGACAAACAACGCCCCGCATGGGGCGTTGCCGTTCTAACTCTTTTACTTCGCCTGACGCTTCTGGTACTCGCTGGCGGCTTTCACAAAGCCTGCAAACAGCGGATGCCCGTCACGCGGGGTGGAAGTAAATTCCGGGTGGAACTGACAGGCGACGAACCATGGATGATTCGGCACTTCAATGATCTCGACTAACTGATCATCACCGGAACGGCCTGCAACGCGCAGGCCCGCAGCTTCAATTTGTTTCAACAGCATATTGTTGACTTCGTAACGATGACGATGACGCTCGACAATCGTCGGCGTACCGTACAGCTGGCGTACCAGGCTGTCATCGCCAAGCTGACACTGCTGTGCGCCCAGGCGCATTGTGCCACCGAGATCGCTCTTTTCGGTACGCACTTCAACATTGCCTTCTTCATCACGCCATTCAGTGATCAGCGCCACAACCGGGTACTTACAGTCTGGCACAAATTCAGTTGAGTTGGCGTTGTCCATGCCCACCACGTTGCGGGCAAACTCAATCAATGCAACCTGCATCCCCAGGCAAATGCCCAGGTACGGAATATTGTTTTCACGCGCATAACGCGCGGTGGCGATTTTGCCTTCAACACCACGGTAGCCAAAGCCGCCGGGGATCAGAATGGCATCCAGATCTTTGAGGATCTCCACGCCGCGCGTTTCGACATCCTGCGAATCAATCAGTTTGATGTTGACGGTCACACGGTTTTTCAGGCCGCCGTGCTTCAACGCTTCGATCACTGATTTGTAGGCGTCCGGCAGTTCGATGTACTTGCCGACCATACCGATGTTGACTTCACCCGCCGGATTCGCTTCCTGATAAATCACCTGCTCCCATTCTGACAGATTTGCTTCCTGACAGTTCAGGCTGAATCGTTTACAAATATAATCGTCCAGCCCCTGTGATTTCAACAGGCCAGGAATTTTATAAATCGAATCGACGTCTTTCAGAGAAATAACGGCTTTTTCTGGAACGTTACAGAACAAAGCAATTTTCGCACGCTCATTGGCAGGAATGGCGCGGTCGGAGCGGCAAATCAGGACATCCGGCTGGATACCGATGGAGAGTAGTTCTTTTACGGAGTGCTGGGTCGGCTTGGTTTTGACTTCACCTGCGGCAGCCATGTAAGGCACCAGCGTGAGGTGCATAAACAGCGCGTGTTCACGACCAATATCAACCGCCAGCTGGCGAATCGCTTCCAGGAACGGCAGAGATTCGATATCGCCGACCGTACCGCCGATTTCAACCAGTACCACGTCATGCCCTTCGCCGCCTTCCAGCACGCGCTCTTTAATGGCATTGGTGATATGTGGGATAACCTGAACGGTCGCGCCCAGGTAGTCGCCACGGCGCTCTTTACGCAGAACGTCGGAATAGATGCGACCCGTGGTGAAGTTGTTACGGCGGCTCATTTTAGTGCGGATGAAGCGCTCGTAGTGGCCGAGGTCCAGATCGGTTTCAGCGCCGTCTTCAGTAACGAACACTTCCCCGTGTTGGATTGGGCTCATGGTGCCCGGATCGACGTTAATGTACGGATCCAGTTTCATCATGGTCACATTGAGGCCACGGGCTTCTAAAATGGCTGCGAGGGAGGCTGCGGCAATGCCTTTACCCAGAGAGGAAACGACCCCGCCGGTCACAAAAATATAGTTCGTTGTCATGCTGAACCTGAGAAGTTAGGTTTAAAAGACGATGGAATAACCAGGACGGGAAAGTAGTATACCGGAACATGACGAGCGCCACAAACTTTCATTCTTCCCCCTCTTCAATCAGGTCCAACGAGTTAAGGAGTGAGAAAATAGCCACTTTTGGCGAAATGTTTTTGACGCAAATCAAGCGCTTGTTATTTAAAAAATCGCACAAAACGCCGCTCGACGCGAAAATCGTTAGAGATCATATTCCTGGCGTTTTACCTGCTGCCAGACTTCTTCCATCGTTTCGAGGTCAACCCCGGTCATTTCGAGGCCACGCGCCGCCACAATGCGCTCCACTTCGCGGAAACGGCGTTCAAATTTAAGGTTCGCTTTTTGCAATGCGACCTCCGCTTTGACGCCCAGATGACGGGAAAGATTGACGGTGGCGAACAGCAAATCGCCCATTTCTTCTTCCACCCGCTGCTGATCGACCACCGCCTGCTGCGCTTCGTGCATGACTTCGTCGATTTCTTCATGGACTTTATCCAGTACCGGGCCGAGAGAGGTCCAGTCAAAACCTACCGCCGAGCAACGCTTCTGAATTTTATGCGCGCGCATCAGGGCCGGGAAGCTGTGCGGAATATCGTCCAGCGCGGAGTGCTGCGCTTTCTGCGCCCGCTCGTCGCTTTTGATTTGTTCCCAGCGCACCAGCACCTCTTCGCTGTTTTCGGCGCTGGCGTCGCCAAAAATATGCGGATGGCGACGTTCCAGCTTGTCGCTGATGGCAGCGCAGATATCGTTAAAATCAAAACGCCCTTCTTCCTGCGCCATCTGCGCATAAAACACCACCTGAAACAGCAGGTCGCCCAGCTCGCCGCGCAGATCGTCAAAATCTTCGCGCGCGATGGCATCCAGCACTTCGTAGGTTTCTTCGAGGGTGTAAGGCGCGATGGTGGCGAAAGTCTGCTCTTTGTCCCACGGACAGCCGTTTTGCGGGTCACGCAGACGCTGCATGATGGTGAGCAGGCGGGTTATTTGAGTCATGAGGATTTCCTGATTAACAAAAGAGATCCCCCGGCGCGGATTGCCCAGCCGGGGGAAGAAAAAGACAAGGCCGCCGTTAGCCGCCGTGCAGACGTCTGGCGTCAATCACATCCGGCACCTGGTTAAGTTTGCTTAACACCCGGCCCAGTACCTGGAGGTTATAGATTTCGATGGTCATGTCGATGTTGGCAAGCTGCTGTTTGGTATCGCTGCGGCTGGCAACGCCCAGCACATTCACCTTCTCATTCGCCAGAATGGTGGTGATGTCGCGCAGCAGGCCGCTGCGATCGTTAGCGGTGACGCGCACCACCAGCGAGTAACCCGCCGAGTAGCTTTCGCCCCAGACGGCATCGACGATACGTTCCGGCGCATGGGTTTGCAGTTCGGCAAGCTGATCGCAGTCGGCGCGATGGACGGAAATCCCGCGCCCCTGAGTGATGAAGCCAACAATTTCATCGCCAGGAATCGGCTGGCAGCAGCGGGCAATGTGATGCATCAGATTGCCCACGCCCTCAACAACGACCCGTCCGTCGTCTTTACTGCTGCGATTCGGCGGCGCATAGGTTTTTTGCTGGAGCTGCTTCAGCGCCGCCGCGTCCTGCTCGGCGGCGCTCGGTTTATTAAACTGCGATTGCAGGAAATTAACCATCTGGTTGAGACGAATATCGCCGCCGCCGATGGCCGCCAGTAACTCCTCGATTTCATTGAAGTTATAGCGCGGCAGGAGGAATTTCTCCGCCTCTTTCAGGCTGATACCCAAATGCTCGAGCTCATCATCGAGGATCTGCCGTCCCGCAAGGATGTTTTTGTCACGATCCTGTTTGCGGAACCAGTTGTGGATCTTGGCGCGCCCACGGCTGGTGGTGACATAGCCGAGGTTCGGATTCAGCCAGTCGCGGCTTGGATTCGGCTGCTTCTGGGTGATGATTTCGATCTGATCGCCCATCTGCAACTGATAGGTAAACGGCACAATACGGCCGCTGATCTTGGCCCCGATACAGCGGTGACCGACATCGCTGTGGATGTGATAGGCAAAATCCAGCGGCGTGGAGCCAGCGGGCAAATCCACCACGTCGCCTTTCGGCGTAAAGACGTATACCCGGTCGTCAAAGACCTGGCTGCGCACTTCGTCGAGCATTTCGCCGGAGTCCGCCATTTCTTCCTGCCAGGCAATCAGCTTGCGCAGCCAGGCGATGCGATCTTCATGCCCGGAACGCGCGCCGCCCGCCACGGTCCCTTCTTTGTACTTCCAGTGCGCGGCAACGCCCAGTTCAGCATCTTCGTGCATCTGCTTAGTGCGGATCTGAATTTCAACGGTTTTACCGCCCGGCCCCAGCACGACGGTGTGAATCGACTGATAGCCGTTGGGTTTCGGATTGGCAACGTAGTCGTCGAACTCGTCCGGCAGATGGCGATAGTGGGTATGTACGATCCCCAGCGCGGCGTAGCAATCCTGGAGACGCTCGGCAACGATACGCACCGCGCGCACGTCAAACAGCTCGTCAAACGCGAGATGTTTTTTCTGCATTTTGCGCCAGATGCTGTAGATGTGTTTTGGTCGCCCGTAGACTTCGGCTTTCACGCCTTCGGTTTTAATTTCAGACCGCAGATGGCCGACGAACTCCTCAATGTACTGCTCGCGATCGAGACGGCGCTCGTGCAGCAGTTTGGCAATGCGTTTGTACTCCGCCGGATGCAGATAGCGGAAGCAGTAATCTTCCAGCTCCCATTTCAGCTGCCCGATGCCAAGACGGTTAGCCAGCGGCGCATAGATGTTGGTGCACTCTTTGGCCGCCAGCACGCGTTCATCTTCCGGCGCGTCTTTAACTTCACGCAGGTGCGCCACCCGCTCGGCGAGTTTGATGACCACGCAGCGGAAATCATCGACCATCGCCAGCAGCATCCGCCGCACGTTATCAACCTGCTCGGACGAGACGGAATCGGTGTGGGTGGCCTTGAGCTGACGGATCGCCGCCATATCGCGCACGCCGTGGATCAGTAAAACCACCGGTTTGCCCACCGCGTCCTCAAGCGCCTCTTCGCTAACCACGTTGCTGTCTGCCAGCGGGAACAGCAGCGCCGCGCGCAGGGTATCGATGTCCATGCTCAGCATGGAGAGGATTTCGACCATCTCCACGCCGCGCCACAGTAACAGGTCGGCATCAGGATGGCCCTGCGTCTGCTCGCGACAGTAGGCCCAGGTCTCGGTTAAGCGTTCACACGACTGCTGGCTGGAAATGCCCAGACTGCCGATCCATTTTTTCGGGTCAAACTCGCCCGCTTTATTAATATGTGAACTTCTTACCGCAACCATCGTCCTCTCCTTTCAGGGACCGGGCCTGCCGGATTCAGCAAGCCGCTACAATTTATTGGCGCTCAAATAACACCATTGATTCCAGATGCCCCGTATGCGGGAACATATCAAGCATCGCCAGCCGCTGGATTTGATATCCGGCGGCCAGCAACGCTTCGCTGTCTCGCGCAAGCGTCGCCGGGTTACAGGAAACGTAAACCACCCGTTCCGGGGCTAATTTTATTATATGCTGCATTACTCCCGGCGCACCGGCGCGGGCCGGGTCGAGCAGTATTTTATCAAATCCGTGCTGTGCCCACGGCTGTTGCGTAACATCCTCTTCAAGATTCTCATGAAAAAACGTTACATTATGCAATTCATTTTGTGCGGCATTCTGCTGACCTTTCGCCACCAGCGCTGCCACGCCTTCTACGCCCACCACGCTTGCCGCCCGCTGCGCCAAAGGTAGCGTAAAATTCCCCATTCCGCAGAACAGATCCAGCACCCAGTCGTCAGGCTTAACATCCAGCCATGCCAGCGCGGTCGCCACCATTTGCTGATTCACCGCATCGTTGACCTGAATAAAATCGCGCGGGCTAAACGCTAAGCGTAGTCCGCCGGACTGATACCAGGGCTGATTCGCCGTTAAGGGTTCCAGTATCTCGCTTTGCGGCGCAAGGTACAGCGCAAGGTCGTGAGAATGCGAAAAGCGTTCCAGTTTTTCTTTATCGGCATCGGGAAGCGGCGCTGTATGGCGCAGGATCATCAGCGGGCCGTTGTCGGCCAGCACCAGTTCCACATGCCCCAGATGACGTGCGCTTTTTAAATCGGTGAGACACTCACGCAGCGCCGGAAGTAATGCTTCAAGACGGGGCACCAAAACGGGGCACTGATGTATATCCACGATATCGCTGGCGCTGATTTTACGAAACCCCATCTGTAAGCGCTGGGTTTTCGGCTGATAATTCAGACTCAGCCGCGCGCGGCGGCGGTAACCCCACGGCTCGGCGGCAATGATTTCATCCACCTCACGCTTCATCAGTCGGGAAAGCGCCGCTTGCTTGCTGCACTGCTGAAGCGGAACGCTGGCGTGCTGCTGCTGACAGCCACCGCAGATGCCAAAATGCGGGCAGCGTGGGGTAACGCGCTCCGGGCTGTCGTTCAGTCGACGTTTTACCTGCGCCTGGGCATACTGCTTTTTGTCTCCGGTAATAACGACTTCCGCGCTCTCCTGCGGCAGCAGGCCAGCAATGAATAACGCTTTTCCATGATGGCGGGCAACGCCCTGGCCGAAAGGATCGAGGTCATTTACCGTCACGGTTATGATCTGACGCGTCGTCACGCGTCGTTTTGCAGAGTAGAATTGCGCCATCGTCGAGAATTTTCTCAATCATACAGAATGACTCTAATTGTCCCATAACGGAACTCCATGACCAACTACAGCCTGCGTGCTCGCATGATGATTTTGATCCTGGCCCCTACCGTGCTAATCGGTTTGCTGCTCAGTATCTTCTTTGTTGTCCATCGTTATAACGATCTACAGCGCCAGCTTGAAGATGCCGGAGCCAGCATTATTGAACCGCTGGCCGTCTCCAGCGAATACGGGATGAATCTGCAAAACCGCGAATCGCTCGTGCAGTTAATCAGCGTTCTGCACCGCCGCCACTCCGATATTGTACGGGCGATTTCGGTCTATGATGAACACAATCGGCTGTTTGTGACCTCAAATTATCATCTTGACCCTGACGTGCTGCGCCTGTCCAATGACGAAGCCTGGCCGCGTCGCCTGAAAGTCGTCCGCTCAGGGGATATGATGATCCTGCGTACGCCCATTTTGTCAGAAAGCTATTCACCCGATGAATCCGCCACCTCCGACGCCAAAGCGCCGGACAATATGCTCGGTTACGTGGCGCTGGAGCTGGATTTAAAATCGGTACGGCTTCAGCAGTATCAGGAAATTATTATTTCCACCCTGATGATGCTGTTCTGCATCGGTATCGCGCTGGTGTTCGGCTGGCGGTTAATGCGTGACGTGACCAGCCCGATCCGCAATATGGTGAATACCGTTGACCGTATTCGTCGCGGGCAGCTTGATAGCCGGGTGGAAGGTTTTATGCTGGGCGAGCTGGATATGCTGAAAAACGGCATCAACTCGATGGCGATGTCGCTGGCGGCCTACCACGAAGAGATGCAGCACAACGTCGATCAGGCAACCTCTGATTTGCGCGAAACCCTTGAGCAGATGGAGATCCAGAACGTCGAGCTGGGGCTGGCGAAAAAACGCGCTCAGGAAGCGGCGCGCATTAAATCCGAATTCCTCGCCAATATGTCGCACGAGCTGCGCACGCCGCTGAACGGGGTGATTGGCTTTACCCGTCTGACGCTGAAAACCGAGCTCAATCCGACCCAGCGCGATCACCTCAATACCATCGAGCGCTCTGCCAATAACCTGCTGACCATCATTAATGACGTGCTGGACTTCTCCAAACTGGAGGCCGGTAAACTTCTGCTGGAGAGCATTCCGTTCCCGCTGCGCAGCCTGCTGGATGAAGTGGTGACGCTGCTGGCGCAAGCGGCGCACGATAAAGGTCTTGAGCTGACGCTGAACATTAAAAATGACGTGCCGGATAACGTTATCGGCGATCCGCTGCGTCTTCAGCAGGTCATTACCAATCTGCTGGGGAATGCGATTAAATTTACCGAGCATGGAAATATCGACATTGTGGTCGATAAGCGCGCGCTCAGTCATACCAACGTCCAGCTTGAGGTGCAGATCCGCGATACCGGGATCGGCATCCCGGAGGCTGACCAGTCGCGGCTGTTCCAGGCCTTTCGTCAGGCCGACGCCAGTATCTCTCGTCGCCACGGCGGCACGGGGCTGGGACTGGCTATCACCCAGCGTCTGGTCAACGAAATGGGCGGCGATATTTCGTTCCACAGCCAGCCGAATCGCGGCTCCACGTTCTGGTTCCACCTGAGCCTGGACCTCAATCCGAACGTTATTTCCGAAGGGCCGATGACCCAGTGCCTGATCGGTAAACGCCTGGCTTACGTTGAGGCGAACGCCACCGCCGCGCAATCCACTCTTGATTTACTGACGACCACGCCGCTGGACGTGATTTACAGCCCGACCCTCGCCGCACTGCCGGAGGATCGCTACGATATTCTGCTGATCGGCGTGCCGGTGGCGGTGCGCGAGCTGAGTATGCATCAGGAAAAACTGGTGCGGGCGCGGGCGATGACTGACTATCTGCTGCTGGCACTGCCGTGCCATGCGCAGGTGAATGCGGAGGCGCTGAAGCAGGACGGCGCGGCGGCCTGCCTGCTCAAGCCATTAAACCCGGTGCGGCTGCTGCCCGCGCTGACGGAGTTTTGCCGCATCAGCAACGTCCCGCCGCCGCTGGCTGACGATAACAAGCTGGCGATGTCGGTGATGGCGGTGGACGATAATCCCGCCAACCTGAAGCTGATTGGCGCGCTTCTCGACGATCTGGTGCTGCACGTAGAACTGTGCGATAGCGGGCAGGAAGCGGTCAACCGCGCGAAGCAGATGCAGTTTGATGCGATTCTGATGGATATTCAGATGCCGGAAATGGACGGCATTCGCGCCTGCGAATTAATTCGTCAAATTCCTCACCAGCAGCAAACGCCGATTGTGGCCGTGACCGCGCACGCGATGGCCGGGCAAAAAGAGAAACTGCTCGGCGCAGGGATGAATGACTATCTGGCGAAGCCCATTGAAGAGAATAAGCTGCATAACATGCTGCTGCGCTATAAGCCCGGTCCGCAGATGGCGGTGAATCGGCCCGAAGCGGTAGAGATCCCTGTGAATCAGAACGCCACTCTGGACTGGGATCTGGCCCTGCGCCAGGCGGCGGGCAAAGCGGATCTCGCCCGTGAGATGCTTCAGATGCTGGTGCAATTCCTGCCGGAAGTTCGCGCCCGCGTGGAGCAACAGCTTGCGGGCGAAAGCAGCGACAGCCTGGTGGATATTATTCATAAACTGCATGGTAGCTGCGGCTACAGCGGGGTGCCGTGCCTGAAAAACCTCTGTCAGTTAATTGAACAACAGTTACGCAGCGGCACGCCCGCTGATGAGCTGGAGCCGGAACTGCTGGAGCTGGTAGATGAAATCGACAATGTGACGCGGGAAGCGGGCGCGCATCTCGCCCGGGGTTAAACTTGCGAAAAGGCCGGAGGATGATCCGGCCTGAAAGCATTATGCCAGGCTTTGCCCGGCTTTCAGCACGGCGGCAATATTGCGTGCGCTCATGCGCACGTTTTCACCCGCGTTATCCAGCGCCTCTTCCAGCGTGCAAATGGTGTACAGCACGCTAAATACCGCATCCAGTCCGTGTTCATGAACCACGCCGACGTCAGCCGTCAGGCTTCCGGCAATGCCGATCACCGGTTTGTTATAGCGTTTTGCTATCCGGGCGACGCCCACCGGGACTTTGCCGTGAATGGTCTGACTGTCGATGCGCCCTTCGCCGGTGATCACTAAATCCGCATCCGCAACCTGCTGGTCCAGCTTCAGCGCGTCGGTAACAATTTCAATGCCCTGACGCAGTTGCGCGCCGCAAAACGCGTACAGCGCCGCGCCCATGCCGCCAGCCGCACCGCCGCCCGCCAGATCCAGCACCTGAATATCCAGATCGCGGGCGATAATCTGCGCGAAGTGCTCCAGTGCGCCATCCAGCCGGGGGATCATCGTCTTCGTCGCGCCTTTCTGCGGGCCGAAAATCGCCGTTGCACCTTTTTCGCCGGTCAGGGTATTGGTCACGTCGCAGGCCACTTCAATCCGGCATTCCGCCAGACGCGGGTCCAGCGCGCTGATATCTATCCGCACCAGTGTCTCCAGCGCCCCGCCGCCCTGGGCGATTTGCGTATCCTGTTCATCGAGCAGTTTCGCCCCCAGCGCCTGCACCATTCCGGCTCCGCCATCGTTTGTCGCGCTGCCGCCAATGCCGATGATGATATGCCGGGCACCGGCATCCAGCGCGTGACGGATCAGCTCCCCGGTGCCCCAGGAAGTGGTTTGCAGCGGATTGCGCCGGGCAGAAGGCACCAGCTCCAGACCGCTTGCCGCCGCCATTTCAATAAAGGCGCTCTGCTCGTCGGCGGAAATGCCGTAAAAGCCATTCACCGGCTCGCCAAGCGGCCCGGTCACATTCACATGAATTATTCGTCCTTCCGTGGCGGCGACCATCGCTTCAACGGTGCCCTCCCCGCCGTCTGCCAGCGGCAGTTTCACATACTGCGCGTCAGGGAAGATTTCGCTGAATCCCTGTTCTATCGCGGTCGCCACCTCTAAGGCGCTCAGACTTTCCTTGTATGAATCAGGTGCGATAACAATTTTCATAGGCTGTCCTTACGCGTGTTAACTGCTGTGAGCATACATCCGAAGGAGGGAAAAAAATGCCGGTTCGCGCAGGAACCGGCACCGTATCAACGCACCATGCAGGGGCGCTTGTTATCAAACGTCCAGTTCGGGATCAGGTACTGCATTCCCATCGCATCGTCGCGCGCGCCCAGTACGTGTTTCTGGTACAGCTCATGGGCTTTCATTACCCGATCCATATCCAGTTCAACGCCCAGACCCGGCGTGGTCGGCACCTGCACCATGCCGCCTTTAATTTCAAACGGCTGTCTGGTCAGGCGCTGGTTGCCTTCCTGCCAGATCCAGTGGGTATCGATAGCGGTCACCTTGCCCGGCGCGGCGGCGGCTACATGGGTAAACATCGCCAGCGAAATATCAAAGTGGTTATTGGAGTGAGAGCCCCATGTCAGGCCGAATTCGTGGCACATCTGCGCCACGCGCACCGATCCCTGCATGGTCCAGAAGTGCGGGTCCGCCAGCGGAATATCGACCGATTGCAGGGACAGCGTGTGGCCCATCTGCCGCCAGTCGGTGGCGATCATATTGGTGGCGGTCGGCAGACCGGTGGCGCGACGGAATTCAGCCATCACTTCGCGACCGGAGAAGCCCTGCTCGGCCCCGCACGGATCTTCCGCATAGGCCAGCGTTCCTTTCAGGTATTTGCCGATGCCGATCGCTTCGTTGAGCGACCATGCGCCGTTCGGATCGAGCGTTACGCGCGCCTGCGGGAAACGTTTTGCCAGCGCGACGATCGATTCGGCTTCTTCCTCGCCCGCCAGCACGCCGCCTTTCAGTTTGAAATCGTTGAAGCCGTATTTTTCATATGCCGCTTCCGCCAGACGCACTACCGCGTCCGGGGTCATCGCTTCGTCATGACGCAGACGATACCAGTCGCACTTTTCATCCGGCTGGCTCTGGTACTCGAGCGGCGTCGCTTTGCGGTTGCCGACGAAGAACAGGTAGCCGAGCATTTCCACTTCGCTACGCTGCTGACCGTCGCCGAGCAGCGAGGCCACGTTCACGCCGAGGTGCTGACCGAGCAAATCCAGCAGCGCCGCTTCAATACCGGTGACGACGTGAATGGTGGTGCGCAGGTCAAAGGTTTGCAATCCGCGCCCGCCCGCATCGCGGTCGGCAAAAGTATTGCGCACGGCGTTTAAAGTATTTTTGTACTCGCCGAGCGTTTTGCCCGTCACCAGTTTGGCGGCATCTTCCAGCGTCTGGCGAATTTTTTCACCGCCGGGGATTTCACCCACCCCGGTATGCCCTGAATTGTCTTTAATGATGACGATATTGCGGGTAAAGAAAGGCGCATGGGCACCGCTTAAATTCATCAGCATACTGTCGTGCCCGGCAACCGGGATCACCTGCATGGAGGTCACAACGGGAGTAGAAGTTTGCGTTGTCATTCGTTCATCCTTTTATCAGTGACGGCCGAAAACAGGACGTTTACGGTCAAATGTCCAGCCGGGGATCAGATACTGCATCGGGCCTGCGTCGTTACGCGCACCGCCTGGCAGCTTTTTGTACGCTTCATGCGCACGCTGCACCTGATCCCAGTCAAGCTCCACACCAAGACCTGGCGCGTCCGGGACGGCAATTTTGCCGTCTTTAATTTCCAGCGGATTTTTAGTCAGGCGCGCATCGCCCTCCTGCCAGATCCAGTGGGTATCGATGGCGGTCGGCGTACCCGGAGCCGCCGCGCCGACGTGAGTAAACATCGCCAGCGAAATATCAAAGTGGTTGTTGGAGTGGCAGCCCCAGGTCAGCCCCCAGTCGTCGCACAGTTGCGCCACGCGTACCGCGCCGGAGAGCGTCCAGAAATGCGGGTCGGCCAGGGGGATATCGACCGCGTTCAGCATCACCGCATGGCCCATTTCACGCCAGTTGGTGGCGATCATGTTGGTGGCGACCGGCAGGCCGGTGGCGCGGCGGAACTCGCTCATCACTTCGCGCCCGGAGAAGCCCTGCTCGGCTCCGCACGGATCTTCCGCGTAGGTCAGCACGTCATTCAGCCCTTTGCACAATGCGATGGCTTCATCAAGCAGCCAGGCCCCGTTGGGGTCCACGGTAATGCGCGCGTCCGGGAAGCGTTTCTTCAGCGCGCGGGCGGTGTCGATTTCCTGCTCGCCTGGCAGCACGCCACCTTTCAGCTTAAAGTCCCTGAAGCCATAGCGGTCCTGCGAAGCTTCCGCCAGCCGCACGACCGCCTCGCTGTTCAGCGCTTCCTGATGGCGCAGGTGATACCAGTCGTGCTGGCCTGGCGTGGTCTCCAGATACGGCAAATCGGTTTTAGTACGGTCACCGACGTAGAACAGGTAGCCGAGCACCGTAACCGCATCGCGCTGTTTGCCCGGTCCCAGCAATTCACAGACCGGCACGTTCAGGGTTTTACCGAGCAGATCGAGCAGCGCCGCTTCCAGCGCGGCGACGGCATTCACCCGCAGTTCGAAGGTCCAGGCACCTTTGCCGAAGGTGTCGAAGTCCGCGGCCTGGTTGCCTTTATGAACCCGCTGTACCACCTGGTTCAAGCGGGCAATTTCCTGACCGATGACCATCGGGATGGCGTCGGTCAGCGTTTTGAGGATCACCTCGCCGCCGGGCGCTTCACCTACGCCGGTATTACCGGCGCTGTCGGTGAGCACGACGATGTTACGGGTGAAGTAAGCGTTATGTGCGCCGCCGATATTCAGCAGCATACTGTCATGACCGGCCACCGGAATGACCTTCATGTCAGTAATAATGGGACTGGATTGCATGGTCATGTTTACCGTCCTGCTACAGGTTTAAGTTCAACACGTTTGATATCGCCGACCAGCACCAGATAGCTGAGTACCGCCACCAGCGCGTGGATACCGACGTAAATCAATGCCCCGTTGAAGGAGCCAGTAGTGCCGACGATGTAACCGATAGCGATAGGCGTCACGATGCCGGAGATGTTACCGAACATATTGAACAGCCCACCGGACAGACCGCTGATTTCTTTCGGCGCGGTATCCGCCATCACTGCCCAGCCCAGCGCGCCAATGCCTTTACCGAAGAAGGCCATCGCCATAAAGCCGATAATCATCCATTCGGCGCTCACGTAGTTACAGAACACCATTACCATGGAGAGCATCATCCCCAGCACAATCGGGGTTTTACGGGCGATGTTGAGCGAGCCGGTTCGCCGCATCAGCCAGTCGGAAATGATCCCGCCCAGCACGCCGCCGACGAAGCCACAGATGGCCGGAACCGATGCCACAAAGCCCGCTTTCAGAATTGACATGCCGCGCGCCTGCACCAGATACACCGGGAACCAGGTGATAAAGAAGTAGGTCAGCGCGTTAATGCAGTACTGGCCGAGATAAATCCCGATCATCATCCGCGAACCGATCAACTGCTTGATCTGCCCCCACTTGACGCTCATCGGCACTTTTTGCTGATCTTTCTTCTGATCCATATTGATCAGCGCGCCGCCTTCGGCAATGTACTCCAGCTCTTTTTTGTTCACACCCGGGTGCTGATTCGGCTCATAGATCACTTTAAGCCAGATGAAACTGATGATGATCCCCAGCCCGCCCATAAAGAAGAAGACGTGTGACCAGCCCACTTCATGCGTTAACCAGCCCATAATCGGGGCGAAAATAACGGTGGCAAAATACTGCGCGGAGTTGAAGATGGCGACGGCCGTTCCCCTCTCCTGCGCCGGGAACCACGCCGCGACGATGCGACTGTTGCCGGGGAAGGAAGGCGATTCAGCGAGGCCGACGAGGAAGCGCAGGGTAAACAGCGCAACGATGATGCCGAAGCCGCTGAAGATATCCACGAACCCTTGTAACAGGGTAAACAGTGACCAGATGAAGATCGACCAGAAATAGACGCGTTTTGAGCCGAAGCGGTCAAGCAGCCAACCGCCAGGGATCTGGCCTATGACATAGGCCCAGGAAAAGGCAGAGAAAACGTATCCCATCCCTACCGGGTCCAGCCCGATATCTTTTGCCATTTCGGAACCGGCAATCGACAGGGTGGCACGGTCGCCGTAGTTGAAGGAAGTGACGATAAACAGCATCACCACAATCCAGTAGCGCGCGTTAGTCCGCTTTTCAGCGGCGCTCGCCGTATTGCTTAATGAACTCATTGTTGTACTCCTGAATCATAGCCCGTAGCTACGTTCATTCTGAACAGCACAACCGTAGGGTAATCAGAATGACGTGTTGATGTTTTCGCAGTTTTTTTACATTGGGTCGTTAATGCCCGGCGTACTGCGTCTTTTTTGACTGACAGGAAAAGTATAAGAAGAGAGGTATGCGCCCTCACCGTGCATGAGCACAGCATTAACAGGGGCGCGCACAGGGATTTATGGCGTTAGCACAACGCAGTGGGCGGTGCTTCACGGAAATGAAAATCGATAGCGATTAAAGGGTGGACAGCGGGAACGGCATTGCAGGAGTGTGAAACAGCTCTCTTGACGCGGTGAAAAGGCCCGCCAAAAATCCCGTTTTTTACATGGTTGTCACCGACGTGAAATTGCCTCAGCCAGCATAAAATAAAGCCGGTTCGTGATGACCGGCTTACGGGCAAGCGCGCGGGAGAAGGGCTGCCCCTTTATTTGATGAGTGCGCCCCACTGCTCCACCCACGGGCTGGAAACCGTCTCTGGCTCAGGATCTTCGCTGGCATCAATCAGCAGCACTTCACCGATACGCTGACCGTGCTGTTCCTGAAGTAACGCATCAAATTTCTTGCCGCCGCCGCAGAAGTGGGAGTAGGTACTGTCGCCGAGCGCAATCACTCCGTAACGTAATTCAGGCTGATAGCCGAGCTTATCGTGGATACCCTGATATAACGGCACAATGCTGTCCGGCAGTTCGCCCTGACCGGTGGTGGAGGTCACCACCAGCGCGTAGCCCTCTTTATAGGGTTCCCAGTCCGCTAGCTGCGGATCTTCAAAAACTCTGGCGTGGTGGCCCTGCGCGTTAAGGATGGCTTCCGCCTCTTCCGCGACCAGCAGCGCGTTTCCGTACATGGTGCCTACAAAAATGCCAATCTCAGCCATTACTTCACTTCCTGATTATGCGTCGGTGCCGTTATCCTGGCCGCAGTCTGACGGAAACTCAACCCTTTCATTATCGGGGAGAAGATGACGCCAGCCGAAATGGGTCAGCGCGTTCATCCAGACCGGGTCCAGCCCGGCCTGCAACACCAGCGGCTGCCCGGTAAACGGGTGCGTCAGCGTAAGCTGACTGGCGTGCAGCATCAGGCGCTGGCAGCCAAAATGTTCTGCCGCAGATCGCCGTGCTTGCTGTCGCCGATAATAGGGTGGCGCAGATGGGCCATATGGCGACGAAGCTGATGCTTACGCCCGGTTTTCGGCTCCATTTCCACCAGGGAATAGCGGGTAGTCGGATAGCGCCCGGTCGCCACCGGCAGTTCGGCGGTGGCGAGCCCCCGATAATGCGTGACCGCAGGCTGCGGATCTTTATTTTCGCGGGCGTATTTATCGGCAATCTTGTCCAGCTCCTCCACCAGCGGGTAGTCCAGCAGCGCGTCATCCGTCAGCCAGCCGCGCACGATCGCATGATAGCGTTTTTGCATCTGGTGCTGCTCGAACTGCTGCGACAGCAGGCGGCCCGCCTCGCTCGACAGGCCCATTAACAGCACGCCGGAGGTAGGGCGATCCAGGCGATGGGCGGTAAAAACATGCTGACCAATCTGGTCGCGCACGGTCTGCATGACCACCACTTTTTCATCGCGATCCAGCCAGCTACGATGCACCAGCCAGCCGGACGGTTTATTTACCGCCACCAGCCATTCGTCCTGATAAATGATTTCCAGCATCAGGCCTCTTCGTCCGCAAAAAAAGCGTCCAGTTGCTGTAGCGTGGGCAAAATGTGCTCGCGCATCGGATGTGCGGCATCAAGGGCGATTTCGTAGTACGGCGCGATGGCAAAACTCTGCGGCAGCGGCTGTCCGCTGTCGAGCAGCACGTGCATCCGGGGGATCAGCACCCACTGAAGCCATTCCAGCGGCTCCAGGGTATCCATGCAAAACGGCTGGGTACTGTCAAAAACGCTGGCGTCCGGCGCGGCGCTCTGCCAGTGGTGGTGATGGCGCAGCAGCGCTTCAATGATGCCAAGCTGCTCGCGCACGCTATCGTGGAGTGTCATAGAAACCTCAACAAAAGAAAACTGGCGCGAAGAATAGCATTTGTTTGCGGGAAACAAAAAAAGGGGGCACTGTAAAAACAGTGCCCCCGATTCGTTTCGCAGCCGTCCCGCTACTTTTTTTGATGCTCCCTGCTCATCCGTGACAACTTTTCCTGTGGGTCTCCTGACCCGTTCATCCTTAAACAGCGCATCCTGCAACACACCACCCCGATGTGATTACACTTGTTCCCTAAGCGTTCCTGGCCATCCTGACCCGTCGGACATCCTGACCGACTCACGTTCTCCGTCCTGGAGGTGTCCTTGCTATGCTTCCTGCATATCCCTTAACTTCATCCTGAAGCCTTCCCTGAAGCACCGTCCTGGTGTATCCCTGCGAAGCGTCATCATCCTGATAATCACTTCTTAACGCCACTCCCTGTCGGCGAACATAGAATCGTCTATTCCTGTCAGTCTTACAACCAGCCTTAAGCCAATGTCTTAAGTAAAGGTCGTCCCGAAAATATGACTATACAAATCATTCTATTGATTTATAAGAGATTCTCAAAGATTGCGATTAGACAATTCGCATGAACGCGCTGGCGATCTCTCACAGGCTTTGTGAGAGATCTCTTACAAGATCATAAGGGCAATGGATTACAAAATCGGTTCCAGGCAGGTAAGAAATTCCGCAAGCGAAGGGGCAAGGACGCTACGTTTACGCGTTCCCAGCGTTTCCTGGATCACTTCCCCGCTCAGATTGCAGACCGAAATGACGTCCAGCTCGCTGTCCAGCGTGGCAATAAACAGCGTTGGAGCAAGCTTAAGGCGTTTCTGCGTCACCAGATGACCAATCAGGTTTTCCTGAACGCGGCGAAAATCGTCTTCGCTCCAGGTCTGGAGCAGCATTAACGCCTGCGTGCCGAAGCGTGCGGGCATATCCCCGGCGTACTGCGTGGTGTAAAAAGCGTGAACGGCGGGCTGGATGATGAGATCCATCGCCCGCTCCACCGCATCCAAATTTTGCTCGCCGGTAAACGGCTGCGGCTGCCAGAGCACGACGTGGCTGGATGATGAAACAATACAGGGCGACGCCACGCCGTGTAGCTCCTCGCTCTGCGGCCAGCTTTCATGCTGCTGACGCCATGCGTCGCAGTAACGGTCGGTAAACGCGCCCAGCGCTTGTGCGGTCTGTGAGTCCACTGATTTCTCTCTTTCGGTCTGCCAGGATACACTTGCGCCATAGTGTACCTGCTTTATAACGGTGAAACATGTCTTACAGTGAAAACCATCAGGCGCTTGCGGGCCTGACCCTCGGTAAAGCCACGAGCTACCGCGATACCTACGATGCCAGCCTGCTTCAGGGCGTGCCGAGAAGTCTCAACCGCGATCCGCTGGGGCTGAAAGCCGACAGCCTCCCCTTCCACGGCGCGGATATCTGGACGCTGTACGAGCTTTCCTGGCTCAACGCCAGAGGGCTACCGCAGGTGGCGGTCGGCCAGGTGGAGCTCGATCACGCCAGCACCAGGCTGGTGGAGTCAAAAAGTTTCAAGCTGTACCTGAACAGCTTCAACCAGACGCGCTTTGCCAGCTGGGACGACGTTCGCGAAACCTTACAGCGCGACTTAAGCGCCTGCGCACAGGGTGAAGTGCGGGTGGATCTTTACCGGCTAAGCGAGCTGGAAGGCCATCCCATCGCCACGTTCAATGGCGTTTGCATTGACGATCAGGATATCGATATTGATAACTATCAGTTTAATGCCGATTACCTCGCGGATGCGGCAGAGGACGAGGTGGTTGAAGAGACGCTGGTCAGCCATCTGCTGAAATCGAACTGCCTGATCACCCATCAGCCCGACTGGGGTTCAGTGCAAATTCAGTATCGCGGCCCGGCGATTAACCGTGAAAAGCTGCTGCGCTATCTGGTTTCTTTCCGCCATCACAACGAATTTCACGAGCAGTGCGTGGAGCGCATTTTTAACGATATCCAGCGTTTCTGCCAGCCGGAGTCATTAAGCGTTTATGCCCGCTACACCCGTCGCGGCGGGCTGGACATTAACCCGTGGCGCAGTAACACACACTTTACGCCCGCCACCGGCAGGCTGGTGCGCCAGTAAGTTATTTTTTTCACAATATCTGCGGCTGGTCACCGGTCGCGGGTTGTGAAAAGGGGCGTGCGGAGGCTATTGTAATCAGAGGGAGCGGCGATTTTCGCCCCATAAGGAGTTCACTTGATTACACATGTAAGCCCTCTCGGCTCAATGGATATGTTATCGCAACTGGAAGTGGATATGCTTAAGCGCACCGCCAGTAGCGACCTTTATCAACTGTTTCGTAACTGTTCACTTGCCGTTCTTAACTCAGGGAGTCTGACTGATAACAGTAAAGAGTTACTGTCACGTTTTGAGAGTTTTGATATTAACATTCTGCGTCGCGAGCGCGGCGTCAAACTGGAACTGATTAATCCGCCGGAAGACGCGTTTGTGGACGGGCAAATTATCCGTTCATTGCAGGCCAACCTGTTCGCCGTTCTGCGCGATATCCTGTTCGTCTACGGTCAAATCCACAATACCGTCCGCTATCCTGACCTCGATCTTGAAAGCTCCAGCCATATCACCAACCTGGTATTTTCGATCCTGCGTAACGCCCGCGCGCTGCACGTTGGTGAAGCGCCGAGCATGGTGGTGTGCTGGGGGGGTCACTCCATCAATGAAAAAGAGTATCTCTACGCACGTCGCGTCGGCACCCAACTGGGGCTGCGCGAGCTGAATATTTGCACCGGCTGTGGGCCGGGCGCGATGGAAGCGCCGATGAAAGGCGCGGCGGTCGGCCACGCGCAGCAGCGCTACAAAGACGGACGTTTTATCGGCATGACCGAACCGTCAATCATCGCCGCTGAGCCGCCTAACCCGCTGGTCAATGAACTGATCATCATGCCGGATATCGAAAAACGTCTGGAAGCGTTCGTGCGTATTGCGCACGGCATTATCATCTTCCCCGGCGGCGTGGGTACGGCGGAAGAGCTGCTTTATCTGCTCGGTATTCTGATGAATCCGGCTAACAAAGAGCAGGTGCTGCCGCTGATCCTCACCGGGCCAAAAGAGAGCGCCGACTACTTCCGCGTGCTGGATGAGTTTATCGTCAGCACCCTCGGTGAAGCGGCCCGCCGTCATTATCAGATCATTATCGATGACGCCGCCGAAGTGGCCCGTCAGATGAAAAAAGCGATGCCGCTGGTGAAAGAGTGCCGTCGCGAAACCGGCGACGCCTACAGCTTTAACTGGTCCATCCGCATTGCGTCGGATCTTCAGCAGCCGTTTGAACCGTCGCATGAAAATATGGCTAATCTGAAGCTGTATCCCGATCAGCCAATTGACGTGCTGGCCGCCGACCTGCGTCGCGCCTTCTCCGGTATTGTCGCGGGTAACGTGAAGGAAGTGGGCATTCGGGCGATTGAAAAATACGGTCCCTACAAAATTCACGGCGACAGCGACATGATGCGCCGGATGGACGATCTGCTTCAGGGTTTTGTCGCCCAGCACCGCATGAAGCTACCCGGCTCCGCCTACATCCCCTGTTACGAAATCTGCAAATAACTCACCAGGGCGACCCATAAGTCGCCCTTATCGCTTGCGTCTGTTTTAATCCGCATGAATCGATTCCCTGCCCGCCGCATCCGGTGACTTATTTGATTTAATTATCTTAAAGCCCGCATAAACCCCATCAAAATCAATTTTTACAGCGAAAACTGCGTAACTCTTCCCGCTGACTTTCATTTTGCGTGCTACAGATGGTAGCCTTCGCGCCCATAAACTCTATGTGGGTAAAAAATGGCAGTTCGAAGGTCTAAATAACCTCACATAAGAAGTAGATTATTGTAATTGGGATCGCGATCACTGATGCATTCATAACATAAATGTATCTTTCGCGGCGAAAATAGTTACGGGCAAAAATTATAAAAAAACGCTTACGAAACGAATTTTATGTTACCGATTTGTTGTTTTGCATTGTATTTGACCAGAAAAATGACTTTAGATCCCTCAGGAGAAACAGATGGAAACCACTCAAACCAGCACCATTACCTCTGCAAAAGCGCAGAGTACATGGCGTAAAACAGACACCATGTGGATGCTGGGCCTTTACGGCACGGCGATTGGCGCGGGCGTATTGTTCCTGCCCATCAACGCAGGCGTTGGCGGTATGCTGCCGCTGATTATCATGGCGATTATCGCTTTCCCAATGACCTTCTTTGCGCACCGTGGCCTGACCCGCTTCGTGCTTTCCGGTAAAAATCCGGGCGAAGATATTACAGAAGTCGTGGAAGAACACTTCGGTATCAAAGCTGGCGCGCTGATCACCGTGCTCTACTTCTTCGCCATCTACCCGATCCTGCTGGTGTATAGCGTGGCGATCACCAACACGGTGGAAACCTTCATGACCCACCAGTTGATGATGACCCCGCCGCCGCGCGCTATTCTGTCGCTGATCCTGATTGTCGGCATGATGACTATCGTGCGCTTCGGCGAGCAGATGATCGTGAAGGCGATGAGCATCCTGGTGTTCCCGTTCGTTATCGCTCTGATGCTGCTGGCGCTGTACCTGATCCCGCAGTGGAGCGGCGCAGCGTTCGAAACCCTGTCTTTTGATAGCGCAGCGTCCACCGGCAACGGCCTGTGGATGACTCTGTGGCTGGCGATCCCGGTCATGGTTTTCTCCTTCAACCACTCGCCGATCATCTCCTCTTTTGCCGTGGCAAAACGTGAAGAGTACGGTGTGGACGCCGAGAAAAAATGCTCCCGCATTCTGGCCTTCGCCCACATCATGATGGTGCTGACGGTAATGTTCTTCGTCTTCAGCTGCGTACTGAGCCTTTCCCCGGCCGACCTCGCAGAAGCAAAAGCGCAGAACATCTCCATTCTGTCTTATCTGGCGAACCACTTTAACGCGCCGATCATTGCGTGGATGGCCCCGACCATCGCCATTGTTGCCATCACTAAATCCTTCCTTGGCCACTACCTGGGCGCGCGTGAAGGCTTTAACGGCATCATTATCAAATCCTTGCGCGGCAAAGGTAAATCCATCGAAATCAACAAACTGAACCGCATTACCGCGCTGTTCATGCTGGTAACGACCTGGATTGTCGCCACCCTTAACCCAAGCATTCTTGGCATCATCGAAACCATGGGCGGCCCGATTATCGCCATGATCCTGTTCCTGATGCCGATGTACGCGATTCGTAAAGTCCCGGCAATGCGTAAATACAGCGGCCATCTCAGCAACGTCTTCGTTGTGCTGATGGGCCTGGTTGCCATGTCCGCGATCTTCTACTCGCTGTTCAGCTAATCCCCCCGCGCCATCTTCGGATGGCGCGCTTTATGACCTCATGGACGCATTATGATTAGCGTTTTCGATATTTTTAAAATCGGCATTGGCCCTTCCAGCTCGCATACCGTTGGCCCGATGAAAGCGGGTAAACAATTCACCGACGATCTGATTGCTAAGGGCATCTTGTTCGACGTTACTCGCGTGGTGGTGGATGTTTACGGTTCGCTTTCTCTGACCGGTAAAGGCCACCATACGGATATCGCCATTATCATGGGACTGGCAGGAAACCTGCCGGACAGCGTGGATATTGCGGCGATCCCTGCTTTTATTCAGGACGTGAATACCCACGGACGACTGCTGCTGGCGCACGGCGAGCACGAAGTAGAATTCCCGGTTGATCAATGCATGAACTTCCATGCCGACAACCTCTCGCTGCATGAGAACGGAATGCGCATCACCGCGCTGGCGGGCGAGAAAGTGGTGCACAGCCAGACGTATTATTCAATCGGTGGCGGATTTATTGTCGATGAGGCCCACTTCGGCCAGTCCGACGATGCGCCGGTCAGCGTGCCGTATCCGTACAAATCGGCGGCGGACCTTCAGCAGCACTGTCGCGACAGCGGCCTGTCCCTGTCCGGGCTGATGATGCAGAACGAACTTGCCCTGCACTCAAAAGCGGAGCTGGAGCAGCATTTCAGCAACGTCTGGGCGGTGATGCGCGGCGGCATTGAGCACGGCAGCACCACCGAAGGCGTCCTGCCGGGCAAACTGCGGGTGCCACGTCGCGCCGCCGCGCTGCGCCGGATGCTGGTCAGCCAGGATAAAACCACCAGCGATCCGATGGCGGTCGTGGACTGGATCAACATGTTCGCGCTGGCGGTAAATGAAGAAAACGCCGCCGGTGGGCGCGTAGTGACGGCACCAACCAACGGCGCGTGCGGAATTGTTCCGGCAGTACTGGCCTACTACGATAAATTCATTCGCGAAGTAAATGCTAACTCGCTGGCCCGTTACCTGCTGGTGACCAGTGCAATTGGCTCGCTGTATAAAATGAACGCGTCGATTTCCGGGGCAGAAGTGGGCTGTCAGGGTGAGGTCGGGGTGGCCTGCTCAATGGCGGCGGCGGGCCTGACCGAACTGCTGGGCGGTAGCCCTGGTCAGGTGTGCATCGCGGCGGAAATCGGCATGGAGCACAATCTCGGTCTGACCTGCGATCCGGTCGCCGGACAGGTCCAGGTGCCGTGCATTGAGCGTAATGCTATCGCGGCGGTGAAAGCTGTAAACGCCGCGCGGATGGCGTTACGCCGTACCAGTGAGCCGCGCGTATGCCTCGATAAAGTCATTGAGACCATGTATGAAACCGGCAAAGACATGAACGCCAAGTACCGCGAAACCTCGCGCGGTGGGCTGGCGATGAAAATTGTCACCTGCGATTAAAGCCTCCTCAGATGCCTCGTTTTGCGAGGCATCTTCCTGATTTTCCCTCGCTTTGTAGCCTCCGACTGTTCGCGGTGATACCCTTCATAAAGGTTTCAAAGGAGGATGCCCGTGACCGTTCACCTACTCATTGTCGATGCGTTAAATCTGATCCGCCGAATCCATGCGGTGCAGGGATCGCCCTGCGTGGACGCCTGCCAGCACGCGCTGGAGCAGTTGATCCTGCACAGTCAGCCAACGCACGCGGTGGCGGTGTTTGACGATGAAGCGCGCAGCGCCAGCTGGCGTCACCAGAAGCTGCCCGAATACAAAGCGGGCCGCGCGCCGATGCCGGACGATCTGCAAAAAGAGATGGCGCAACTGCGTGCGGCGTTTGCCCGCAGCGGCGTGCGCAGCTGGGAATCGGCGGGTAACGAAGCCGACGATCTCGCGGCGACGCTGGCGATGAAAGTCGCGCAGGCCGGACATCAGGCGACAATTGTCTCCACGGATAAAGGCTACTGCCAGCTACTTTCGCCGGAAATCCGCATCCGCGATTACTTCCAGAAACGCTGGCTGGATGCGCCGTTCATCGCTCAGGAGTTCGGCGTGACGCCGCAGCAGCTCCCTGATTACTGGGGACTTGCCGGGATCGGCAGTTCAAAAATCCCCGGCGTGGCGGGCATTGGTGCGAAAAGCGCTACCCAGTTACTGACGGAATTCTCCACGCTGGAAGAGATTTACGCCCGTCTCGACGAGGTGCCACAGAAATGGCGTAAAAAGCTGGAGGAAAATCGCGAGATGGCGTTTATTTGCCGGGAGGTTGCGCAGCTCCGTGCGGATTTGCATATTGACGGGAATTTGCAGCAGCTTCGACTGCGCAGATAGTTTGAGGTGTGACGAGGGTGCGGCAATTCACAGGAAAGCGCTGCCAGCGTCACACTGGCAGCGTGTCGAAAGAAGTTTAGCCTTAACGCTCGTCGCGACGACCGCCGACGGCGGCCCACATCCGGCGAACGTGCACGGTCACTTCTTCCCGATCGTGATACAGCTGACGCGCCTGGATCTGGGCGTTAATTCCCTGTTCATCCAGTTTTCCCTGAATATAAGCCAGGTTATGCGACACCTCTTCATAGCGCTTTTTCATAGGCAGCTTGAGGTTAAAAATAGTTTCGCGACACCAGCCGTTTACCAGCCACTGCGCCATCAGCGCGGCAACTTTGGCGGGCTTCTCCACCATATCGCAGACCATCCAGGAGATGTTATTGCGGGTCGGCTTATACTTAAATCCGTCTTCACGCAGCCAGGTTACCTGGCCGGTATCCATCAGGCTTTGCGCCATCGGACCGTTATCCACCGAATAAACCCACATATTGCGTTTCACCAGCTGATAGGTCCAGCCGCCGGGACAGGCACCGAGATCGACGGCGTACATGCCGTTTGCCAGACGCTCGTCCCACTCATCCGCCGGAATAAACACGTGCAGCGCTTCTTCGAGCTTAAGCGTTGAGCGACTCGGCGCATCGGCGGGAAACTTCAGCCGCGGAATGCCCATATAGAACGGGGAATTATTATTGCTGTACGAATAGCCGGTATAGCAGCAGCCCGGCGCAATAAAGAACACATGGACCACCGGACGCTTTGCGGTTTCGTAGCTGGTCAGCACTTTCGCCTCGCGCAGCGCGGCGCGTAACGGCACGGTAAATTTACGGCAGAACTTCATCAGTTCTTTGCTTTCGTTGGTGTCTGCGACTTCGACCCGCAGCTCGCCGCCCTTCTCTACCACGCCCTGCAACATGCCGACAATCGGCGTAATGCGATCTTCCGGCGGCAGATTTTGCAGCAGCTCACCGGCCACAAACATCTGGCGGGCAAAAATCAGCGAGCTAAAAGGCAGCCCGGAAGCCAGTTTGTCGGCCTCTTCCGGCTGGTAGCATTCGAAAATAACGTAGCCCGCGTTCTCTTTCACGCGCGCAAAGCCAAACACTTCCAGACGGGCGGCTTTATCGGTAATTTCTGCCGCGCACTCTTTCTCAAAACCGGGGCGACACAGTAAAACAAGCTTATTCATGAACAATGCCTTTACGCTTCAAACGAATTGCGCCAACTAACATGAGCGCCCAGCCAGCAAGAAAACATACGCCGCCTACCGGCGTGACGAACGCCCACAGGCGCAAATGCGAAAGCGCCAGACAATAAAGGCTGCCGCTGAACAGCACCGTGCCAAGCGCCAGAAACACGCTGCTCCAGTAAAACCAGATGCTAATGCGGCGCTGCATGGCAACCGCCAGCGCGAAGATGGCAAGGGTGTGAAATGCCTGATATTCAAGGCCGGTATTCAGCCAGCCCATTTCGGCGGGCCCCAACGACTTACTTAACACGTGTGCGCCAAACGCGCCCAGCGCCACAAAAATAAAGCCACTAATCGCGGCGAAAATCAGCATGAAACGGCTGGTCATGGTTATTACCCTAAAGTCATTTATTGTTCGTAACGAAAGCGGAATTTTTCCTGCTCGCTGGCTGCTTTTGCCAGGATCCACTGACGAAAAGCGGCTATTTTACCCAGTTCTGCCTGACTGTCATGACAAACCAGATAAAACGCATTCTTACTGACCAGAACATCATTAAACGGGCAGACCAGGCGGCCCGCCTCGATTTCAGTTTGCGCCATCACGTTATTTGCCAGCGCCACGCCCTGCCCGTGAATTGCGGCCTGGAGCACCATCGCGCTATGGCTGAAAATCGGTCCCTGCTGGACATTAATATGATTCAGGCCCAACTGGCGAGTGTAGGTCTGCCAGTCGCGACGGGATGCATCATGTAACAGCGTATGTTGCGCTAAATCGGCAGGCGTTTTCAACGCTTTCTCGCCGGTCAGCAGGACAGGCGCGCACACCGGGAGCAGATATTCGGCGTACAGTTTTTCAACGCGCAGGCCGTGCCAGTTTCCCCGTCCGTAAAAAATGGCGACGTCAACATCGTCCGCCAGTTTGTCTTCTTCACGATCGACCGCCTGAATTCTGACGTCAATTCCCGGATAAGCTGAGTTAAAGCTGGAGAGACGAGGAACCAGCCAGTGAATCGCAAAACTGGGCAGCAAACTCACCGTCAGCGCCCCTTTGGCACTGCGCGATTGAAGTTTACGTGTTGCGTCGGTTAATTGCGAAAATATCTCTTTTATATCCTGGAAATAACTCTGCCCTTCTTCGGTCAGCAATAGCGATCGATTACGTCGGCGAAAGAGCTTCAGCCCTAAGAAATCCTCAAGAGACTTGATTTGATGACTGACTGCAGCCTGGGTCACAAAAAGCTCATCGGCGGCGCGAGTAAAACTTAAATGCCTGGCGGCTGCATCAAATACACGTAATGCATTGAGAGGGGGTAATCGCTTTGACATAGGGATTCTGGCTCAAATGTTAACGCAAATTAACAAACAGGACACGGGGTGTAACCTATTAGTTTTTTTTATCTGAGCCATTATAATTTGTCCGTTGAGCTTCTACCAGCAAATACCTATAGTGGCCGCACTTCCTGAGCCGGAACGAAAAGTTTTGTTGGGATGCGTGTTCTGATGAACTTTTGGCTTACGGTTGTGATGTTGTGTTGTTGTGTTTGCATTAGGTCTGCGATTCAGGCCTCGGTAGCCTGGCTACCTCTTTCACTTCCTGTACATTTACCCTGTCTGTCCATAGTGATTAATGTAGCACCGCAAAATGCGGTGCTTTTTTTTGCTTATTTAGTGCTTATTTTTCCAGAGCAACCATCTCTTTCACATCAGCACGGTTGATCTGCTGCTTGTTACCGTTGGCATCCTTGTAGGAAATCATGCCGGTATCGTTATCCGTCACCGGTTTCCCGTCAGAAACGATGGTGCGGCCATCATTGGTATGCATTACATAGTTCGGACCTGAACAGGCGCTCAGGGCAAAAGTCAGCATACAGGCAGAAATAATTGCGGCAGTCTTTTTCATCTTCTTCTCCTTTTAGCAATAAATGCTATAGAACCATCATTTAGTAACAGGCAAAAACATTCACCTAACAGATATCAGCATAACCCACCGTGGGAAACCTGCCAGGATTACAGGATAATTCCGATGGTTTTCAACATGCTTGCGCCGGGGAATGAATTGCGCGACGATCCCGCTGACGATGATGAGGAGTGCTATGACTACGTTCAATCCTGCGCAATTTCGCGCGCAATTTCCGGCGCTGGCTGATGCGGGCGTTTATCTCGACAGCGCGGCTACCGCGCTTAAACCGCAGGCGGTCATTGATGCCACGCAGCAGTTTTACAGCCTGAGTGCCGGGAACGTACACCGCAGCCAGTTTGCCGAGGCGCAGCGTCTGACCGAGCGTTATGAAGCGGCGCGCGACCGGGTGGCCCGGCTGTTGAATGCGCCTTCAGGCAAAAATATCGTCTGGACGCGCGGCACCACCGAAGCCATTAATATGGTGGCCCAGTGCTACGCCCGCCCGCGCCTGAAGCCCGGCGATGAGATCATCGTCAGCGAGGCGGAGCATCACGCGAATTTTGTGCCGTGGCTGATGGTGGCGGAGCAAACCGGTGCGAAAATCGTCAAACTGCCGCTGGGCGCGGACTATTTACCGGACGTCGCGCGCCTGCCAGAAATCATCACCCCGCGCAGCCGCATCCTGGCGCTGGGTCAGATGTCCAACGTTACCGGCGGCTGTCCGGATCTGGCGCAGGCCATCAAAATCGCCCATGCCTCCGGCATCGTGGTAATGGTTGATGGCGCGCAAGGCGCGGTTCACTACCCGGCGGACGTACAAAAACTGGATATCGACTTCTACGCCTTCTCTGGCCATAAACTTTACGGCCCTAACGGTATCGGCGTGTTATTCGGCAAAGCGGAGCTGCTGGAGAGTATGTCGCCGTGGCTTGGCGGTGGAAAGATGATCACCGAAGTCAGTTTTAACGGCTATAAAACCCAGCCGGTGCCTTATCGCCTGGAAGCGGGAACGCCAAACGTGGCGGGGGTGATTGGCCTTAGCGCCGCGCTGGAATGGCTGGAAAACACCGACATCGCCCAGGCTGAAAGCTGGAGCCGGGGTCTTGCCACGCTTGCCGAAGATGCGCTGGCGAAGCGCCCTGGCTTTCGCTCCTGGCGCGTGCAGGATTCCAGCCTGCTGGCCTTTAATTTTGCCGGCGTTCATCACAGCGACATGGTGACGCTACTGGCGGGCTACGGCATCGCCCTGCGCGCCGGTCAGCACTGCGCCCAGCCGCTACTGGCGGCATTAGGCGTGGACGGCACCCTGCGGCTCTCCTTTGCGCCTTATAATACACAGAACGATGTTACCGCACTGGTCAGCGCCGTTGACCGTGCTCTTGCGATACTGGTGGATGAATGACAAGTGCAGCCCTCGCCGGACATCCGTTCGGCACCACGGTCACGGAAGAGACGTTAAAAAATACCTTCGCCCCGCTCAGTCAGTGGGAAGATAAATATCGCCAGTTAATCCTGTTAGGCAAACAGCTTCCGGCGCTGCCTGACGATCTACGGGCGCAGGCGCGGGAAATTCCCGGCTGTGAGAATCGGGTATGGCTGGGCTGGCGCGTCTCCCCGGAAGGAAAACTACACTTTTTTGGCGACAGCGAAGGCCGCATCGTGCGCGGCCTGCTGGCGGTGCTGTTGACCGCCGTGGAAGGAAAACGCGCTGCGGAATTACTGGCGGGCGATCCGCTGGCGCTGTTTGATGAACTGGGGCTGCGCAACCAGCTTAGCGCGTCACGTAATCAGGGACTGAACGCGCTCGGCGAGGCGATACTGGAAGCCGCGCGTCAGGCCTGACGCGCGGCCTTTGCCATCATCTTTTTCAGCGCATGGGAAACGGCGATGAATCCAAAGGTCGCCGTTACCATCGTTGCCGCACCAAAACCGGACGCGCAGTCCATCCGCTTTGGCCCCTCAGCGGTGCTTTTCATCGCGCAGACGGAGCCGTCCGACTGTGGATACACCAGCGCTTCGGTGGAAAATACGCAATCCACGCCAAGCTTGCCTTTGCTGTTTTTAACGATGCCAAAATCACTTTTCAGCCGCTCGCGCAGTTTTGCCGCCAGCGGGTCCTGAATGGTTTTCGCCAGATCGCTGACCTGGATCTGCGTCGGATCGATCTGTCCGCCCGCCCCACCGGTCGTCACCAGCGGAATTTTATTCCGGCGGCAGTACGCAATCAGCGCAGCCTTCGGGCGCACGCTGTCGATGGCGTCAATAACGTAGCTGTAGCCCTGATTTATATAGCCTGCGACGTTTTCCGCCGTGACGAAATCATCAATGACCGTTACCCGGCATTCCGGGTTGATCTGGCGAATGCGTTCGGCCATCACCTCAGCTTTTGCCAGGCCTACGGTTTCACGCAGGGCGTGGATCTGCCGGTTGGTATTGGTGACGCAAACGTCATCCATATCAATCAGCGTGATTGCGCCAATACCGGTACGCGCCAGCGCTTCCGCCACCCATGAACCGACGCCGCCAATCCCCACCACGCAGAAATGCGCGTCGGCGAAAAGCTGGAGCGCTGACTCACCATATAAACGTGCGGTGCCACCAAAGCGCTGACGCCAGGCATCGCTGATTACTACAGACATAGAACCTCAGAATGTGAAAACTGTAAGTGCGGAGGGGATTTGGCCCTCTGATTTTTTGGCGACGAGGGGGGGGGCTTTCCCCCTCTCCCTAACCCTCTCCCGCCGGGAGAGGGGACCGATCGCGTTCGTGGTTAGGTCCGCCGATTTTCTCCACCTCACGCTGGTTGCGTCCGGTGCCGCCCTTCTCCCTTATGGAGAGGGTTGGGGTGAGGGGGAGCGTTAGCCTGCCTTCCCCCACATTGAAGGATCAGCCGCTAAACACGTTACCCGTCCCCAACGCCGCCCTTCGCCTTCTCCCCGGGGGAGAGGGTTGGGGTGAGGGGATGCGTTAGCCCGCCTTTCCCACATTGAAGGATCAGCCACTAAACACGTTACCCGTCCCCAGCGCCGCCCTTCTCTCTCTCCCTCAGGGAGAGGGTCGGGGTGAGGGGGGCGTTAGCCCGCCTCCCCCACATTGAAGGATCAGCCACTAAACACGTTATCCGTCCCCAGCGCCGCCCTTCTCCCTCTCCCTTAGGGAGAGGGTCGGGGTGAGGGGTTAGCCGCTGAACACATTCCCGCCGCTGCTGCTAAACACGTTACCCGCCCCCGGCGCTGTTTTCAGCACCCAGACGCGACCGTAGTGATTATACCAGCCCGCGCGATGACCGGCCTCAGAACCAATCCCCTGATAAATATCAAAGTGCTGGCCTTTAATCGCTCCGCCCACGTCCAGCGCCACCATCAGGCGCAACTCGTACTGGCCGCTAAATTTGCCGTTGTTATCCAGCAGCGGCACTTCCGCCAGCAGCGTGGTCCCCGCCGGAATAATACTCCGGTCAGAGGCGACCGACGCGCGACCAATCAGCGGTACGGCGCTCGCGCCCTTCACTGGCGCATAAGACTGTGGTTTAAAGAATACGAAAGAAGGATTCTGCTCCAACAGCTCCTGCACCTGCGCTTCGCTGTGGGTTTCTCCCCAGTGGCGGATCGCCTGCATCGACATATCTTCCCGCTTCACTTCGCCACGGTCGATCAACACTTTACCGATACTGCGGTAGGGCCAGCCGTTTTTGCCGGAATAACTAAAGAAGTTCAGCGGCGAGCCGTCGCCAAAATCGATATAGCCGCTGCCCTGCACATCCATGATGAAATTATCCATCAGTGAATTACTGTATGCCAGCACATAGCTGTCGCTCAGGCCGCCCGCATAAATGCTCGCCCGTGAAGGCAGCTTCCCGCGCTTCGGTGGCATCCGGTAGATAGGATACTGGAACTCGCCCTGACGCGTGTGACGAGCCTGCACAACGGGCGTGTAATAGCCGGTGAACTGCACGTTACCGTAGTTATCAGTGCCTTCCATCTGCCAGGCATCAATCCCATACTGCCGCATGGTGCGCGTATCCCCGCCTGCCCGCAGCCATTCCTGGATGGCGTTATACACATTACTCTGCGAACCATAAAGACGCGGCGAGGCGCTGCGGATCTGGCTTACCTGCTCGGCAAAATCACCGGCATTAATCGGCGCGCCGACGGCTTCCGGCTGATTCACCAGGGAGAAAGGCTGGGTTAATTTCCCGTCTTTATACTGTTGACCGCGATCGGTCGGTTTGGAACTACAGGCTGCCAGCATGGCAATCATTGCGCCTGTCAGCAGATACTTACCCCAACATCCTTTCATATTATTCATCTTTTCGTTACCCGGGAGACGTGTTGAAGATAACAAACCCCACCCTCTAATGAAACGCAGATACGTAACCAGAAACGAATTCCGCTTAAAAAGTGAACCATCCGTCCTCTTTTTATACAGTCAGTGACATAATTGTGACTTCTGTTGAAAAAAGGGTTGCATCAGAAAGCCAGGAGAGTATAGTGCGCTTCCACGGACGCGGGGTGGAGCAGCCTGGTAGCTCGTCGGGCTCATAACCCGAAGGTCG
>NZ_DAMAPU010000016.1:0-68911 GCF_032071645.1 Superficieibacter sp.
CATTATAGGGAGTTATTCCGGCGTGACAAGCATAAATTTAAAAAAACTTATCAACCGTCTGTTTTTCAAACTTATCGTTTACTTCAGCGACGAATTGCCGGTTAATTGCGCGATTTCTCGTGCAAATCCCGCCACTTGCTGCCAGTCGGTATACACCACTTCTTTTCGGGTATCCGTTTCCCCACCGGTCATCTTCATAATCAGCTGGATCATAATACGGTCATACCAGCGATAGTGCGGATAACGCAGCGCGCCTGCGAAAACAGCGGACAGCGTCGGTTGCCATGGCGAGCTAAGAAGAAACTTGCGGGTGTAGCTGTTCGTCTGCGGCGTACGCTTCTCTGCTTTACGCGCCACCAGGTTCACCGAAAAGAATGCGCCCGGCAGCGACGCCAGCGCCTGCAGATGCTTTTTCACAAAGCGCTCCAGCGCCGGATGATAATGTCCATAACGGATAGACGCGCCGATGACCACGCGATCGTAAAGCGACCAGTCAACGACATCTGTACGATTAAGATTCACTAAATCCGTATAGATGCCCTTCTCTTTAAGCTCTGACGCGATGAAAGCCGCGATTTCACGCGTTTGCCCATCCCGCGTCGAGAACAGAATCAGTGTTTTCAAAGAATACTCCAGTTAGTCGCGCCAGAACGTCGGGGTAAAAAGCACCAGCAGCGTAAAGACTTCAAGTCGACCAAAAAGCATATTGGCAATCAATATCCATTTTGCCACCGGATTCATGCTGGCAAAGTTATCCGCCACCACGCCGAGGCCCGGTCCGAGGTTATTAAGCGTAGCCACCACGGAAGCAAATGCCGAGAAATCATCCACGCCGGTCGCAATAATCGCCAGCATACTGACGATAAAGACCAGCGCATAGGCGGAGAAAAATCCCCATACCGCTTCCAGAATACGTTCCGGCAGCGCGCGGCTACCTAATTTAATGCTGTAGACCGCGTTAGGATGCACCAGTCGTTTGAGTTCCCGGTTCCCCTGTTTAAACAGTAGCAGGATACGAATGACTTTCAGGCCACCGCCGGTTGACCCGGCGCAGCCGCCAATAAACGCCGAACACAGCAGCAGCACCGGGAGGAAGAGCGGCCAGCGTGCAATGCTATCGGTCGTAAAGCCTGCGGTGGTCGCCATCGAAACCACCTGGAAAAACGCCTGATTAAGCGTCGTCACCGCCGAGGTGTAAACATCGTGGAACCACAATACCAGCGTGCAGATCACGACCAGCGTCAGCTGGACGCCAATAAACATGCGGAATTCGGGATCGCGCCAGTAAACCTTCAGGTTACGCCCGCTAAGCAAAGAGAAGTGCAAGCCGTAGTTACAGCCGGAGATCAGCAGAAAGATGGCGATGATAGTATTGATGGTAGGACTGTCGAAAAAGCCCACGCTGGCATCGTGGGTAGAAAAGCCCCCGATAGCGATGGTCGCAAAACTATGCCCGATGGCGTCGAAGGCAGGCATACCCGCAAACCACAGCGCCAGCGCACAGGCGATCGTCAGTAAAACGTAAATCAGCCACAACGTCTTTGCCGTTTCGGCAATACGCGGGCGCATTTTGTTATCTTTAAGCGGCCCCGGCATTTCTGCCCGGTAGAGCTGCATCCCCCCGACGCCGAGGATAGGCAGAATAGCCACCGCCAGCACGATGATCCCCATTCCGCCAAACCACTGGAGCATCTGGCGATAAAAAAGAATGCCGTGCGGCAACGAATCCAGCCCGACCAGCGTCGTCGCGCCAGTGGTCGTCAGGCCGGAAAAGGACTCAAAAAAAGCATCGGTGACGGTCAGATTCGGCCGTTCGGAAAAGATAAAAGGCAGCGCACCGACGCTCCCCAGCACCGTCCAGAAGAGCACGACGATCAGGAAGCCTTCCCGCGATTTAAGCTCGCCCTTCTCCCGACGGTTGGGCCACCACAGCAGCGAGCCGATAGTCAGCGCGACAAAAAATGTCTGGGTGAATGCCCGCCCCGCACCATCGCGATAAATCAGCGCTACCAGTCCAGGCAGGATCATCGTCCCCGAAAATAAGATAACCAGTAGTCCAACGATTCGGGTAATGGCGCGAAAATGCATCTCTGCCGCTTCCTTTGATCTTTAAAATGAGGTGGGGATTATTCTTCAACTGCTAATAATTGCAATGAACCACGGCTAAAATCAGCGAGCCTTGCTGAAAATTCATCCACTCTGGCATAAGGAAGCGCTACCCGTAATAGCACGAACGCCTGATAATCACTGGCAACGATCTTACCGGCAAACTGCGTCAGTAATGCTTCAATACCGGTTAACTGACCGTACTCACACTGCAAAGTATATTCGGTTAATGGCGTCTTGCGCTGCGTCGTTAACTGGCGCAGCGCCTGATTCACGCCGCCGCCATAGGCCTTCACCAGCCCACCCGTGCCCAGCAGTACGCCGCCGTAGTAACGCACGACGACCGCCGTGATTTCTCCCACGCCGCTACCCATCAGCTGCGCAAGCATCGGTTTGCCCGCCGTTCCCGCCGGTTCCCCGTCATCCGAGAAACCCAGTTGCTGCGAGTCATTCGGCGCGCCCGCCACCCATGCAACGCAATGGTGACGGGCATCGGGATGCTCCGCCCTGACCGACTGCACAAAGGCTTTCGCCGCTTCCACGCCGTCGGTATGCGCCAGCAGCGTAATAAAGCGGCTTTTTTTGATCTCCTCAACGAAAGAGACCGAAGCCGCCGGGATTAACCAGCTTTCCATCACGCCAGCTTTAGATCCCGCGTCATGTTTTCAACGCTGTTTTCGTGGATCACCACGTTATCTTCAATGCGGATGCCGCCAAATGGTTTCAGGGCTTCGATTTTCTGCCAGTTGAAGTGCTTGCTGAACTGCCCTTCGCGCCACGGAGCCAGCAGCGATTCGATAAAGTAAATACCCGGCTCAATGGTGAGCACCATGCCCGGCTGGAGCACGCGGGTGCAGCGCAGATACGGATATTTCGACGGCGCGGCAAGATGCGTGCCGGTATCATCCTGCATAAAACCAGCAACGTCATGTACCTGAAGACCCAGCGGATGGCCGATCCCATGCGGCATAAACGGCCCGGTCAGATCGTTTTCCACCATCGCCTCTTCGCTCATGTCGGTGAGGATTTGATGCTTGCGCAGCAGCTTCGCAATACGCTGATGGAACTGAACATGATAATCGACGTAGCTGGTGCCCGCTTTCATCGTGGCAATCAGCGCCAGCTGCTCGTCGTTAACATCTTTCAACAGCTGCGCGTAGTCGTTATCACTCTTCGCCGACCAGGTACGGGTAAGGTCTGCCGCGTAGCCGTTGTATTCCGCCCCCGCATCCAGCAGGAAGCTGCGCATTTCAGAAGGCGCGTGGTGATCGAGCTTCGTGTAATGAAGAACCGAGGCGTGTTCATTCAGCGCCACGATATTGCTGTACGGCACGTCAATATCACGATGACCGGTTGCGGTCAGATAGGCGACGTTAATGTCAAACTCGCTCATCCCGGAGAGGAAAGCCTCTTCCGCCGCACGATGACCATTCACCGCCGTCTTCTGCGCTTCACGCATACAGGCCAGCTCATAATCAGTTTTAAAGGCGCGATAATAATGCAGATAATCAATCACCCCTTGCGGGTTGATATTGCTGGCGGCGATCTCCAGCTGTACTGCTCGCTCCGGCACCGGTCCAATGTAGCCGATATTGCCGCGCGCGGCGGGCAACTGGCTGCCAATGCCATCCGCTTTCGGCAGCGCAATCACCTCAACGTCTTCCGTCCAGAAAGAGGTCGGTAGCGGCTCGACGTTGTGCCAGTAATCAACCGGCAGATAAAACCACAGTTTCGGCTTATTCACGCCATCCACCAGCAGCCAGCAGTTCGGCACCTGCGTCACCGGAACCCAGGCTTTAAACTGCGGGTTGACCTTAAACGGATACGGGTGATCGTCGAGGAAGACGTTTACCAGCTCGCCGGAGTGGATCAGCAGCGCATCCAGCTTGAAACGTGCCAGTACGTCGCGGGTGCGTTCCTGCAACGTAACAATATGATTTTTATAAAGTGCAGCCAGTGAATCCATCTCATAATCCTTAAAATTATTGCCCCTGATCCCCGCATATTAGCATACCTCACAAAAGCAGGGCGATTTCGCATGAGCGTGATCGCGCCTGCAATTATTTAAAGTCTCATTTGCATTTTATTAACATAAAATCCACACTCCGCATCATCTGGTATGACCAGATCCTTCGCGGATTCAGGAGACTGACATGCTTTACAAAGGCGACACTCTATATCTTGACTGGCTGGAAGATGGCATCGCCGAACTGGTGTTCGATGCGCCCGGCTCGGTGAACAAACTCGACACGGCAACCGTTGCCAGCCTCGGCCAGGCGCTGGACGTGCTGGAAAAACAGCACGATTTAAAAGGGCTGCTGCTTAGCTCAAATAAAGCCGCGTTTATTGTGGGCGCGGATATTACCGAATTCCTCTCGCTGTTCCTCGTCCCGCAGGAGCAGTTAAGCCAGTGGCTGCATTTTGCCAATAGCGTCTTTAACCGTCTCGAAGATCTGCCGGTTCCGACGATCTCCGCTGTTAACGGCTATGCGCTGGGCGGCGGCTGCGAGTGCGTGCTGGCAACCGATTACCGTCTGGCGACGCCGGATTTGCGGATTGGCCTGCCGGAAACGAAGCTGGGCATTATGCCTGGCTTTGGCGGCTCCGTGCGTCTGCCGCGCCTGCTGGGTGCCGATAGCGCGCTGGAAATTATCGCCGCCGGTAAAGATGTCAGCGCAGAGCAGGCGCTGAAAATCGGTCTGGTTGACGGCGTTGTGAAGTCAGAGAAACTGCGCGAAGGCGCTGTCGCCGTTCTGCGTCAGGCCATTAACGGCGATCTCGACTGGAAAGCGAAGCGCCAGCCTAAACTGGAGCCGCTGCATCTTAGCAAAATCGAAGCGACGATGAGTTTCACCATCGCCAAAGGCATGGTGATGCAGACAGCCGGTAAGCACTACCCCGCGCCGCTCACCGCCGTGAAAACCATTGAAGCCGCCGCGCGCTTTGGTCGTGAAGACGCGCTGGATCTGGAAAATAAAAGCTTTGTCCCGCTGGCTCACACCAATGAAGCGCGTGCGCTGGTCGGCATTTTCCTTAACGATCAGTACGTAAAAGCAAAAGCGAAAAAGCTGACCAAAGACGTTGAAACACCGAAGCAGGCTGCGGTGCTTGGCGCGGGCATTATGGGCGGCGGTATTGCCTACCAGTCGGCCTGGAAAGGCGTGCCGGTAGTCATGAAAGATATCAACGACAAATCGCTGACCCTCGGCATGACCGAAGCGGCCAAACTGCTGAATAAACAGCTTGAGCGCGGCAAGATCGACGGACTGAAGATGGCGGGCGTGATTTCGACCATTCACCCTACCCTCGACTACGCCGGTTTTGAGCGTGTGGACGTGGTGGTCGAAGCGGTGGTTGAGAACCCGAAAGTGAAGAAAGCGGTGCTGGCAGAGACGGAAGAGAAAGTCCGCCCGGATACCGTGCTGGCCTCGAACACCTCCACCATTCCGATTAGCGAGCTGGCAAGCGTCCTGAAACGCCCGGAAAACTTCTGCGGGATGCACTTCTTTAACCCGGTCCACCGGATGCCGCTGGTTGAGATCATTCGAGGCGAAAAAACTTCCGATGAAACCCTCGCCAAAGTGGTCGCCTGGGCGAGCAAAATGGGCAAGACGCCGATTGTGGTCAACGACTGCCCCGGCTTCTTCGTTAACCGCGTGCTGTTCCCTTACTTTGCCGGATTCAGCCAGCTGCTGCGCGACGGCGCGGACTTCCGCAAAGTCGATAAAGTGATGGAGAAACAGTTCGGTTGGCCGATGGGCCCGGCGTATCTGCTGGATGTAGTGGGTATCGATACCGCCCACCACGCCCAGGCGGTGATGGCGGCAGGCTTCCCGCAGCGGATGCAGAAAGATTACCGCGATGCGATTGACGCGCTGTTTGACGCTAATCGTTTCGGTCAGAAGAACGGCCTCGGTTTCTGGCGCTATAAAGAAGACAGCAAAGGCAAGCCGAAGAAAGAAGAAGACGATGCGGTTAACGGCCTGCTGGCAGAGGTCAGCCAGCCGAAGCGCGATTTCAGCGAAGACGAAATTATTGCCCGCATGATGATCCCGATGGTCAACGAAGTGGTGCGCTGCCTGGAAGAAGGCATCATCGCCAGCCCGGCAGAAGCGGATATGGCGCTGGTCTACGGCCTCGGCTTCCCGCCGTTCCACGGCGGCGCGTTCCGCTGGCTGGATACGCAAGGCAGCGCGAAATATCTCGATATGGCGCAGCAGTATCAGCACCTCGGCCCGCTGTATGACGTGCCGGAAGGTCTGCGCAACAAAGCGCGTCATAACGAACCCTATTATCCCCCCGTCGAGCCTGCCCGTCCGGTTGGCACGCTGAAAACGGCTTAAGGAGTCACAATGGAACAGGTTGTCATTGTTGATGCAATTCGCACCCCGATGGGCCGTTCAAAAGGCGGCGCGTTTCGCAATGTGCGGGCGGAAGATCTCTCCGCACACTTAATGCGTAGCCTGCTGGCACGCAATCCGGCGCTGGACGCGGCGGCCCTTGACGATATCTACTGGGGCTGCGTGCAGCAAACGCTGGAGCAGGGTTTCAACATCGCCCGTAACGCCGCGCTGCTGGCGGAAATCCCGCACTCGGTCCCGGCAGTCACCGTCAACCGTCTGTGCGGTTCGTCCATGCAGGCGTTGCACGACGCGGCGCGGATGATCATGACCGGCGATGCGCAGGCTTGTCTGGTGGGTGGCGTGGAGCATATGGGCCATGTGCCGATGAGCCACGGGGTCGATTTCCATCCGGGCTTAAGCCGCAACGTGGCTAAAGCCGCAGGAATGATGGGGCTGACGGCGGAAATGCTCTCCCGGATGCACGGTATCAGCCGTGAAATGCAGGATGCCTTTGCCGCTCGCTCTCATGCCCGCGCCTGGGCCGCTACCCAGTCGGGCGCGTTCAAAAACGAAATCATTCCCACCGGCGGTCACGATGCCGACGGCGTGCTGAAGCAGTTTAACTACGACGAAGTTATCCGCCCGGAAACCACGGTCGAGGCGCTGTCCGCCCTGCGCCCGGCATTCGATCCGGTCAGCGGCACCGTCACCGCAGGCACCTCTTCCGCCCTCTCCGATGGCGCTGCTGCTATGCTGGTGATGAGCGAGAGTCGCGCCCGCGAACTGGGCCTGACGCCGCGCGCCCGCATCCGTTCAATGGCCGTTGTCGGCTGTGACCCCTCCATTATGGGTTACGGCCCGGTGCCAGCCTCAAAACTGGCGCTGAAAAAAGCCGGGTTAAGCACCAGCGATATCGGGTTGTTTGAAATGAACGAAGCGTTCGCCGCGCAGATCCTGCCGTGCATTAAAGATCTGGGGCTGATGGAACAGATCGACGACAAGATCAACCTCAACGGTGGGGCGATCGCGTTAGGCCATCCGCTGGGCTGTTCCGGTGCGCGTATCAGCACCACCCTGCTGAATCTGATGGAACGCCAGGACGTGCAGTTTGGTCTGGCAACGATGTGTATCGGATTGGGTCAGGGGATCGCAACCGTATTTGAGCGCGTTTAATCAAAGATAACGTCCCCTGAATACTTCACGTTGCATCGCGGCGGCAATTAAGCGAAGGCAGCGTGAATGATGACGGGGAGCTGGTTTAGTTGCCGTTTTTCCCGCCTGTCAGGGGCGGGTTTTTTATTACTGAAAATAGCGATAATGCCCCACCACGCATCTTCTTCTCCCTGAATAGTATTTAACTTCCCGTACTGGCGCGCTTTATAAGGCTTACAGCCAGGAGTTGATTCTCTTCCTGCGCCTCGTCCAGCAACAGCCTGACGGCTTCGCGACCCAGCTGCTGTTTGTCAACGGCAATGGTCGTCAGCGCAGGCGTGGCCCAGGTCGCAGCATCTATATCATCAAAACCGACCAGCGCAATTTGCCCAGGAATGTCGATCCCACGCTCCGCACAGACCTGCAATACCACCAGCGCAGCGGCGTCGTTATACGCGAAAATAGCATCCGGCGGCTCCGCCAGATCGAGCAGTTCATTCACTGCCCGCAGCAGCGAACGTTCGGTATCGACCAACGGCGGCGCGATGGCCTCATATTCCGGCGGCATCAGCATTTGCGCCTCGTACAGTGCCTGCCGGTAGCCTTTCTCGCGCTGGCGAATACTGTAGTGGGAAAGCGTGCTGGCGAGAAAAGCAATACGGCGTCGCCCCAGCGCAATAAGATGGCGCGTCGCCAGATAACCGCCCAGCGTATTATCCGGATTAACGCACGGTAAACCCGGTGCCCATAAATCGGCCAGCACCAGCGGCAGATTCATCTGCTGCAACAGCGCCAGCAGTTCTGGCTCGAAAAAACCGGCGCAGATCAGCGCATCGGGCTGATGCAGCCGCACCTGTTCGCTGACCGTATCGCCCGGCCCCACCGCCAGAAAACTCAGTGCAATGCCTTTATCCCGACAACTGTCTTCTATCCCCAACAGGAGCTGCGAGTAGAACGGCAGCGCACGGCTGATGTTGTGCTGTCGGTGCAGTAAAAACAGAATGCGTTTAATTTTGTCGCTACGCAGGCGGGAAAAATCATACCCCTTCTCCTGCGCGATCGAAATAATACGCTGCCGCGTGTCATCACCCAGCCCTGGCTGGCCTTTAAGGGCGCGGGAAACCGCGCCCACCGACACCCCGCAAGCCTGGGCGATATCTCTTATCCGTACCGGCTTAGTCATTCATCACTCATCGTTACAGGGCGGGAAGCGTGACCGAGCCACGCCGCGCCGCGCACGCCGCTGCTGTCACCGTGGCTGGCGCGTAAAATCGGCGTGTGGCAGTGGCGTCCAAACACATATTTCGCGACCCGCTCTGCCAGGCCGTGATACAGCAAATCGATGTTCGACACCCCGCCGCCCAGCACAATGGCATCGGGATCGATCATATTCACAATGCTGGCTAACGAGCGGGCCAGCTGATCGCAATAACGCTCCCACACGCGCACGGCCGCCGCATCGCCAGCTTCAACACGCTGAATAATTTCGGGGACGCTGGCAGGTTGATTCGCTTCGTTACGGTACTGACGCTCAAGCCCGCTACCAGAAATGAAGCTTTCGATACAGTTATGATCGCCGCAATAGCAGGCGTCGTCCGCGCCATCGCGCGCCAGGCTGTAGCGGGGAAGCGCGTTATGCCCCCACTCGCCGGTGCAGGCATTCGGCCCGGTAATCAGACGCCTGTCGACGCACAAACCGCCCCCGCAGCCGGTGCCGAGGATCACCCCGAACACCACGCCATAACCTTTTCCGCTGCCGTCCATCGCTTCTGACAGGGTAAAACAGTTAGCGTCATTGGTGATGGTCACCGGTAGCGCCAGACGTCGTTCCAGATCGCTGGCAAAAGGCTGCTGATTGAGTACCAGAATATTGGAATTTTTAATAAGCCCGCTGGTGGGATCGACCGCGCCAGGGATGCCGACGCCAACGGTCAGCGGTTCGCTAAATGCGGCCTGCGCCTGGTGGATAATCTCCACTACCGCCTGAAAAAATGCCGGGTAACTCTGCTTCTGCGTACTGTAGCGCTCGCGGTAGCGCACCTTTCCCTGCTCATCTAACACTACTGCTTCGATTTTCGTCCCGCCAATATCCAGTCCCAGTCTCATGATGAATCCCTCGCTCATGGTCAAAATGTCTGCGAGCAGGCTAGCGAGTTTGTTTACTATACACAACGTAACGACGGGGATTATTTCGAAAAGGTGACGCAGGCACGTTTAATCGAGCCGGGTTAATCAGAAAGGAAGTTTACTAAAAAAGCAGAAAACCGGGAGCGATAACCTCTCCCGGTTCAGCACATCAGATAAATGCGAACGCGTCGCCAAACAGACGATCTTCCCGTGCGCCCCGTTCATTACAGAACAGATCGCGCGCGATCTTCGCCATTTCAAAACGTCCGGCAATATAGATATCGTGCTCCGCCAGCGAACCGTGATCCTGTAATACGGCGGTCAACACCGTACCCGTCCGGCCCTGCCAGCCCTCTTCCGGCTGCTCGACCACCGCTTCAACACGCAGATGCGGATGGGTGACAGACAGCGCTTCCAGTTCCGACAAATCGTAAAGATGTTTCTCTTCACGACCGCCCCAGTAAATAGTGATATCGCGATTCGGATTTTGCGCCAGCGCGGTCAGGAGAATAGAACGCGCATAGGAGAAGCCCGTTCCTCCGGCAATCAGCACCAGCGGACGATCGCTCTCTTCACGCAGCCAGGCTTCGCCGTGGGGAATATCGATAACGATTTTGCGCTCTTTAAGAATGCGATCCATCACCGCCATCGCGTAAAGATTCAGTTCAGAGGCACCGATATGCAACTCGATAAACTCTTTTTCAGACGGGGTAGAAGCCATGGAAAAGGGACGTTTGTCACGCTCATCCATAACGACCATCAGGTACTGGCCTGCGCGAAAAGAAAACGCAGTTTCCGGCACCAGACGGACGCGATACACAGTGTCGGTGATAGCTTCCACCGAGGTCACTTTACAGCTTAAGGTTGTCATGGTTTCCCTCTGTCGGGTCTATACTCGTCACACTTCAGGTTGCAGGTGGATGGCGATATGCCACTCTTATTCACCATCCGGGGTCTTACTAAAGATAGCCAGTTCATCCCAGATAGCATCGATACGTGCCGTAACGGCCGGATCTTTTTTGATGGGGCGTCCCCATTCACGCTGGGTTTCACCCGGCCATTTATTGGTCGCATCCAGCCCCATTTTGGAGCCGAGACCAGATACCGGCGAGGCAAAATCCAGATAATCGATTGGCGTATTTTCTACCAATACCGTATCACGCGCAGGGTCCATGCGGGTAGTGATCGCCCAAATCACATCGTTCCAGTCGCGAGCATTCACATCATCGTCACAGACGATCACAAACTTGGTATACATGAACTGGCGCAGGAATGACCAGACGCCCATCATCACGCGCTTCGCATGACCGGCGTACTGTTTTTTGATGGTCACCACGGCCAGGCGATACGAACAGCCTTCCGGCGGCAGGTAAAAATCGACAATTTCCGGGAACTGCTTTTGCAGGATCGGCACAAACACTTCGTTCAGCGCCACGCCCAGTACCGCAGGCTCATCGGGCGGTCGACCGGTATAGGTCGAGTGATAAATGGCATCCTCACGCTGGGTAATATGCGTGACGGTAAAGACCGGGAAGTGATCGACCTCGTTATAGTAGCCGGTGTGATCGCCGTATGGCCCTTCGGGAGCCAGTTCGCCTTGCTCAATATACCCTTCCAGCACGATTTCCGCGCTGGCAGGCACTTCCAGATCGTTCGAAATACACTTCACCACTTCCGTTTTGGTGCCGCGCAGCAATCCTGCAAAGGCATATTCGGAAAGGGTATCCGGTACCGGCGTTACCGCGCCGAGGATCGTCGCGGGATCGGCACCGAGCGCCACGGAAACCGGAAAACGCTCGCCCGGGTGCGCCGCGCACCATTCCTGGTAATCCAGCGCCCCGCCGCGATGCGACAGCCAGCGCATAATCAGCTTGTTTTTGCCAATCAGCTGCTGGCGATAAATGCCTAAATTCTGCCGCTCTTTATGCGGCCCGCGCGTGACCGTCAGACCCCAGGTAATCAGCGGTGCGGCATCTTCAGGCCAGCAGGTCATGATCGGAATACGCGACAAATCCACCGCGTCGCCCTGCGTCACTTTTTGCTGGCAGGGCGCACCGCGCAGGCGCTTCGTCGGCATATTCAGAACCTGCTTAAACTGCGGCAGCTTGTCGAAGAGGTCGCGAAAGCCTTTTGGCGGCTCCGGCTCTTTCAGGAAAGCCAGCAGCTTGCCGACTTCACGCAGCGCCGTGACGTCTTGCTGGCCCATCCCCATCGCCACACGCTTAGGGGTGCCAAAAAGATTACACAACACCGGCATTGAATAGCCTTTCGGGTTTTCAAAAAGCAGCGCCGGGCCGCCCGCGCGCAGCGTGCGGTCAGCAATTTCGGTGATTTCGAGATGCGGATCAACCGGAAGCGTTATACGTTTGAGTTCACCCTGCTGTTCCAGCAGCGTCAGAAAGTCGCGAAGATCGTGGTATTTCATGGCGTTGGCTATGGCCTCTTTGTCAGCGGTTTATTATACGGCCTGAGACGGGGCGATGCTGTATTTTTGTTAAATTAGCGTAATACCCGACGCCATCATCAATCAGTGGGGATTATAATTAACTTAGCGGCATCGTTTTGATATGCTTGCGCCCGGATAAGCGGAATAGAGGCATTATGCGAGCCTGGTATTTACTGTACTGCAAGCGCGGGCAACTTCAGCGTGCTCAGGAGCATCTCGAACGGCAGGCGGTCAATTGCCTGACACCCATGATCACCCTGGAAAAAATAGTGCGCGGCAAACGCACGCCGGTCAGTGAGCCTTTGTTCCCCAACTATATGTTTGTTGAGTTTGACCCGGAAATCATTCACACCACCACCATCAACGCCACGCGCGGCGTCAGCCACTTCGTGCGCTTCGGTGCGAAAGCGGCAACCGTACCACCTGCGGTGATCCACCAGCTTTCTGTCGCTAAGCCCGAAGGGATCACCGACCCAGGCACCCCTTACGCCGGTGACAGCGTGCTGATCACCGAAGGTGCATTTGAAGGCTTCGAAGCCATTTTTACCGAGCCTGACGGCGAAGCGCGTTCCATGCTGCTGCTCAATCTGCTGAATAAGCAGGTCATGCACAGCGTCAAAAATACCGAATTCCGTAAGGTCTGAAGACCTAAAACTGCACGCCAAACAGCGACCTGACGTTATCGTCGGTGATGCGCTCAAGCCATGCCGTCTCTTCGCCACGCCAGTGCGCCACGCGCGCCAGGATATGCGGCAAAAATGCGGGTTCGTTGCGCCGTGATGCCGGTTTTGGCGTGAGATCGCGCGGCAACAACCAGGGCGCATCGGTCTCAATCATCAGACGCTGCGCCGGAATATGCGGCAGCAGTTCGCGCAGTTCCAGCCCGCGCCGCTCGTCGCATACCCAGCCGGTAATACCGATATACAACCCGCGATCCACGCAGTGCTGCATTTGTTCCTGGGTGCCGGTAAAACAGTGCACCACCGCGCCGGGCAGTTTGTCCAGCCAGGGTTCCAGCAGCGCCATAAAGCGCGAATGCGCATCCCGGCAGTGCAGAAAGACCGGCAGAGAAAGCTCCGCTGCTATCGCCAGCTGCGCGGTAAACGCCACTTCCTGATCCTGCGCAGTGGAATAATTGCGATTAAAATCCAGCCCGCATTCGCCAATGGCGACCACTTCCGGCTGTGCCGCCAGCGCGTAAATCGCCGCCGCTGCGTCCTGATCCCAGTGACTGGCATCATGAGGATGCACGCCTGCGGTAGACCAGCAGTGGGTCAGCCGCTGCGCCATGAGCCGTGCCTGTTCGCTTTCATGCTGATTCGTCCCGGTGAGCAGCATTCCGCTCACTCCTGCTGCCCGCGCTCGTGCAACCACCTCATCACAATCCTTCGCGAACTGCGAACTGGTCAAATTCACACCAATATCAAACATGCTTTTCTCCAAAAGCAAACCGCCCTGGCGGGCGGTTGTTTACTCTTCGTTTTCCGTTTCCGTGTCTTCATCGCGGAAACGCCGTTTACCCACGTAAAAACGCGAGAAGAACAGCCCGACTTCAAACAGGCAGTACATCGGGATCGCCAACAGGGTTTGTGAGAAAACATCCGGCGGCGTCAGCAGCATCCCGACCACAAATGCGCCCACCAGAATGTAGGGACGTTTACCGCGTAAATCTTCCGGCGTGGTGACGCCCATCCAGCAGATCAGAATAATCGCCACCGGCACTTCAAACGCGACGCCAAAGGCCATAAACAGCGCCATCACAAAGCTCAGGTAGCTGCTAATGTCCGTTGAAACCAGCACCCCTTCCGGCGCGGTATGCGTCAGGAAGCCAAACGCCAGCGGGAACACTACGAAGTAGGCGAACGCCATCCCGATGTAAAACAGTAGCGTACTCGATACCAGCAGCGGCATTACCAGCCGCCGCTCGTGTTTATACAGCGCAGGCGCAACAAACGCCCACACCTGATAGAGGATCACCGGCGCGGACAGAATGACCGACACCATAAAGGTCAGCTTGATCGGCGTGAAGAACGGCGAGGCCACGTCGGTGGCGATCATCGTCGCCCCTTTCGGCATCTGGCTGATCAACGGTGCCGACACCACCTGATAGATGTCATTGGCGAAGGAAACCAGCGCCAGAAAAATAACGACCACCGCAATAATGCTGTTGAGCAGACGCTTGCGCAGCTCAATCAAATGGGCGATCAGCGGTTGAGTATCTTCTACGGCCATGTTTACGATTTATCACTTGAACTTGAGGAAGAGGAGGGAACCGGTGCGGCCACCGTTTTTTCAGCGGCCTTAATGGTCGCGGCCGGCTGCGGTTCTTCTGCTTCAGCGGGTTGCGGAGCCTGCTCCTGCGCGCTGGCCTGATTTTCAGCCGTCGCAGGCGTCACGCCCTCATGCTGCGCCTCGTTGCCCTTCACCAGCGGATTGTGAATGGTATGGGCTTCGTCACTCTCCTTTTCAGGATCGTGAGCGCTGTAGGAGCGTTTCATGGATTCTGCGGCTTCACGCAGTTCGTCCATAGAGGCTTTCAGTTCCGGCGAAAGATTCTCCAGGCTGGCCTTTTCAACCTTCTTCAGGCTGTCCTGGAATTCCTGCACTTTCAATTCCTGGGCCAGCTCATTTTGCACCGTCGAGGCCAGAGAGCGCAGCGCGCGCACCCAGCCCGCGACCGTTCTGACGGCCACCGGTAACCGTTTTGGCCCAAGAACAATCAGGCCAATAACGAAAACCAGCAGTAATTCACTAAAACCAATTTCAAACACGAATTACACCTGCTCATTGTCGTGGCGTTTAGCGTCTTCTTTCTTCGCTTCTTCCTGCTTATCCGCGATGCTCTTCGCGGTAAAATCTGCATCCGCTGAGGGTTTATCCTGCTTTTCGTCATCGTCACTCATGGCTTTTTTGAAGCCTTTGATTGAAGTGCCTAAATCCGATCCCAGCGATCTAAATTTTTTAGTCCCGAAGATCAACACCACAATCACGACGATGATCAATAAGTTCCAGATACTGATACCACCCATACATAATCCTCAGTAATCAACTCGAAAGACGACGAGTGTCAATAAACAATAAGTCCGCATTATACGTATCTGTCAGGAAGACCGCGATGCGAAATTCAGCGCGTTTTGCGCCAGCCAATAAGCCAGACTACCAGACCACCCGCAATGAGCCAGGCGGGCATCATTTCCCAGTCGGGACGGTTAATCAACAGCAGCGTACCGCTTAAAAACAGCGTTGCGCCAATGCCGAACAGATACCGCGATTGCCCCTGGCGCACGTGGTTGACCTGTAGCTCAACGGCGATTCTATCAACACTATGTTGCAGTTGTTTGTGTTGACGCAGGCTGTTGTAGATCAGTTCAGGTAATTCCGGCATTTTCTCAATCCAGAACGGCGCTTTCTCTTTGCAGGCTTTGATGAGAGACGGAATGCCCACCTGATCTTTGATCCATGTTTCGAGGAAAGGTTTCGCCGTTTTCCATAAATCAAGCTGCGGATAGAGCTGGCGGCCCACGCCTTCAACGTAAAGCAATGTTTTCTGGAGCAATACCAGCTGCGGCTGCACTTCCATATTAAAACGACGCGCGGTGTTAAACAGATTTAGCAGCACGTGACCAAAGGAAATTTCTGCCAGCGGCTTCTCAAAGATAGGCTCGCAAACGGTACGGATGGCGAACTCAAACTCTTCAACGTTGGTGTCAGGCGGCACCCAGCCGGAATCAACGTGCAGCTCCGCCACTTTGCGGTAGTCGCGGTTGAAGAAGGCAATGAAGTTTTCCGCCAGATAGCGCTTATCTTCCTTGTTCAGCGAACCGACAATACCGCAGTCGATGCCGATATACTGCGGATCTTCCGGGTGCTCATAGCTGACAAAAATATTGCCAGGATGCATATCGGCATGAAAGAAGCTGTCGCGGAAAACCTGGGTGAAAAACACCTGCACGCCGCGCTCAGCCAGTAGCTTCAGGTTAGTGCCATGCTGCTCAAGCTGGGCAATATCGGAGATGGGAATACCGTAAATGCGCTCCATCACCAACATATTCTGGCTACAGTAATCGGAATACACTTCCGGTATGTACAGCATCGGGCTGTTTTCGAAATTACGTCTTAGCTGGATGGCATTCGCCGCTTCGCGCAATAAATCCAGCTCGTCAATCAGCGTTTTTTCATACTCTCGCACTACTTCCATCGGGCGCAGACGACGCCCGTCGGGCAGCAGTCGCGGCACCCAGCGCGCCAGACGGCGGATTAGTTTCATGTCCGCTTTAATGACCGGCAAAATATCCGGGCGGATCACTTTAATCACCACCTCTTTGCCGTTCTCTTTCAGCTTTGCGGTATGCACCTGGGCAATAGAAGCGGAGGCCAGCGGGTTAATGTCAAAATCATCGAACCAGGTCTCGACCGGTTTATCACCCATCGCTTTTTCGATTTGCTGTTTAGCCAGTCTGCCTTCGAACGGGGCGACCCGATCCTGAAGCAGCGCCAGTTGATCGGCAATTTGCGGCGGGAAAAGATCGCGACGGGTGGAGAGCATCTGACCGAACTTGATCCAGACCGGCCCCAGCTCCTGCAACGCCAGACGCAGGCGCTCGCCCAGTTGGCGATCTTTATGGCGGTTTGGCATCCAGAACAGCGTGCGTCGCCATAATCGCAGCGGCAGCGTGAGGCGCATTCTTGGGATCAGCTCATCAAGCCCGTAGCTCAAAAAAGTCTGAATGATAAAATACAGGCGGCGAACTTCACCTGGCGTCATTTGGCCTCCAGTTTTTCCAGCCGTTTAGTCAGGTTTTCTGTGGTCCGCTCTACGGCGGCAACTTCTTCGGCAAACCAGGCCACTTCCAGCGCACCCGGTGCCAGACGCCACTCTTCCGTTAATGCGTCAGCCACGTAGCGCTGCTGACGCGTCACGCCCCGGTTAAGCCACGTTGCGCCACGGCGCACGAAACGGCTCACCCCTTCGGCAGCGATATCACCGGTCCACGGAGCCAGTAGCTCAGCCGGATCGAACTCTGCCAGATCGGTTAGCGCGACAAAATTCTGCACGACCTGGAGATCGCCGTTTACCTCAAGCTCACCGCTGCGGATCAGCGCCGTCAACTGCTGGCGGTCGCGCAGCTTTGGCAGCACGCTCAGACGAGTGATAACCGTGCAGTCAGCCTCGCCTTCCCAGTCGCCCAGCACATCAACCTGACGCTCGCTAAAGCTTAGCACCAGCGGCGCGGAGAACTCTTTCAGAACAACGCGTAATACTTTTCCCTGTAAACGCTGGCGGGCAGGCTTCAGGCCGCGTTCACGCCACAGGAACGCGTTGAGGACATTTTCTACGCCCGCCGTGATAAGGGGTTTAAAAGGCATTACGCTCTCCTGTTAAAACTTGTAGCCACGATGCAGCGCGACGATCCCTGCCGTCAAATTGTAGTAGTTCACGTTCTCCAGCCCGGCATCTTCCATCATGGCTTTCAGGGTTTCCTGATCGGGATGCATACGGATAGATTCCGCCAGGTAGCGGTAGCTTTCCGCGTCATTGGCCACCATCTGACCGATACGCGGCAGGACATGGAACGAGTAAGCATCGTAGGCTTTGCTGAGCGGTTCGATAATCGGCTTCGAAAATTCCAGCACCAGCAGGCGTCCGCCGGGCTTCAGCACGCGGTGCATCGAACGTAGCGCTTTTTCTTTATCGGTGACGTTACGCAGGCCAAAAGAGATGGTGATGCAATCAAACGTGTTATCCGGGAAAGGCAGCGCCTCGGCGTTAGCCTGTACGTATTCGACGTTGCCAACCACGCCCAGATTGCGCAACTTTTCACGGCCAATCTTCAGCATGGAGTCGTTGATGTCCGCCAGCACCACGCGACCGGTTTCACCGACCAGGCGCGAGAATTTAGCGGTCAGATCGCCCGTTCCCCCGGCCAGATCCAGCACCGTTTGACCGCGACGCACGCCGCTACAGTCAATGGTATAACGCTTCCACAAACGATGAATGCCAAACGACATCAGGTCATTCATAACGTCATATTTTGCGGCGACTGAATGGAATACATGAGCCACCATGTCAGCTTTCTGTTCTCTGGCGACCGTCTGAAAACCAAAATGCGTCGTATCCTGCGAATTCTCATCCATCTTAGGGCCTGCTTATCAAGAAATTGTTCGTAAAGTGTAACAGATTGAGGGCATTTACCCTACGGCCTAACCACCGCGAGAAAATGAGTTTAGCGCATCAATGGCGATGTTTTCTGCGTATGACGCTTGCTCATCATCAGGCTCTGCGCCAGAGCGAAGGCGAAATTCTTCATCCTGCGTGGTCGCTTTTTCGGCTAAATCCGGGTTAATGTCGCGCTTGATCTCCACGCCCAGCCCGCGAAACGCCTCTGCCTGCGCCAGCACGTTACCGCGCCCGGAGGTGAGTTTTTTCATGGCCTGGCGGTAGTTATCCTGGGCTTTATCCAGACTTTGCCCCACCGACGACATATCATCGACAAACAGGCGTAATTTGTCATAAAGACGGCTGGCACGTTCGGCGATCTGCTGCGCGTTGCGGCTTTGATGCTCATAGCGCCACAGATTCGCAATGGTGCGCAGGGCCACCAGCAGCGTGGTCGGGCTGACCAGCATGATATTATTTTTTAACGCCTCGGTAATGAGCTCAGGCTGTCGATCCAGCGCCAGCAGGAAAGCAGGCTCGACGGGAATAAACATCAGCACGTAGTCGAGACTGCGCAGCCCCGGCAATTGCTGATAATCTTTGCGTCCCAACAGGCGGATGTGGTTGCGCACCGAGGCAATATGCTCCTGAAGCGCCGCTTCACGGGTATAGTCATCTTCGGCATTAAAATAACGCTCGTAGGCGACCAGCGTCATTTTTGCATCGACAACCACGTCCTTGCCCTGCGGCAGGCGGACAATCACATCCGGCTGCATCCGCGAGCGCGCTTCGGTCTCAATGCTGACCTGGGTTTCGTATTCGTAGCCTTCACGCAGCCCGGAAGCTTCCAGCACGCGGGTCAGCACCACCTCGCCCCAGTTTCCCTGCGCTTTATTATCGCCTTTCAGCGCGCGCGTCAGGTTGAGCGCTTCCTGCGCCATCTGCGCGTTAAGCTGCTGAAGATTGCGGATTTCATGCGCCAGCGTGTGTCTTTCGCGCGCCTCCTGACCAAAGCTGTCTTGTACCTGACGGCGAAAACCGTCGAGCTGCTCGCGCAGCGGCGTAAGAAGCCCGTGCAGGCTCTGGCGGTTTTGTTCATCCACGCGGCGGTTGCTGTGCTCAAAGATGCGGTTGGCGAGGTTTTCAAACTGTTCGCTTAGCCGCTGCTCGCTGTTGATCATCTGCCGGGTTTTGTCCTGCGAGGCTTCAAGGCGGGTGGTAACTTCACGCAGATCCGCCTCCAGCGAGGTGTTAATCTCCCGCAGGCTGCGCAGTTCGTTGTTCAGCAATTCGCACTCGTCGCGCCAGTGGCCGTTTTGCGCAAGCTGTTGCTTTGCCGCGCTCAGCTCGCCAAATACGTCACGCTGTTGGGCCAGGATGTCCGCCTGCTGCTGCGCGGCACGGTAACTCGCCGCCAGCCAGCCGACGCCGATCCCTGCCAGCATCAGTAATATGCTGAAGATAATTGCGTTGTCCATTCACTCCCCCACCTGATTCATTCACTCTGCAAAATACGGCTTTGCTGTATAAACGTCCAGTTTAAAAGGAATTTCTGCGAGGCATTACGCAAAAAAGAAAGGGCCGAATGAGTCGGCCCTGGGGAAAATAAGAAGGGATTACAGCAGGCGACGCGCAGCTTCGACCACGATTTTCACCGCGTGGCTTTCGGTCTGCTTCATGGTTTCCGCATTCGGAATTTCCTGCTGGGTGCGGTTGACGATCACGCCCGCCACCATCCCGGCACGCAGGCCCTGGCTGGAGCACATGGTCAGCAGCGTCGCGGATTCCATTTCGTAGTTCATTACGCCCATCGACTGCCACTCTTCCATTGAGCCTTTGAAGCGGCTGACGACGCGGCCAGAGTGGGTATCGTAACGTTCCTGACCCGGATAGAAGGTGTCAGACGACGCGGTCACACCAATGTGGGTGGTTGCACCTACCGCTTTTGCGGCTTCCACCAGCGCGGTGGTACAGGCGAAGTCAGCAACCGCCGGGTATTCCATCGGTGCGAAGTGCAGGCTGGCACCGTCGAGGCGCACCGAGGCGGTGGTCACCAGTACGTCGCCGACGTTGATGTCAGGCTGGATTGCGCCAGTGGTGCCTACGCGCAGGAAAGTACGAATGCCGAGCTGCGCCAGTTCTTCAACGGCGATAGAGGTTGAGGGGCCGCCGATGCCGGTTGAGCACACAATGACCGCTTTGCCGTCAAGTTCGGCGCGCCATGAGGTGAATTCACGGTGAGATGCCAGCTTAACCGGCTTTTCCATCAGCGCGGCGATCTTTTCCACACGCTCGGGATCGCCAGGGACGATAGCCAGCGTAGCCCCTTGTAGATCGTTTTTGGTGAGGCCAAGATGAAAAACATCGGACTTAGACATAAAAGACTCCTCTGTGGGTCGGTTTATCAGAAGAAGCAAAAAGGTACTTTACAGAAGAGACCGGGTGTTTTTCGTGACACCCATCACTCCCGAGAAAAGTTATTGCATCTCAATTCCATGAAATGGTGACACACATCACAAAAAATTGCGCATTACGCTGAAATTCATTCCGACAAGGTCGCCTGCCACGCGGTGAATTGTTAGCGCGGGGTCTATAGTTAACACTGCGCTAATATTGGGTACGGAGAATGCCATGACTACTGACAATCAGCCGGGTTTCGCCCCAGCGGCTGCACCCCATGCTTCCACTATCGTTCATACGCCTGACGATGCCATTACCGCCGGTGAAACCACTATTGCCACTCAGGGCGAAAACATGCCTGCTTATCATGCCCGCCCCAAACAGGCGACGGGCGATCTGCCTGTGGTAATCGTAGTGCAGGAAATTTTTGGCGTACATGAGCACATTCGCGATCTGTGCCATCGGCTGGCGCTGGAAGGTTATCTGGCGGTAGCGCCGGAACTGTATTTTCGCCAGGGCGATCCGAATGACTGGAACGATGTTCAGGCGCTGTTAAAAGAGCTGGTGGCAAAGGTGCCGGACGCGCAGGTGCTGGCGGATTTGGATCACGTCGCCAACTGGGCGGGGCGTAACGGCGGTGATGCGCATCGCCTCGCCATTACCGGTTTTTGCTGGGGCGGCAGGATCGCCTGGCTGTATGCCGCGCATAATCCGCAGCTCAAAGCCGCAGTGGCCTGGTACGGCAAACTGACTGGCGACCAGACCCTGAATTCGCCAAAACATCCGGTGGATGTGGCAACCGATCTTAGCGCACCGGTGCTGGGGCTGTATGGCGCGCAGGATAACAGTATTCCTCAGGAAAGCGTCGAAAACATGCGTCAGGCATTGCGTGCCGCTAATGCCACGGCGGAGATTATTGTCTACCCCGACGCCGGGCACGCGTTTAATGCCGATTACCGTCCCAGCTATCATGCAGAATCAGCGAAAGATGGCTGGCAAAGAATGCTGGACTGGTTCGCCCGTCACGCCGGGCAAAAAGGAAGCTGAAATCCGCGCGTCACCCTTTCAGGGCGCAGCATTTTTTAAATTTTTTCCCGCTGCCGCACGGACAGGGATCGTTGCGGTTTACGTTGCTCACGCTGGCGCTTTTTTCCTGCGCCAGCACGCGCGTGATCGCCTGCGGCGGATAGCCGTGGTCGACTAAGTCCTTCATAATATTCATTTCACGCGTGATATGACGGAAGAAGTGCTCATAACCCGCGCACAGATAATTATGACCGGGATGGCCTGAAGGCGAGACGGCAAAACGATGCTTAGGACAGCCGCCGTGACAAACGAAACGGTAGTCGCAGCGGCGGCAGTCAGCGGTCAGCGTCTCACTTTTAGCCTGCCCGAACGCTATCGCCTGCTGGCTGGTATTCATCTCGCCAATGGTCTGCTGATGAATATTTCCCAGCATATGCTCCGGGTACACATAGTGATCGCAGTTGTAGAGATCGCCGTTTGATTCGAGCGCAAAGGCATGTCCACAGTTTTCTGCAAAAACGCACAGCACCGGCGGTTGACCGCACCAGGCCGACAGCGCAACGTCAAACATTTGCACGTAGACGTGCCCCACGTCGCGCCGTACCCAGATGTCAAAAATCTGATTCAGAAATTCGCCGTATTGCCAGGACGGCACCGTCCACGGAGCCAGTTTTGCCGCGCTCTCGCCGGGCAATACCAGATTCAGCACGGATGAGGCTTCGGTGCTCATGCGCTCAACCAGCGGGATAAACTGTATATAGCGGGAGCCTGCGGCCAGCAGGAATTCGTACACTTCGCGCGCGTGCCCGACGTTATGCGCGCCTACCACGGTCAGGGTATTAAATTCGACGTTGTGTTCTTTCAGCAGCGCCATTCCCGCCATCACCTGCGCGTGGGTACCTTTGCCCGAGCGGGAAACCCGATGCTTATTATGCAGATGCGCCGGACCATCCACGGATAGTCCGATCAAAAAATGATGCGCGGCGAAAAACTGCGCCCACTCCGCATTGAGTAAAATGCCGTTGGTTTGCAGCGCATGGCTGATTTTTTTCCCGCTGGCGTGCTTCTCGCACAGTTCCACGACGCGGCGAAAAAATGGCAGCCCGATCATCGTCGGCTCGCCACCCTGCCAGGCAAATGTCACCTCGTTACCACGTTGGGCGTCAATATGCTGGCGAATATACTGTTCCAGCGTCTCGTCCGACATGCGCCAGTTTTTATTGCGCTCCGGGTAAAGCGCCTCTTTTTCAAGGTAGAAGCAGTACTCGCAATCAATATTACATACCGAGCCAGTTGGCTTCGCCATAACGTGGCAACCTGTTACAGCCATAAACATACTCCACCCGTTTACCGCGATCGTTAAGGGCTTTCATTATACGGATAATGCGTTATCGGAATGGCAAAAAAAAGAAGAGACCGTTGTCTCTTCTTTTTCTGGGGAGGGTGGATCTGTTACGCCTGGCGCAGGTTTTGCGCCGCTTTCACCATGTTTGCCAGCGCCGCGCGGGTTTCCGGCCAGCCACGGGTTTTCAGGCCGCAGTCCGGGTTTACCCACAGGCGCTCCGCCGGAATACGCTGGGCCGCTTTCTGCAACAGCGCTTCAATCCATTCCACGCTCGGCACGTTCGGAGAGTGAATATCGTAAACGCCCGGCCCGATTTCATTCGGGTATTCGAACTCTTCGAACGACTCCAGCAGTTCCATATCAGAACGCGAGGTTTCGATGGTGATCACATCCGCATCCAGCGCCGCGATGGAATCCATGATGTCGTTAAACTCGCAGTAGCACATGTGGGTGTGGATTTGGGTGTCGTCCTTCGCCACCGCCGCATTAATGCGGAAGGCGTCGACGCCCCATTGCAGGTACGCATCCCAGTCGCTGCGCTTGAGCGGCAGTCCTTCACGCAGTGCCGGTTCGTCAATCTGAATAATACCGATGCCAGCGGCTTCCAGATCCGCCACTTCATCACGCAGCGCCAGCGCGATCTGTTTGGCGATGGTTTCACGGCTGACATCTTCGCGCGGGAAGGACCAGCAGAGGATCGTTACCGGACCGGTCAGCATCCCTTTGACCGGTTTGTCGGTCAGCGATTGCGCGTATTTCGCCCACTCCACGGTAATCGGTTCCGGGCGGCTAACGTCGCCAATCACCACCGGCGGCTTCACGCAGCGGGAGCCGTAACTCTGGACCCAGCCGTTCTGGGTAAAGATGAATCCATCGAGATGCTCGCCAAAGTATTCGACCATGTCGTTACGCTCGGCTTCACCGTGGACCAGCACGTCCAGCCCCAGATGCTCCTGCTCAACAATCGCCTGTTTGATATGTTCAGCGATACCGGTGCGGTAGTTGTTGGCGTCCAGATTGCCTTTTTTGAAGTCCAGGCGCAGACCGCGAATTTCAGTGGTCTGCGGGAATGAACCGATAGTGGTGGTCGGCCATGCCGGAAGATTAAAGCGCGCACGCTGGGCTTTCGCGCGAACGTCATAGGCGCTGGCACGCTGGCTGTCCTGCGCGGTGATGTTCGCCAGGCGTTTTTCTACTGCCGCATTGTGTACGCGGGTTGAGTGACGACGAGCCTGAATCGGCGCGCTCCATTCCGCCAGTTTCGCGGTATCACCGCTGTTCAGCGCGTCGCGCAGCAGCGCCAGCTCCTCACATTTTTGCAGGGCGAAGGCAAACCAGCTTTTCACTTCAGCATCAAGGCGCGTTTCAACGCTCAGGTCGATGGGGCTGTGCAGCAGGGAGCAGGACGAGGCAACCCACAGATCGCGTTGACCCACGAGGTCTTTAATCTGCGCGTATTTCTCCGTCAGATCGGCACGCCAGACGTTACGACCATTGACCAGCCCCGCAGAGAGTAGCCAGTCGGACGGCAGGCGCTGGTGCAGTTCCGCCACATCATCTTTACCGTGTACCAGGTCAACGTGCAGACCCTGCACCGGCAGCGCGGTGATGGTGTCAAGATTCGCGCTGATGCCTTCAAAATAGGTGGTCAGCAGCAGCTTCACGTTGCCGGTGAGCGCGTCACAGGCCGGTTTGAACGCGTCCAGCCACGCCTGCGGCAGTTCCAGGACCAGTGCGGGTTCGTCAATCTGCACCCACTCAATGCCGCGTTTTGCCAGTTCAGCCAGCACTTGCTGATACACCGGCAGAATGTCATTCAGCAGGCTGAGGCGGTCAAACTGCTCGCCCTTCACTTTGCCAAGCCACAGATAAGTCACCGGCCCCAGCAGCACAGGCTTCACGTTGTGACCCAGCGCCAGCGCTTCGTCCACTTCATCCAGAAGCTGAGTCCACGTCAGTTTGAACTGCTGACCTTTAACGAATTCCGGCACCATGTAGTGATAGTTGGTGTTAAACCATTTGGTCATTTCCGCTGCCGCCGCCGGTTCGCCGGTCGGCGCACGTCCGCGACCCAGGCGAAACAGGGTGTCGATATCCACCGATCCATCGTTGTTCTGATGACGAGCCGGGACGTTGCCGAGCAGCAGGCTGGTGGTCAGAACATGGTCGTACCAGGCGAAATCGCCAACCGGCAGCAAATCAATGCCCGCCTGCTTTTGCTGATCCCAGTGACGCGCCCGCAATTCACGGCCCACCGCCAGCAGTTCTTCGCGGCTGGACTTGCCAGCCCAGTAACTTTCCTGCGCTTTTTTCAGTTCACGACGCAGACCGACGCGGGGGAAACCGAGGGTGTGATTAATAATTGTCATTTTTGAAGCCTCATATGTGTTATCCGCAGGATTTCGGATTCAGGGAAGGCGGGCGAGAAGTGCAGCCAATGCGCCCTGAATTCGAAAGACAAAGGATTTAGCCATCCAGATGTTTACACATCCATAATGTGAATGTACTGTATAATCCTCAAGCGCAATTTATTCATGCCGAAGTGAAGGACTTTCATGATCGAGATTAAACACCTGAAAACGCTACAAGCGTTGCGGAACTGCGGATCGCTCGCTGCTGCGGCAGCGACGTTGCACCAGACCCAATCCGCCCTTTCTCACCAGTTCAGCGATCTGGAACAGCGCCTCGGCTTTCGTTTATTTGTGCGTAAGAGCCAGCCGTTGCGCTTTACGCCGCAGGGAGAAGTGCTGCTGCAACTGGCAAACCAAATCCTGCCGCAAATCAGCCGCGCGCTTCAGGCGTGCAATGAACCTCAGCAAACCACGCTACGGATCGCCATTGAATGTCATAGCTGCATTCAGTGGCTGACCCCGGCGCTTGAGAATTTCCGTGCGAAATGGCCGCAGGTGGAGATGGATTTCAAATCCGGCGTGACGTTCGATCCGCAACCAGCGCTTCAGCAAAGCGAGCTGGATCTGGTGATGACCTCGGATATTCTGCCGCGCAGCGGTCTGCACTATTCGCCAATGTTTGATTATGAGGTCAGGCTGGTACTGGCCCCGGACCATCCGTTAGCGACGAAAACGCGCATTACGCCGGACGATCTGGCGAGCGAAACGTTATTGATTTATCCGGTGCAGCGCAGCCGCCTTGATGTCTGGCGTCACTTCCTGCAACCAGCGGGCATTAACCCAGCGCTGAAAAGCGTGGATAACACTCTGCTGCTGATCCAGATGGTCGCGGCAAAAATGGGCATCGCTGCCCTGCCGCACTGGGTGGTGGAGAGTTTTGAGCGCCAGGGGCTGGTGGTCACGAAGACCCTGGGCGAAGGGCTGTGGAGCCGCCTGTACGCCGCCGTGCGCGACGGCGAACAGCGTCAGCCGGTGGTGGAAGCGTTTATTCGTTCGACGCGCAATCATGCCTGCGATCATCTGCCGTTTGTACGGAGCGCGGAGCGACCCAACGGCGATGCACCCACAGCGAGGCCAGGATCACAGCCGCACCCGTAATAAAGCTCGGCCAGTGGGGTTGCTGATGCCAGATCGCCAGGTTAACCAGCAGCCCCGCAGGCACATGCATATTGTTCATGATACCCAGGGTGCCCGCGTCCACCTGAGTCGCACCATAGTTCCACATGAAATAGCCAATCCCTGATGCCGCCACGCCGAGGAACACCAGAATGCCCCATTGCAGCGTGGTTTCCGGCATTTTCTGCGCATTTCCCAGCATGAACCACGCGATCACCGCCACAATAAATGCGCCCATGTAGAACCAGGCAAAGGCATTGTGCTGCGGCATTGGACGGGTTTCCATCAGGCGTTTGTAGCCCACCATGCCGAGCGCAAAGCTAATATTGGAGAGCTGTACCAGCAGTAAACCGGTCCAGAAATGGGTCGTCACCTGGTCATAACGAATGATCCCCGCGCCAATGACCGCCAGTAGCGCGCTGAAAGCGTAGCCCCAGCGTAAACGCCGCTTGCTCATCAGGTCATAAATCAGCGTGATGTACAGCGGCGTCAGTACGGTAAACAGCAGCAGCTCGGAAACCGTCAGGTACAGATAGGCGCGGAAGCTCAGCATATACATGATGCCCAGTTGCATCGCGCCCACCAGCATATATAGACCGATCGTTTTTACGCTGTGTCCACGGACGCGCAGGAAAGGCAGAAATACCAGCGCCGCCAGCCCGACGCGCACCAGCACGGCAAAATAGCTGTCTACATGTCCGGCAAGATATTCACCAAACAGGCTGAAAGAGAAGGCCCACAGGATCGTGGTAATGATAAGGAGCGCCACAATGAATGTCTCTGAAGTTAAAGAACACTCATTGTAGCGGAGAGTCAGGTTGACAACTGATTAATAAAACATCACTCAAGAAAGAGCTTACGCAGATACTTCGGCACGGCGTTGTCGGCGTTGGTGCCAATCACTTCCAGCTCAGGATACAAATCCTTCAGCCGCTGGTGGGCGTTGGCCATAATGCAGCCTTTCCCCGCCATTGAGAGCATTTCCGCATCGTTCATGCCGTCGCCGAAGGCGATACAATCCGGTAAACCATAGCCCATCGCATTCGATACCGCTTCCAGCGCGTGGCCTTTCGAAACGCCGCCCGCCATGACTTCCAGGCAGGTCAGCGTAGAGAAACTGACGTTCACCCGGTCGCCCCAGCGGGCGTTAATTGCCTGCTCCAGCGGCAGTAGCTCTTCGTGGCTCATGCTGGTGAAAAACACTTTGCTGATGCCCTGCGGGTCAAGCAGGCCAGGCTCATACAATGAATACTGGAAGACCGCTTCTTTAAAGAAACGCATTTCTTCAGGACGGTGACGGTTCATAAACCATTCGTCGTCGCGATAAACGTTGGTGATGATGTTTGGATTGCCGTGAACGACGCCGAAAAGATCGCTGGCGATATCGCTATCCAGATTATGCGTAAACACCAGATTACCGTCGGTGTCATGTACCCGCGCACCGTTGGAGGTGATCATATAGGCCTTGATTTCGAGGCCGTCGCGAATTTGTCCGACGTCCACATGGTGACGCCCGGTCGCAAAGACAAAATTAATGCCGCGCGCGGTCAGCAGCTTTAGCGTCTCTTTTGCGTAGGGGGATAAACAGTGATCGGGTGAGAGTAGCGTACCATCTAAATCAGATGCAACAACCTGATACATAAGAAAATTCAACCTCTGGTCAGTAAAGCAATAATCAATTATGCCGATCGAAAAAGTCGATGATGGCGTTAAGCGCGACTGAGCGCATGGCGTCCTTTTCAAAAAGGATCTCGTGGTATGCGCCTTCAATAACCAGCGGTTTACCCCCTTCACAGGAATGCCCCGCCGCAGCGCGAATTTCACAGAAACGGTCGTGAACGCGGTTATCAACGACGCGCTCCTCTTCCGCCTGAAGCAATAACATCGGCGTGGCGTCATCGCCCGCGCCTGCCAGCACCTGCTCACCGGCCAGAATTCCCTCCCGCACCCAGTGGTGCGTCGGTCCACCGACGCGCAGTTTCGGCTCATCGGCGTAAAAGCGCAGGTTGCGACGGTAACGCTCACGGCTGTGGGTCAGCACGTTGACGCTGAACGGCAACGCGTGCCAGCGCCCGGTGCCCAGCGCGTAGCTCTCCCGAAAACGCTGATGGCCCTCAGCCCAGTCGAGGATTTGCCGCACCATCCAGTCCGGCAGGTGGATGATAATACCGAACATCGGCGCGCACAGTGCGATGGCATCGCACACTCCCGGCCTGCGCTGCAAAAAGAGCGTGGAGATGGTGCCGCCCATTGAGTGCGCCAGAATATAGCGTTTACGCCACGGCCCCGGCTGCACTTGCTGATCCCAGAACGCGGCCAGATCGTCAACGTAGTCGCTAAAGTTCACCACGTGTCCACGGTGTTCGTCAGGCAATATGCGCCCGGAACGTCCCTGCCCCCGGTGATCGATGATTAATACATCAAATCCCGTATGAAACAGGTCATACGCCAGTTCGGCATATTTTACGTAGCTTTCGATGCGACCAGGGCAAACGACAATTACCCGGTCGTTGTCCGGGGAGTGAAAACGGACAAAGCGCACCGGGATGTTATCCACGCCCGTGAACTCCGCCTCTTCACGCTGACGCCAGAAATCCGTCAGCGGTCCCATAGAAAAAGCGGCAAACGCATTTTCTCTTGTTTCCCAGCCCTTTTTTTGCCGAAACATCGGGCATCCACCCCCGCCTGACGTGTAATATCGTTTTTTTGTGACGCATCGCACAACGCCACAATACCTGGGTATTGTGGCATAAAAACAGACAATCAGGGAATTTCTCATGACCTTCGAATGGTGGTTCGCCTATCTGCTGACGTCCATTATCCTCAGCCTTTCGCCCGGCTCCGGGGCCATTAATACGATGACCACCTCCATCAGCCACGGCTATCGTGGCGCGGCGGCATCGATTGCCGGTTTACAAACCGGGCTTGGGATCCACATCGTGCTGGTCGGTATCGGGCTGGGGACGCTGTTCTCGCGTTCGCTGCTGGCATTTGAAATTCTGAAATGGGCGGGCGCAGCCTACTTAATCTGGCTCGGCATTCAGCAATGGCGCGCGGCGGGTGCGCTCGATCTCAATACCCTGGCGCAAACGCAGTCGCGCGGACGGCTGTTTAAACGCGCGGTCTTCGTCAATCTCACCAATCCGAAGAGCATTGTTTTTCTTGCCGCGCTGTTCCCGCAGTTTATCAGCCCGCATCAACCACAGGTGGCGCAGTACGTGATACTCGGCACGACGACTATCGTGGTGGATGTGATTGTGATGATTGGCTACGCCACTCTGGCGCAGCGGATCGCTCGCTGGATCAAGGGGCCGCGCCAGATGAAGGCATTGAATAAGGTATTTGGTTCGCTGTTTATGCTGGTGGGGGCGCTACTGGCGTCGGCAAGACACGCTTGAAGGTCCGCCCGATCGCTCGGGCGGCACGCTGGCTTAACGTGAAATAATCAGATGGATGCCAAAGCCGGTAAAGAGCGCACCGGCAAAACCGTCGATCCATTTCGCCACGCGCTGATAGCCGCGACGCATTTGTGGCAGGGCAAACAGGCTGGCAACGACGGTAAACCACGCCAGCGTTTCAATGATAATCAGCGCGAAAATACCCCAGCGCGCGCCAGCGCCGACGCTGTCGCCAACGAACAGCGAGAACACGGAGCCGAAATAAATGATCGCTTTCGGATTCGCCAGATTAGTCAGTAAGCCTTTCAAGAAGCTGCGCCCGCTTTGCGCCAGTTCAACCTGCGGCGCGGGAGCGTTGGTATCCTGCTTTTTCAGCGCGCCACGCAGCATCTGATAGCCCATCCAGCACAGATACAGCCCGCCGCCGACCATAATAATGTTGTGCAGCCAGGCCATTTTTTCGAGGATCAGATTCAGGCCCAGCAGCGCGACGCCCGCCCAGATCATAACGCCGCAGGTAATGCCGAGTACGCCCATCATGGCTTCTTTACGTGAACGGCTGACAGCGGTCTGAGAAACGAAGAAAAAGTCCGGTCCGGGGCTGATCAGGGCAACGAAGTGCACCAGCGCCACGGTCAAAAATAGCATCAACATAATTAACTCGCGGGGAAAGAATTCGGTGAGAGATCATCCTGGCACTTTTTCGCCCGGCTGACTACTCCTCATCGTCACCGTCAACGTGCGAGCGGATCAGCGCCATAAACTCTTTGCCGAAGCGTTCCAGTTTGCGCACCCCGACACCGTTAACGCTCAGCATTTCGCCCGGCGAGAGCGGCATTTGCTCCGCCATTTCAATCAGCGTGGCGTCGTTAAATACGACATACGGCGGGATATTCTCTTCATCAGCAATGGCCTTACGCAGCTTGCGCAGTTTGGCAAACAGCTTGCGATCGTAGTTACCGGCGAAGGATTTTTGCATGACGCGCGGCTTCAGCGCCACGATACGCGGCACCGCAAGGAGCAGCGGCGCTTCGCCGCGCAGCACCGGACGTGCGGCGTCGGTCAGTTGCAGAGCAGAGTGCTGGGCGATGTTTTGCGTCACCAGCCCAAGATGAATTAACTGGCGGATCACGCTTACCCAGTGCTCCTGGCTCTTTTCGCGTCCCATGCCGTAAACCTTAAGTTTGTCATGGGCGAACTCGCGGATGCGCTGGTTATTCGCGCCACGGATCACTTCCACCACGTAGCCCATACCAAAGCGCTGGTTAACGCGGCCAATGGTGGACAGCGCGATCTGCGCGTCGTTAGAGCCGTCGTACTGTTTCGGCGGATCGAGGCAGATATCGCAGTTACCGCACGACGCCTGACGCCCTTCGCCAAAATAGTTGAGCAGGACCAGACGGCGACAGGTTTGCGCTTCGGCAAACGCGCCCATCGCATTCAACTTGTGGCGTTCGATATCCTGCAACGGCCCGGCCGGTTTTTCTTCCAGACATTTACGCAGCCAGCCCATATCCGCCGGATCGTAAAACAGCATCGCTTCCGCAGGCAGACCATCACGCCCCGCGCGACCCGTTTCCTGATAGTAGGACTCGATGTTGCGCGGAATATCAAAATGGACGACAAAACGCACGTTGGGCTTGTTAATCCCCATCCCGAATGCCACCGTCGCCACCACGATTTGCAGATCGTCGCGCTGGAATTTTTCCTGCACCTCGGCGCGCACGTTGTTTTCCAGTCCGGCATGGTAAGCCGCGGCGCTAAAACCCCGCGCCTGGAGCCTGGCCGCAGTGTCTTCCACTTTTGCCCGGCTGTTACAGTAGATGATGCCGCTTTTGCCGCGCTGCTCCTGCGCATAACGCAGTAGCTGGTCGAGAGGTTTGAACTTCTCCATCAGCATGTAGCGGATGTTCGGGCGGTCAAAGCTGCTGATCTGGATAAGGGCATCGTTCAGGCCCAGCAGGCGAACGATATCCAGCCGGGTGGTGTCATCGGCAGTGGCGGTCAGCGCCATAAACGGCAGCGCCGGGAAGCGCTGGCGTAAATGACCGAGGGTGGCGTATTCCGGGCGGAAATCGTGGCCCCATTGTGAGATGCAGTGCGCTTCATCGACCGCCAGCAGCACCGGATGCCAGTGGGCGAGATGGTCGAGGAAGTTATCCAGCATCAGGCGTTCAGGCGCGATATAGAGCAGGCGAATTTCACCGTTACGACAGCCTGCCATGACCTGCTGCTGCTGTTCGCGGGTTTGCGTGGAATTCAGGCACGCCGCCGATACGCCGTTGGCCAGTAGCTGGTCAACCTGATCTTTCATCAGCGAAATCAACGGTGAAACGACAACCGTCAGGCCATCCAGCAACAGCGCCGGAATTTGATAGCACAGGGATTTGCCGCCGCCGGTAGGCATCACGACCAGACTGTCACGTCCTGCCAGCGCCGTATTGATGATCTCTTCCTGGCCGGGGCGAAACTGCTGATAACCGAAGGTTTCTCGCAAAACCCGTTTAGCCAGAGATTCCTGATTCAATACTTCCGCCTGCGCCACATTCACTCCAACCGCCCAAAATAAAAACAGGCGCTATTTTCAGCGCCTGAGAAGGAAACTGCAATGCCTGAGAGTAAATCCTTAGGCCCTGCTTCCAGTTTTATGCTAATCCACCGTTTAAATCAACGCTGTGCCAGCCGGGTCAATACGACCGCGTCAGAAAGTTAAAACAGATCGTTCAGCATGACGCCCACGCCAACGCGGGTCTGATTGAAGTTGTAATCAATCAGCGATTCGCCATAGCCGCTATATACCTGGGTATAAAAACGCACGTGCTTCGATACCGGATAGCTGACGCCCAGTTCTGCGCCGCCGTAGCCGGTATTCCAGTTGTACTGTCCTTTGGCACTCAGGATCGCTTCGCCCACCTGGTAGCCGAGTCGAAGCTGGTAGTAACCCATATATTTGGTGATATCCGGGTTATCGTCGGTGCTGCCCAGCACGTACCAGGGTTTCACTTCTACCAGCCAGTTACCGTTCTGCGCCATCAGACGGGTATAGGCGCGGTTCCAGCTACGCGATGTGGGATCGGAACGCCCGTTAGAATCATGGTTATAGCCAAACTCGATGTCGCGCAGCGACCAGTCGCCTAAACGGTAATCGGTCGCAAAGCCGAGGAACAGCTGTGGCTCGTAGTTGGTTTCGCGGAACGGGGAAGATTCTCCGCTATTCGAAAGCTGCCACCATGATTTCTGGGTATAGGACGCGCCCAGCACCGAATTCGGTCCCAGGATGCCGCGCCAGAACGGAAACGCCAGGCTTAGCTGGAATTTCACCTCATCTTTACGCGCATTATCCGACCAGTTATAGGTGTTGATCGCCTCTTTGTTGAGATCGCTGGTCCAGGTATAGAGCAGGTAATTAGAATCATACGGATAAAGCGTGAAAGGATTGTCATGCTCCTGAAGAAGGTTAGCAATGATACTTCCCCGCACCGCAGGCGCATCGTGTACCTCTTTGACCGTGGCTTCCTGCGCGCAGGCAAAAAAGGGCAACAGTGCCGCTATCGCGAACAACCCACCCAGCAACTTACGCATCAACTGTGTTCTCCTGAACAAAACATAAATCATGTAAGTAATTATCTTGGATGCATTCTACAGATTTATTTTTTAGCTGCCTATGAAACCTGTGCGGATCTGGCAACAAACAAAATGAAAGCATAAAATCAACATTTTATTAACTATTAAAAAGATTAAGGTCATATGTCCACCACGCTTACCGCCGAAGAGACCCTCCGCCTGGTGGGGGAGATTTTTGTCTACCACATGCCCTTCAACCGTGCGCTGGGGCTGGAGCTGGATCGCTACGAGAAAGAGTTTGCCCAACTCAGTTTCAATAATCAGCCGATGATGGTGGGCAACTGGGCGCAAAGTATTTTACACGGTGGCGTGATTGCCTCGGCGCTGGACGTGGCGGCGGGGCTGGTCTGCGTCGGCAGCACGCTGACTCGTCACGATACTATCACCGAAGACGAGCTACGCCAGCGGCTGGCGCGCATGGGCACGATTGATTTACGCGTCGATTACCTGCGGCCAGGGCGCGGCAATCGCTTTACCGCCACCAGCAGCCTGCTGCGCGCGGGTAATAAAGTCGCCGTCGCGCGCGTCGAATTGCATAACGAAGAACAGGTTTACATCGCCAGCGCCACGGCGACGTATATGGTGGGTTGAGCAGGTAAATTCAGGTAAACTGCAGTTACTTTTTTGTAACGAGTTTTCTTCATGACCGATGCCAAACAAACGCGGCAGGGTGTGCTGCTCGCGCTCGCCGCCTATTTTATCTGGGGGATCGCCCCGGCCTACTTCAAACTGATTTACTACGTTCCGGCCAATGAAATCCTGACCCATCGCGTTATCTGGTCATTCTTTTTTATGCTGGCGCTTATCAGCGTCAGCCGCCAGTGGACGCAGGTCAAAAGACTGCTGGCGACGCCGAAAAAGATCCTCCTGCTCGCCCTCTCTGCGGTACTGATTGGCGGTAACTGGCTGCTGTTTATCTGGGCAGTAAATAACCATCACATGCTGGAAGCCAGCCTCGGCTACTTTATTAATCCGCTGGTGAATATCGTGCTGGGGATGATTTTTCTCGGCGAGCGTTTCCGCCGGATGCAGTGGCTGGCGGTGGCGCTTGCCGCCTGCGGCGTGCTGGTACAGCTCTGGACTTTCGGCTCGCTGCCGGTGATCGCGCTGGGGCTGGCGTTCAGTTTTGCCTTCTACGGCCTGGTGCGTAAAAAAATCGCCGTCGATGCTCAGACCGGAATGCTGGTCGAAACCTTATGGTTGCTGCCGGTAGCGGCTATCTGGCTGTTTGGGATCGCTGATAGCGCGACCAGCCATATGGGGCAAAACCCATGGTCGTTGAATCTGCTGCTGATCGCTGCAGGCGTGGTAACGACCATTCCACTGCTGTGTTTTACCGGCGCGGCGACTCGCCTGCGCCTCTCCACGCTCGGCTTTTTCCAGTATATCGGCCCGACGCTGATGTTTCTGCTGGCGGTAGTGTTCTACGACGAGCACCCGGGTGCGGATAAAATGGTGACGTTTGCGTTTATCTGGGTGGCACTGGCGGTATTTGTAATGGATGCGCTGTATACGCAGCGGCGGAGAAAATAAAAAAGAGATAACGGGTAGCCTGATGATTCAGGTTACCCGTCAGGGTTATTACAGCCAGTTCTTACGCTTGAAGTACAGGTACGGCGCAAGCCCCGCGAGGATCATAAAGATAATTGCGCCGGGGTAACCAAAGCTCCACTTTAGCTCCGGCATAAACTCGAAGTTCATCCCGTAGCTGGACGCCACCAGCGTCGGCGGCAGGAACACCACTGAAACCACCGAGAAGATCTTGATGATGCGGTTCTGTTCAATATTGATAAAGCCCATCGCCGCCTGCATCAGGAAGTTAACCTTCTGGAACAGGGATTCGTTGTGCGGCAGCAGGGACTCGATATCGCGCAGGATCTCACGCGCCTGCTCCAGTTGTCCGCCCGGTAAACGCGCTTTACGCACCAGGAAGTTCAACGCGCGCTGGGTATCCATCAGACACAGGCGAACTTTCCAGCCGATATCTTCCAGTTCCGCCAGCGTCGAGAGCGCTTCGTCGTACTCATCGCCCTGGTGCCCTTCCATAATCACCCGGCTTAGTTTTTCCAGGTCGCTGTAGATGTTTTCAATTTCATCCGCCAGCTGTTCGATTTTGGTTTCGAACAGGTCGAGCAACAGTTCAAAGGCGTTGCCGTCAACCATCAACTGACTGCGCGCACGCATACGGTATAAACGAAACGCGGGCAGTTCGCGTTCACGCAGGGTAAACAGGCGGCCTTCGCGGATCGTAAACGCGACGGTAGAGTTACCGGCGTGATCTTCCGCATCTTCGAAAAAGAAGAAAGAGTGAATATGCAGGCCGTCTTCATCTTCAAAAAAACGAGCCGATGCCTCGATGTCTTCCAGTTCGGGGCGGGTGGCCAGGTTCTGACCCAAATCCATTTGCACACGGTGTCGTTCTTCATCGTCCGGCTCGACTAAATCAACCCATACCGAGCTGGCAAGGTGATTGATTTCATCAGCCTCAAGGCGGATCAAACGATTATTTTCCAGTTGAAATGCGCTCAGCATGACCGGGACTCCCAATGCAAAAATTATCGGACAGTTCGGTGGGCACACAGAAACAATTGGGTTTCAGACCATTAAACAGCCTGACTCAGCGCGACGGGAAAAAGAGAAAGTCGCTGACAACCGCTAAGGCTATCAGCAAAAGGGGATAGCCTTAGGAGTTGATCCTGGATGACAGGATAATGAGCCAGTATGTACTGGGTGTGTCCAAGGCGAATGTCCTCTTAGCGTGATCGTGCGCGCATGTTACGCCAGCTATCACGACGGCGTCAACCTGTACCGCAGCTCTTCTCCCGACGCATACATGCCAGCAAAAACTCCCTAAGCGGCTGCAATTTACTGGCTGATTTTCCCGCAGGGTTTCTGGCTTTTCATCCCCAGCCATCACTGCTCAATGTGAGTATTCTTGTCCATCACATTATAACGTTTATTCATTTAGTAAATATTTCAAAATCAACAAATCAAAATTCTGTATATATTATTGATTTAATTGTATTTTTTCGATTTATTTTATTGCTAAAGGTCAGGACAATCGCAAAACTAAAGATATCGCTGGTCAGATCATCGGCGTATTTATCTCCCTGAATAACAGCAAACAAGGAAGACACATGTACAAAGCCGCACTATTAACCCTTAGCGTCGCGCTGCTGGCCGGGTGCGCCGCAGGCGCGCCGGACACAATGAAGCTCCAGCAGGCAACAGCCACTAAGCTGGGGCTGGGCTCTACGGACGAAGTCACTCTCAGTAATATTCAGCAATCGAAACCCGATATCCTGGGCGGAAGCACGGTGACACTGGACGCCACGACGGCGAAAGGCAGGAAATTCAGTTGCTCGACACTAATGATGCCGAGCCTGAATCCGCTTGAAAAACCAACCTACACTTCATTCGATTGCGCAGCGAAATAAGCATTTGCCATCAACGCCACAGCCGGTGGCGTTGAGTTACACCGTCTCCAGCTTCGCGTAAGCCGCGACCAGCCATTTGATCCCCTGCCCCTGGAATGCCACCTGCAAGCGGCTGTGCTCGCCGCTGCCTTCGAGATTGACAATGGTGCCTTCACCAAACTTAGCGTGACGCACGCGCTGACCCAGCCTGTAACCAGTGTCATTTTCCGTGATGGGCGTGCCAAGCTGTTTATGGCTAACCGGGCGGCTGATGGTAGCGCGCAGGCGGACTTCCTCAACGCACTCTTCCGGCAGCTCGCCGATAAAGCGCGACGGGCGGTGATACACTTCTTTGCCGTACAAACGTCGGGTTTCCGCGTAGGTCATGGTCAGTTTTTGCATCGCGCGGGTAACGCCGACGTAGGCCAGACGGCGTTCTTCTTCCAGTCGCCCGCCTTCGTCCAGCGACATCTGGCTGGGGAACATGCCCTCTTCCACGCCGACGATAAACACCTGCGGGAACTCCAGCCCTTTGGCGGAGTGCAGGGTCATTAACTGTACCGCGTCCTGCCAGGTATCGGCCTGCCCCTCGCCCGCTTCAAGCGCGGCGTGGGAGAGAAACGCCTGGAGCGGCATGAGATCTTCGTCTTCGTCGTTGTAGCTGAACTGGCGCGTTGCCGTCACCAGTTCCTCTAAGTTTTCGATACGCGTCTGGCCTTTCTCGCCCTTCTCCTGCTCATACATCGTCCGCAGGCCGGAGTCTTTGATGACCCGGTCAGTCTGGACGTGCAGCGGCATATCTGACGTTTCCTGCGCCAGCGCGTCAATAAGCTCCAGAAAACGCTGTAGCGCGCTGGCGGCGCGTCCGGCCAGCGCCCGTTCCGCAAGCAGCTCACGACAGGCCTGCCACAGCGTAAGCTGACGTTCGCGTGAAGCCTGACGAATAACGTCCAGCGTGCGATCGCCAATGCCGCGCGTCGGGGTATTAACCACGCGCTCAAACGCCGCGTCGTCGTTGCGGTTAGCGATCAGGCGCAGATAGGAGAGCGCATCTTTGATTTCCTGGCGTTCGAAGAATCGCATACCGCCGTAAATGCGATACGGCATTCCGACCTGCAAGAGCGCCTCTTCCAGCACGCGCGACTGGGCGTTACTGCGGTAGAGAATAGCGCAGTGCTCCAGCGCGCCGCCGCTTTCCTGCCAGGTTTTGATGCGGTTGACCACAAAGCGCGCTTCGTCGAGTTCATTAAACGCGCAGTAAAGGGAAATCGGCTCGCCTTCGCTGCCGTCGGTCCACAGTTTTTTCCCCAGGCGCCCGTTATTGTTTTCAATCAGGGCGTTCGCCGCACTGAGGATATTGCTGGTGGAACGGTAGTTTTGCTCGAGGCGAATGGTCTGCGCGCCGGGAAAATCGTTCAGGAAGCGCTGGATATTTTCAACCTGCGCCCCGCGCCAGCCGTAGATCGACTGGTCATCGTCACCGACGATCATCACTTTGCCGGTATCGCCCGCCAGCAGGCGGATCCACGCATACTGAATATTGTTGGTATCCTGAAATTCATCGACCAGGATATTCGAAAAACGCTCACGATAATGTTGCAGGATATGCGGCTTGTTCAGCCACAGTTCGTGGGCGCGCAGCAGCAGCTCGGCGAAATCCACCAGCCCGGCGCGATCGCAGGCTTCCTGATAGGCCTGATAGATTTTCTGCCAGGTCTGCTCCACCGGATTGCCGTAACTTTGAATATGATGCGGGCGCAGCCCTTCGTCTTTTTGACCGTTGATGTACCACATGCCCTGACGCGGCGGCCACTGCTTTTCATCGAGGTTCATCGCTTTAATCAGCCGCTTCAGCAAGCGGAGCTGATCTTCACTGTCGAGGATTTGAAAATCCTGCGGTAGCCCGGCATCCAGATGATGCGCGCGCAGCAGACGGTGCGCCAGCCCATGGAAGGTGCCGACCCACATCCCGCCCTGCGAAGTGCCCATCAACTGGCCGATACGGTGACGCATCTCCGCCGCCGCTTTGTTGGTGAACGTCACCGCCATAATCGAGTACGGCGAGCAGTTTTCCACGCTCAGCAGCCAGGCGATGCGATGCACCAGTACGCGCGTCTTGCCGCTTCCCGCTCCCGCCAGCACCAGCATATTGCTGCGCGTCGCGGCTACGGCGTCGCGCTGTTTGTCATTAAGGCTGTCGAGAAGGTAAGAAACGTCCATTGGCACCGCCGGATAAGTGAGAAAGGCGGAAAATCCGCCAAAACCCTGGAATTTTATACAGAACTACTGGTGATTATATCAGCGTGGAGAGGGATGCCAACCGCGAAATTTCAATATGCGGTAACAGGCGGCTATCGGTGGTGCGCATCAGATCGGCGTTTTCCGGCTTGATCCAGCAAGCCTGCATACCACAGCGGATCGCTCCGGCGACGTCAGTGGTTAAATCGTCCCCGACGTGAAGGATTTCATCCAGCGGCACGTTGAGACGCTGTGCCGCCAGATCGTACATATCGCTGAACGGCTTCGAGCGACCGTCCGGCCCGGCGCGCAGAACAAACTGGAAATAGTTGTTCAGGCCGAACAGTTCCGGCTGGGCATTACCGTTAGTGATCGCCACCAGCGGCCATTTTTCGGCAAGGCGCGCCAGCGTGTCGTGGGTTTCCTGCGGCACGTCAATCCGGCTGCGCCAGGTCGCAAAGTTGACCATTGCGGCCTGCGCACCTTCCGCCGCTTCTTCAGCGCTCAGTCCGGCATCCAGCATCGCCTGCTCGATGGCCCGCCGACGCCATTCGGTAACATCATGATAAATCTCTGGTTCTGCCTGACGCAACGCCTGGCGAAGACGCTGAAAATCGCTGTTTTCTAACGCCACCAGCGACGGATGGTAGCTGCGCACGAACGCGAGCGCTTCCTGCTCAGTACGCAGGATCACCGGACGGTTATCGTAGAGGGTGTCGTCGAGGTCAAAAGTGAGGGCTGAGAGGGTCCCCAGCGGTCGGTAAAATCGCATCATTTCCCCCGTTTCGCGCGTGGATGCGCCGCATCGTAGACGGACGCAAGGTGTTGAAAATCAAGATGGGTATAGATTTGGGTGGTCGACAAATTGGCATGGCCCAGCAGTTCCTGCACCCCGCGCAGATCGCCGCTCGACTCCAGCATGTGGGTGGCAAAAGAGTGGCGCAGTTTATGCGGATGCACATGGCTGTTCAGCCCCTGTTTAATGCCCCACTCGGCAAATCGTTTTTGCACGTTGCGCGCCGAGATACGCTTGCCGAGCTTCGATAAAAACAGCGCGTCGTCATCGCCGCCAAACAGACCGCGCAAATCAAGCCAGTGCTCAATCCACTGCACCGCATTGCGACCGATGGGCAGGCGACGTTCTTTGCTGCCCTTACCCATCACCCAGACTTCGCCGGTATCAAGATCCAGATGTTTACAATCCAGCCCGACCAGCTCAGAAAGACGCAGACCCGCGCCGTACATGACTTCCAGCATTGCCCGATCGCGCACCGCCAGCGGATCGTTAAGATCGATATCCAGCAGGCGATTCACATCGTCGACGTCAATATTTTTCGGCAGATGGCGCGGCACCTTCGGGGTTGCAATACCTTTCGCCGGATTTGCTTTCAGTTCGCCCTGGCTAATCAGCCAGTCGAAAAAGCTGCGCAGCGCGGAAAGACGCAGCGCCAGGCTGGTCGGCCCAAGCCCGCTACGACGGCTACGCACGGCAATATTACGCACCATTGCCGCGTCGCACTGCGGCCAGCTTTGTAGCCCGGCAGCTTCACCGAGGGCGATAATTGCGGCAAGCTGCCGCTGATAATTAAGGAGCGTAACCGGACTAAGCTGGCGCTCAACGCCGAGATAGCGCAGAAAACGCGCTACCGCGCTGAACAGCGGGGAATCGCTCATACGCGCTCAACCCAGCGTTCCAGCAGCGCGGGCAGCATTAGCGCCAGCTCCTGAAGCAGCTGTGTCCCCTGACCCGGCTCGTAGTGGTGCGGATCGCGGCTGCTGAAGATCAGCACGCCCAGATCGCCATCGCGCCCCAGCAATGAGAGCGCCACCGAGCCGATCGCTTTGGCATCCGGCAGCATGACAAGCAGTTCCGGGCCGTTCAGCGAGCCGAGATAATGATGCTCCTGCCCCAGCCGCTGAATGCGCAGCGACTCAAACGCCTGGCGACTGAGCGCCAGATGCGTAAACCGCGACGGCGCGCCAATGCGCCAGCGATCCGGGAACAGCCGCACCGTTGCGCCTGCCAGACCCAGCTCGCGCGCCCAGCGGTGAAGGCGATTCAGCATCTCCTCCAGGCTGTCGGCGGCCGCAAGACGATTTTGTAACGTCAGCAGACGATGGAACAGACCTTCGTTGGCGCTGGCCTGCTCCATCAGCAGCGTCATGTCATCTTCCATCTGGTTGATGTAATTCCGCGCCCGGACCATATGCCATTCGACCAGCGAGACGGCACCGCGCACCGGATGCGGAACCTGCATCTGCTCCACGATGCGGGCATTGCGAATGAAAAATTCAGGATTTTGCAGCAGATAGTCCGCCACGATGCTGTCGTCCAGCACGGCCAGCGTATCCTGTTGCTCTTCCCCAACCTGTTTCATAAGTGAATAAATCCGTCGTAGACGTGTGTTGCCGGGCCGGTCATAAATAGCGGATGGCCCGAACCTTTCCAGGCGATATCAAGACGTCCGCCGGGTAATTCCACGCGGACCTCTTCTGCCAGTAACCCTTGTTGAATGCCCACCGCAACCGCGCCACAGGCACCGCTGCCGCAGGCCTGCGTTTCGCCCGCACCGCGCTCATAGACGCGCAGGCGGATGTGTTCACGACTCACGACCTGCATAAAGCCAATATTGGCGCGTTCCGGGAAGCGCTCGTGGCTTTCCATAATGGGACCCAGGGTTTCCACAGCGGCGACGGTGACATCATCAACCTGAATCACACAGTGTGGATTACCCATCGAAACCACGCCGCAGAGTATGGTTTGCTCTGCCGCCCGCATAATATAGGTTTTTTCCGCTTTGTTAGCGCGAAACGGCACCTGCGACGGTTCAAAATTTGGCTCGCCCATATTGACCCGCACCAGTTCGTCTTCCGTCACGCTGAGCACCATCCGCCCTTTCGCGGTGCTGACGCGGATATCGCGTTTATTGGTCAGCCCTTTCAGGCGCACAAAGCGAGCGAAGCAGCGCGCGCCGTTGCCGCACTGCGCCACTTCACTGCCATCGGCATTAAAGATGCGGTAGTGAAAATCGAGATCGGGATCGTAAGGCGGCTCGACCACTAACAGCTGATCGAAACCCACCCCCAGATGCCTGTCCGCCAGACGGCGGATCAGCTCTGGTGAAAAAAAGAGATTCTGCGTTACCGCGTCGACGACCATAAAATCATTGCCGAGGCCATGCATTTTTGAGAACTGCATTATCTGCTCCATGTGCGCGGGGACAGAACAAAACGATCAGTAGTCAACCTGTGAAGGACCGTCACCCGTTGCGCGATCGTTACGATCTGGCGTGGAGCTTTGCGTTTGCGGCTCAACCTTCTTCGTCGGCGGTGGCGCTTTTTCATCAGCCGGTGGGAAATAGAGCGGCCCTTTCAGACCACAGCCCGTCAGACTGAAGAGCGTGATAAGAACGGCCAGCGAACGGTAAACGTTTTTCATTAAGAGTTGCCTGTAAGTTCATGCTTTCTGCTGTCTATCATCGCAGGAGAAGAGGTAAAAGCAAGCGTTTAGCGGGGATCTTTATAAAATCTGAAATGCGGCTCTGTTCTGCTGCAAAGGCAAGATTACGTAGGTGGATGCGTTGTACTGAGCGTTTTGCGATGTCAGGCCGACGTTAACCGGAGTTTCAGAGACTGGCGGTTGCCTTTATACTGTCAGCCTCACTTGCAAGCGGAAAACTCTAATGAACGACAGTGAATTTCATCGCCTCGCCGACCAGTTATGGATGATCATCGAAGAACGCCTGGACGACTGGGATGGCGACAGCGATATCGACTGTGAAATCAACGGCGGCGTGCTGACCATTACCTTTGAAAACGGCAGCAAAATCATTATTAACCGTCAGGAGCCGCTGCATCAGGTATGGCTGGCGACCAAGCAGGGCGGCTACCATTTTGACCTGAAAGGCGACGAGTGGGTATGCGACCGCAGCGGGGAAACCTTCTGGGATCTGCTGGAACAGGCGGCGACCCAGCAGGCAGGGGAAGCGGTGAGCTTTCGTTAATATTTTTGCCGGATGGTGGAGTAACTATCTCATCCGGCGCGTCCATCAGGAGAAATACTGCTGCAACAGCGGCGTGCCGTTATCCTGGTTTGCCGGAGGAATGGTCAGCGGCTGGTTGCGGAACGGGATCACCTGCGCGCGCCCGTCAACTTTTACGATCTGGTAGAACTGCGGCAGGTTGAAGTTGATAAAGCTGGAGCCGTAGGTAAAGCGGTCGTGCGAAGAGGAGTAGAAACGGCTGACGTCACGCACCAGCTCCTCTTTACTGCCTTCACAGTGGTGATAGACCTCGGCGCGGTTGCTCTCGTCGAGGATGTAAATATTGAAGCCGTTGTCGTCACTGGTGCCCTCAAAGAAGAACTGGATGATCCCTTCGCTGGCAAAACCATCGACCACCGCAGGCAGTTCAACCTGATTGGTTTCAACCTGGACCGACAGGCCGTGCAGCTTGTTATGCGAGATCGCGCCGTAAAATTCGATGGCGTTTTCCAGCTTCTGCACAGAAACGTTCAGGCGTTCAAAGAACAATCCCCAGGTCTGACCCGCGACGCGCAGCGCTTTGAAACGCCCGGTTTCCTGACGGGTGCTGGAAAGACGGAGTTCGACGCATTCGGAAACCAGTTGCTGTACGCGGGTACGGATTAATCCACGCAGATGCTGGCTGTAGCAGAAGACATCAACGCTGTCCGGCGGTGCAGCGTCCTGGTGCATTTTGCCGAGAATCGTTTTTAATGCTTCGATCATCGCTTGCTCACCGTTAAAGTGCAGGGTACGCACTTCATTCCATGAGTTGCGATACAGCAGATCGACGCTGCCCACCAGGCAATTTTGCTGTTCGCCGAAGCTGAACACGTCCAGCTTGCGGAAGTCAAAATGCACGACCTGATTGCGGAACGCCGCCGTCGGATCGTATTCAAGGTTGACGATAATCGCCAGATGGCGGATTTCACACGGGCTGTAGAGCGCTTTCGGCGTCGGCGCAGGCAGGCGCAGCGGGAAATGGTGCGAAACGTCTGCGACCATTTCCTGAAGTTTTGCCAGATCGACCGCATCGTTCCCTTTCACGAATAGCCGGGTGCGCGAGGTCAGCAGACCGTTAAACCATGCCCAGGCGATCAGCTTATTCAGATAGCGGTTATATTCCAGCGGCTGATGGCTGACGATCGATTCCATATTTGGCGCGCGATTATACAGATACCAGCCGGTACGGTTGGCGCGGCCTGGCGGCACATGGATGAACGTCAGGTTCGGCTCAGAGAGATCCGGGGAAATCTGCGGGTTCACCAGAGTGACTTTACCCGGCAGCGCTTCAAAAGCGGCGTAAAGTTTACGCGTCAGCACACCGATATCCTGCGGGCTGGCGGAAACACTAAGGTTATTGCGGCGGGCGAAACGGATAAGATTACGGTAGCTTTGCATCATGGCATCGAGCAGTTCGTTATGCGCTTCGCGCACCTGATCGATTTTCCAGTTTGCCCGGTTATCGAGCATGGCGAGACGCGCTTCGTCCCATCCCCACTCGTTGACTAAATGACTGATCACTTCACGACGCCAGCCGACGCACGCCCGTTCGCGGCTGAGTTTTTCACAGACTTTTAAGTAGAAACATCGACGGACCAGATCAAGGCGCGTGGTGTCTTCAATGGCCGTGAGATAGTGCGTCACGCGCTCCAGCATCATGCAGTAAGGATCGAGGCCGAAAGAGACGATTTCGCCATCGTGCAGGCGCTGTTTGATATCTTTTGCCAGCAGGCGCGTACTGGGATACTCCCACGAATACGCCTCCAGCAGCAGGGTTTTCAACACTGCTTTATACGGGGAGTCGATGCTCTTATAGAGCTGCCACAGACTGGCGCCGAAATACTCTTCGGCAGAAAGCGAGCTGAGGCCGCCGAGATCGAGCCATTCGTTCGGCGTTAATACGCCCTGCGCGTAGAGCGTCATCACGTAGTCGTCGTAATGCTCTTCTTCATCGCCCGGCACCATATTCCACAGAATACGCTTGCCCGCGAGGCGCACGGCGGTGCGGTAAAATTCATCAAGCAGCAGTATATGCTGGGTAGAGCCGCAGTCTTCGCCGCCGAGGCTGCCGCTTTCATTGTGGCGGAAGCGGTTTTCGTCGATCAGGAAGAAGCTGACTTCTACGCCCAGCGATGCGGCCCAGCTTTCAAGCAGGCTGCATTTGCGTTGCAGAAGCTGACGCTCTTCGTTATCAAGCCAGGCCTGATGGCAGACCCAGATGTCGAGATCGGAGGAACAGCTCTGCCCTACCGACGAAGTGCTGCCCATGGAGTAGATACCGGTAATCGGCAGTTCGCCTTTCGGCGACTCCTGCGGCGGCATTCCACGGTGCAGTTCGAGTTCATCAAGGTAGTGGCGTTGAGTTTCATCAGGCGTGTAAAAGCAGATGCCCTGGGGAACGTTACCGTCGAGGTAACCCGGCATCAGCGGGTGGTGATAATGCAACAATGTCGGCAGTAGACTGTAAACCTGCTGGAAAGCGGGCCCCATAGCAGCCAGCGCGCGATCGACACGCAGTTGGTTTATGGCATCCAGTCTCTGTTTCAAAGTCTCAATATAGAGGTACAAGACATATCGCCTGATGTTTGAAATCTGCTGTCAGAAACGTCAACAGGAGATTTCAGAAATTCCAGTAAACGTCCAGCTTGTCGTCCTTCTTTAATATAGAAGCTGGACGAACAAATGGCTTAAAACGTGATCAATCTAACACCTTGCGCATTGACCGTAAAGAAAGATGCACTACATACAAAGTGTAGCACCGTTTAACGGCAATAAACGCAGCTCTGCGCGCTACCTTTACCGTCGGCCAGACCGCGAAAACTGACATCCCGAAGACAACAGTGTTAGGATGGTTAGCAGATGATAATGACGGTAACAAGCATGTTAGACAATGTTATAAGAATTGCCACGCGCCAAAGCCCGCTGGCGCTATGGCAGGCACATTATGTCAAAGATCGCCTGATGGCCTGCCATCCAGGGCTGACGGTTGAGCTGGTGCCGATGGTCACTAAAGGCGACGTAATCCTTGATACGCCGCTGGCTAAAGTCGGCGGTAAAGGGCTGTTCGTTAAAGAACTTGAGCAGGCACTGCTGGATAACCGCGCCGATATCGCCGTTCACTCAATGAAAGACGTTCCCGTTGAATTCCCGCTGGGGCTGGGGCTGGTAACGATTTGCGAGCGCGAAGATCCGCGCGATGCCTTCGTCTCTAACCGTTACGAGTCCGTAGATGCCCTGCCGGTCGGCAGCGTGGTAGGCACGTCAAGTTTACGTCGCCAGTGCCAGCTTGCCGCACAGCGCCCGGATCTGGTGATTCGCTCCCTGCGCGGTAATGTGGGTACGCGCCTGAGTAAGCTCGACAACGGCGAGTATGATGCCATTATTCTGGCCGTCGCGGGTCTGAAGCGGCTGGGGCTGGCGTCGCGCGTGCGGGTAGCGCTGCCGCCTGAACTTTCTCTGCCCGCAGTTGGTCAGGGCGCGGTAGGCATTGAATGCCGGATGGATGACGATCGCACGCGGGAACTGCTCGCGCCGCTGAATCACGTCGAAACCGCGATCCGGGTGAAAGCAGAACGCGCGATGAACACCCGTCTTGAAGGCGGCTGTCAGGTGCCGATTGGTAGCTATGCTGAAATCGTCGAAGGTGAAATCTGGCTGCGCGGGCTGGTAGGCTCGCCGGACGGTTCGCAGGTGGTGCGCGGCGAACGCCGTGGCAAGCCGGAAGAAGCGGAACAGATGGGCGTTTCGCTGGCAGATGAACTACTCGATAACGGCGCGCGCGACATTCTGCGCGCGGTCTATCAGGGAGAATCACCTGCATGAGCATCCTGGTCACCCGCCCCACGCCGCAAGGCGAAGAGTTAGTGAGCCGACTGTGCGCGCTCGGGCAGGTGGCGTGGAGTTTTCCGCTGATTGAATTTACGCCAGGCCGTGAGCTGGCGCAGTTGCATTCCCGGCTGGCGGCGCTCGGTGCGGGCGATTTGCTTTTTGTCCTCTCCCGGCACGCGGTGGAATTTGCTCATGCGCAGCTTCAGCGGGAAGGCGCTGGCTGGCCTTCGTTACCGGACTATTTTGCTATTGGTCGCACCACCGCGCTGGCGCTGCATACGGTGAACGGATTTGATATTCATTATCCGCAGGATCGGGAAATCAGCGAAGTGTTGCTACAATTACCTGAATTACAGAAAGTTGCAGGTAAGCGGGCGCTGATCCTGCGCGGCAACGGCGGGCGCGAACTGTTAGGGGAAACTCTGACCGCACGCGGCGTTGATGTCGAGTTTTGTGAATGCTATCAACGTAGTGCAAAACATTACGATGGTGCGGAAGAAGCGATGCGCTGGCAGACGCGCGGAGTGACGACGCTGGTCGTCACCAGCGGCGAAATGCTGCAACAGCTTTGGTCGCTCATTCCGCCATGGTATCGCGAGCACTGGTTACTCCGCTGTCGGCTGATAGTCGTCAGCGAGCGTCTGGCGCACCTCGCCCGGGAGCTGGGCTGGCAACATATTCAGGTCGCTGATAACGCTGACAACGATGCGCTGCTACGCGCATTACAATAAATCTCATAATGGGAAGCCATAATGACGGAACAACAGAACTCCTCTGCCGTGGTTGATGAAACCAGGGAGGCCGTGGAAATCACGCCACAGCCAGAAAAAGCTGAGAAGAAAGGCAAAAACAATACGCCGCTGGTGCTGAGCGTCGTGGCGATTGCCATTGCGCTGGCTTCCGGTGTGGGCCTGTATAGCTGGGGAAAACAGCAGGCGTCCAGGCAAAATGCAAGCAACGATGCGCTGGTCAGCCAGTTAACCGCGCTGCAAAAAGCCCAGGAGTCGCAGAAAACCGAGCTGGAAGGCATCATCAAACAGCAGGCGTCCCAGCTTGATGAATCGAAGCGTCAGCAGGATGCGCTCACGAAAGAACTTGATGAAGTTCAGCAGAAAGTGGCGACCATCTCCGGTAGCGATGCCAAAACCTGGCTGCTGGCGCAGTCGGATTTCCTGGTCAAGCTCGCCGGACGTAAGCTGTGGAGCGATCAGGACGTCACTACGGCGGCTGCACTGCTGAAAAGCGCCGACGCCAGCCTGGCGGACATGAACGATCCGAGTCTGATTACCGCCCGCCGGGCCATCACCGATGATGTCGCCAGCCTGTCCGCCGTTTCACAGGTGGATTATGACGGCATCATTCTCAAGCTGAATCAGCTCTCCAACCAAATTGATAATCTGAGCCTGGCAGACAATAACGACGATGATTCGCCGATGGACTCTGACAGCGATGAGCTTTCCAGCTCCCTGAGCGAATGGCGCGTTAACCTGAAGAAAAGCTGGCAGAACTTTATGGACAACTTCATCACCGTGCGCCGCCGTGATGAAACCGCCGTGCCGCTGTTGGCACCGAATCAGGATATTTACCTGCGCGAAAACATTCGCTCCCGTCTGCTGGTTGCCGCTCAGGCGGTGCCCCGTCATCAGGATGAAACCTACAAGCAGGCGCTGGATAACGTCTCTACCTGGGTGCGCGCCTACTTTGATACTAACGATGCCACCACCAAAGGTTTTCTTGATGAACTGGAGGCGCTGAGCCAGCAAAGCATCACGATGGACGTGCCGGAAACGCTGCAAAGCCAGCCGATTCTGGAAAAGCTCATGCAGACACGCGTGCGTAATCTGTTGGCCCAGCCTGCGGCCAATGCTGAACCCGCGCCTGCCGCTGCGCCACAAGGAGAGTAATCATGTTAAAAGTATTGTTGCTCTTCGCATTGCTGCTGGCGGGCATCGTGCTTGGCCCGATGGTGGCCGGGCATCAGGGTTACGTGCTGATCCAGACCGATAACTACAATATTGAAACCAGCGTCACCGGCCTGGCGATTATTCTCGTCGTCGCGATGGTGGTGCTGTTTGCCGTGGAATGGCTGCTGCGCCGCATTATGCGCACCGGGGCGCATACCCGTGGCTGGTTTACCGGACGCAAACGTCGTCGCGCCCGTAAGCAGACCGAACAGGCGCTGCTGAAACTGGCGGAAGGCGATTATCAGCAGGTTGAGAAACTGATGTCGAAAAACGCCGATCACGCCGAGCAGCCGGTGGTGAACTATTTGCTGGCAGCGGAAGCGGCGCAACAGCGCGGCGATGAAGCTCGGGCCAATCAGCATCTGGCGCGGGCGGAAGAACTGGCAGGCAACGATGTGATCCCGGTAGATATCACCCGTACCCGTCTGCATCTGGCGCGAAATGAGGATCACGCGGCACGCCGCGACGTTGACCGTTTACTGGAGGTCGCGCCGCGTCACCCGGAAGTGCTGCGCCTGGCTGAACAGGCGTATATCCGTACCGGAGCCTGGAGCTCGCTGCTGGAGATTATCCCGTCGATGGCGAAAGCCGACGTGGGTGATGAAGAGCATCGCGCCGCGCTGGAAGAGCAGGCGTGGATTGGCCTGATGGATCAGGCGCGCGCCGATCAGGGCAGCGACGGACTGAAAGCCTGGTGGAAAAATCAGAGCCGTAAGACGCGCCGTCAGATCCCATTACAGGTGGCGATGGCGGATCACCTGATTGAGTGCAACGATCATGACACCGCCCAGCAGATCGTCATCGACGGCCTGAAACGTCAGTACGACGATCGCCTGACGCTGCTCATCCCGCGTCTGAAAACGAACAATCCTGAGCAGCTGGAAAAAATCCTCCGTCAGCAGATCAAAACGGCGGGCGACCGTCCGCTGCTGTGGAGTACGCTCGGCCAGTCGCTGATGAAGCACGGTGAGTGGCAGGAAGCGAGTATCGCTTTCCGCGCCGCGTTAAAACAGCGACCGGATGCGTTTGATTACGCCTGGCTTGCTGATTCCCTCGATCGCCAGCACAAACCGGAAGAAGCGGCCGCCATGCGCCGCGACGGTCTGCTGCTGACCCTGCAAAATAATCCCCAGCCATAAAAAAACGCCTGCTCTGAAACCAGAGCAGGCGTTAAAACAGGTCTGTTTGACAACATAAATGGGTGCTTCACTCAACGTTATGTCCATGATGTTTGATGAGGCCGAAGCGACATCTGGCAGGTGGACGATAAGCACCATAAGCGGCTCTGCATCATTCCTGAGTTTATGAGGCCAGAAGGCGAACATAAGAGGTGGAATGAGCATCTACATGTCAGATTATTACACAACGCAGCGGGATGTGTCATCCGGGTTGCCCACTTACGGACTATTCTGTACGCCACAGGCCAGTCTGCGGAACGCCAGCAGAGTGCGCACTTTTACCGACGATAACACCGGCTATTCATAAAAAACTGACGCTGTTCATTGTGGGGCAGTGCGGGGTAGATTTTTGCGGCATTTATTGCGCGGGGAAGGATTACACAGACGCGGGCAGACAGCCGCAGAAAACAAAAAACCCCGCCGAAGCGGGGTTCAAAATTGGTCGGCGAGAGAGGATTCGAACCTCCGACCCACTGGTCCCAAACCAGTTGCGCTACCAAGCTGCGCTACTCGCCGATGTACTGCTTTTTGACTTTTTAGTTCAATTTAAGTAGTGGTGCGAGGGGGGGGACTTGAACCCCCACGTCCGTAAGGACACTAACACCTGAAGCTAGCGCGTCTACCAATTCCGCCACCTTCGCATTCCACAAAACGCTTAAATTAATGGGGTGGCTAATGGGATTCGAACCCACGACAACCGGAATCACAATCCGGGACTCTACCAACTGAGCTATAGCCACCACTGAAATCTTTTTTTACGCGGTATTAAAACCACCGCAGCTCCAGCACCGGGTTAATGGTGCGCCCGACAGGATTCGAACCTGAGACCTCTGCCTCCGGAGGGCAGCGCTCTATCCAGCTGAGCTACGGGCGCTTAGCGCCGTTGCGGGGGTGGATAATACGGACTTCCCACCCCTCTGTCCAGTGCCTTTTTAAATAAAATGCGCGTTTGGTCAGGCTTTGCGCACTTTGCTGCTTATTACTTCACTTTTTCCGTCACGCTAAAGCGATTAAGGCCGAAAACCTTGTAAATCACCGTCACGGCAGCCATGAAAATAATCCCGACAAACAGCGACATACGCGTGTCTTCGTTAAAGCCCATGCCAATCAGCACGCAAATCAGAAAAGCCATTGTTAAGTAGTTGGCCCACGGAAACAGCACTGAACGGAACGGATGGCTGGCAATCGCCGCCTGATGCGCACGGCGGAAACGCAGCTGGCTAATCAGGATCACAAACCACGGAACCATCCCCGGCAGCACGCTGGCGCTATAAACATAAACGAATACGCGCTGCGGATTGGGAATAATGTAGTTCAGGCACGAGCCGATAAGCAGAATCACAATGGAGACCGCCACGCCCGCCACCGGCACGCCGCTGCGCGAAACTTTTCCCATCGCCGCAGGCAACTGGCGGTTTTTCGCCAGCGCGTAGAGCATACGACCGCAGCTGTACATCCCGCTGTTACAGCCGGAAAGCGCTGCCGTCAGCACCACAAAGTTGATAATGCCCGCTGCGGCGGTAATACCAATCTTTGCAAAGGTAAGCACGAACGGGCTGCCGTTAGAGCCGATTTCATTCCACGGGAAAATGGTAACGATAACGAAGATGGCACCCACGTAGAAAATCAGGATCCGCCACAGCACCTTGCCAACCGCGCTGCGCAGCGTGACCTGCGGGTTTTTCGCTTCGCCAGCGGTAATGCCGATCAGCTCAACGCCCTGGTAGGACGCCACCACGATACACAGCGCCGTCAGAAAGCCTTTCCAGCCGCCTGCGAAGAAGCCGCCGTGCTCGGTCAGATTGCTAAATCCAATGCTCTGTCCGCCGTTGCCGAAGCCAAAGAAGATAACGCCCAGACCGACGACGATCATGACAATAATGGTGGTGACTTTGATCATCGCGAACCAGAATTCGATTTCGCCATACAGACGCACCGCCGCCAGGTTAGCCAGCGCCACCAGCCCCACGGCAATCAGCGCGGGTATCCATTGCACCATATCCGGGAACCAGAACTGGACGTAAACCCCTATCGCGGTGATCTCCGAGATGCCCACCGCCATCCACATAAACCAGTATGACCATGCGGTAAGGTAGCCAAAAAATGGACTCATGTAGCGGTGTGCATAGACGGCGAATGACCCGGTGACCGGTTCAAGGAACAGCATTTCGCCCATCGATCGCATAATGAAGAAGACGAACAGGCCCGCAATAATATAGGCCAGCAGAACGGATGGCCCGGCCCACTTCAGGGTGCTTGCCGCTCCCATAAACAGGCCCACTCCGATGGTGCCCCCAAGGGCGATCAGTTCGATATGTCGGGCTTCAAGTCCTCGCTGAAGCTCCGGTTGTTTTTCTGACATAAATCCTCTGTGCTTGCAATTTTCCGGGCGTTGCCGGTTCTAGTTATGAGTAAGAACTTATTCTTATGCGAATAAACGCGCACGAATGGTTTAACAATTTTCGCAAAATGGCAAACAAAGGATGAAAAGAAGTGAATGTATTGCACAATAAACCAGCAACACATTCACCAGAGAATAGTTACATCTTGTTGGTATAATGCCAGGAAAGGTATCGCAGCAGGCGGATCTGGCGGGAAAGACGACTCGGCTGGGAAAGCAGGCGATACAGCCATTCCAGCCCCAGGTTTTGCCACACTTTCGGCGCACGCTTAACGTGACCGGTAAAAACATCATAGGTGCCGCCGACGCCCATATACAACGCATCAGGGTGGATCAACCGGCAGTCGCGCATCAGGATTTCCTGTTTTGGCGATCCCATTGCCACGGTGACGATTTTCGCCCCGCTGTCGCGGATGCGTTCAAACAGCGCGGGCCGCTGCTCTGCGGTGAAGTAGCCATCCTGACTGCCGACGATATTGACGTTCCACTGCGCACGCAGTTTTGCCTCGGTTTGCGCCAGCACTTCCGGCTTGCCGCCCAGTAAAAATACCGGCGTACCTTCCGCCCCTGCGCGCGCCATCAGCGCTTCCCACAAGTCGGCCCCGGCGACACGGGAAACCTGCGCCCGCGGGTATTTTTTACGTACCGAACGCACCACACTGATCCCGTCGGCATATTTAAATTCCGCCGCCTCAATCAGCCCGCGTACTTCGGCATTGTCTTCCACTGCCAGCATTTTTTCCGCATTAATCGCGACCAGCGTTCCCTTCCTGAGTTCGCCATCGGCATAGAGATAATCCAGCGCGTGCTGCATATCGCGCCAGCCGATGAGTTCCAGACCACGCAGGGTGTAAGTCGGAGCGGAGGTGATAGTTGTCATGAGTATCCTTATCAGACCTGAGGGTGCGTCAGCGGTCTTAAACGTCGCTGGATCAGGCCCGCGCTTTCAAACAGCCAGTACAACAGTTTAGCCGCCAGCAAGCACAGGCCGAAGATGACCAGGAAAAAGACCACGCGCGAAACGAATGAATCCAGCCCTTCCCGCGCCAGCACAATCATATTGAAGATAGCGCCAAAGCAGAAGCTGTGCAGGATCGCCGCTTTATAGCGATTGGTTTCCCGGTTGCCCAGCATGTAAAGCCAGTCAAACCACTTGATGATAAGCCCGACGGTCACTGCGCCCAGCGGAATAAACCAGGCTCCGCCCATGACCACCAGCGAGCCAATCAGCGTGGGAGAAATCGCCAGCCCGGAATGGTTGTTGAGCACCTCCCAGGTAAAGTAGTTGGCGGTGTTCAGCACAATCCCCGGACGATCCGGCCACAGCCAGGTGGGAATGAACACGTAGAAATCGCGCACGATCGGTGCCAGCCCCTGAAACTCGATTTTGTCGTAGTTTTGCAGCAGCAGCGCCAGATTCTCCCACGGGGAGAAGGTATCGCGCGTCAGATACAGGAAGGTATAAAACGCTTCGTCACCGCTGACGTCCAGCCCATAGCGCTTCAGCGCCAGCCAGAACATGCCGACAATGCCAAACACGCCCGCCGCCGCCAGCATCCACAGTGAGATCCAGCCGCGAATAATGCCGATGAACAGGAAGATGGCAAAGGCAATAATAATATTGGCGCGCGTGCCGCCGACGATCATATAGGTCAGCATCCCGAAGGCGACGGTGCTGACGAGGAAAAACAGCCACGCCTTGCTATCCTGACGCAGGAAATAAACCACCAGCATGGCCGGGATAAAGAAGTAGAAAAAGCGCTTCAGCGCCACGCCCGACACTTCGCTGGAGAAAATCTGGCTGTAGGAGTGCAGGCGGAACAGCAGAAAGCCGTTGTGCATGAAGAAAACGCCGACACTCAGCAGCGCAATACCTGCCAGTAGCAGCCACGTCAGGTGCGTTTCTACCCGGTTCATGGTGAACAGGGCTGGTCGGGGCGTATCGCGATTCACCGACCGCAGCCGTGTTTTATAGGTCACGTAGTAAACCGCATAAAAGCAGACCGCCGCCAGTAGCGCCTGAAGCAGGATATCAGGCGGTGCCACGGCCACGTCAAAACGAAACGCCAGGGTACAGGTGAGCGGGAAGCCGAAGAAAAACGTCAGCAAAAACAGCAGTGAAAAGAAGACGTTAAAGTTAAAGCGCACGCGGCGAAACTCCAGGTACGTCAGCGTCGCGATAAACAACGTGGAGAGTAGCCAGACAACCAACAGGCCGCAGAACTGCATCTGACTCATGCTTGCTCTCCTGCTGCGATACGCAGCGCCTGATGCCAGGGTGCCAGATAGTTGGGCCGGAAGAAGGCAATATTATTTTTATCCACCAGCGCCAGCTGGCGCTGTGCTTCGCGCACCACGGATTCATTCAGCGTATCGGTGGTGAACAACACCGGAATATGCTGCTCTGTCATATCCTGCCAGAACGGGTTTTCCCGGTTGAGCACGCAGGGAACGCCCGCCTGGATCAGCAGGCACAGGGTGCCAATACCCTGCTGGCGGGCAAAAATAAAGTAGCCCAGATCGCAGCGTTTCAGCAGCGCAAGATAATCGTTAAATTCGAGCTTATCGCTGAGGATTTGCAGATTTTCCGCGCTGAACAGCGACAGCCCCGCCTCACGCACTTCGTTAATGTAAGCGTCGTTGTGCGGCGGATACCCCATCGGCACAATCACCGTGACCGTATCGCCAAACTGCTGATGCACCGCCTTTAACGCGGCAATATGATCGTTGCTGCGGTCGCCGGAGTTGCCGACCAGAATCGTCAGCTTGCCGTCACGCTGGATGTCACTCGCCATATCGTTTAGCGACGGCTCCATGCGCGTTGGGAAGTAGAGCAATTCACCGCGCACGTGGGGATGACGACTGGCGAAGTGGCTTAAGTCGCCCCTGGTGGCAAATACGCAGCCCACGCGCCCCTGCGCTATCCGGCGCAGAGGGTAAAACAGGCGAAATTTCAGCCCGCCGGAGACTTCATAAAGATCGGCCCCCCAGATATGCCAGCTCACCTGCTGCGGTTTAATACCGCCGCTTAGCAGCGCCAGCCACAATCCGGTATTAAACTGACCGTGAAAGAAGAAGCGCTGCGCGCGGTTGGCCTTTGCTCTGGCGATGACCGCCTCCGCCAGCGCTTTTTTACCCGGATAAAAGGTTAACGCCAGCGCCGGAAACGCGATCCCGGTGCTCTCATCACCCACGACCATAAACTGGCGTGCGTGCTCACCGGTGGCGGCAAGCTCATCGTTAAAGAACCGCAGAACGGTCTGATTATGATGCGGGATATCCGATCCCAGTACGTGTATCAGTGCAGTCATGCCCGTTTACGCCAAAGTAAAAATACGCCGCTACAGAGCGTGAAATAAACGATATAAGTCGCCATGTAAGCCTGCGCCGCGCCCAGCGCGCCATGAGCCGGGATCAGCCAGTGCGAAAAGGCCATCAGCAACGCGAACTGGCTGATTTCAGCCAGGATATAAAATCGCAGCGAGGCTTTGGCTATCACCAGATAACCATAAACGTAAGCGCCCACTTTCAGTACATCACCCACCAGTTGCCAGGCGAAGAGATCGCGCATGGCGGTAAATTTGGTCGAGAACAGCAGCCATATCGCGAAATCGCGCAGCAGCCAGACGGTAAGGCTGGCGACCGCAACCGCAGGCAGGACAAACTTCAGCGAGCGGACAATTTCGCGGCTAATCTCCTGCTTTGCCGTCAGTCGTGAAAGCGTAGGCAGCAGGTAGACGCTAAACGAGGCGGTGATAAATTGCAGGTAAGCATCGGAAATACTGCTCACGCCCTGCCAGATCCCCACGTCATCCCAGCTATAGTGCGCTGCCAGCAGGTTTCGCATCATCACGTAGGCGACCGGGAGCGTTACCGAGGTGATCAGCGCCATCAGGGTAAATTTGCCCAACTGCCCCGCCAGCCAGCGATCCCACTGCGGTTTCAGGTAGCGAAACGGGATCGACCGCCGCTTACCTAATACCAGCGCCGCCGGAAGCACCACCAGCGCAGGCACCAGCGCCAGGCCCAGCAGCGCGCCTTCATAGCCGCCAACCCGGTAGCAGCCGTAATAGGCCACCACTCCGATGATACTGCCGGAAATCAGCGCCAGCGCATTGCCCGCCGCGTCGCGAAAGCCTTTAATCAATGCCAGCAGCAGGTTGGCCCACGCAATCCCCATCTGTACCAGAGCGACCAGTCGTACCAGCCCCTGATAATGGGTGTGACCGAATAATCCCTGGCTGATTGGCGCAGCGGCGAGTAAAAACACCAGCGCCAGCAGCGTGGAAAACCCCAGCACCATTGCCGATGAGGTGCCCACCACTTTTTGCAGCTGCGGCGGATCGTCATGGGACTGGGCGACAAATTTCGTCACGCCGTTAAATATTCCCGCTCCGGCGAGAACGCCGAGAACCGTGACCAGCTGGCGGAAGTTACCCGCCTGACCCACACCTGCCGGGCCGTAAGTGACCGCCAGTAACTTTACCACCAGCAGCCCCGCACCGATTTTCACCAGCGTGGACGCGGCAGTCCACACTGAAGCCTTCGCCAGCGACATCTCAGGCGAAATAACTTAATAGCGAGTTGATCACCGTGCGCTGATTAACAGGAGCCAGGTTAAAGAACAGCGGCAGGCGAAGCAAACGCTCACTTTCGCGCGTGGTATAGCGATCTTCCCCGAAGAATTCGCCAAACTGTTCGCCCGCCGGAGAATCATGCAGCGGGATGTAGTGGAACACCGCGAGAATTTCCGCTTCCTTCAGCCAGGCAATCAGACGGCTGCGATCTTCAATATCGCGCAGTTTGATATAAAACATGTGGGCGTTATGCACGCACTCTGTCGGGCAGGACGGCAGTTCAATGCGCCCGGCCTTCGCCAGCGGAGCCAGCGCGTCGTGGTAGGTCTGCCACAGCGCGAGCCGCTGCTGGTTAATGCGGTCCGCCGCTTCCAGCTGCGCCCACAAATAGGCGGCCTGAAGATCCGCCATCAGATAGCTGGAGCCAATGTCACGCCAGGTGTATTTATCGACCTGACCCCGGAAGAACTGGCTGCGGTTGGTCCCTTTTTCACGAATGATTTCCGCCCGCTCGATCAGCTTACGATCGTTAATCAGCGTCGCGCCGCCTTCGCCACCGGCCGTGTAGTTTTTGGTTTCATGGAAGCTGAAACAGCCGATATGCCCGATGGTGCCCAGCGCGCGGCCTTTGTAAGTAGACATCACGCCCTGCGCGGCATCTTCAACCACAAACAGGTCATGTTTTTTGGCAATTGCCATGATGGTGTCCATCTCGCAGGCCACACCCGCGTAATGCACCGGCACGATGGCGCGGGTTTTTTCGCTGATGGCTGCTTCAATCAGCGTTTCGTCGATGTTCATGGTATCCGGGCGGATATCGACAAAAATGATTTTTGCCCCGCGCAGCGCGAAGGCGTTAGCGGTGGAGACAAAGGTGTAGCTTGGCATGATGACTTCATCACCGGGAGCGATATCCAGCAGCAGCGCCGCCATTTCCAGCGAGGCGGTGCAGGACGGAGTCAGCAGCACTTTGGCGCTGCCAAAACGCTGCTCCATCCACTGCTGACAGCGGCGGGTGTAGCCGCCGTCGCCGCACAGCTTGCCGCTGCCCATCGCCGACTGCATATACTCAATTTCCGTGCCCACCACGGGAGGCGCATTAAATGGGATCATCTTGTCACCTGTATAGCCAGAAAGCGGTACTCTCTACGTTGGCACCGCTTTGAATGTAACGTTTAAGCGCGGCGGTGTTGCCCGTCTGGGTCGCCACCCGCAATGTTTTTAGCTGACGCGCCTGCGCCCAGCCAAGCGCTGCCTGCATAAGCTCAGCGCCCGCGCCGCGCCCTGCCAGCAGGCCGATGCGCGCATCGGTTTCCCCGAGCTGGCGCAGTGAGACATAGCCGCGAATATCGCCAGCGGGCGTCCGTAACAGCAGGCACTGGTGATCGAAAGTGCCGCGCACCGCGTTTTCAATCCACTGTGCGTAGAAACGTCCACTGTCCTGCGGCGCGTACCACGGCGCACGAAAGCGGCTTAGCGCAAAGTCCCGTGCCGCAAGGGCGCGCAGCGCGGGGATATCATCGGCACCCGCAACCTCAGCGCAAACGGTGGCGTCAGGCGGGACCACCAGCGATAAATCAACTTCACCTTCAACCAGGCGAAAACCGAGTTGCTGAAGTGCATCCAGCCAGTCGGCGCGTCCGGCGGGGATCTTTGCCTGTACCCGCGCCCGGCCTGCCAGCGCATCGGCGGTCAGTTCCGGCGCGTCATCATCAAAACGCACGATGGCGCTTTGCAGGCCAAAAAACTGGCTTTCCCAGTCGAGCGGCTCAACGCGGGCACGGACGGTCAATGCCAGACGCCTTTGGTATCGACGATGTACTGCTGGCGCAGACTGTCGCCGCTGATGGCTTTAAATTCATTGTGATCGACCAGCATCACCAGCACATCCGCGCTGTCCAGCGCCTGCTGAACATCCACCAGCGTACAGTGACCGTCGAGCTTTTTCGGCAATTGATGAATATTAGGCTCCACCACCAGCGTTTCGCCGCTGTGCCAGCGGGCGATCTGTGCGGCAATCGCCATCGCCGGGCTTTCGCGCAGGTCGTCGATATTGGGCTTAAAGGCCAGTCCGAAACAGGCGATTTTAATGTCGCTGGCGCGCTTGCCGCTGGCGGTCAGGCAATCGGCAAGCGCCGCTTTAACCTGGTCGAGCACCCAGAGAGGTTTGTGATCGTTCACTTCACGCGCAGTGCGGATCAGCCGCGCCTGCTGCGGGTTCTGCGCAACGATAAACCACGGGTCAACGGCGATACAGTGGCCGCCGACGCCGGGGCCAGGCTGGAGAATATTCACGCGCGGGTGGCGGTTTGCCAGGCGGATCAGTTCCCAGACGTTAATCCCCTGATCGGCGCAGATGAGCGACAACTCATTCGCAAACGCGATGTTAACGTCGCGGAAGCTGTTTTCAGTCAGCTTGCACATTTCGGCAGTGCGTGAGTTCGTCACCACGCATTCACCTTCAAGGAAGATTTTGTACAGTTCGCTGGCGCGCGCGGAGCACACCGGCGTCATGCCGCCAATCACGCGGTCATTTTTAATCAATTCGACCATCACCTGGCCTGGCAGCACGCGCTCCGGGCAGTAAGCGATATTGACATCCGCCTGCTCGCCCGCCTGCTGCGGAAAGGTCAGATCCGGGCGCATTTCCGCCAGCCATCCCGCCATCTGCTCGGTCGCGCCGACCGGAGAGGTGGATTCGAGGATCACCAGCGCACCTTTCTTCAGCACCGGGGCGATGGATTTTGCCGCCGCCTCAACGTAAACCATATCCGGCTCGTGATCGCCTTTAAACGGCGTCGGCACCGCTATCAGCCACGCGTCGGCTTCCACCGGCGTGGTGCTGGCGCGCAGGTAACCGCCTTCGACCGCCGCTTTGACCACGCTGTCCAGATCCGGCTCAACGATGTGGATCTGCCCACGGTTGATGGTATCCACCGCGTGCTGATTGATGTCCACGCCCACCACCTGCTTTTGCCGTGACGCAAAGGCGGCGGCGGTCGGCAGCCCGATGTAGCCCAGTCCAATAACGGAAATGGTAGAGAAACTCATAGCGTTACCTGATTATTTTTCAGTGCGTCTAAAATACGTTCACAAGCTTTGCCGTCCCCGTAAGGGTTGTGGGCGCGGCTCATGGCCTGGTATTCCTCTTCGTCATACAGCAGGCGCGTCACCTGCGCGACGATATCCTCACGGTCGGTTCCCACCAGCCGCACCGTCCCGGCCTCGACGGCCTCCGGGCGTTCGGTGGTATCGCGCATCACCAGCACCGGTTTACCCAGCGAAGGCGCTTCTTCCTGGATGCCGCCGGAATCGGTCAGGATCAGCCAGGCGTGATTCATCAGCCAGACGAACGGCAGGTAATCCTGCGGCTCAATCAGGATCACGTTATCAATGTGTCCAAGAATGCGGTTAACCGGCTCGCTGACGTTCGGGTTCAGATGGACCGGATAGACGATTTGCACATCGCGATTTTGCGCGGCAATGTCTGCCAGCGCCTGGCAGATCTGCTCAAAGCCTTCACCAAAACTTTCACGGCGATGCCCGGTGACCAGAATCATTTTCTTGCCGTTGCTGAGAAACGGATAACGCGCGGTCAGTTCGCCGCGCAGTTTTTCATCGGCCATCACCCGGTCGCGCACCCAGAACAGCGCATCAATGACGGTATTACCGGTCACGAAAATCTGCTCATCAAGGGTATTTTCGTCCAGCAAATTTTGGCGCGAATTCTCCGTGGGCGCAAAATGCCATGTGGCCAGCCGTCCGGTCAGCATCCGGTTCCCTTCTTCCGGCCACGGCGAGTTAAGATCGCCGGTGCGCAGTCCCGCCTCAACGTGACCGACCGGAATGCGCTGATAAAACGCCGCCAGGCTGGTCGCAATGGTGGTGGTGGTGTCGCCATGCACCAGCACCACGTCTGGCTTAAAGGATGCCAGAATCGGTTGCAGCCCCTGCAAAATGCGGCAGGTGATCTCAGTTAATCCCTGCCCCGGACTCATAATATTGAGATCGTAATCCGGGACGATAGAAAAGAGGTGCAGCACCTGATCGAGCATCTCCCGATGCTGCGCGGTGACGCATACTTTCGCCTCAAAATAAGGCTCCTTTGCCAGCGCATGTACCAGCGGTGCCATCTTGATGGCTTCCGGGCGTGTGCCAAATACAGTCAGTACTTTCACATCAATTCTCTTCGATTAGATAATGAAGGCGCGGCGGCCTTCATCACAAATGCTGCGTTTAGCGTACACGGCGGCGCACAAGTGCCACCCCGGAACCGATTAACGCACCCACAATGCCCCACATGATCATCAGGAAGGCACGACGAGGGCTATCACGTTTTACAGGCTCTTCGGGCGTACGCAAATAACGATAGGTCTGAAAACGCGGGTCCAGCACAGGACCAACGTTGAGCGTGGTCAGCATCGCCCGATTTTGATCATAATCGAGATCGAATTCCGGGCCAACGGCCTGCAAATTCTCCAGCCGGGCCTGCAACATCGGACGACCCAGCAGGAAAAGTTCGGAGTCCGGTAACTCTTCTGCCGGAACGTCGGTCTCGCTACGGGAAATATTATGATCCTGGGCGACTTTCAGCGCCTGCTGAATGTTATGCACCCGACGATTATAAATAGACTTCGCCACCTCTTCCTGACGCTTTACCTGCGCTTTCATCTGAATAGTGCGGGCGGACCACGCGCCTTTCAGCTCGTCATTAAGATGGCCCGCCGAACGCTGGCTGGCGAACGCTACGTACTGGCGCAGCAAATTATTGGCATCCGGCGCGGTTTCTGCGGTGAGCTTCACGCTGTCGCTGAGGCTTTTCAGCGGATCGCCGGGCATAAACTGAATGTCGTTGATCAGATCGTCAAGCAGCGCCGCGTCCGCCCTGGAGTTACCAACCATGCGCTGTTTGTAATAGTCAGTTTGCGACCAGAAATCCCGCCGCGTATCCCACGAGGCGAGCTGTACCACAAACTCTTTATACGCTTCATCCATTACCGACGGCTGATCCGTTGGGGTCTGATTGGCGCGGGCATCGAGGTTACGTAAGAACTGCTGCTGGGAGTAAAAGCCCCCCAGCATGTTGACGGTCGGCCGGTCGGTGATGGCTGTCGCCCCCCACTCCTGACGCGCAAAGAAGGTGTAGAGCAGAGCAACCAGAGCAAACAGCAGCGCCATTCCCACTATCCAAAACTTTCCTGCCCACAAAGTACGAAACAGACCGCGAATATCCAGTTCATTCTCAGCGCTCACTGGCTGTGCTCCTGGTAATGGTTGAGTCATCACTTCCTCAGATTATTTAGTTAATTTTGGATTGCTACCGCTGAGCCGCCGGGTTCTGCGTTTCATGCGTTTGATAAAGCGCGCTACCTTCCAGGCCCGCTTGATGCAGTAGCCATACAGGAAGAATGCCAGCAAAAATAAGATTAGCATGACCCATTCAGGAACAATGCGGGTGGCTTCAGCAATGACACCAATCGCGGCCAGTAACGCAGCGGCAAGTGTAATAAGAACAAAAGCCTGACGAGAAGTAAAACCGGCACGCATGATCAGGTGATGGATGTGCTGACGGTCCGGGGAGAAGGGACTCATTCCTTTGCGCAGGCGGCGGTACATAATCGCCACCATATCCATCAGGGGAATGGCGATGATCCACAGCGCCGTAACCGGGCTAATCGGGTGCGTTTTACCCTGGGTGGTTTCCAGCAGGATCCAGATCACTGTAAAACCAATCAGCGTACTGCCTGCATCGCCCATAAAGACTTTATAACGCCGCCCTAGCGCGCCGAGGTTTAATAAAATATAAGGAAGGATGGCGGCAATCATGGCAAAGCACCACATGGCGAGGCTGGTTTGTCCGTCAAACCACAGGATCAGGCCGATGGCACCAAACGACACGCTCGACAGCCCGCCAAGCAGCCCGTCAATGCCGTCCACCATATTAAAGGCGTTGATCGCCGCCCAGACCGCAAACAGCGTGAGCAGAAAACCAAACGGTCCAAGCACCAGTTCCCACGGGCCAAAAATATAGCCCAGGCTGCTCAGGTGCAGGTTAGCGACGCTTATCATTACGATGCCGACAATGGCCTGTACCGTCGCGCGGAATTTTACGCTGATGTCAAAACGGTCATCCAGCGCACCGACGAAGACCAGCACACCAGCACACAGCAGGTACAGCGAGGCATGAGGTATATAGTAATTAATAATTTCAAAGGTAAAACAAATGCCTGCATAGACAGAAATACCCCCCACTAAGGGGATCAGTCCCTGATGACGTTTGCGAAAGTTGGGTTTATCAACTAAACCGACCCTTATAGCTACCTTACGCGCAAAAAAAAGAAATAAGGTAGTGAACAGAAATATACTGATCAAATCAGCCGAGGCAGCCAGTAAATTCACAATTCACACTCTCAAATAATATTTAGTTTCAGAAGTATAACCACGAAGCAACCTATCCAGAAGGAAAACTCTGACCTGGCTTGAGGGAAATCTGACAAATTTCAGCCAGACAGCCACTTCTGAAGGCTCCTTGCCCTTTTTTAGTCTTATCGGAGTAAGCGTAGGCAACGGCAAACAAAAACGCCACGCAAAAGCGTGGCGTTTATTAACAATTCCTGAATTACGAACGTTTCATCATGTCGAAGAAATCGTCGTTAGTTTTGGTCATTGCCAGTTTATTAATGAGGAATTCCATCGCGTCGATTTCACCCATCGGATGGATGATTTTGCGCAGGATCCACATTTTTTGCAGCTCTTCCTGAGTGGTGAGCAGCTCTTCTTTACGCGTACCGGAGCGGTTGTAGTCGATAGCCGGGAAGACGCGTTTCTCGGCGATTTTACGCGCCAGATGCAGTTCCATGTTACCGGTGCCTTTAAACTCTTCGTAGATAACTTCATCCATTTTAGAGCCGGTATCCACCAGTGCGGTGGCGATGATGGTCAGGCTGCCGCCCTCTTCCACGTTACGCGCTGCGCCGAAGAAACGCTTCGGACGATGCAGGGCGTTGGCATCCACACCACCGGTCAACACTTTACCGGACGCCGGGACTACGGTGTTGTAAGCACGCGCCAGACGGGTGATGGAGTCGAGCAGGATGATCACGTCTTTTTTGTGCTCAACCAGACGCTTAGCCTTCTCGATCACCATTTCCGCAACCTGAACGTGACGGGAAGCCGGTTCGTCAAACGTTGACGCGACCACTTCACCTTTCACCAGACGCTGCATCTCGGTCACTTCTTCAGGACGTTCGTCAATCAGCAGCACCATCAGCACGCAGTCAGGGTGATTATAAGCAATGCTCTGTGCGATATTTTGCAGCAGCATGGTTTTACCGGCTTTCGGCGGTGCCACAATCAGACCACGCTGACCACGACCAATCGGCGAAGCCAGATCCAGTACGCGAGCGGTTAAGTCTTCGGTAGAGCCGTTACCACGTTCCATACGCAGACGAGAGTTTGCGTGCAGCGGCGTTAAGTTCTCAAAGAGGATCTTATTACGCGCGTTTTCAGGTTTATCGTAGTTAACTTCATTGACTTTCAACAGCGCAAAGTAGCGTTCGCCTTCTTTCGGCGGGCGAATCTTACCAGAAATGGTATCACCAGTGCGGAGGTTGAAACGGCGGATTTGGCTGGGAGAAACGTAGATGTCATCGGGACCGGCGAGGTAGGAGCTGTCTGCGGAGCGGAGGAAACCAAATCCGTCCTGCAATATCTCCAGCACACCGTCACCAAAGATATCTTCGCCACTCTTTGCATGCTGCTTCAGGATGGCAAAAATGATGTCCTGCTTACGCATGCGGGCCTGGTTTTCCAGTCCCATATTTTCGCCGAGAGTAATCAGCTCAGAAACCGGCGTATTCTTTAATTCGGTAAGATTCATAGTGGTGTGGGTTCTTAAACTAGGGGTAAATCTCGAACTTAATGTTGTGAATGGTATGGCAGGGTCATCCATGCCTGTTAAACGGCCATCGACTCATGTCTGTTCGCTGTCTGGTCACAGGAGAGTACGCAGATCTGAAACGACAAGACGAATTGAGTGATAAGCCCGGAATCTGTTCGCTTCTCGAATGAGTGACTAGAACAACCGGAAGCGTCGGGTAATACAAGATATGCTTAAAACGAAGTCAAAACTAACTTAGCACGACTCAAGCCGGGCGTCCAGAGATCCCGTGAATTTAAGGATAACGGACGCCGCGAAAAAAATTCCTTATGCCAGGTTGGCGTCGAGGAACTCTTTCAGTTGACCTTTGGACAGCGCGCCCACTTTGGTCGCCGCCACTTCACCGTTTTTGAACAGCAGCAGGGTCGGGATACCGCGAATGCCGTATTTCGGCGCAGTACCAGGGTTCTGGTCGATGTTCAGCTTGGCAATCGTCAGTTTGCCCTGATACTCATCAGCGATTTCATCCAGAATCGGGGCGATCATTTTACACGGTCCGCACCACTCTGCCCAGAAATCAACAAGAACCAGCCCTTCTGCTTTGAGTACATCCGTGTCAAAACTGTCGTCAGTCAGGTGAATAATTTTATCGCTCATATTTAACTCCACAGGAATAAGCCTGGTATGTTGGTGTAGCATTAAATAACAACTGTTGATGTTGCATTAACCAACTAAAGGTTGACTTTATTTCACCGGATACGCTTTCGTAAAGCAATAGTAAGCTGATATTCTACCACACTATGAGCAAAACACATTTAACAGAACAGAAGTTTTCCGACTTCGCCCTGCACCCTAAGGTGATTGAAGCCCTTGAAACTAAAGGCTTTCATAACTGTACGCCCATTCAGGCACTGGCCCTCCCGCTAACGCTGGCAGGTCGTGATGTTGCAGGGCAGGCGCAAACCGGTACCGGGAAAACGATGGCGTTTCTGACGTCAACGTTTCATTATCTTCTTTCTCACCCGGCAATTGCAGACCGCCAGGTGAACCAACCGCGTGCATTAATCATGGCCCCGACCCGCGAATTAGCGGTGCAGATCCATGCTGATGCCGAACCGCTGGCGCAGTCTACCGGCCTGAAATTAGGGCTGGCATACGGCGGCGACGGCTACGACAAACAGCTTAAAGTGCTGGAAAGCGGCGTCGATATTCTCATCGGCACCACCGGTCGTCTGATCGATTACGCCAAACAAAACCATATCAACCTGAACGCCATTCAGGTCGTCGTGCTGGACGAAGCCGATCGTATGTACGATCTGGGCTTTATTAAAGACATTCGCTGGCTGTTCCGCCGTATGCCTGCGGCTAACCAGCGCCTGAACATGCTGTTCTCCGCCACCCTGTCTTATCGCGTACGCGAACTGGCGTTTGAACAAATGAACAATGCCGAATACGTTGAGGTCGAACCGGAACAGAAAACCGGCCACCGTATTAAAGAAGAGCTTTTCTATCCGTCCAACGAAGAAAAAATGCGTTTGCTGCAAACGCTGATCGAAGAAGAGTGGCCGGATCGGGCGATTATTTTCGCCAATACCAAACACCGCTGTGAAGACATCTGGGGTCATCTGGCCGCTGACGGCCATCGCGTAGGTCTGCTGACCGGCGACGTAGCGCAGAAAAAACGCCTGCGTATTCTCGACGAATTCACCCGTGGCGATCTGGATATTCTGGTAGCGACTGACGTCGCGGCGCGTGGTCTGCACATTCCTGCGGTGACGCACGTGTTCAACTACGACATGCCTGACGACTGTGAAGATTACGTCCACCGCATCGGCCGTACCGGTCGCGCAGGGGCAAGCGGTCACTCGATCAGCCTGGCCTGCGAAGAATATGCGCTGAACGTCCCGGCGATTGAAACGTATATCGGGCATTCCATTCCGGTCAGCAAATACAACCCGGATGCCTTGCTCACTGAACTGCCGAGACCGCTGCGCCTGACGCGTCCGCGTCCGGGTAATGGCCCGCGCCGTACGGGTGCACCGCGTAATCGTCGTCGTCCAGGATAACGAAAATGCCCTCTGCCGCTTCGCTTTATGCCGCCATCGATCTGGGATCGAATAGTTTTCATATGCTGGTCGTGCGCGAGGTGGCGGGCAGTATCCAGACCGTCGCCCGGATTAAGCGCAAAGTGCGGCTGGCGGCAGGTCTGAGCGGCAGTAACGTCCTCTCACCGGAAGCCATGGAGCGCGGCTGGCAATGCCTGCGGCTGTTTGCCGAGCGCCTTCAGGATATCCCCCAGCCGCAAATTCGCGTGGTGGCGACCGCCACATTACGCCTTGCGGTGAATGCGGGCGAATTTATCGCCAAAGCGCAGGACATCCTCGGCTGCACGGTGCAGGTCATTAAGGGCGAAGAAGAAGCACGTCTGATTTATCAGGGCGTGGCGCACACCACTGGCGGCGCCGATCAGCGTCTGGTGGTCGATATCGGCGGTGCCAGTACCGAACTGGTTACCGGCACCGGCGCGCAAACCACTTCGCTGTTTAGCCTCTCAATGGGCTGCGTGACCTGGCTTGAGCGCTATTTTTCCAGTCGCAATCTCGGTAAAGACAATTTTGACGAAGCGGAAAAAGCCGCGCGTGAAGTGCTGCGCCCGATAGCCGACGAACTGCGCTATCACGGCTGGAAAGTCTGTGTCGGCGCGTCCGGCACGGTGCAGGCGCTTCAGGAAATCATGATGGCGCAGGGCATGGATGAGCGCATCACCCTTGCCAAACTGGAACAGCTGAAACAACGCGCGATCCAGTGCGGGCGTCTTGAAGAACTGGAAATTGAAGGGCTGACGCTGGAGCGCGCGCTGGTTTTCCCCAGCGGTCTGGCGATCCTGATCGCTATTTTCACCGAGCTGAATATTCAGTGCATGACCCTGGCGGGTGGCGCGCTACGTGAAGGCCTGGTGTACGGCATGTTGCATCTGACCGTTGACGAAGACATTCGCAGCCGCACGATGCGTAATATTCAGCGCCGGTTTATGGTCGACATTGAACAGGCACAGCGGGTGGCCCGACTGGCCTCCCGGCTGGCAAATCAGTTAGGGCAGACGTGGGATCTGGAGCTTATCAGCCGTGAACTGCTGGCAAATGCCTGTTTGTTGCACGAAATTGGTTTAAGCGTCGATTTCAAATCCGCCCCCCAGCACGCGGCCTATCTGGTAAAAAATCTCGATCTCCCTGGCTTTACCCCGGCACAAAAAAAGCTGCTGGCGACGCTGGTACTTAATCAGACCAACACTATCGATCTCTCTTCACTTCATCAGCAAAATGCCGTACCGCCGCGTGTAGCGGAGCATTTGTGTCGCCTGCTACGTCTGGCCATTTTATTTGCCAGCCGTCGGCGCGACGATTTGGTGCCGGATATCCAGCTTGAAGCCGACGGTGAAAAACTGCGGCTGACGCTGCCCGCTGGCTGGCTGGCGCATCATCCGCTGGGGACCGAGCTTATCGAGCAGGAAAGCCAGTGGCAGAGCTATGTCCACTGGCCGCTGGAAGTGCTGTCATCAGAAGAGCCGTCAGGGCGTCTGTAGCCCGTTGATGGCAACTCTGCCTTCCGTCACCTTTTGCGTTTTCGGATGGATATAGCGGATGAGGAAGAGGGATGGCTCTCTACCCGCAATTCCCCCTCACCCCAGCCCTCTCCCTCAGGGAGAGGGAGAAAAGCGGCACCGGGCTTAACGCTGAACTTCGTTGTACGCGGC